>NZ_AUKO01000013.1:0-307791 GCF_000424785.1 Streptomyces sp. CNT360 | reverse complement strand
CCGCGGCCCTTCTCGGTGAGGCAGTGCACCAGCACCGGGCCGCCGAACCGCTTGGCCCGCTGCAGGGCGGACTCGACGGCGGCGATGTCGTGCCCGTCGATGGGACCGACGTACTTCAGGCCCAGGTCCTCGAACATGCCCTGCGGCGCGATGAAGTCCTTGAGGCCCTTCTTGGCACCGTGCAGCGTCTCGTAGAGGGGCTTGCCGACGACCGGGGTGCGGTTGAGGACGTCCTTGCCCCGGGCGAGGAAGCGCTCGTAGCCGTCGGTGGTGCGCAGGGTGGCCAGGTGGTCGGCCAGCCCGCCGATGGTGGGCGAGTAGGAGCGCTCGTTGTCGTTGACGACGACGACCAGCGGCCGGTCCTTGGCAGCGGCGATGTTGTTCAGCGCCTCCCAGGCCATACCGCCGGTCAGCGCACCGTCACCGATGACGGCCACCACATGGTCGCCCCGGCCCTGCACCTCGTTGGCCTTGGCCAGCCCGTCGGCCCAGCCCAGCACGGTGGAGGCGTGACTGTTCTCGATGACGTCGTGCGCCGACTCGGCCCGCGACGGGTAGCCCGACAGGCCCCCCTTGGCACGGAGCCGGGAGAAGTCCTGCCGCCCCGTGAGCAGCTTGTGCACATAGGACTGGTGCCCGGTGTCGAAGAGGACCTTGTCCTTGGGGGAGTCGAAGACCCGGTGCAGGGCGAGGGTCAGCTCGACCACGCCGAGGTTCGGGCCCAGGTGCCCACCGGTCTTGGAGACCGCCTCCACCAGGAAGGTGCGGATCTCCCCGGCGAGTGCGTCGAGCTGCTCAGGAGTGAGCCGGTCCAGATCGCGTGGTCCCGTGATGCGGGTCAGCAACGCCACCCGTACCTCCTTGCTTCGAGCGTGTACGAACGCTGTCGAGCCTTCGTTGTCGGACCGAGCCGATCAGTCGAGTCTAGTGTTCCGCCCGCGCCGGCACTCACCGGCCGGTGCTGCATCGGTCACACGAATGCCGGTTCCTGGCCGGGTGCGCGGTCCGGCCCGGGCATGTGCGGGCGTTCCCCCGTCGTCGCCCCGCACACCCGGGCACCCACGGATGACTCGTATCTCACACCGGTGCGCCGGGCCCGCCGACCCGCACGAAGTGCACGTTTGTTCGACAACCGGATGCGCTGCCCGCACGGAAGCCCCGCGGAGTGCTCACGGTCGTGACAGGTGGCCCGCACACCCGGATGCGGGCCACCTGCTCGGGTCAGCCGATCGGTTCAGGCATCGGCACCACGTCGTAGGCGAGCTCGATCTCCTGCCCGTTCACCGGGTCGGTGAGCCGGACCCGCCATCCGGCGGCGAACTGGTCGACGTCCGGGACCATGGGGATGGTGCCGGAGATCAGGACGGTGCCGGGCTCCAGCTCGCCGCGCTCACGCAGCACGTGGGACCAGTAGGCGGGCGTGAGCAGCTCGCCTGCGGTGCCGTCCTGGATGAGCGTCTCGGTGCCGTCCGCGGCCGTCACCCAGGCGGTCAGGCGCAGGTCGTCGACGCGGTCGGCGACGTCGGCCAGGAGCCAGGCGCGGTCGGCGAGGACGTCGGGCCCTGCGTTCTTGCTCCAGGCCACACCGTGGGCCTCCAGCGCACGGTCGGTGTGGTCGCAGGCCGCTGTCAGCAGCAGCTCCCCGGTGTCGTCGACGACCAGGGCCCACTCGGCCTCGCCGGAGGTGCGGCCGTGCTGTGCGGGGACAGTGCGGGTCTGCTGCGCGAGGTAGGGCGCGACGGGGTAGAGCGCCGGGATCGCGGCGGGGGCGGGGACGCCGAGCTCGGCGAGCTCGGCGACGTGGGCGGCGACGTCCTGCTGGCTGCGGCCGGCGTACCCGGCGTTGAGGAGCCTGGTCGTGGTGGCGGTGCGGCTGCTTCCGTCGGGCAGCGTGAACGTCAGGCTCGGCATGGGTTCCTCCAGATGAGGCCGGGTTCCGGAGAGGTGGATTCCGCCTCCCCTCTTGCGCATACGACCTGTATACAGCAAGTATGCTGAGGTACGACAGCAGGTTCGTGACCGTAAGGGGACAACCCGTGGAGCCAAGCCAGCCAGACCGGGCACCCGCGGACGCCCGGCCGGCACCGGCCGAACCGGACCGCAGAACACTGGTGCGCGCCTTCGTCGCCAGCCTCACCGGCACCTCGTTGGAGTGGTACGACTTCGCCGTCTACTCGGCAGCGTCCGCCCTCGTGTTCGGCAAGCTCTTCTTCCCGTCCGAGGACCCGCTCACCGGCACCCTCCTCGCCTTCTCCACCTACGCGGTGGGCTACGTCTCGCGGCCGGTGGGCGGCTTCGTCTTCGGACGGCTCGGCGATGTCATCGGGCGCAAGAAGGTCCTGGTGGCGACGCTCGTGCTGATCGGCGCGGCGACCTTCCTCATCGGCTGCCTGCCCACCCACGCCGTGGCGGGCCCGGTCGCGCCGGTCATGCTGGTGCTGCTGCGGTTCGCACAGGGCGTCGGCGTCGGCGGTGAGTGGGGCGGCGCCGTGCTGCTGACCAGCGAGTTCGGCGACGCCGGAAAACGTGGCTTCTGGGCCTCGGCCGCCCAGGTCGGCCCGCCGGCCGGCAATCTGATGGCCAACGGGGCGCTCGCCGCGCTCGGCGCCCTGCTCACCGAGGACCAGTTCCTCTCCTTCGGATGGCGCATCGCCTTCCTGCTCTCCGGGGTCCTGGTGACCTTCGGCCTGTGGGTCCGCGTCAAGCTGGAGGAGACGCCGGTCTTCAAGGGCATGGAGGCCGGCGGCGACCGGCCCGAGGCACCGATCCGCGAGGTCTTCACCACCCAGCGACGCCCGCTCGTCGCCGCGGTGCTCTCCCGGGTCGCCCCCGATGTGCTGTACGCGATGTTCACCGTCTTCGTGCTGACCTACGCCACCGAGGAGCTGGACATGGCGCGCAGCAAGGCGCTCGCCGCCGTGCTGATCGGGTCCGCTCTGCAGATCGTCCTCATCCCGCTCGCCGGGGCGCTCTCCGACCGCTGGAACCGCCGGCGGCTCTACCTGGGTGCCGCCGTGGCCGCCGGGATCTGGCCGTTCGTCTTCTTCCCCCTGGCGGACACCGGCTCCTGGGCGCTGCTGGTGCTCGGCGTGGTCGTCGCGCTGGTGATCCACTCCGTGATGTACGGGCCGCAGGCCGCCTTCGTCGCCGAGCAGTTCACGCCGCGGTTGCGCTACACCGGCTCCTCCCTCGCCTACACGCTGGCCGGGGTGATCGGCGGGGCGGTGGCGCCGCTCGTCTTCACGGCGCTGCTCGGCTCGTTCGGACTGTGGCTGCCGCTGGCCGGCTACATCCTGGTGACCGCGGTGCTGACGGTGGCCGGCGTGCTGGCCGGCCGGGACCCCGACCAGGAGGAGGACGAGAGCTACCGCCGTCTCGTCGAGGAGAGGTCCGGCGAGCGACTCGTCGGTGCCGACCGGTGACCCCACGAGCACGACCGACGAGCACCCGTGAGACCGGCCGGTGAGCCCGCGACCGACCGGCGCAACGAGAGAGGGAAACCGTTGACCACCTTGCGTATCGCCCTGTGCCAGTGCACCGCGGGGGCCGACCCGCAGGCCAACCTCGCCACCGTCGACGCGCTCGCCGGACGGGCGGCCGCAGAGGGAGCGCAGCTCGCGGTCTTCCCCGAGGCGACGATGGCCCGCTTCGGAGTGCCGCTGGGCCCGGTCGCCGAGCCGCTCGACGGGCCGTGGGCCGACGGGGTGCGCGAACTCGCCCGGCGGCACGGGCTCACCGTCGTGGCGGGCATGTTCACCCCCGCGTCGGACGGCCGGGTCGCCAACACGCTGCTGGCCACCGGCCCCGACGGCGAGGTCTCCTACGACAAGATCCACCTCTACGACGCCTTCGGCTTCCGCGAGTCGGACACCGTCGCACCCGGCCGCGAGGTGGTCACCCTCGACGTCGCCGGTGTCCGCACCGGCCTCGCCACCTGCTACGACGTGCGCTTCCCCGAGCTGTTCCGGGCGCATGCCGACGCGGGCGCCGTGCTCAGCGTGCTGCCGGCGTCCTGGGGTGCGGGCCCGGGGAAGCTCGACCACTGGTCCCTGCTGGCGCGGGCACGGGCGCTGGACGCGACGGTGTGGCTCGCGGCCGTCGACCAGGCGCCGCCGGGGCCGGACGCGGACGTCGAGGAGCGGACGAAGGCGCCCACGGGCATCGGCCACAGCCTGCTGGTCGGCCCGGACGGCCGGGTCCGCGCGGAGGCCGGAGTCGCGCCGCAGCTCCTCGTCCACGACGTCGACGTGGACGCGGTGGAGCAGGCACGCCGGTCCGTCGCCGTGCTCGACAACCGACGGCTGTAGCAGCCCTCGACCGGCGGCCCGCCGTCGCCGGTCGACGGCGGCCCGCCGCGGTCAGCCGTCGGTCAGGATGCGGCGGGTGGCGGCGATGTGCTCGTCGATGGCGGCGCACGCCCGCTCCGCGTGGCCGGCCTCCAGCGCCTCGATGATGCGCAGGTGTTCGGCGAGCACCTCGTCCTGGCGCCCGCAGGAGCGGTAGAGCGCGACGACTCCCGCGCGGATCTGCCGGCTGCGCAGCGCGTCGTACTGCTTGGCCATCAGCGCGTTGCCGACGGCGGCGACGAGTGCGGCGTGCAGGCGGTGGTCGGCGGCGATGAACTCGCGGGCGGCGTCCTCGCCGCGCAGCGTCCGCTGCTCGTCCAGGATCCGCCTCATCTCGGCCACCGGGGCCTCGCGCCGCTCGACGGCCCGCTGCGCCGCGTACCGCTCCAGCACGGCGCGCATCTCCATCAACTCGGCGATCTCGCGGCCGGAAAGAGGGGCGATGTAGGCGCCGCGCTTGGGGACGAGGCTGACCAGGTCCTCGGCGGCGAGCAGCAGCAGGGCCTCGCGGATGGGGGTCCGGGAGACGCCGATGCTGTCGGCGATCGCCTGCTCGGAGAGGAACTCCCCCTGCATCCGGGGGTCGGTCAGCACGGTGTCCTTCAGATACGCGTACGCCTTCTGCCTTCCGGACACCACCGCGGTCCTCCCACCGACGCTTTGCATACGTGCTGTATACAGAAGCTAGCACGGCCGGGGCGGGCAGCGGCACGGGCGGACCGCGGTCGCCGCGGGCCGCCCGCACCGCCTCGTCGGACCTCGCGGACCGGGCCGGTGACCCGGCCCGCGAGGCTCCTAGGCGCGTCCCGCGGTCTTCTGGGTGCGGCGGGAGACCGAGTCGATGACGACGGCCGCCAGCAGCACCGCGCCGGTGATCATGTCGCGGACGGCGGATCCGGTGCCCAGCAGGGCCATGCCGGAGTTGATGGACTGGATGACCAGCGCACCCAGCAGCGCCGACCAGGTCTTGCCCCGGCCGCCGAAGAGGCTGGTCCCGCCGATGACGGCGGCGGCGATGCAGTTCATCAGCAGGCTGCCCGCGCCGGAGGACTGGTTGGCCGCGTTGATCTGGGAGGCGAAGAACAGACCGCCGACGGCGGCCATCGTCCCGGCGATGGAGTAGACGGTGATGCGCACCATGGGCACGCTGATGCCCGCCCGCGTGGCGGCCTCGCTGCTGCCGCCCACCGCGAAGACCTGCCGCCCGTAGGTGGTGCGCCGCAGCACGAAGTCGCCGAGCACGACGACGCCGACGAAGATGACGACCGCCAGCGGCAGCCCCTTGTAGGAGTTGAAGACCAGCGCGGCCGCGTACGCGGGTATCGCCACCACGACGGTGCGCAGCACGATCTCGCTGAGCGGACGGCTGGGCACGTCGGCGGCCTTGCGCCGCCGCGCGTCCAGCAGCGAGAAGCCCAGGAAGGCGAGCACGCAGACGGTGGCCAGGCCCATCGCCCAGAACTTGTCGGCGAAGTAGTGGTTGGTCAGCTGCGCGACCAGCCCGTCGTCGTCCAGGTTGATGGTGCCGCTGGGCCCCAGGATCTGGAGCATCAGGCCGTTCCAGCCGAGCAGACCCGCAAGGGTGACGACGAAGGCCGGTACGCCGATCTTGGCGAAGAAGAAGCCGTGGATCGCGCCGGCCGCCATGCCGACGAGGATCGCCAGCACCACCGCCAGGGTCTCGTTCATGCCGTGGTTGATGTTCAGCACGGCGAGCACGGCGGCCGACATGCCGCTGACCGATCCGACGGACAGGTCGATCTCGCCCAGCAGCAGCACGAAGACGATGCCGACTGCGATCAGACCGGTCCCCGCGCTCTGCACGAACAGGTTGCTGAGGTTGTCGGCGCTCAGGAACGCCGAGTCCTGGAGCTGGAAGACGATGCCGATGACGATCAGCCCGACGACCACCGGTACCGAGCCGAGCTCACCGGTGCGCAGCCGGCGCAGCAGGTCGTCGAGGTACCCGGCGAAGCCGCGCTCGCGCACCAGCAGCCGCGGGTCGACGGAGGCCACGGGGGCCGCGCTCGCGGTGCCGTTCTCCTCCGCCTCCTTGGTGACGGCGGTCGCGGAGCCGGTCGTGTCGGCCGGCGTGCCGTCGGTGGGGGTGCCGGTGGTCACTTGCGCACCTCCTTGGTGGGCGCCTGCTGGGCGGTACGGGCCTTGCGGCGGGTGACGACGTTGTCGGTGGCGCCGGTGATCGCGGAGACGATCTCCTCCTGGGAGGTCTCGCTCACCGTGAAGGTGCCGTTGTTGCGGCCGAGGCGCAGCACGGCGACCCGGTCGCTGACGGCCTGCACGTCGGCCATGTTGTGGCTGATGAGCAGCACCCCCAGTTCACGTTCCCGCAGCCGCTCCACCAGGTCGAGGACCTGCGCGGTCTGCTCGACACCGAGCGCGGCGGTGGGCTCGTCGAGGATGACGACGCGGGGCTCGCCCAGCAGCGAGCGGGCGATGGCGACGGTCTGCCGCTGGCCGCCGGAGAGGGAGGCGACGGGGATGCGGACGCTGGGGATGCGGATGGAGAGGGTGGAGAGCAGCTCGCGGGAGCGGCGCTCCATCTCGACCTCGTTCAGGATGCCGCCGGACTTGAGCTCGTTGCCGAGGTAGAGGTTGCCGACGACGTCGAGGTTGTCGCACAGGGCCAGGTCCTGGTAGACGGTCGCGATGCCGAGCTCCTGCGCGTCGTGCGGCTTGTCGATGCCGACCGGCTCGCCGTTCCACTCCACGCGGCCCTCGTCCGCGGGGCTGACGCCTGCGATGGCCTTGACCAGGGTGGACTTTCCTGCACCGTTGTCACCGACGAGCGCGACGACCTCGCCGGGGTGGACCTCCAGGTCGACGTCCGTGAGCGCCTGCACGGCGCCGAACCGCTTGGAGACTCCGCGCAACGCCAGCACGGGCGTAGCGGACACGTGAATCACTCCTTACCGGAACCCGCCCGGGCAGGCGGTGCGCCTGCCCGGGCGGATCGATGTTCCCGCGGGCCGGCCGGGGCCCGCCCCGGGCCGATCGATGGTGCCTTGCGGCCTACTTGATGCCCGCCTCGTCGCACGCCTTGCTGAACTTGGCGGTGCAGATCTCCTTGGCGGTGAAGAAGCCGGGCTTGCCGACGTACTTCTTGATGTCGTCCTTCGTCAGCGGCAGCGGCGTGACGATCTTGGTGGGGACGTCCTTCTCCGAGTTGCTGTTGGTGGTGGAGGTGGCGATGTCGTCCAGCTTCTCGCCCTTGGCCAGGGCGACGGCGAACTCGGCAGCCGCGGAGGTCTCGGGCACGTACGGCTTGTAGACGCTCATGAACTGCTCGCCCGCCAGGATGCGCTGCACGCCGTTGAGTTCGGCGTCCTGACCGGTCACCGGGGGCATGTCGTCCTTGGTGAAGCCGGCGCCCTTGAGGGCGGTGATGATGCCGCCCGCCATGCCGTCGTTGGCCGAGTAGACGCCGACGATCTTCTTCTTGCCGAGGGCGGAGAGGGCGCCCTCCATGTTGCTGTTGGCGTTCTCCGGCTTCCACTCCTTGGTGTCGTACTCCTTGCCGATCTTCACCTTGCCGTCGAGGACAGAGTGGGCGCCCTCCCGGTACATCTTGGCGTTGGGGTCGGTGACGGAGCCGTTCATCATGACGATCTTGCCGTCGTCGGCCTTGTCGCCGAGCTCCTTGAGCAGCGACGTGGCCTGGATCTTGCCGACCCGGGGGTTGTCCACGGAGGTGTAGGCCTTGATGGGGCCCTCGGCGAGGCGGTCGTAGGCGACGACAGGGATGTCGGCGTTGTCGGCCTTCTTGACGGAGGCGGCGACGGACTTGGCGTCCACCGCGTCCACGATCAGCGCGTCGACCTTCTTGGTGATCATGGTCTCGGCCTGCTGCTGCTGAAGGTTCGCGTCCTGCTTGGCGTTGGAGTACAGGACCCGGGTGTCCTTGCCCGCCAGTTGCTTGATCTTCTTCTCCAACAGCGGCTTGTCGAACCGCTCGTAACGGGCCGTCTGGTTCTCGGGAAGCAGCAGCCCGATGGTGAGCGGGCCCTTCTTGTCCTTGCCGCTGTCCTTGCCGTCCGCCTGGTCCGCACTGCCGCAGGCGGCTGTGGTGAGGGCGAGCGAGAGAGTGACGGTGCCGAAGACGATGCCGCGCAGCGCAGCGTGCATGGGGTGACCTCCCTGACGGGGCCGCGGCGTCGCGGCCGGGGTAGCCGGAAGTCAACTCGCCGCCGTCGCAACGGTCAATAAGCAAATCCTTAACGAGATGACAACGATGCCATCCGTTGAAATCGGAAACCCACGGGAACACCGGGACGGACCCCGCAAGAGGCCCCGAGAAGCCCCTCAGCGGGCGCTGGGACGGGCGCCGCGCCGGGGCACGGGAAACCCTGCCCGCACCCCGCCACGGCGGGCTCACAGAACCCGACAGCCCCGCTGCACAACGCCGCTGAGCCCCTGCGTCGCCCGCGGCAACTCCCCGCAGGGCTCAGGCTGCCGACGCCGCGTCCACCAAGGTGGTGTCACCCATCTCGTTGAGCACCAGGGCGAGCGCACCCAACACTTCGGCGCGGCTGTCGAGTTCACCCGGCAGGACCTTCAACTGCCGCGCCGCGCTGGGGATGGCGTACCGCGCCACCGAGTCGCGCACGGGATCCAGTACCAGGTCCCCGGCCTCGGCCAGGTCCCCGCCGAGGACGACCCGCGAGGGGTTGAGGAGGTTGCAGAGGCTGGCCACCCCGCTGCCGATGTGCCGGCCGATGTCGGCCAGCACGCGCCGGCACCCGGGGTCGCCGTCGGCCGCCAGCCGCACCACCCGCGCCATGGTCAGGTCGGTGCCGTGGCTGGAGTGCAGCAGCGGAAGCACGTACCGGGCGGCGGTGAAGGTCTCCAGGCAGCCGCGGTTGCCGCAGCGGCAGACCGGGCCCGACTCGTCCAGCGTGATGTGCCCGATCTCGCCGGCCGTGCCGCCCGGGCCGCGGTAGATCTGCCCGTTGATCACGAGTCCGGCGCCGACGCCGCTGGCGACCTTGATGTAGGCCAGGTCCCGGGCGCCCTGTCCGGCGCCCCAGACCTGTTCGCCCAGGGCGCCGAGGTTGGCGTCGTTGTCGACGTAGACGGGCACGTCCAGGCGGGCGGCCAGGTCGTCGCGCGGATTGGTGCCGACCCAGCCCGGCAGGATCGCGGTGGAGCCGAGCACCCCGGTCTCCATGTCGATGGGCCCGGGGACGCCCAGGCCGATACCGATGACCTTGCCGGGCCCGATGCCGCTCTCGGCCACCAGGCGGCGCACCAGTCGCTCGGCCCGGTCGAGGCCCTGGCCGGCCGAGGCGTCCACGTCGATGGGCTCGGCCTCCTCCGCCAGCACCGTGTGGGCGAGGTTGCCGACGGCGACCCGCAGGTGGGAGTGGCCGAAGTCGACGCCGACGACGATGCCGGCGTCGGCACTCAGCGAGACGGCGCGGGCCCGCCGGCCGCCGGAGGAGGTGGGCGTGACCTCGACGGTACCGGCGTCCTTCAGCTCACGGACGATGTTGGAGACGGTCGCGGCGGACAGCCCCGTGGTGCGGGCGATCTCCGCCTGGGTGAGGGAGCCCGCCATCCGGACGGCGCGTACGACACGCTCAAGGTTCGCCCGGTGCAGCGAGGACTGCGACCCCGGAGTCTCCACCACTGTTCACTCCCCGCTTGTCTCCAACATCTGAACTCCAAGAACAGACCCGGTGGGCCTCCCCGTCAAGTCCTTCAAACCCGTCGGGCAACAACCGGCGCTCATTTGTGACTCATCATACGGAGCTGAGCGGGAGAAAGCGCCGGGTCCCCGGCGCTCGCCGGGGACCCGTGCGGGAGGGACCGCGGACGGCCCCTCCCGTAGGTGCGCGGTCACGTCTTCACGTCACCGGGCCGGGCTCACTTCACGGAGCCCGCCGTCAGGCCGGAGACCACGTGCCGCTCGATGAAGGCGAACAGCACGACCACCGGGACGATGGCGACGACGGAGGCGGCGAACAGGTAGTTCCACTGCACCGTGTAGGCGCCGATGAAGTTGTTGATGCCGACCGTCAGCGGCTGCTTGGCCGGCTCCGTGGAGAGCGTCAGCCCCATCACGAACTCGTTCCATGCCGAGATGAAGGTGAAGATCACGGCCGTGACGACGCCGGGCAGCGCCAGGGGCAGCGTCACCCTCGTCAACGCCCCGAAGCGGCTGGTGCCGTCCACCATCGCCGCCTCCTCCAGCTCCTGAGGGATCGATCCGATGTAGGCGGTCAGGATCCACACGGCGAAGGCGAGGTTGAAGGCGGCGTTGGTGAGGATCAGCGTCCAGACGGAGTTGAGCATGTCCAGCTGGTAGAACTCGCGGTAGAGGCCCACCAGCAGGGCGGTCGGCTGGAACATCTGGGTGACGAGCACCAGCAGCAGGAACCACTTGCGGCCCCTGAATCTCACCCGCGCCGTGTAGTACGCGGCCGGCAGCGAGACGATCAGCACCAGCAGCGTGGAGCCGCCCGCCACCAGGAGCGTGATCTCCAGGTTGTTGCCGAGCGACGACTCCCGCCACACGTCGACGAAGTTGGCCCAGTCGAGCTTGTCGGGCAGATAGGTGCGGTCGCGCAGTTGGTCGGCGGGCCGCAGCGCCGTGACGATCATTTCCAGGTACGGCGCCAGGAAGACGGCCGCGAGCAGCCATGCGACGGCGGCGATCACCAGGGTGCGCGGCCGGAAGGTGCGCCTGGGCGGGCGCACGGTGCGCTTGACGGGCCCGGCGGGGCCCTCCTTGACGGGGCCGGGCCCCGCGGCCTGAGTTGCGGTCGCCATCAGTCCTCCTCGTTCCACCGGCTGACCTTGAGGAAGAGCAGCACGAGCACGACGACCATGGCGAAGTTGACCACCGACATCGCCGCGGACTCGGCGATGTCCGTCTCCTTGAGCTTGTACATGAACACGGTGGTCGTCGAGGTGTCGCTGCCCGGCCCGCCCTGCGTCATCGCCCAGATGATCGGGAACGAGTTGAAGACGTTGATGAGGTTGATGACCACACCGACGAGGAAGGCGGGCCGCAGCAGCGGAAGCGTGATGCCCCGGTAGGTCTGCCAAGGTCCAGCGCCGTCGATGCGGGCCGCCTCGTAGACGTCCCCCGGGATCGTCTGGAGCCCGGCCAGCAGGGTGTAGGTGGTGAAGGGCAGCGAGACGAACACGGCCACGAACATCATCCAGGGCCAGGCGGTGGACTGCGAGCCCAGCCAGTCCTCTGACTTGTCGATGATGCCCAGGTCCAGCATCACCGTGTTCAGCACGCCGGCGGTCTGGTTGAGCATCCACTTGAAGCCGATGGCCGTCATCAGCACCGAGGCCGCCCAGGGCGCGATGAGGGCCCAGCGGGTGATCCGGCGGCCGGGGAAGCGCTGGTTGAACAGCTGCGCCAGTCCCAGCGAGACCAGCATGGTGACGCCGACGACCACGATCGTCCACAGGACGGTCATGGCGATGACGTGTCCGAAGCCGGACTCGTCGAAGAGCTGCTTGTACTTGTCCGTCCCGGCCGAGCCCCGCACCATCCCCGAGATGCTGATCTCCTGGAAGGAGGTCCTGATCAGCTCGATGACGGGCCAGACGACGACGGCGAGGATGAGCAGGACGACCGGGGCTATCCAGGGAAGCGGGCCGAGCCGGGCCAGCCCGCCGCGCGAGCGGGGGGCCGGCCTGACGGGCTGCCCGCCCCGTCCCCGGCTCCTGCTGGCCGGGGACGGCGGGGCCTTCAATGACACGGGATCTCCTAGCGGTACTCAGGTGCGAGGGGGAGCGAGCCGCGGCCTACTTGCTCTTCGCCGCCGCTGCCTCCGCCTTCTTCTGCAGATCCCCGAGGACCTTCTTCGGGTCCTCCTTGGCCGCCTGGCCGCCGGTCTTCTTCATCTCCGCGGAGACGACGTCCCAGGACGGGTCGCCCAGCGGGTAGAACCGCGCGCCGTCGAGCTCGTCGAAGAAGGGCTGAAGGTCCTTGTGCTTGCCGCTGGACTGCATCGTCTGGAGCGCGTCCTGGGTGACCGGCATGAAGTTGTACATCTCGTCGAACTTCAGCATCTGCTTCGAGTACACGAAGTCGAGGAAGGTCTTGATCTGCTTCTGCTTGCCGCCGTCCTTGAAGGCCATCATCCAGTCGGCGACGCCCAGCGTGGTCTTGAGCGGACCGGTCTTGCCGGGGATGGTGGTGACGCCGTAGTCGACCTTGCCGGCCTTGGCCATCTGGACCAGGCTCGGGTGGCCGTTGAGCATCCCCGCCTTGCCCGCGGCGAAGTCCGCGAAGGCCGTCTTGCGGTCGGTGGTGGCCGGGTTGGAGTAGGTGAGCCCCGGCTTGACGAGGTTGTCCCGCAGCCAGTCGAAGGTCTCGACGTTCTTCTTGCTGTCGAGGGTGTACTTGCCGCCGGCGTCGGTGTAACCGCCGCCGTTGCCCAGCTCCCAGATCATCGACTCGCCCTGCGCCTCCTCGGGCCCCAGCGGGAGCGCGTAGGGGGTGTCGGCGGCCTTGGTCTTCTTGATCTTCTGCGCGGCGTCGGCCAGCTCGTCCCAGGTCTTGGGCGGGCTCTTGATGCCGGCCTTCTTGAAGACGGCCTTGTTGTAGAAGAGGACCCGGGTCGAGGAGACCCACGGGATGCCGTACTGGGTACCCTTCACCTCGCCGGCCTTGGCGAAGGAGGGTATGAGGTTCTTCTGCGTCTTGGGCGAGAGGACCTCGTCGGCCTTGTAGAGCAGGTCGTCGGCGACCTTGTCCGCGTAGCCGCCGGTCTGCAGCAGGTCCGGCACGTTGCCGGACTGGATCATCGTCTTGACCTGCTTGTCGATGTCGTTCCAGTTGATGACCTGGACGTCGACCTTGATGCCCTTGTGCTTCTTCTCGAAGTCCTTGACGACCGAGTCCCAGTAGACCTTGGACGCGTTGGACTTCTTGTCGCCGTAGTCGGCCGCCACCAGCTTGATGGTGTTCTTGTCCCCGGAGCTCCCGCTGTCACCGCCGCAGGCGGTGACGCTCAGCGCCATGGCGAGCACCGCGGCACCGGCCGCCACTGCTCTGTAGTTCATGTTGCTCAACCCTTCGACATCGGTGTCGACTTGCTCGCAGGTGATGCTGTCGCTCCGGGCGCCACCCGGATCCCCCGCGCGACGCTCGGGCGAGGAGCCCCGACTGACCGGCGGGTGATCCCGTCGCAGTCAGGGCGCAGACTATCCATGGCCGTTTCCGCCTCGACAGGTCTAGGCCACTTTCGTGGCCAAGCTGAAATCACCGTCCGGGGCGGCCCGTTCGACCTGCTGCTTCGTCCGGCCTACTTGATGGCTCCCGCGGTCAGCCCGGCCTGCACCTGGCGCTGGAAGACCGAGTAGACGAGGAGCACCGGCAGCATGGCGATGGTCAGCCCGGCGAACAGGGCGCCCCAGTTGCCCGCGTACCCCTGGGAGACCGTCAGCGCCGCCAGTCCCTGGGGCAGCACGTAGTTGTCCTCGTTGTCGTTGTTGAGCAGCAGCGGCAGCAGGTACTGGTTCCACTGGCCGAGAAAGTTGAAGATCCCGATGCTCACCAGGCCCGGCTTCGCCATGGGCAGCATCACCTGGAAGAAGGTGCGGGTGTGCGAGGCCCCGTCGATCATCGCCGCCTCCTGGACCCCGGTGGGCAGGGTCCGGAAGAAGGAGGTGAGGAAGAAGGTGGTGAACGGCAGCGAGTAGGCGATGTACGCGGTGATCAGGCCCGGTCGGGTGTCCAGCAGGGACAGGTTGTCCATGATGGTGAACAGCGGGATCAGCGCGAGGATCACCGGGAACATCATGCCGCCGGCGAACAGCAGGAAGACGAACCGGTTGCCGGGGAAGGTGAACCGGGCGATCACGTACGCGGCCATCGAACCGAGCAGCATGGTGCCGGTCAACGACCCCACCAGGATGATCAGCGAGTTGAACGCGTAGCGGCCGATCTTCGCCTCGGTCCACGCGTCGGCGAAGTTCTGCCAGTGCAGGGAGGTCGGCAGGCCCATCGGGTCGTTGAGGAAGTCGGCGGTCGGCCGGAAGGAGGTCAGCAGGACCCAGAGCAGCGGACCCGCCGCCAGGAGCACCCAGCCGATCAGGAAGGCGTGCGAGAAGACGTTCAGTACGCCGCTCTCACCGCCCCTGGTCCGCCGGCCGCCCGGCCGCCCGGCCGCGGGCCGGTCCGCGTCCGCCGGTACGGTGTCGGCGGGCTCGCCGGCCACGGTGGGGCCGGTGCTCATCGGTTCGGCACTCATCGCATCCCGCATCTCAGTACTCGATCTGGTCACGGCGGCCGACCCTCATCACGGCGAGCGTGAAGATCATGCTCAGGACGAGGAGCACCACACCGATGGACGTCGCGTAGCCGAACTGGCCCTCACGGAACTGCTCGTAGAGGTAGACCGGGGTGACCTTCAGCGCGTGCGAAGGCACCATGATCAGCACCACCGCGAAGGCGTCCAGCGCCTGGATGCCCATGTAGATCCAGCCGGTGCGCACGGTGTCGAAGATCAGCGGCAGCGTCACCCGGAAGAACGTGGCCACCCGCCCGGCGCCGTCCAGCAGCGCCGCCTCGTAGATGTCCTTGGGGATGGCGCCCATGGCGGCGGAGAAGAGCACGACGTAGAAGCCGACGAAGCTCCAGGCGATCACCACCATGGTGGAGAACAGGGCGAGTTCGTAGTCGCCGCCCAGCCAGCGCTGTTCGAGCCCGTCGAGTCCCACCGCGCCGAGCACGCCGTTCAGCAGGCCGCTGCGCGAGCTGTAGACCTGCTGCCACACGACGGCGATCAGCGCGATGGAGAGCACCTGCGGGAAGAAGTAGACGATCTTGTAGAAGGAGGAGCCGATGACGCCCGCGACGGCTTCCCCCCTGCGGTGCCGGCCGCCCGCGGTGATCATGTAGGCGAAGAAGATGCCGAGCGCCAGCGTGACCAGCGGAACGCACACCAGCAGCAGCAGGCTCGTGCGCAGCGAGTCCCAGAACTTCGGGTCGTTCCACATCTTCACGTAGTTGTCGCCGCCGACGAAGTTCGCCGTGGCGCCGCCCGTCCAGTCCGTGAAGGAGTAGTAGATGGCCTGGAGGAAGGGCGAGATGACGAAGACCGCGTAGAAGATCAGCGGCAGCAGCAGAAACCCGATGATGAAACGGTATTTGTCCAGCGTGCGGTATCTGCGGTCGTAGCGGACCCGTTCCGGGGTGAACCGGGGCGGCAGTACGACCGCCACGGCGAAAGCCAGCTTGTCGCCCGGCGGGAGCTTCCGCCAGGGGACCGTTTTCCCGCTCGTGGGCCCGCCCGTGGCCGGCCGTATCCGATTCTTCACGCCGCTCCGCTTCTCCCCGGAATTCCCCACGCCGTCCGCGCCGGTTCAGGCTTTCTTGATCTTTGTGACGTCGGGGTCCTTGGCCGTGCGGTCGGCGGCCTTCTGCATCGCGTTCATGGTCTCCTTCGCCGAGGACTCCCCGTTCATGAACTTCCCGATGACGGAGTCGAAGTCCGTCCGCCACAGGTCGCCGTACCACTCCTTGAAGAAGGCGATCACGATGTCGTCGCCCGCCGCCTTGATCGCTTTTTGCGAGCTTTCCACCCCCGGCGGGAGATCCAGACCGTCGATGGCGCCCTTGACCACGGGCATGGAGGAGACCTCGTGGAAGAGATTCACCGCGGCTTTCTTGCTGTACATCATCCGCATCCACTCCAGGCCGCCCTGCCGGTTCCGGGCCTTTTCCGGAATGATGTACGGCTCACCGGGCGGGGCGTAGAGCGTGCCGAACGGCATGCGGTCGCCCCTGTCGAGCGAGGGGGTCGCGCCGACCCGCATCTCGAAGTCCTTGGGCGTCGTGTCCTTGGCCTCGTTCTCCACCCACGAACCGTCCGGTATGAAGACCGCCTTGCCCTTCGTCCAGGCGGTCTGTGCCTCGATGTGGGCCTGGTTGCCGTCGAAGCCGGTGAGGACATACTTCTTGGCCAGAAGTTCCTCGTACGCCTCCAGCACGTCCTTGACGGCGTCCGTCTTCCAGGCGTTCGGCTCCAGATAGTCGAACGCGTCGAGCTGCTTGCGGCCCCCTACCTGACCGAACATGGGGTACATGCTGAAGAACATGTAGCGCGGGTGGCCGCCGGGGTAAGTCCAGCCGTGCACGCCCTTCTTCTTCGCCGTCCTGCAGACGGCGAGCATGTCGTCCCAGGTCTTCGGGTAGTCCACTTCGAGCGTTTCGCGCAGCATCTTGTTCGAGTACCAGATGCCGTAGACGGTCTGCGCGATGTTCAACTGGTAGACGGCCTTGCTGCCGAACTGGCCGATCTCCTCCACGCCCTTGACCAGGGTGTCGCGCACCTTGACGTCGGGGTCGTCCCAGCTCGGCGCGTCCAGCAGCTCGGTGACGTCGGCGACCTGCTTGTTCTTGACGAGTTTCGACATCGTCATGATGTCCGCGCCGGAGTTGTTGATGACATCCGGCGGGTCGCCCTTCACGACCCGCGGCTGCGTCTGGGTGGCAATCTTCTCGGTCCGCTTCTGGTCGACCTTCCCCTTCGGGTACTTCTTCTCGTACATGTCGCTGACATAGCGCGCGTACTTGTCGTCGTACCCGCCGTTGAAGACGTAGACCTGGAGTCCGGCGTCCTTCTTGACGGCAAGCGGATTGTCGGCGGTCTTCTTCCCCTTTTCCGGCCCTTCGTCGTTGCCGCCACCGGTGGCGCAGGACGTCAGAGCACCGACGGCGGGCACGGTGAGAAGTCCGGCCGCCGTGGCCCGCTTCATCACGTCGCGACGGTTGACGCTGGTGGATCCCATGCTCAAGTCCTCGCCTTCTCCAGGACTCAGGCGGTGTACCGGTCTCCCGTCAACTCGCCACCGGCGAAGGGCCCGACACCGCGGGTGAAGTGCAAGCTGGGTGGTGCGGGTTGTGCGATGGTGCGCCAGTGATACGGCCGCCCGCGCGCGGGTACCGCTCAAGGTGCGGACAGGTATAGTCCACTCTTCGCCATCTGAGCAAGATCGAGAACGCCTCGGTCCGCCATCTTTCCCGAGTTGAGACCTGTGCCGAATTCCATGGCGCCTCGTGCACCCCAACACCCTTGACACGGGCGGTTTCCCGTAGATTACTGGTCGTCGAAAATCACAACTGACAACGTTGTCGGCCTGTTGAGAGGTCCGTGTGCCCCACAGCCCCCTGCTCCGACTCCGTAAGGCCGCCCGCCGCAGACCCGCCGGCTTCCGTGCGATACCCGCCGCAGCGGCGCGCCGGTCCGCCGCGGGCCTCGTCCTCGCACTCCTGGCCACCACCGGGCTCCAGGCCACCGCCGTCGCCCAGCCCGACCCCGGCTCCGAGGGGCAGCCCGCCCGGTTCGCCTCCTCCTTCGAGCCGGACACCCCGGCACCGGACTGGAACAGCACCGTCGAAACCGGCCCCGACGGCTCCCCCCGCGCGCACGGTGTCACCCACGACGGCAAGCCCGGACTCGCCACCCGCACCGGCACCGGGCCCGAGGACTCCCCCACCGCCAAGACGGGTGCCGGCTTCACCGGCACCCACGCCCTGCGCTTCTCCGGCACCCGCACCGGCTCCGGGCACGACTACGCCGTCAACAAAATCTTCGACGTCGACCTCACCGTCACCCGTGACACCGTGCTCTCCTACCGGCTCTTCCCGGAGATGCCGAAGGGCGACCGCAGTTACGCCGCCACGCACGTGGCCGTCGACCTCGCCTTCACGGACGGCACCTACCTCAGCGAGCTGCCCGCCACCGACAGCCACGGCAACCGGCTGAGCCCGGCCGCGCAGGGCGCCGCCAGGACGCTGTACGTCAACCAGTGGAACAACGTCGAGGCCCGGATCGGCGCCGTCGCCCAGGGCAGGACCGTCGACCGGGTGCTGCTCGGCTACGACAGCGGCGAAGCCGCCAGGAGTGCGGCGAACGGCTCCGGCGCGCTCGGGGGCTGGCTGGACGACGTACGGATGGCCCCCGACAAACCGTCGACGGGCGCCCGGTCGACGGGCCACCACACCGGCAGCCTCTCCGACCACGTGATCACCACCCGGGGCACCAACTCCAGCGGCTCCTTCTCACGCGGCAACAACTTTCCCGCCACCGCCGTCCCGCACGGCTTCAACTTCTGGACGCCGGTGACCGACGCGGGAGCCAAGGACTGGCTGTACTCGTACGCGCAGGGCAACAACGCGGACAACCTGCCGAGCCTCCAGGCGTTCGGCGCCAGCCACGAGCCCAGCCCGTGGATGGGTGACCGGCAGACGTTCCAGGTGATGCCGACCACGGCCAAGGGCACCCCGGACGCGGACCGCAAGGCCCGCGCACTGCCCTTCCGGCACGCGGACGAGACGGCGCGGCCGCACTACTACGGTGTCACCTTCACCAACAAGCTGCGAGCGGAGGTCACCCCGACCGACCACGCGGCGATGATGCGCTTCACCTTCCCCAAGAAGAACGCCGGCCTGGTCTTCGACAACGTCGACGACAACGCCGGGCTCACCCTCGACACCGAGCGGGGCATCGCCACCGGCTGGTCCGACGTCAAGAGCGGGCTGTCCACGGGCGCGACACGGATGTTCGTCTACGCCGAGTTCGACGCCCCGGTCACCGGCGGCGGGAAGCTGAGCAGCGGCGGCAGCAAGGACGCCGCGGGCTACCTGCGCTTCTCCCCCGGCGCCGACCGTACCGTGTCGATGCGGATCGCCACCTCGCTGATCAGCGTCGACCAGGCGAAGGCCAACCTGCGGGCCGAGATTCCGCGGTCGCGCTCCTTCGAGCAGGTCGAGCACCGGGCACAGCAGCAGTGGGACGACCTTCTCGACGTCATCGAGGTCGAGGGCGCCACACCCGACCAGCTCACCACTTTGTACTCCAACCTCTACCGGCTCTACCTCTACCCCAACGCCGGCCACGAGAAGGTGGGAACGAAGAAGCGGTACGCCAGCCCCTTCTCCCCCGCCGAGAAGCCGGACAGTCCGACCGAGACGGGCTCGAAGATCGTCGACGGCGAGGTGTACGTCAACAACGGCTTCTGGGACACCTACCGCACCACCTGGCCCGCCTACTCCCTCTTCACGCCGAAGCAGGCGGGGAAGATGGCCGACGGCTTCGTCCAGCAGTACAAGGACGGCGGCTGGGTCTCGCGCTGGTCCTCCCCCGGTTACGCGGACCTGATGACCGGCACCTCATCCGACGTGGCGTTCGCCGACGCGTACCTCAAGGGCGTCGACTTCGATGCCGAGGCCGCCTACGAGGCAGCCCTGAAGAACGCCACCGTCGCCCCGCCCGACCCGGGCGTGGGCCGCAAGGGCATGAGCACCTCGCCCTTCCTCGGCTACACCAGCACCGACACCAAGGAGGGCATGTCCTGGGCGCTGGAGGGCTACCTCAACGACTTCGGCATCGCCCAGATGGGCAAGGCGCTGTACAAGAAGACCGGTGAGAAGCGGTACAAGGAGGAGTCGAACTACTTCTTCCAGCGTGCCCGCGGCTACGTCCACCTCTTCGACAAGAAGATCGACTTTTTCCAGGGCCGGAACGCGGACGGCACCTGGCGGCTGTCCCCCGAGGCGTACGACCCGCGCGTGTGGGGCCACGACTACACCGAGACCAACGGCTGGAACTTCGCGTTCACCGCGCCCCAGGACACCCGCGGCCTGGCCGACCTGTACGGGGGCCGCAGCGGTCTCGCCAAGAAGCTGGACACCTACTTCTCCACCCCCGAGACGGGCGAGGAGAAGTACGCCGGCAGCTACGGCGGCATCATCCACGAGATGACCGAGGCCCGCGACGTCCGGATGGGCATGTACGGGCACAGCAACCAGCCCGCGCACCACGTCGCCTACCTGTACGACGCGGCCGGAGCGCCGTGGAAGACCCAGGAGAAGGTCCGCGAGGTCCTCTCCCGCCTCTACGTCGGCAGCGAGATCGGCCAGGGCTACCCGGGCGACGAGGACAACGGGGAGATGTCCGCCTGGTACGTCTTCAGCTCCCTGGGCTTCTACCCGCTGGTCATGGGCTCCCCCGAGTACGCCGTCGGCTCCCCGCTGTTCACCAAGGCGACCGTGCACCTGGAGGGCGGCAACGACCTGGTGATCAAGGCGCCGAGGAACAGCGCGAAGAACATCTACGTCCAGGGCCTCAAGGTCGACGGCAAGACGTGGCGCTCCACGGCTCTCCCCCACAAGCTGCTGGCCAAGGGCGGCACGCTGGAGTTCGCCATGGGGCCGAAGCCCTCGAAGTGGGGCGCCGGCCCGGGCCAGGCGCCGACCTCCCTGACCAAGGGCGACAAGGCGCCCTCACCCCAGGAGGACGTGAGCAGGCCCGGTGACTCGCCGCTGGGCGACGACACCTCCGAGACGGCGGGGGAGGTCACCGACGCGCCGGTGACCGTGGAGAAGGGCGCCCACGTCACGTCGTACACGCTCACCTCCGACGACCACGACAAGGCCCCCGCAGGCTGGAAGCTGCAAGGGTCCCGCAACGGCAAGACCTGGCACACGGTGGACCGCCGCACGGGCGAGACCTTCCGCTGGAACAAGCAGACCCGCGTCTTCGCCCTCCGCCACGCGGGCCACTGGAAGAGCTACCGCCTGGTCCCGGCCGATCCCGGCTCCCGCCTCGCGGAAGTGGAACTGCTGGGCAGACGCTGAGGGTTGCGACGACCGGCCGCGCCCGCGGCCGGCAAGGCGGCCGGGCCGCACCCCGCGGAGGGGTGCGGCCCGGCGTGTGTCGGCGTGCGGTGAGACGTCAGTCGCGGATCAGCGAGCGGAGGACGTACTGGAGGATGCCGCCGTTGCGGTAGTAGTCGGCCTCGCCGGGGGTGTCGATGCGGACGGTCGCGTCGAACTCGACACCGGTGTCGGTGGTGACCTTGACCGTGGCCGGGGTCTCACCGTCGTTGAGGGCGGTGATGCCGGTGAGGGTGAAGGTCTCCTCGCCGCTCAGGCCGAGGTCGAGCGCGGAGCTGCCCTCGGGGAACTGGAGCGGCAGGACGCCCATGCCGATGAGGTTCGAGCGGTGGATGCGCTCGTACGACTCGGCGATGACCGCGCGGACGCCGAGCAGCGCGGTGCCCTTGGCCGCCCAGTCGCGGGAGGATCCGGAGCCGTACTCCTTGCCCGCGAGGATGACCAGCGGGATGCCCTGCGCCTGGTAGTTCTGCGAGGCGTCGTAGATGTAGGAGACCGGGGCCTCCCCGCCTTCGGCCGCCCGGGTGAAGTCCCGGGTGAAGCCGCCCTCGGTGCCCGGCGCGATCTGGTTGCGCAGGCGGATGTTGGCGAACGTACCGCGGATCATCACCTCGTGGTTGCCGCGCCGCGAGCCGTAGCTGTTGAAGTCGCGGCGGGCCACACCGTGCTCGGTGAGGTACTGGCCGGCCGGGGTGTCGGCCTTGATGGCGCCGGCCGGGGAGATGTGGTCGGTGGTGACCGAGTCTCCGAGCTTGGCCAGCACGCGGGCGCCCTCGATGTCGGTGACCGGGGCCGGCTCCATGCCCATGCCCTCGAAGTAGGGGGGCTTGCGCACGTAGGTGGACTCGGCGTCCCACTCGAAGGTGTTGCCGGTGGGGACCGGGAGGGCCTGCCACTGGGCGTCGCCGGCGAAGACGTCGGCGTAGTCCTTGGTGAACATCTCCTGGCCGATCGCGGAGGCGACGACCTCCTCGACCTCCTGTTCGGAGGGCCACAGGTCCTTCAGGTGGACGGGGTTGCCGTCCTGGTCGGTGCCCAGGGCGTCCTCGGTGATGTTCACCTTCATGGACCCGGCCAGCGCGTAGGCGACCACCAGCGGCGGGGACGCCAGGTAGTTCATCTTGACGTCGGGGTTGATCCGGCCCTCGAAGTTGCGGTTGCCGGACAGCACCGAGACGACGGCCAGGTCGTTGTCGTTGACGGCCTGGGAGACCTCGTCCGGCAGGGGTCCGGAGTTGCCGATGCAGGTGGTGCAGCCGTAGCCGACGAGGTTGAAGCCGAGCTTGTCCAGGTAGGGGGTCAGGCCCGCGCGGTCGTAGTAGTCCATGACGACCTGGGAGCCGGGGGCCAGGGTGGTCTTGACCCAGGGCTTGCGGGTCAGGCCCTTCTCCACCGCCTTCTTGGCCAGCAGCGCGGCGCCGACCATGACGTAGGGGTTGGAGGTGTTGGTGCAGGAGGTGATGGCCGCGACGGCGACGGCTCCGTGGTCCAGGTCGTAGGTGACGCCGTCAGGTCCGGTGACCTGGACCGGCTTGCTGGGCACGCCGTTGGAGACGGCGGGCGCGTCGGAGGCGGGGAAGGACTCCTTGCCCGCCTCGTCGCTGTCGGTCTCGGAGACGTAGTTGACCACGTCGAGGCCGAACTGGTGCGCCGCGTCGGCCAGGGCGATGCGGTCCTGCGGGCGCTTCGGCCCGGCGATGGAGGGGACGACCGTGGCCAGGTCCAGCTCCAGGTACTCGCTGAACTCCGGCTCGCGGGACGCGTCGTGCCACAGACCCTGTTCCTTGGCGTAGGCCTCGACCAGGGCGAGCTGCTCGGCGCTGCGGCCGGTCAGCTTCAGGTAGTTGATCGTCTCCTCGTCGATCGGGAAGATCGCCGCGGTGGAGCCGAACTCCGGCGACATGTTGCCGATGGTGGCGCGGTTGGCCAGCGGCACCGAGGCGACGCCCTCGCCGTAGAACTCGACGAACTTGCCGACCACACCGTGGTGGCGCAGCATCTCGGTGATGGTGAGCACCAGGTCGGTGGCGGTGGTGCCGGTGGGCAGCTCGCCTGTCAGCTTGAAGCCGACGACGCGCGGGATGAGCATCGAGACGGGCTGGCCCAGCATCGCGGCCTCGGCCTCGATACCGCCGACGCCCCAGCCCAGGACGCCCAGGCCGTTGACCATGGTGGTGTGCGAGTCGGTGCCGACCAGGGTGTCGGGGTAGGCCTGGCCGCCCCGGACCATGACGGTGCGGGCCAGGTGCTCGATGTTGACCTGGTGGACGATGCCGGTGCCGGGCGGGACGACCTTGAACTCGTCGAAGGCGCCCTGGCCCCAGCGCAGGAACTGGTAGCGCTCGCGGTTGCGGCCGTACTCCAGCTCGACGTTCTTCTTGAAGGCGTCGGAGGTGCCGAAGGTGTCGGCGATGACGGAGTGGTCGATGACCAGCTCGGCCGGGGCCAGCGGGTTGATCCGGTCGGCGTCGCCGCCGAGCTCCTTGACGGCCTCCCGCATGGTGGCCAGGTCCACGACGCAGGGCACGCCGGTGAAGTCCTGCATGATGACGCGGGCCGGCGTGAACTGGATCTCCTGGCTCGGCTGCGCGTTCGGGTCCCAGTTGCCGAGGGCGCGGATGTGGTCGGCGGTGATGTTGGCGCCGTCCTCGGTGCGGAGCAGGTTCTCCAGCAGGACCTTCAGGCTGTAGGGCAGCCGGTCGGAGCCGGCCACCTTGTCCAGCTTGAAGATTTCGTACGACTCGTTGCCCACCTGCAGCGTGCTGCGGGCGTCGAAGCTGTTCGCCGACACGACAGTCTCCTTCAGTGCCTTGTGTGCATCGGCCGCCGGTGCGCTATGGTGAGCGAGTCACGAAGTTAGGTAAGCCTTACTTGGCTTGCCCGCCCCTTCGTGTCGCCTCGCGACAGCGACCACGACGTATGCCGTCGCCAGTTATCTCGATGTCGAGATAACTCTAGTACACGACTGCCTGCCGGTCATGCCTGCCCCCGAGTGATCCCGCGCAGCGCAGGTCGAGCACGTCACCGAAGGCCGCTGACCGGGGGGCCTCCCTCCCGGATGACGAGTGCTCGCTCAGGGCTGCCTGCCCGGAAAAACCGGCTGTCCCGGGGGACGGCGAGGAAGCCGGTACGCGCGTACGGCGGTCCTGCACGGGGCGTCTTCGACCTGGAACTCTCCTACAACGGGTCGGCAGCAGCAACGAGCTGAAGCTCCGGCGGCGCGGTCCACCTGCGGCCCGTCTGCCGATGCGTGCGACGCCCCGGTCCGCCCCGGCGGCCGGTCCCGAAGATCGCTCAAGTCGACCTCGTACTGTCCGCAGACGAGCGGGCGGCTGTCGACGGGATCGCGAAGAAGGCCACCGCCGCGAGGACCGCCACGCTTGCTGCGAGCGCCGAAGCGCCTGGCAGGGACCATGTCGCGAGTGGCCCGGTAACCGCTGCCCCCAGGGCGAATCCCGTTGTCTTGAGGCTGGCACCGGTGGTGAAGATCTGACCCCGCAGATGATCCGGGGACTCCCGGTGGCGGACTGCGAACAGCGCGGCCAGCTGAGGCCCCTCAGCGACCCCCATGACGAGTACGGCGACGAAGAGCACGACCGGCCAACCCGACGCGACCAGGGCCAGCGCGGCTGCCTGGACCAGAGCACCGGCCCAGATGATCGTGTCGGGGGCGACCGCACGCGGGAACCGGGCGAGTACGACGTCGGCCACCACGGCGGAGAGCGCCACGCAGGAGAGCAGCACAGCACCGCGGCCGGCCCCGCCCAGGACGCGCTCGCCGAGGAGCGGGACACACGCCATCAGCATGCCCTGGGCGACGCAGGAGACGGTCGAGGCGAGGGTGGCCCGGGCCAGGGACGGTCTTCCGACGATGATCCGCATCCCGGCAGCGAGGTCGCTGATCACCGACGCCGGCCGAGCGCCCCGGGCCCGGCCGGGACGGGCAGGCAGCATCCCTGCGGCGGGCAGCGCCGCGGCGATGAGCACCACCGAGACGACCACGGCCGGCGGTGCTCCCCACACCTCCGCCACGCCGCCCGCGAGAGCCGGACCGGCCAGGCTCGCCACGCTGAACGTCATCGCATCGAGCGCGTTCGCCCGCGGCAGGTGCTCGCCAGGCGCCACACGCGGCAACTGGGCCGTCCATCCGCCCGACAGGGCCGGCCCCAGCAGTCCCGTCAGCACGGCGATCAGGAGGACGACTGCGAACGGCACCCGGCCCAGTCCCACGAGGATCACGGACAGCCCCGCCGCATACAGGACGAGGGCCCCGGCCAGCAGGCGCCCCGGGCGCCCTGCCCTGTCGAGGAGGACCCCGAGCACCGGCCCGCCTGCAGCAGCGGAGATCGTGATGCCCGCCAGCAGCGACGAGGCCTCGACGGTCGACCCGGAAAGGGCGAATCCCGCCAGCATCAGCGCCGGTCCTGACATCTCGTCCCCGGTGCGGGCTGCCACTGCTCCGGCGAGATAGGACGGGAGCGGGTAACGCCTTCTCATGAGCAGGACGTTACGGAAGTAACTCAGAACTCAGCAAGATGCGTTACCTTCCTCAGGTGCCTTCCCACAGTGACGACTGGTCCACCCGGCACTCCGTGCTGGCCACGGCTCGCCGGACCGCCGCCCTGATCAATGCCCTCACCGTCGACTGCCCCGACCCGGCCGACGTCGCCGGCGTACTCCGCGACTACGGCGAGAGCGATCCCCTCGACCTCACCGCCCGCGACGTCGCCGGGATGCGCGCAGCCGCCGCAGTGCTGCGGCACGTCTTCGCCGCCGAGCACGTCGATGACGCCGCAGCCGCCCTCAACCGCCTGCTGCGGGACCACACCGGACCGCTCCGCCTGACCTCGCACCGCGGCAGCACCCCCTGGCATCCCCACCTCGACCACGACGACGACGCACCCTGGGACGAGTGGTTCCTCGCCTCGTCCTGCATGGCCCTGACCGTCCTGGTCTGGGACCGCCAGCGCCCGCCCGGCAAGATCTGCGCCTCACCCAGTTGTGACAACGTCTTCCTCACCCAGGGCAGCGGCCCGGAACGCCGCTACTGCTCCCGCCGGTGCGCGACCCGGGAACGCGTGGCAGCCCATCGGCGCTCCCGCTCCGCCGGGCAGCCGAGCGGGACCGAGTAGGGCGCCGCGGACCGGACGCGGCGTCGCTCGGGCTTCGACGAGAGACGCCCGCCCTGCGCTGCGGCGGATCACGAGCAGCCGCACGCGGAGCAGCCCGATCGGGTCCGCCCCATGGACCCGCGGCCCTCCCTCCCGCACAGTGGTGCCGTGTCCACCTCAGATCCAGCGGTCCCCCCACCGCGCGGACCGGAAGAGGCCGCAGGCCCCGGAGGGCCGGGCGGGCCGGAGCTGAAACGAGCCATCGGCCCCAAGCTGCTGATCCTGTTCGTGATCGGCGACATCCTGGGCACCGGGATCTACGCCACCACCGGCAAGGTCGCCGGCAAGGTGGGCGGGGCGCTGTGGCTGCCGTTCGCGATCGGGTTCGTCGTGGCACTGCTGACCGCCGCCTCGTACGTGGAACTGGTCGGCAAGTACCCGAAGGCCGCCGGCGCCGCCCTCTACACGCAGCGGGCGTTCAAGGTGCCCTTCGTGACCTTCATCGTCGCCTTCATGGTGATGTGCTCGGGCCTGTCCTCGGCGAGCGCGGCGGCGCTGGCCTTCAGCGGGGACTACCTGGACGAGCTGACACACGGCGCCGTGCCCTCGACGCTGGTCGCGATCCTGTTCGTGCTCGCGCTGGCCGGGCTGAACCTGCGGGGCGTCTCGGAGTCCGTGAAGGCCAACGTCGTACTGACCCTGGTCGAGGTCACCGGCCTGGCCGTCATCCTCGGCATCGGCGTGTACGCGGTCGTGACCGGGAGCGGCGAGCCCTCCCGGCTGGGCGACCTGGAGACGGGCGGCACCGGCTACGCGCTCTTCTCCGGGGTACTGGGCGCCACCGCGCTGGGCTTCTTCGCTTTCGTCGGCTTCGAGGACTCCGTCAACATGGCCGAGGAGACCGTGGACCCGCAGCGCACCTTCCCGCGCGGCATCTTCCTCGGCGTCGCCGTCACGGGCACCGTCTACGTTCTCGTCGCCCTGGTCTCCTCGCTGCTGGTACCCACCGGCACGCTGGAGAAGTCGAGCGGCCCGCTGCTGGAGGTCGTCAAGGCCGGCGGGGTGCACTTCCCGCACGAGCTGTTCGCGGTGATTGCGCTGTTCGCGGTCTCCAACTCCGCGCTGATCAACGTCATGATGGCCTCCCGGCTGTGCTACGGCATGGCGAACGAGCGGATCCTGCCGCGCGCCATGGGCAGGGTGCTGGCCGGGCGCCGTACACCCGTGACCGGCATCGTCTTCGTCACCCTGCTGGCGATCGGGCTGGTTGCCACGGGCGAGATCGCCGGCCTGGGCGACACGACCTCGTTCCTGCTGCTGTGCGTCTTCGCCGTGGTCAACGTGGCGGTACTGGTGCTGCGCCGCGACCGGGTGCCGCACCGGCACTTCCGGGCCCCGACGGTGGTGCCCGTGCTGGGGGCCGTCACCGCGCTCATCCTGGCCAGCCCGCTGGCGGACCGCGATGCCGCCGTCTACGTCCGGGCGGGTGTCCTGCTGGTGATCGGCATTGTCCTGTGGGCGGTCAACAAGCTGGTGCTGAAGGCGCGCCGGGAGAGCTGAGGGAGGCGGCGGGACCGAGTACGTTCCGGGCCGTCTTGAAGGCCCGCGCTGTTTCGGGACCCGACACGGTCTCGTGAGTCCGGCGCAGTCGCCGGGGCCCGGCACCGCCTGTCGAGGGTCCCGGACTTCGCGCTTTTCCGGCCCCGGCGCCGCATGAACCCGGCGCCGCGGGGAAACCCGGTGCGCCGGTCCCCGCACCGTCGGACCCCTTGGCATCAACGGGAGCCGGCCGCAACCCGAGCTGCGGCATTCGGGCGGTTGTCGGGGTGACCCGCGCGTCACCCACCCCCGCGCGCGCCGCTATCTCACATCTGAGATAGTCTCCTGACATGACCGACGACTACCTCGCCCGTATCGGCCAGTTGATCCGTGACGCCCGGCAGCACCGCGGCATGACGCAGTCTCAACTGGCCGAAGCGCTCGGCACCAGCCAGAGTGCGGTCAACCGCATCGAGCGCGGAAACCAGAACATCAGCCTTGAGATGATCGCCCGCATCTCCGAAGCGCTGGACAGCGAAATCGTCTCGCTGGGGTACTCGGGCCCGATGCACCTGCGCGTCGTGGGCGGGCGGCAGCTGTCCGGCAGCATCGACGTCAAGACGAGCAAGAACGCGTGCGTGGCCCTGCTGTGCGCCTCGCTGCTCAACTCCGGGCGGACAGTGCTGCGCCGGGTCGCCCGGATCGAGGAGGTCTACCGGATCCTGGAGGTGCTCTCCTCCGTCGGAGTGCGGTGCCGGTGGATCAACGGCGGCGCCGACCTGGAGATCGTGCCGCCCGCGGAACTGGACCTGGACTCGATCGACGAGGAGGCCGCACGGCGCACGCGGAGCATCATCATGTTCCTCGGTCCGCTGCTGCACCGGATGGACCACTTCCGCATCCCGTACGCGGGCGGTTGCGACCTGGGCACCCGGACCGTCGAGCCGCACATGAGCGCGCTGCGCCACTTCGGTCTGGCGATCACCGCGACCGAGGGCATCTACCACGCCGACGTGGAGACGGGCGTCGCACCCAAGCGCCCGATCGTGCTGACGGAACGCGGGGACACCGTCACCGAGAACGCGCTGCTG
Organism: Streptomyces sp. CNT360; assembly: GCF_000424785.1. NCBI lineage: Bacteria > Bacillati > Actinomycetota > Actinomycetes > Kitasatosporales > Streptomycetaceae > Streptomyces > Streptomyces sp. CNT360. The sequence goes on along the minus strand of NZ_AUKO01000013.1, from coordinate 279,035 downwards.
GCCGCGGCCCGGCACGACGGCGTGACGGTCATCCGCAACGCCTCCTCCAACTACATGGTCCAGGACCTGTGCTTCTTCCTGGAGCAGTTGGGCGTGCGCGTGGACGGCATCGGCTCCACGACGCTGACGGTGCACGGCGTTCCGGTCATCGACACGGACGTGGACTACTCCCCGTCCGAGGACCCGGTCGAGGCGATGAGCCTGGTCGCCGCGGCAATTGTCACCGAATCGGAGCTGACGGTGCGGCGCGTGCCCGCCGAGTTCATGGAGATCGAGCTCGCGGTCCTGGAGGAGATGGGCCTCGACTTCGACCGCAGCGCCGAGTACCCGGCCGACAACGGACGCACGAGGCTGACGGACCTGACGGTGCGGCCCTCCAAGCTGGAGGCGCCCATCGACAAGATCCACCCCATGCCGTTCCCCGGCCTCAACATCGACAACGTCCCCTTCTTCGCCGCGATCGCCGCCTCGGCGCAGGGCAAGACCCTCATCCACGACTGGGTCTACGACAACCGGGCCATCTACCTGACCGACCTCAACCGGCTCGGCGGCAGGCTCCAGTTGCTCGACCCGCACCGGGTGCTGGTCGAGGGCCCCACCCGCTGGCGCGCCTCCGAGATGATGTGCCCGCCCGCGCTGCGCCCGGCCGTCGTGGTGCTGCTCGCCATGATGGCCGCGGAGGGCACCTCCGTGCTGCGGAACGTGTACGTGATCAACCGCGGGTACGAGGACCTCGCGGAGCGGCTCAACGAGGTGGGCGCGCAGATCGAGACCTTCCGCGACATCTGATCGGTAGGAGTGTCGTGCCCCTAGGAGATGAGGGGCACGACACTCCTAAATGCCTTCTGACCTGCTGTTACACACTTGCACAACCCTCCATTGATCATCGCTGTTTTTCATCATCTCGTGCAACGTACGTGCAAGATGATCTTGAATTGGTGACGAGGCGTCAGGGACGCCTGAGCGATCGTCAGCCTTCACGGAGAGTGCTCGCCACCGGGACCTCGTCATGCCGTCGACGCGCTACTCGAGGTCGCGCTCTAGGGCCCCGAGCAGTTCGTTCTCCGAAATGCCCCTCCAGAGCGAGGGGGTTGAGGTCACGGGGCGCCGCCCTTGGCCCCGCTCCTCAATCGCCGGAGGGGCTTTCTCGCACCCTAGTGCCGTGCTCGTTTCTGCGCTAAAACCTGCCTATGCGATCAACATCGAGCACGCTCGGGCGTTCTGGACGCCTCAGGTCCCTCGTCACCGTGGCCCTCGTCGGGCTGGCGGCCGCACTCGCCGGGCCCGGACAGGCGGCCCGGGCCGCCGACAACTCCGGAGCCCTCGGCGAGGTCACCGGGTTCCATCTCGACAAGGCCCGCTACATCTTCGACGCCGGGCCCGCCGAGGCCCGGGTCAGCCAACGAGAGCAGCGCGGAGTTACCGCCAGCGCCGTAGAGTTCTTACTCTACGAGTGAGGGGTGAACGGTGGCATACGCTGCGAAGCCGGACTTCGAACAGAACCTCACGGATTTCAGATCGGGGAGGTTCACTCAGCTTCGGCCTGGTCAGCTCCAGGTCCTCGCTGCATACGCGGAGCAGCACCTCGACACGCCAGATCTGGCGATCGAGATGCCCACGGGTGAAGGCAAGACGCTGCTGGCGTTGCTCATCGCCGATCACGCCCTCACCCGCGGGTGGTCAGTGGCCTACCTGGCCGGCACCCGCCAACTCGCCGAGCGGGTCGAAGAGGAAGCCGAAGCGCTAGGACTAGATGTTGTCCGCTTTGCCTCGAAGGACTACGGCGGCGCCAAGCTCGACGACTTCCACCAGGCCCAGGCTGTCGGTGTCATGAACTATTGGGTCTACTTCAACAGCAGGCCCGTTCCACAGCCCGCCGACCTGGTCATCTTTGACGACGCCCATCTCGCAGAGCAACCCCTCAGCGGCTTGCAGACCCTACGCATCCCCGACATACCCGGCCCTGCTCGCCAGCTCTACCAAACAATCTGTGAGCTGGTGGCGGCTCACACCGATGCATACCCCGGACTCAGCGCGATGCTCGACGGCTCCGCCCGACCCGGCACCCCACCCGAGCTGCTGTCCTTCAGCGACTGGGATGCGATCACAGGTCCGGCACGCGATGCCATCGAGGCATCGCCTCTCGTCACGGATCGCGAGTTGAGGGACGAGGCGATGTATGTCTGGCCCACAGTCCGCGACCACCTCACCCGATGCGGCATCCTGATCGGACCCTCCGGCATCGAAATCCGCCCCTACCACCCCCCAACTGCGCTCAATACCCAGTACAGCCGGGCCAAGCAGCGGATCTACCTGTCGGCCACCCTCGGCTCGATGGACGACCTCCAGCGGCGAGTCGGCGGCGGGCCGGTCACCCGCCTGACTACCGCGTCGCCGCTGCCGTCTAGCGCGACCGGCGCACGACGTCTGGTGCTCAATCCCAGTGCCGAACCTGCCTTCGCCCAGAACGTCCTTGGCTGGGCTCTCGCCCAAGCCCAGGCGGCCGGAGGCCGAGCGGCCTGGCTGTGCGCCAGCCACGCCGAGGCGGACACCCTTGAGGAGACCCTCACCGCCAGCGGGCACCATGTCTACCGTCTCCGTCCCGGAGACGACTCGATGGTTGACACCTGGAGTCGAGTCGCGGCCGGGCACCTGATCACCGCTGGCCGCTACGACGGACTCGACCTCGCTGGCGACCTGTGCAAGCTGGTCATCATCACCACAGTCCCGCAGGCAAGCAGCGAGTTTGAACGTTTCGTCGTTGCCTATCTCGGCGACGCCAGCTTTATGCGCCACCGGGTCGGCCAGCGAGTCACCCAGGCCCTGGGCCGTGCCAATCGCGAACCGACCGACCGTTCTCTCTACCTTGGGCTGGACCCCAGCTTCGCCCAGATGCTCGCTGACCCGGCAGTCCGCAAGTCGATCCCCACGGGCACCGAACCCACCATCCGTGCCTCACTGGAGATCTACGACCGGGGCTGGGATGGCACCCTGCGTGCCTGCACGACCTTCTGGCAACCAGCCGCGCAACTGCTGGCAGATGCAGACACCACGGCCCCGGCGGGGCCGCGTCGCAAGGTTCGGCCCGGCCGTAGCGCCAGCGGGAGCAGCGACGTCTCCAGCGCCGACGCCGAGGTCTCCGCAGCGACCGATCTCTGGCTCGGCGACCACGCGGGAGCGGCCAAGAAAGCGAGTGAAGCAGCCGCCCAACTTGCTTTGGCTGGAGAAACCGAGCATGCAGCGTTCTGGCGCTATGTGGAGGCCCATGCCCACTTCGACCGTGGACGCCCACAAGATCGGGTCGCCGCGCGTAGGGCGCTGAAGGACGCCACCGCTGGCGGGCCCCGGACCACTTGGTTCCTCCGCCTGGCTCGCACCGTCGCCGACCTCGAAGGCTCCGAACACACCGCTGACGACACCGACCGGTTCTTCCTTGCCTGGGACGAGTGGCGTCGTGAAACCGGTGGTCGGCTGAACCGCATGCTGTCTGACGGACGCGCCTCGCTCATCGGTAGCCACGATCAGCAATGCGAAGGGTTGACCAGCCTTGCTCGTCTCGTGGGCGCCAGCGGCGAACGCCCACCCAAGTGGGAACAGAGCGCCACTGACTGCCGCTGGACGTGGTCCACGGTCAAGCGGGCCGAACGTCGCGTCTGGGAAGTCAAAACCGTTCCGAAGGGGGAGCCCCATCCGCTGAACCGCAGTGACGTGAACCAGCTGCTCGGTCAGATCGAGGTCGAGACGAGGCGCTCTGCGAAGACCCGCGTCATCGGCTGCCTACTCACCCCGGCGACCGCTACCGAGGACGATGCTGCCGAAGCAGCCCACGACAAGATTGTGCTGGTTAACCACGCTGCGGCTGTGCGGCTCTACGACGTGTTGGCCGACCGGCTCCGCAAGTACGACGGGCTATGCGGTGATAACGACGCCGAAGCGCGCGGTGACGCGCGTACGAGGATCGAGGCGCTCCTCCCACAAGAAGATGGCTGGCTGGGCAAGCTGCTCGCTCCCTCTCGTGGGCGACTAATCACCGCAGACGATGTAGGCGCCCTATTCCCGCCGACGTGACGGTCCCGCGCTGCTCAGGTGGCTGCATGGTGGTTGGCCGCCCTGAACGCGTCCAGACTTGATGGCGTTGCCGTCACGGAGAAGCGATCAGAACAAAGTAGAACACTCAGTCACAGTCTTCACCGCCGTCAGCCAGGCGTTTTCCGCTACTCCTCAGCGTGAAGCCTGACCCCACCAGACGGTCCGGCCAGCTAGAAGTGGAATAACCAGGGCGTTCGCGCGATTGGCTTCCTTGCAGAGATCGCGGGAGGGGGCGCTGGTGGCCGAGCTAATGATGTTCCGGCAGGACGCGAACGGACGGGACGTCGAGCTGGCCGGCTCGACGGTTGCGCTGGAGGTGGAGCTGCAGCGGCGGGTCGAGGCCGGCCTGGAGCAGATGCTGGGCGTCCGTTTCCTGGCCTCGGAGTATCCGACCGGGCCTTGGCACCGGGGGCGGATCGACACCCTGGGACTCGATGAGAACGGCAGCCCGGTGGTGATCGAGTTCAAGAAGGGCTCGGACAGCGGGGTGATGTCCCAGGCTGTCTCCTACCTGTCCTGGCTGGAGTCGGCGCACCACGAGTTCGAGGCGCTCGTGCGGAAGGTGCTGGGGGCGGAGGTCGCTGAGTCCGTCGACTGGCGTCGTCCGCGGATGATCTGCATCGCGGCGGGCTTCTCGCATCACGACCGGGTGGCGGTGCAGAGGTTGCCCGAGCGGATCGACCTAGTGCGCTACCGGATCTTCGACGGTGGCCTGCTAGGGCTGCTGCTCGTGGACTCCGCGACCGGCTTCCCGAGCGCTGCCTCGTCTCGCCGGGGCCGGGAGCGGGCACCCGTGGCGGACAGCGTGCCGACGGCTTCGGCGGTCTCTCCGCCTGCGGGCGGAGGAGCGGTGCCGGAGTGCCTGCGGGACCTGTACGCGGAGTTGGACGAGGCGCTCACGGCATGGGGCGAGGTGGAGGTGGCGTCCCTGCGGCACTACATCGCCTACCGGCGGTTGGTGAACGTAGCGTCGGTGATCTTCCGGCCGAAGCACGAAGCGATCCTGGTGTACCTCAGACTCGACCCCGACACGGTCGAGCTGGAGGAGGGCTTCACCCGGGACATGCGCGGTATCGGACACCTCGGGACCGGCGACCTGGAGGTCCGCGTCGTCTCGGCAGCCGACTTGGAGAAGGCGGCGCCGCTGATCCGGCGGGCGTTCGAGGCGGCTTGACGTAACAGGAGGGGCGGCTGGTGCATCGGTTAGTCGACGCTCCAGCCGCCCCTCTGGCGTCTGTGGGCCGCCGGCCCTGGCCTCTCTGCGCTCTCACGCTCATGCCTCCGGTCCGGCCAGCTCGAAGTCGTCCTTCGTCAGTTCGGCTCGCAGCCGCTCCTCGGCGACGTCGGCGTAGTGCGCGGACAGCTCGACGCCTACGAAGTGGCGTCCTTCGCGCAGGGCCGCGACCCCTGTGGAGCCGCTGCCGGTGAACGGGTCGAGGACGGTGCCGCCCTCGGGGCAGACCTGGACGAGCTGCTGCATGACCTCGACGGGCTTCTGGGTGATGTGAACCCGGCCCTTGCGGGGCTGGGAGGCGATGTAGTGCCCCGGCAGGTAGAGGTCGCGGGTGTTGTCGAGGGAGCCCTTGACGCCCCAGATGATGAACTCCGAGTCCTGCTTCGGCCCGCCCTTGCGGGGGCGGCTGGACGGCTTGATCCACGGGATCGTGCCGCTCCAGGTCCATCCCGCCATCTGCAGGGCGTCGGAGGTGGTCGGCTCCTGTCGCCAGTCGGTGAAGACCATGGCGACCGCGTGCTCGGTCGAGGCCCGGTACGCCTCGGTGAGCAGTTCGGTCAGCCAGGAGCGGTAGGAGCGCTGGTCGCGGTTCTCGCCGGGGAAGTTGGCGAGGTCGTGTGCCGAGTTGCTCGTGACGTACTTGGCGCGAGCGGTACGGCCGGTTCGGTCGGAGCTGGTGCGGCCCCCGGAGTTGTACGGCGGATCGGTGATCACCGCCTGGACGCTCTCGTCCGGGAGGGACTTCAGGACGGTCAGGGCGTCGCCTCGGTGCAGCGTGTAGCTCATGGGGAGGGCCTCTATTCGGGCGCGGCGGAGTCTGGACCTGCTCCGGGCAGCGCTCAACGGCGCGCATCCGGTGCGAGGTTGCAGCGGAGGTTAACGGTGAATTTCGGCCGCACCTAACGAGGTGGCTCCCTGCTTTGAGCCCTCGGATGGCAGTCGTTTGGTGCGGCCGGAATCCCGGTCTACTGTCTCGCCGTGCCACCGGGAAGGAGCGTTGCTCCACCCCCGTTGAGCTGTGCTTATCCGTGCTGTCTCGTCCAATCGAGCAGCGTCGAAGGCATGTTGCCCATCTGCCCGCGAGCGCCGTGAGGAGGCCCACGTGCACTGCCTGAGATTACGAGCGCGGCTGGCTGCCGCGCGTGACCTGAAACCGGCGTCGTGGAGCTACCAACTCCTCTGACCTGGGCCCGCCGAGAGGCGGATGCACATCGGCGCGGTGCCGACGGCTTTGCACGAGAAGTCGGCACCGCGCCTCCTACGAACACCGAGGAGCCGCTGCGATGCAGCATGCCCTGACACACCCGCGCCCCGACCCACCTCCGTCGTCTGGTTCGCACCGCCCTCGTGCTGAACGGCGGCGGCCGTGAAGAAGACGACGGGAGCCCTCGTCGGTCTGTGCGCCACCGGACCACTCCTGCTGGCACTGCCGATTCTCGGCATCGGTGCCGGGACCGCCTCGGCCTCGTGCTCGACCGACGGTGCACAGGGTGTGGACACCTCCGCCGTCGCCAAGCAGGTGAAGGCCATCTTGGACGGCGGCGACAAGGGCTCGGTCTCCGTGCCGGGCCTGGACGCGCCTGCCGACCAGGTGCCCAACGCCAAGACGATCCAGGCCACGGGTGTCGCGATGAACATCCCTGCCCGAGGGCAGGTCGTCGCCCTGGCGACCGCGCTGCAGGAGAGCGGCCTGCGGAACCTGACCTACGGCGATCGCGATTCGTTGGGTCTCTTCCAGCAGCGGCCGTCGATGGGCTGGGGCACGGCCAGCCAGATCCTTGACCCGGTGCACGCCTCGACGAAGTTCTACGAGGGGCTCAAGAAGGTCTCCGGGTGGCAGTCCCTCTCTGTTACCCAGGCCGCCCAGGCGGTGCAGAAGTCGGGCTTCCCCGAGGCGTACGCCAAGTGGGAGCCGCTGGCCACCGCGCTGCAGAAGGCCATCGCGCCCTTGCTGCAGGAGGCCGGCGGTGCATCGCCGAGCCCGTCGCCGTCCGGTTCTGCCGACACCGGCAGCCCCTCTCCCGATTCCGCGGGGGGTTGTTCGGCGGACGGCGACGGGACGGACTTCGGCACCATCCCGGCGGGCGCGTTGCCGGACGAGTACAAGATTCCCGCCTCCGCGCCGCCGAAGGTGCAGACGGCGATCCGGTGGGCGCTCGGCCAGCTCGGCACGCCGTATCAGTGGGGCGGCACGTGCACCGACTCCCACGGCAAGAACCCGATGGGCCGCTGCGACTGCTCCTCCCTGATGCAGGGCGCGTACAAGGCCGCCGGGGTCACCCTGACGCGGACCACGTACACGCAGGTCAAGGACGGCAAGGCCGTCTCGGTCGATGCCCTCGAGCCGGGCGACCTCCTCTTCACCGAGGGGACGGCCGCCGTACCGGAACACGTTGGGATGGCGATCGGCCAGGGCTTGATCGTCCACGCCCCGCACACCGGCGACGTCGTACGGATCACCACCGTCGCGTCCTGGAAATCGCGGATTCTCGCGGCCCGCCGAGTCGTCTGACCGACGCTCCTCCCCCTCCTCGCCTCCCCCCTCGCACCGCTTGTTCGCCCCGCCGGGCTTTGGCGCTGCGCTCCCTCGAACTGGAGTTCCCATGTATCTCGCTGACCAGGTCATACAGCTCGCCTACGACCCCGGAATCAAGCCGAACGAGGGCGGACTCCCCGGCCTCAACGTCCTCAAGCAGGTGATGGGCTCGATCAACCTCTTCGGGCTCATCGCCGTGGTCGGCGCCCTCGCCGTCAGCGCGGGCGTATGGGCCTGGGGCCATCACTCGGGCGGTCACCAGGCGGAGGCGAACGGGAAGAAGGGCGTGCTGGTCAGCGCGGGCGCGGCCCTTCTGCTCGGTGCGGCCAACGGCGTGGTGGCCTTCTTCTCGACGCTCGGGACGCAGGTCCACTGATGGCTCAGCACTCCACACACCCCGGCGGCGCATCTCGCGTGCGCCGCCGGGCGCTGCTCGGCACTGCCGTCCTGGCGGTGCTCGTCGCCCTCGCCGGCCTGGCCGCATACCTCACCCGCGAGAGCCGAAGCCCCTCCGATACTCCTGCGCCACCGTCGAGTTCGCCCACGGCCTCCTCGTCGTCCGCGGCACCGTCCAGGCCGCACACCCGACCCCGCGCTCTCCCCGTCCCGCCGAAAACCCACGACCCGATCACGTACGGCAAGGCCGCCGCAGCAGCGCTGTGGTCGTACGACACCCACGCGTACTCGCAGCCCGAGCTGCGCAAGGCGCTGCGCGGCTGGCTGACCACGGAGTCGAAGTACGCCGATCCGGCCTCCGTCGACCAGGCGGTCCCCTCGGCCGTGCTGTGGAAGGAGATGGCCGCCAACAAGCAGGCAGCCACCGCCAAGATCAACGAGGGCCACTTCCCGCACGCCTTCACCCAGGCCCTCCAGGACGACCCCGGGGCGATCACCCAGGCGTACGTCTACGCCGTCACGGTCTCCGGCAAGCAGTCGATTCGCTGGAAGGGCTCGGCCGCCGGCGGCGCGGAGAGCCGTTCCACCACCCTCGCGGTCCAGTGCCGGCCCAACCACCCCTGCGCTCTGGTCGGCGTCATGCCGTCCGTCGCTCCCTGACCCTCGCCCCAGAACGGAGGTACGACCCATGGGAGTCTGCGACTTCCCGCTGATGGACAAGGTGTGCGGCGCTGTCGACTTCGCCACCAACCCCGCCGGCACCGTCACCGACGGTCTCGGCGCGTGGATCGCGAAGTCGGCGGGTGAGCTGGCGTCCAGCGCGGCCGACCTGGCCGCCAAGGCCGTCAACAAGACGACGGCGATCGACCTCAACGCGGGATGGTTCCGCGACAACTACGAGCTGCTGCTGCCCATCGGCCTCGCCCTGACCGTCGGCATCTTCTGCATCCAGCTCATGACCGCGGCCTGGCGCCGAGACGAACGCGCACTCGCCAAGGCGGCGTTCGGCACCATGACCGGAGTCCTGTTCAGCTTCTCCGCCATCGCCTTCACCACCGTCGCCATCACCGTGGTCGACGCGCTGTCCGACGGCCTCTTCAAAGCCGCCAACACCTCGATCGACGATGCGATCCGCCGTGTGATCAAGGTCGATCAGATGGGGGCCATGTACGGCCTCGGCTGGGGTGTGCCCGCGCTGGTCGCCTTCGGGTGCGCGATCGGCGCCTTCCTCTACTGGGGCGTGATGGTCGCCCGCAAGGTCGGCGTCCTGATCATGGTCGCGCTCGCCGTGTTCGCCGGGGCGGGCGGCGGCTGGGAGGTCGCCAAGCGGTGGCGGCGCGGCTGGATCGAGGCCACCGGCACCCTCATCGTCTCCAAGCTCCTGATGACCGTCGTCTTCCTCATCGGCGTCTCCGCCATGGGCAAGACCGACGCCAGCGACGGGATGGCGGCCCTGTCCGACGCGATGGCCGGCATCGTCGTGATGGTCCTGGTGCTGCTCTGCCCCTACGCGACGTACAAGTTCGTGCACTGGGCCAGCGATGGTGGTGGTCACGACGACATGCACCGTACCGGCGTCGCCGGCATGGCAGTCGCCGCCGGAGCGGCCAAGACCGTGGGCAGCCTCGCGATGCGGGCCAGCACCGGCACCCCCGCTCCGCAGGGGCCGAACCAGGTCCCCGGGGCAGGGACCGATGGCGTCGCCTCCGGTATCAACCCCTCGGGCACCAACCTCAGCAAGGAGGGGATCGACGCTGGGCCGCCCAAGCAGCAGACCCGCTTCCGGTACGGCGAGGACCCCAACGCCTCCGGCGACAAGGGCCGTGCCCTGATCCAGCGCCCCGGGATCCCGCCGCTGATCACCCGGCCCGGCGAGGACGAACCGGATGGGTCCGAATCGACTGCCCATGGCGTCTCGGGCGGTTCGGGTCAACTCGCAGCCGCAGCGGCTCCGCGCGGCAACATGACCTCCATGCCGCCTGCTGGCCCCACGCCGTCGGCCGCCGGTTCTCCGACGCCGAGCAACTGGGTGTATCCCACCCAGCCGCCGTCGGGTTCCTGACCCACATCCCCGGGGGCGGGCCGCACTCCACGGCCTGCCCCCGCCTCTGCCCGATCAACAGGAAGGTTTCGCCATGACGTCCAGAAGACCGCCGCGCGCCCCGTCCTCCGCCCGCTCCCACCGTCTGGAACCACCATGTCCGGCAAGGACCAGTCCTCCACGCCCACCGTGAAGTTTCCCCACCGCAGCAGGCGCGGCGTCCTGCTCGGCCTGACCGTCCCGCAGTTGGCCGTCGCCGGACTCACCGGCCTTCTCCTTCTCACCGTCATCCTCGCCCGAGGCGTGGTCGGCGCTCTCCAGCTCATACCGCTGTGGGCGGTCATCGCCCTGCTCGTCTTCGTCCGCCACCGAGGCCGCGCATTGGCCGACTGGGCCCCGATCGTCGTCCGCTACGCGCTGCGCCGGATGCGAGGCCAGCTCGTCTGGCTCACCCGGCCCTCCCGCCGGCCGACCCGCGAGGGGCTGCTGCACCTTCCCGGCACTGCCGCCAGCCTGCGCGTGGCCACCGCTCCCGACGGTAAGTACGGCGCCGTCCACAACCCGCACACCGGGACGCTGACCGCGGTGGTCAAGGTCTCCTCCCGCGCCTACGCCCTGCTCGACCCGGGCACCCAGCAGGCCAACGTCGGCGGCTGGGGACGCGCGCTGGCGGCCCTCGCCCGTACCGGACAGATCGCCCGCATCCAGGTGATCGAGCGCACCATCCCCGACTCCGGCGACGCGCTGCGCCGCTACTGGGAAGAGCACGGCCGACCCGACACCCCAATGGCCGGCGCGATCTACAACGAGCTGATCCAGAGCGCCGGCCCCGCAGCCGCCCCGCACGAGGCGTACGTCGCGGTGTCCTTGGACACCAAGGCGGCCCGTCGGCTGATCAACCAGGCCGGTGGCGGTCTCACCGGTGCCTTCAGTGTCCTCGCCCAGCTCACCTCCACGTTCGACCAGGCGGCGCGGACCGCCGGTCTCACCCCGACGGGCTGGCTCACAGCCCGCGAGATCGCCGCCGTGGTGCGCACCTCCTACGACCCGAAGGCGCTGGCGACACTCGACCGCTGGTCCACGGCCGGTCGCCCCGAGGCCGAGCCCGCCGCTGCCGGCCCCGTCGTGGTCGTCGAAAAGGCGGACCACATCGCCACTGACTCCGCCGTGCACGCCACCTACTGGGTGGAGAACTGGCCGCGCACCGAGACGTCGGCCGGGTTCCTGCACCAGCTCCTTTTCACCGGCGGCGTCCGGCGCACGCTGTCGCTCTCCTATGAGCCGAAGAACCTCGACGCCGCCCTGCGCGACGTGCAGCGCAAGAAGTCCAGCGTGATCGCCGACGCCGCCGAACGGGCCCGGCGCGGTCAGGTCGACTCCGAGGCGGACTCACTCGAGTACCAGGACATCAAGTCTCGCGAACGCCAGCTCATCGCCGGGCACGCCGATGTCGCCCTGACCGGTCTGCTGACCGTCTCAGCCGACACCGAGGACGAGCTGCGCACCGCCTGCGCCGTCGTGGAGACCGCCGCTGTCGGCGCCCAGCTCGATCTCCGGCCGCTGACCTGGCAGCAGGCCGAGGCGTTCGCCGCCGCCGCCCTGCCGCTCGCGCTCGCTGCCTGACCCTTCCCTTCGAAGGAGCACCCTCATGTCCCGCACCACCAGCCCGACCGCGCAGGACTTCGTGCCCTTCGCCACCGCCGCACTCGACTTCCACCGGGCGCTCAACATCCCGGGCAGCCCGCTGGTCACCACCCGGGCCGAACTGGACGCCCTGCACGCCCACCTCGTCTCGCTGTACGGGCTGCTCGACGCCCACGCCGGTCGCACCGGGCAGCTCGTGGCGATCGAGGGCGACCAGCTCCGTACCGCCCGCACCCGCATCTGGCAGGCCGCCGAGCACCTCCACGCCGCCTACCACGCGGCACCCCGCCCGGATTCCGGCGAGGTCCCCGAACCGGAGGCGTGCCAGACCGGCCTTCCAGAGGGCGCACCGGAACTGACCATCTGCCAGCGCCACCAGCGCACCGCTCATCTCGTGCGGCGGCGCACCACCCCGGCCGACCTGCACGCCCCGTTCACCGGCCTCGTCCGCCGCTGATCCATCCCTCACCTGGAGAAACGTCATGCCCCGTACCCGCGCCAGTGCCTCCCCCCTGTTCGTGCCCCATAAGACGACACGCGCCGAGCAGCGGGCCGCCCGAGCCGATTTCACCGAGGCTCGCCGCCAGGCACGCCTCGCCGGAAGCCCGCCCAAGCACCGCGCCGAGCAGACCCTCGACCCGGATCTGCGGCCCACCTATCCGCTCGCGGGTCGCCCCGGTCCGGCGTCCGCCCGCGGCGGCAAGCTCGACCTGCCCGCCCACCGGATGACCACCGCGACAGCCAGCGGCGCGTACCCGTTCGTGGCCGAGGGCGGCCTGGGCGCCGAAGGGGTGTTCATCGGCCGCGATGTGCACGCGGAGGCGGCCTTCTGTTTCGATCCGTTCTCGCTCTACAACAGCGGCCGGATCGAAGGCTTCACGAACCCCAACGCAGTTCTGGCCGGGATCATCGGCATGGGCAAGTCGGCGCTGGCGAAGTCGATCGCCACCCGGTCGATCGCCCACGGCTACCGCGTCTACATCCCCTGCGACCCCAAGGGAGAGTGGACCGGCGTCTCGCAGGCCCTCGGCGGCTACAGCATCGCCCTGGGTCCAGGGCTCCCGGGCCGGTTGAATCCGCTCGATGCCCCGGCCCGCCCCGCCTCCGTCAGCAAGGAGGACTGGTGCACGGAGGTCCGCAAGCGCCGGCTGCTGCTCCTGGCCGGCCTCGCCCGTACCGTGCTGAAGCGCGATCTGCTGCCGATGGAACACACCGCTCTCGACCTCGCCTTGGACCTGGTCGTCGCCGATGCCATCGGTCAGGGCACGGTGCCGCTGCTCGGCGAGATCGCGCACGTACTCGGCTCCCCCGAACGCCTCGACCAGGCTCTCGGCCACCAGGCCGGACACCTCGGCTCGGCCGCCCAGGATCTCGCCCACGCCCTGCGACGCCTTGTGCACGGCGACTTGAGCGGCATGTTCGACGCCCCGTCCACGGTGTCGTTTGACCCGACCACACCGATGCTGTCCATCGACCTCTCCCGTCTCGGCGGCTCCGGCGACGACACAGCGCTGGTGCTCGCGATGACGTGTGCGAGCGCGTGGATGGAGTCAGCCCTGTCCGATCCCGATGGCGGTCGACGCTGGGTGATCTACGACGAGGCGTGGCGGCTGATGCGGCACGTCGGCCTGCTGGAGCGGATGCAGAGCCAATGGAAGCTCTCACGGGGGCTGGGCATCGCGAACCTGATGGTGATCCACCGGCTGTCGGACCTGCTCTCGGCGGGCGACGCCGGCTCGCGCGGTCGCGTGCTGGCCGAGGGCCTGCTCGCCGACTGCTCCACCCGCATCATCTACCGCCAGGAGCCGGACCAGCTCGCTGCCGCCGCATCCCTGCTCGGCCTGACCGGTGTCGAGACCCAGGCAGTGTCCGCCCTGACCAAGGGCCGGGGCCTGTGGAAGGTCGCCGGTCGCAGCTTCATCACCCAGCACATCCTCCACCCGGCCGAGCGGGAGCTGTTCGACACCGACGCCCGCATGGCGGCGTAGCCCAACGCCCAGCTCAGCAAAAGGGATCGATCATGTCTGCTACTTCTACTTCTCCTTTCTCCGATGATGACCAGCCGCCGCAGGTCGCAGAGCCCTTGGCGTGGCGACGGCACCTCCCGGCACTGGCCTCGGCCGCCGCCGGCATCAACGAGGCGTCCGACGCGTGGGATGCAGTCTCGGGCTCCCTCTGCGACGCGGACGGCTGGCCGCTGGACGACAAGGTCTACGGGGACGGGAAGGTCAAGCGGGACGCCGACGCGTGGAAGCACGCCGAGGTGTTCCTCGACCACGGACCCGAAGTGCTGGCCGGGGTCCGCGCCGCCGCCGACGGCCCCGACTACGTCGAGGGGCCGATCAGTGACGACCTCCGTCGGCTGCGCGGGATCGACACCACCCTTCTCCGGGCGGAGGAGCTGCGGCACGAGTGGGACGGCGTCATGGCGCTCATGGACGGTTCACAACCGAGCGTGCTCCACCTCTACCAGGAGCGCGCCGAGGAGCACCGCAACACCGAAGGCTGGCACTACGCACACGAACTGTCCTATCAGGGACCGGCGTTGGTGCGTATAGGCGAACTCCTCGCTCACCGGGCGGACACCGAACGGCCGGCGCAGACCGAACGGGCGCGCGTCGCCCTGACCCGGTCCCCTCACAACACCCCTGCTGCGTCACCCGCCTCTCCCTCAGTCCCCCCGGCGCCGCATCCGCCGGCTCCAGGTCAGTCGCGGTGATCCCTAGCGCGCAGTCACGGCCGCACCAAAACGCCCGATCACCGGATCCTCATGGATCACCGCACTCCCCCAGCCCACACTCCCGGCGGCTCACACCGTCCGGCGGGGCGTTCGCAACGGAGAACTCCATGCACCGCGACGGCCCGCCCCCGCCCTCCGCATCCGATCCGCGGCACCTTCAGGCCGCCCTCTGTTCCATGCTCGGGCAGCGCGGCCTGGAGTGCACCGTCGAGTACGGCCTCAACGACTACATCGTCCACGCCGAGCTTCCCGACGGTAGTTCGCTGATCATCTCGCCCCCACAGGAGCCGCACCCCGAGTCCTCGGAAAGCTGGATGGTCACCCGCCACCGATCCGTCGAGCCTGCCGTCTACGAAGTGATCTACGACTCCGAGCCGAACGGTCCGCATGCACGCCACGGCGGCAGCGTGCCGGATCTCCTCGCCGCCGTCGACGCCCGCCTGGACCAGCTTGGCGTACCGCCACGCCAGGAGCAGGAACGATCCGGCAAGGAGCGCGCCGCCAACGTGCTCCCACCCGGCTCCGCTCCATCCCGGGCGCGTGTCGCTCTCACCCCTTCACCGTCGATCGGCCAGCGCGTGCCCCCGACCGGTCCGCCGACGGAGTCTTCCGCGCGGGCCGCACCGTCGCCGGCTCGTCCCTCATCCGCTCCCCGACTCTGACCGACCGCGACCCAGGAGTCCTCCGTGCACCACACCACCAGAACTGATCCGCCCGTCGCCCGCACCTGTAACCGCCCAGGAGTCCTCCGTGCACCGCACCACCAGAACTGATCCGCCCGTCGCCCGCACCTGCAACCGCACCCGCCTCGGATGGATCTCCCATGCCCAGCCACTACGATGTGCTGCCCGACCTGGCCTTCGGCCACCACCCTGTCCACGGCATCGTCGCCGCGAACCCGAAGAACCTCGCGGCCAGCTCCTGGATGCTAAGGGGATTCGACTTCCATCCCGTTGCCGACCAGGCGACGTTGTACGCGCTGGCCGACCAAAACCGTGACGGTCACGGCCGTACGAGGCGGGCCATCGAGCTGCTGCGCAAGGCCGGCTACCAGGTCGATGTGGACGCCGCGCTTGACCCTGCACTGGCGCCCGACACGGCACAGGTACGCGACCGCGGTCCGCTCGGTGAACCAGACGTCGCCTTCGCCGATCACCCGCAGCTCGGCATCATCGCAGCCCTCGACGACCGTGTCTCCGCCCTTAGCGCGCTCGCGCTGGTGGAGGACGGCTGGCGGCACAACTCGAGCCTGGACGTCTACACGCTCCCCGCGACCACCGATCGCGTCGAGGCGCTGGGGAAAGTCGCCGACGCCACGGTGGCCCTGCACCGTTCGGGGCTCCAAGTCGCAGTGCAGCCCCGTCTCGCTCAAGAGGTGACGGCCCGGACCCGCTCTGTTGCGACGCCGGCCGCCGATAGGGAGCGCGGCCATGGTCCCGCTCGCGCGTCTCCGTTGAGCGCCGCCGCGCTCGCCGCCAGCCCAGCCCGCGCCCGTATCCCGGGCAGGGCGCCGGTCCCCGCCTCCGCCGTCACCACAGCAGCGGTCCGGCCGGTTGACCCCCGCATCGCGTACTCCCGCGACCGCTGATCCAACTCTCCAAGAAGGCCCTTGCATGGCCGTTGTTGGTACAGCACGCTATTCGGAACTGCGGAGTGCCCCACACCAGGGTCGGTGGTAGCAGGGACTCAGGCCGGATACCTCGCCGGCGCAGGACTGATGTCGCGTCCCGACGATGTGTAGGCCATCCGCTTTTCTGTAGGCATGTGCGCTGGCGTCGGCGATAGTTGTAGGCAGTCCGATCCGGTTCGACCGCGTCGAACACGTCGGCGGACAGGGTGATGTCCGCGGTCGGCAGGAACGCCTCCAGCTGCTCCATGGTGTGCGGGCCGATGATGCCCGAGGTGACACCGGGGTGGTTGATGACGAAGGCGACGGCCAGTTCGATCAGCGTGTGCCCGGCCTTCTCGGCCAAGACGGCGAGTTGCTCGACGGCGTCGAGTTTGCGCCGGCTGGCATGGGTGCTCATGTCGAAGCGGGCCTGGGGGCGGGCGGCCGTAGCCGGGCCCTACGCCTCCGTGCGCCAGGAGTACGTCCTGCCAGCCCTGCTCAACATGCACGCACTATTGCGGGTGCTGGACGAGAAAATGTCAGACGACGGCCCGGACGCCTGACCCGCCTGATGCACCCGTTCGTACGTAGCGCTCGCTCCCCCCGCGGGGCGGCCGGGTCGGGTTCGCGATGGCCGCCTTCGTGGCCGAGGTTCTCGCCCACGAAGGCGTCATCGTTGCCGTCGCGACCCGGGCAATGGTCTGCTTTGGTCTGCCTATCCCCATGCCCGGGCGCACGAAGACCAGGTGGCCAGCAAGATGCGGACGTGTGGTGGCGCACATACGTCGCGTCAAACGAGGCGGCAAGGCAGAAGCAGTCGGGAGGCGCAGCCCTGGCCTGGGGGCCGTCTCTGCTTCCAGGCGGCCGAGCGGGTCAGTGGACTGCCAGGGAACCCATTGGCTGGTGCCGGGCGCCGCGGTTGAGGTTCCGGTCGAACCACTGGGTCTGGGACAGGCGCCCGAGCGTGCGGGCGCGGGTTCCGAGCAATGGGCTCGGGCAGTGGCCGAGCACGAAGCCGTAGTAG
Source organism: Streptomyces sp. CNT360 (assembly GCF_000424785.1). NCBI lineage: Bacteria > Bacillati > Actinomycetota > Actinomycetes > Kitasatosporales > Streptomycetaceae > Streptomyces > Streptomyces sp. CNT360. Next base: position 261,722 of record NZ_AUKO01000013.1, on the reverse strand, counting down.
TAGGACCAGCGTTGCACATGGTCCGTGATGGCCTTCTGTCGTCGCTCCCATTCGGGCAGCACGGTGGTGATGTCCTTGTTCTGTTCCGCGAGGGCGGCGAGGGCCATCGCGTTGATGAAGGCGGTGTTCGCGGCCTGTCCAAGGTTGGGCGGCATGGCGTGGGCGGCGTCGCCGAGGACAGCAGCATGGCCGGCGCTCCAGCGTCGGCAGCGGACGTTGACGAGGCGGTCCCACCGGCCGTCTTCGGCGAAGCGGTGCACGAGGTCGGCGACAGCAGGGAAGTCCGCGGCCCATAGATCGCGGTCGACGGGGAGTCGTCCGGCGCGGTCGTCCCCGACCGGGGCGCTGAGGAAGATGTAGTCCTGCTCGTCGGTGCAGGGGTTGAACAGCAGGCGCCGTGCTCCGTGCCAGTACTCGATGATCGTGTCGTCGGGTTGGTCGTCGGAGCGGTCGATGAGCATGCGGATGCCGGCCTGACTGCCGAAGTCCATCCATGCGGTGCAGAAGATCGATTCGCGCAGGCGGGAGTACGCGCCGTCTGCGGCGACGACCAGGTCGGCGCGGCTCGTTTTGCCGTTGGCGTACTCGATTCGGCCGTCCGCGGACATTCCGGTGACCAGTGAGGACGTGACGATGTCGACGCCGTAGTACTCCGCGCGGGCGATCAGAGCGGCGTAGAGGTCGGCCCGGGGTGGCAGGAGCATGCGGTCGCCGGGGCCGGTGTAGCGCGACATCAGCGGCTTGCCGCGGTGGTCTGCGATGCGCCATTCGCGGATGGTGCGTGCCCGCTTGGTGGCCTGGTCGAAGGCCCCGAGGGTCTCGAGCGTTTGCAGGCCGCTTTCCCAGAGCCAGATTCCGGCGCCGTACATGCGCAGTTCGTCGTTGCGCTCGTGCAGCCGTACGTGCCAGCCGAGTTGGGCGAGCCGGGTGGCCAGGGTGAGACCGGCCAGGCCGGCTCCTGCTATTTCTGCGGTTCGCGGTGCCATCCGTAGACCTCCAAGATGCGTTGGAAAGTGCCTGGATCGGGGTGGAGCCGTCAGAGTGCGGTGTTGAGTACGGCACAGGCGCGGGGGCGGCCGTGCCGGGGCGGAGCTGTCAACGGTTGCGTCTGGTCTGGGACGTTGTGCGGTGTGCTGCGAGGTGTCGAGCGAAGGTTGGGGGGTGGCCGGCCGCCGGGTTGACCCGGCGGCCGGGCGGTGAAGCGTCGGGGTCCGGCCCCGACCGCTGGAAGTGCGGTGCGCTATTCGGCGGCGGCCGCGACCTCGTGCTCGCGCTTTTGCAGGTCCGAGACGAGGTCCTCGCGCTGCTCGGTGCTCCAGTCGAGTTGGGTGACCGGGCGTTCGCCGCCCTCGAAGGCGCGCTCGTAGGACATGACCTCGAAGCCGTAGTCGTGCGGCAGGTAGTTGTTGCGCAGGAAACGGGTGCGGATGTCGTCGGGGAAGGTCTGCAGTTCGCCGGCGAGGACGACATGCGTGATCTTGCCCGGCGTGTAGAGCAGCTTGAGGTTCACGCTGGGGTCGCCGTCGACGACGATCAGGTCGGCGAGCTTGCCGACGGCGACCTCGCCGACCTCGCCCTCCAGGCCGACCATGGGGGCGTTGTTGAGCGTGCCGGCGCGGATGGCCTCCAGGGGCGTCATCCCGGCGTATTCCACGAGGAGTTCGAGTTCGCGGGCGTGGAACTCGCCGTAGGGGACGACGGCGAAGCCGCTGTCGGTGCCCATGCCGAACTTGACGCCGGCCGCATGGGCCCGGTGCAGCGAGTCCATGGTCTTCTCGTTCATGCGCTTGGTCGCCTCGGCGATGCTGGGGCGGATCCCGGACAGGTGGGAGAACTCGACGATGTGGTGCATGAACAGCAGGGTCGGGATCAGCGGGATCTGGGATTGGGCGAGCTTGTCGATCACCTCGTCCGTCATCATGTTGCCGTGCATGATGTGGTCGAAGCCCGCGTCGACGGCCGCGCCGACCTCGTCCGAGCCCCGGGCGTGGATGGTGATGCGCCGGTTGAAGCGGTGTGCGGTGTCGGCGCACAGCTTCATCTCGTCGTTGCTGAATGCCTGGAATTCGCCGAACGGGCTGTCCGCCAGTTTGATCAGGTCGACGCCGTTCTTCACCTGGTGGCGGATCTCGGAGACCATCTCGTCCGCGGTGTTGGTCAGCCGTCCGGTGCTGGCCTCCGGGTTGCCGGTGGTGTCCGGGAACCAGTCGGTGAGGCCGTTGCTCGTGGTCAGGTACCGGCCGGCGGTCGTCATGCGGGGGCCGTGCACGAGCCCCTGCCGGATGCCTTCGCGCAGGCCGACGCCGATGTAGAAGGAGCCGCCGGGCTGCGAGATGCTGGTCACCCCGGCGTGCAGCACCTTTTCGATGTTGGCCGCGGCGATCAGGGTGCGCAGCTCGGCCGGGGTGTACATGCTGATTTCTTCTTCGGTGCGCGCCAGCCCGTAGGTCATGTGACAGTGCGCGTCGATCAGTCCGGGCATGACGGTTTTGCCGCGGGCGTCGATGCGCTGCAGTGTGACACCGCGGGGTATGTCGGTTTCTGCGTCGACGCTGCCGAACTTGACGATCCGGTCGCCTTCGGCGAGGACGTCACAGGTGCGCAGAATGGTGGAGCCATCGCCGGTGATGACGTCCCCGCCTTCGATCAACATCCACTGCTTCGCCATTGTCCAACTCCTGCTCTTTGCCGTTTTCCGCCGGGGCCTCCGTGGTGCGGGGGTCTCGGGCTTGCGGTTTTGCTGGTCGCTTCGAACGCACCGGGCGTACAGGTGGGGCGGGTCCGCGGGCGGGCGGTGCCGACTGCTTGGGGAGAAGCGTGGGCGCCGCCCGCTCGCGGTGGGCCGCTGGGTTTAGCCGATGGCGAGTGCTTCGATCTCCACGCTGAACTGCTCTTCGACGAGGCCGGAGACGAGGACGAGGGTGTTGGGCGGGTATTCGCCGTTGGGGTAGATCTCGGCGAAGACTTCCCGGCGGGCGTCCATGAACTCGGGGATGGAGGCGCGGTCGACGATGAAGGTGTTGAAGCGCAGTACGTCGGCGAAGGTAAGGCCGATGCCGTTGAGGACGGTCTGCACGTTGGCGAAGGACTGCTTGGTCTGGGCGTAGATGCTGCCGTCGCCGGGCAGGGAGCCGTCCGGCAGTCCTCCCAGCTGGCCGGCGATCGAGTGCACGGTTCCGGTCCCGCTCGAGGCCGGCGAGTAGGCGCCGTACAGCTTGCCGAGGTCGGGGATGTGCGGGGTGAACTTCACGGACATGGGGTGCTCCCGTTCAGAGGATGGGGTTGTTCGGTGGGGTGTGGCTGGTCGCTGGCGAGCCTGGGTGGGCTGTGGGCGTTCAGAAGGTGCGTTCGCGGCCGTGCCGGGTGGCGGTGTCGGCGAAGATCCAGTTGAGGGCGTCGATGAAGGCGGCCGGCCGCTCCCAGTAGGGGGCGTGGCCGGTGTCGCGGATCCAGGCCATGGGCAGGTCGGGCAGGCGGTCCATGCTGGCGCGCCCGGTCTCGGCGGAGACGATGGTGTCCTCGCTGCCCCAGATCATTCCGACGGGTGCCCCCTGGTCGGCGAGGCGCTGGGCGTCGGCTGCGATGAGGTGGTCGTTGATGGGGCCTTCGAAGTGGCGGCCGATGGCGTCGAAGGAGGCGTCGGCGCCGGCGGAGTTGTTGATCCTAGATTCCTCCAGGGCCCAGGCGTCGGTGACCCGCGCGCTGTCGTGGATGAGGGCGGTGAGCTTGCGTCGGCAGTCCTCGACGCCGCGCTGCTTGAGGATGACCTGGCTGATGTTGGCGCCCTCCTTCTCGTCGAGCGGGACGACGCCGAGGGTTCCCACCATGGCCAGGCGGTGCACCGGGGTGGTGAAGTTGCGTGCCATGTAGCCGCCGATCTGGCCGCCGAGGGATGTTCCGATGACGGTCAGCCGCGAGTGGGCGTACTGGGCGGCGACCTTGCTGGCGATGTCGGCGCAGTAGGGGACGGTGAAGGGGAGGGAGCCCTTGTCGGCGAAGCCGTGGCCGGGCAGGTCCAGTGCGAGGACGCGGTAGCCCTGGGCGGCCAGGGGCTCGAGCAGGGGGGTGAACCGGTCGGCCCGTGAGCCGACGCCGTGGATGCACAGGACGAGGTCGCTGCCCGATCCTGCGTCCAGGACGCGGGTCTGCACACTTTTGCCGTCCGCCTCGACGTGGACGGGGTATTGCCTGATGGTCACTGGGTGGCTCCTCCTGTGGGGGTGTGTGCCGGGGTGGGGTGGGCGATGGTGTTGCGCAGGGCTCCCAGGCCGCTGGCCTTGATGACGACTTCGTCGCCGGGCTGGAGGTAGCGCGGGGGGTTGAAACCGATGCCGACGCCCTGGGGGGTACCGGTGGCGATCACGTCGCCCGGCTGCAGGGTGATTCCGGCGGAGAGGGTCTCGATGATGGCCGGGATGTCGAAGATCAGACGGGAGGTGTCGGAGTCCTGGCGGAGTTCGTCGTTGACGAACGTCTGCAGTGTGATCTTGTCGGGGTCGACTTCGTCGGCCGTGGTCACCCAGGGGCCCATCGGGCAGAAGGTGTCCAGGGACTTGCCCAGGAACCACTGTTTGTGGTCGCGCTGCATGTCCCGGGCGGTGACGTCGTTGATGAGGGTGTAGCCCCAGACGTAGTCGAGGGCGTCGGCCCGCGGGATGCGGTAGCCGGGCTTGGAGATCACGATGCCGATCTCGCCCTCGTAGTCGAGGGCTGAGGTGATGTCCGTGTGCGGGTCGATCTCCTGGCCGGGGCCGATGACGGAATGGGCCGGCTTGGTGAAGATGACGGGTTTGTCGGGCACCTCGGCGACGCCGGCGGAGTGCGTGGCGTCGAAGCCGCTGCGGGCGAACTCGGCGGCGTGGTCGGCGTAGTTGCGGCCGACGCAGAAGATGTTGCGGTCCGGCACGAGGGGGGCCAGCGGCTTCCAGCCGGGAGGTCCCGGGCGGGTGGCCAGCCGGGCGAGTTCGTCGCCCGAGAGTCCGACGAGTTCCTGGAGGCGGGTGTAGGGCCGCTGGTTCTTCTCGTCCCACACGATGCGGGGCTCGGCGCCCTGTTCGTCCAGTACGCACAGAACCGGCCCGTAGTTCTCCGTTTGTGAGCGCGCGAAGCGCATTGATCCTCCGGTTGCGCGAAACCAATGTGAACCTTCGGCTCACCATAGGTATCGATTGGTTGGCCGTCAACGGTTGCGCAGCAGCCCCCTTCCGTCGCCCGGCACGGGGCAGGCCCCCCGCCCGCCGCCCTGAGCGGCAGCCTGCGAGCAGCGGTTTTCCGGCACCCGGCCAGCAGGCGGGGCACCGTCGCCGGCGACGGTGGAACTGCGGTCGACCGGGTTGCCCATCGACCGGTCGGCGCTGCGGCGGAGGGGAGCGTCGGCGGCTGGAACGCGCCTCCTGCAGGGGGCGCTCGGGCCGGGATGTCGCGCGCTGGCCTGGGGCTCGCCTGCTAGGCTCCTGGGCTCAGGAGGAGGGGCTGCATGCCGGTCCTCCAGCAGAAGCAGACGGTGGCGGCCGCGATGGGTCGCATTGGTTGTTCCGGGGAGGTGGCAGGGGTGCAGGCAGTGGGGCCCGCGGCGGTGGTCCGTGCGCACATCTCGCAGGTGATCAGCGAGGAGAAGCTTGCCCCTGGCGCCCAGCTGCCCACGGAGCGCGACCTCGCCGCGTCGACCGGAGCCAGTCGAGCGGTGGTCCGGTCTGTGCTGAAGTCCCTGGCGGACGAGGGTGTGGTCGTGCGGCACGTGGGGCGCGGCACCTTCGTCGCGCCCGGCACGGAGGCCGAGCCGGCCGCGCAGGCGGGCGCGCCCAGTCCGGTCAACATCATGCAGGCGCGTCTGGTGCTCGAGCCGGAGTTCCTGCCCACCGCCGTCATTTCCGCCACGGAGCAGGACCTGCGGGAGATGCGGCGCTGTCACCAGGAGGGCGAGCAGGCCGCCAGCTCCGCGGAGTTCGAGCACTGGGACACGCTCCTGCACCACAGCTTCGCCGTCGCGACCCACAATCCGTTGATCGTGGAGACGAGCCGGCTGCTCATCGACAGCCGGCACCAGCCGGTGTGGGGCCGGCTCAAGCAGCGCACCTACAGTCCCGGCCTGCAGCAGAACTACTGCAAGGAGCACGAGGCCATCGTCAGGGCGATCGAGGAGCGAGACCCCGACGAGGCCCGGCTGCGCATGCGCGCCCACCTGCAGCACGTCTCGCGCGAGCTGTTCGGCCACAGCCTGTGACCGGCCCGCGCCGCTGACGCCCCCACGTCGCTGATTCACCGCCAGATCCTGCGCCCGTGCGCCGCCGCATGCCTGCCCGTCGGCGGAAGCGGCGACGCGTCCGGCCCGGCCGCCGGGCCGCGCAAGCAGGGCGGCGGTGCCGCGCGGGCTTTTCCTCACCGGATGGTCGACAGGCCCGGGGGGCCGGTGTACCGTCTCGCCCCAACAACCAATGGTCCTCACTGGTCTAAATAGGTTCGCCAGTGGGCGGCCTCCCGGCGGCCCCGCGGCCGCCGCGGCTCTCGGGCGTACGGCACCCGCCCAGTTCGGCGCTCCTTCCTGCTTCGAGCGCATCCGGTTGAGGTTTTGGAACCCAGCGAGGACACACATGAGCAACCCCTCTTTCGAGGTCTCCTTCCACGATGACCCGGCGGTGCTGAAGGCTGCCGCCACCGACGATTTCTCGGGGCATGTGGTGCCCCGCAGCTGGCGCAGCTCGCGCGGCTCGCTGTCCATGGCGTGGCTGTCGGTGTTCAGCGCCATGTTCTGGCTGGTCTTCCCGCAGACCCTGGCGCTTGCGGTCGGGGTGCGCGACACCCTGATCGGCATGGTGCTGGCGGCGGTCGTCATCTCCGTCGCGGCCGCCATCGTGGTGCCCTACGCGGCCCGGACCGGGACGAGTCTGGCGATGTTCAGCCGCCGGCTGATGGGTTACTGGGGTGGCGCGCTGGTCAGCCTGCTGGTGGCGGTGACCGCCCTGTACTACTGCGCGTTCGAGACGTCGATCATCTCGATCGCGTTCCACGAGTACGTCGGCACGCTGCCGCTGCCGGTCTGGTACTTGCTCGCGGTCGCCGTCGCGGTCGCGCTCGCCTTCGGCGGCGTAAGGGTGTGGCTGGACAAGTTCAACGCCTGGCTGCTGCCGGTCTACGTCGTCGGCATCGTGGCCGCCGTGGTGTGGGCCGTCGCCGAGTTCGGTTACGACTCCGCCTGGATCTCCTACATGCCCGCCCGCCCGGTCACCACTGTGGGGCCGGGCTGGGTGCTGTCCTTCAGCGGCTACCTCAGCCAGCTCGTCTTCATCATGTATCTGTGGGACTTCGCCCGGATGTCCCGTACGCAGCACGCGACGTATCACGCGCGGGTCACCTTCGGCCTGCCGTTCTGGCTGGTCACGTTCGTGCTCAACGGCCTGGCCGGGCTGTTCCTGGCGCAGACGATCGACATCCGCGGGGCGTTCTCGGAGACCTCGGCGGTCTTCGCGCTGATCTCGCTGATGGGGTTCGCCGGGGTGCTGCTCGTGTGGGTCACCCAGAGCCGGATCAATACGACCAACTTCTATGTGGCGTCGCTGAATCTGCAGGCGTTCGGCAGCCGTGCGCTGCGCTGGTTCAGGCCGCGCTATGTCTGGGCGGCGGTCGCGGGCGTGCTGGTCTACGTCCTGATGCTGGCGGACGTGATCGGTTTCCTGCTGACCGCGCTCAACTACCAGACCGTGTTCGTGGCCGCGTGGGTGGCCATCGCGTGCGTGCACATCGTGCGCTCGCGCACCGCGCCGTCGTCGGCGGCGGCGGATGAGTTCCGGCCCGGCCGCCTCACGCTGCTCAACCCCGCCGGCCTCACGTCGTGGCTGTGCTCGGCCGCGGTCGGCGTCCTGCTGCTGGCCTTCGCCGGAGACTTCGGTGCCACCTGGGCGATCATCATCGTCCTCCCCCTCGCCGCCGCCCTGTACGCGCTGCTGGATCGGTGGCAGCCGGTGGGCAGGGCCGTCCTGGTCCGCCCGGGCGACCTGCGTGAGGAGGTCGAGGACGCGTGGGCGGCCCGCATCAAGTGCGCACGCTGCGCGCAGAGTTACGTCGCCTACGAGATGGACCGCGACCCCGCCAATGAGGACCGTGCCATCTGCTCGCTGTGCGGTGACACGGCGCCCGGCTTCTACCGGGCCGCCGCGCGCGAGGCGCGCGAGGCGCAGGCCGGGCCGGAGCGCAGCCCGGAGGCGGCGGCTTAGCATCGCTGGTCGCATCGGGGCAGTTGCTCCTTTCCGGTGTCGTGGTGCCGGCCTGCGGATCGTGCGCGTGCGGCTGGGGTCAGTGCGGGCTGTGCTCGCGGGCGCGGGAGGCGTCGGCGGCCAGATCCTGCTCGGGTGTGATCTCGTGGCCGGGGCGGGGGCGGCGCGTGCGGGTGAGCGCGGCCACCAGTGCGCTCGAGGCGAGCGTGAGCGCGGCAATGGCGAGGATGGCCGGAGCCAGGGCGGTGGTGCCGTGGGCGCCGATGACGGCCCCCAGAACGACGGGGGCCAGGGCCATGCCGATCATGGAGGCGGCGATGACGTAGGCGAACCGGTTGCCGTGGGCGTGGCCGGTGGTCGCCATCCAGGTCAGGCCGTTGGGGAAGATGGGGCCGATGAAGAAGCCGGTCAGCAGGTAGGCCCAGGCGGTCATCGAGCCGTGCAGGGCGAGGGCGGACGCGCCGGTCATGCCGATGCAGCTGGCCACCACGAGGGGGGCCAGGCCGACGCGCCGGTGCAGGGCGGCCGCGACGAACCGGCCGGCGACCATGGCCAGCCAGAAGCCGGACGTGGCCAGCGCGGCGCCGGATGCGGTGAAGCCTTGGTCGGCCAGGACGGTGGGTTCCCAGTTGCCGATTCCGGACTGGGCGCCGAAGTGCGTGACGTACAGGGCGAGGAAGCCGAAGGCGACGGCCACGCCGAGGCCCCGGCGGCGCGGGCTGTGGTGGGTGTGCTGCCCGGCCTTGGGGACCAGCTCGTGCGGGCCCGGCGAGGGAGCCACGCCCTTGAGGGTGGCCGCGCCGATCAGGCCCATCACGGCGATCACGGCGAAGACGATGCGGTACTGGGCGGCCCCGACCGCGGCGATCAGCGCGGGGGCGGCGGCTGTGCCCAGGCCGAAGCAGGCGTGCGCGATGTTGACCAGGGCCGGGCCGCGGGCGCCGGTGCCGACGATGAGCAGTTGCGTGATCAGGACGTCGCAGCCGCCCAGTCCCACACCGGTGATGACGGCGCCCGCCAGGATCAGGGGCCAGGTGGGTGCGGCGGCGACGATCACCGCGCCGGCGGCGACCAGGCCCATCGAGGCGGCCAGGGCGGTCCGGTTGCCGCGGCGGCGCATGAGGGGCTGGCTGAGCAGGATGCCGACGACCGCGCCGATGGACTGCATGGCCAGCCCGGCGCCGGCGGCGGTGTCGTTGATGCCGTGCTGGTCCTTGAATGCGGGGATGGACGGCCCGTAGGCCGCCGTCAGGGCGCCGATCGCGGTCATTGCGATGAGGCACCCCGCGATGGCGTTGCGCTTGAACAGTGACGTCGTGGCTACCACGGAACCTCCTCCTAAGAGCTAAAGAGTAAAAGAGCAACCCTATTGTGCAGCGCGAGTAGACTAAAGGGCAACCCAATCCGGTGGGGAACGACAGATCCGCCTCACAACGACACGCGGATGCGACGCGAAGGACAGACGCACATGACGCACGCCAGCGAGGCGCCCAAGCGCTCGGCCCTGGTCGGCCAGCTGATCGACATCTTGCAGCGCAACATCCAGGCCGGCCGGTGGCCGGTGGGCGCGAAACTGCCCACGGAGGCGGAGCTGTCCACCGAGTACGGCGTCAGCAGGATCACCTTCCGGCAGGCCGTCCAGGCGCTGGTGCACGTCGGGGTGCTGGAGACCGTCCAGGGCAGCGGCACCTTCGTGCGCGCCACCACCGAACTCGACGCCGTGCTGACCCGCTACGTCGGCGGCGAGGACCTGACCACGGTGCTGGAGGTCCGGCTGGCCATCGAGAGCGAGGCCACCGCACTGGCGGCCGTGCGAGCCGCACCCGGCGACATCGCCGTGCTGGAGGAGATCATCGCGGCCTCGCGGGCGGCGCTGGCCCGCCAGGACGGCGAGGAGCTGACCCAGCTGTCCACCCGGTTCCACCGCACGATCGTGCAGGCGGCCGGCAACACCATCCTGGCCCACTTTTACCAGGCCATCCACGACGGGGCGGAGCGCTCGGTACGCGAGACGACCGCGCCGGAGGACTTCGGCGCCTTCGTCGACCAGCACGCGGCCATCGTCGAGGCCATCCAGGAACGCAACAGCGGGCGCGCCCAGCAACTGGCCCGCGCCCACCTCGCTCCCCTGGTCTTGGCAGCGCCGACACAGCCCGGCCGCCCGCAGTGAGCCGACGCCCCGCAGGCTGCCGTACCGCGGGCTGCCGGGCGGGCGGCACGGCCCTGCCGTATCGCGGCCGCGGTGCCCGGCGCTCCTCTCACGCCGTCAGGTCCTGCTCCGGATGAGCAGATAGAGGAAGTAGGGGGCGCCGATCAAGGCGGTGGTGATGCCCGCACCGAGCTGACCGGGGGCGATGACCCAGCGTCCGACCAGGTCGGCCAGGGCGACCAGGCAGGCCCCCAGCAGGATCGCGGTCGGGATGACCCGCAGGTGCCGGCGCCCGACCAGGGCGCGTGCCGCGTGCGGTGCGACGAGCCCGACGAAGACGATGGTGCCGGCCGCGGCGACGGCGACCGCGCTCAGCAGCGCTGCCACCGCCAGCAGGGCCAGGCGCTGACGCGTCAGGCGCACGCCCAGCAAGCGGGGGGTGTCCTGGTCGAGCGCGATCAGGTCGATCGAGGAGTGAACGCACAGCGCGAACACCGCCCCGACACCGAGCATGACCGCGACGGGCAGGGTGTCGGCCAGGGTGCGGCCGTAGGTCGACCCCGACAGCCAGGTCAGCGCCTTGACCGCGTTGGCCGGGTCGGTCAGCGTGATGACCAGACCCACCAGCGCCCCGGTCACGGTGCTGGTACCCATGCCGACCAGGACCAGCCGGTTCTCGGCGAAGCCGCTGCGCGCGGTGAGGCCGAAGACCAGGAGGGCGGCGGCCACCGCCCCGGCGAAGGCGGCGCCGGACAGCGCCCATCCGCCGGCCGCGGGCAGGACCGTCAGGAGGGAGACGGCTCCCAGGGACGCGCCGCCGGAGATGCCCAGGACACCGGGTTCGGCGAGCGGGTTGCGGGTGGCGGCCTGCACCAGGGTGCCGGACAGCGCCAGCGCCGCCCCGGCCAGCAGGGCTGCCAGCACCCGCGGGATGCGGGTGTTCAGGATGAACGTGATGCCCGACGGGGCCTGGTGGCGGGCGAAGTTGACGACGTCGCCGCCCAGCAGGGTGGCGTCGCCCAGCAGGACGGCCGCCGCGGTGATGGCCACGAGGGCGGCCAGGGTGCCCGCGGTGATCACGGCGAACCTGCGGCGGCTGACCAGGCGCAGCCGTTCGGTGCTGGTGGTCGAGCGCAGGGTGTTGCGCCGCGACAGCGCCACGGCAATCAGCGCGGCGCCGCCGATCAGGCTGGTGATGGTGCCGGTGGGCACGGTGACGGCGGTGTCGGCGGGCAGCAGGGCGCGCAGTGCCACATCCGAGCCGAGCACGAGAGCCGCGCCGGTCAGCCCGGCCACGGGGATGCCCAGCCGGGCCTTGACCAGCGACGTACTGGTGCGGGCCAGGAACCGGACCACGGCCGGGGCGCCCAGCCCTACGAAGCCGATGGGTCCGGCCAGGGTGACGGAGACCGCGGCCAGCAGGCAGGCCAGTGCCACCACCAGGATGCGGGTGCTGGTGACGGGGACACCGACCGCTCTGGCCGCGTCGTCCCCCAGCGCCAGGGCATCGAGCCGGTGCGCCAGCGCGATGAGACCGATCAGGCCGATCAGGGCCAGCGGCAGCGTCTGGCTCAGCCCGGGGAAGCCGTCCTGGCTGATGCTGCCCTGCCCCCACTGGTACAGGCCCTGGGCCTGTTTGGGGTAGAAGAGCAGCAGCGCGTAGATGACCGATCCCAGGCCCATCGCGAGCGCGCTGCCGGCCAGGACCAGCCGTACCGGTGATGCGCGGCGTCCGGCGAGGGCGAGGACGAGGACGGCGGCGGCGAGGCCGCCGGCCAGGCCCACGGCCGTGGAGGCGATGAACGGCAGCGACAGGCCGGTGATCGTGGTGAGCGCGACCGCCAGGTAGGCGCCGTTGGAGACGGCCAGGGTGTCCGGGGAGACCAGGACGTTGCGGCTGACCCGCTGCAGGGCCGCGCCGGCCGCGCCGAGGCAGAAGCCGACCAGGATCCCGGCCAGCGCCCTGGGCAGGCGGGAGTTGAAGACGACGGAGGTGACGGTGCGGCCGGTGTCACCGGTGAGGGCGTCCCACACCTGGGCGGCGCCGACGTCGGCGGTGCCCTGGCACATGTTGATGACGGCCAGCGCGGCGACCACACCGGTCAGGGTGGTGACAAGGACCGGGGCCGGGGCCGCACGGAGGCGAGAGCGGGCCGGGGCGGAGGCGGCCGCAGGGGCCTCGGCCCGCTTGGCCGTCTGCACGCTCATGCGGTCAGTGCCTGGGCGACCGCCTGGGCGTAGCGGCCCATCGAGCGGGGGCCACCGAACTGCCAGATGGTGTCGTCCAGTCGGTGCACCTTGTCGTGCTTGACGAAGGGCATGGACTTCCACAGCGCGTTGTGGGTCATCTGCTGCTTGAACAGGTCGTTTTCCTTGCCCGCCCAGGGGATGTAGAGGAAGGGGACGTCGCCGAGCCGGGTGAGGGCCTCGACGTCGGTGGTGACCAGTCCGCTGTTCTCCTTCGGCTTCAGCGCCCAGGCGCTCTTGAGCCCGATCAGCTCGTTCATGGCGCCGACCTGGGAGCCGCTGGTGAAGGCGCGGATGCTGATCTGGTTGGAGGTCTTGTAGCCGTCGGCGTTGGCCACCTTGGTGCCCTGCAGGCCGGCGTCGGCGATGGCCTGGCGGCTTTTGGCGACCTTGGCGTGGAAGTCCTTCTTCGCCTTGGTCGCCTGCTCAGCGGTTCCGGTGGCCTTCGCCAGCTGGTCGAGGTTGGTCATCATGCGGCCGACCTGGTCGCTGCGATCGCCGTCCTGGAGCACCAGGACCGGGGCGATGGCGCGCATCTGCTTGACGGCCGCGCTGGACAGGGTCTGGGTGGCGACGATGAGGTCGGGAGACAGGCGGGCGATGGTGTCCATGCTCGGCTCGCCGCGGGTGCCGATGTCGGCGGGCTTGGTCCGCAGCGGCGCGGAGTGGTTCCACCGGGTGTAGCCCTTGATGTCGGAGATGCCCACGGGGTTGATGCCGAGCGTCACCAGGTCCTCGACCGGCATCCACTCGGTGGCGATGACCTTGGTTGCGGGGTGGTCGAGGGTGATGCGGTGCCCGGTGGCGTCGGTCAGCGTGACCTTGCTGCCCTGCCGGCCGGCGGCGTCGGTGGTGGGCTGGGTGGTGCCGCAGCCGGACAGCAGCAGGGCCGAGGCGAGGGCGGCCGCGCCCAGGGTGAGGATCTTGTTCATCGGGTGGTGTCGGCCCTTTCGTGGCGCAGGTGGTGGCGGCCGACGGCGCGGGTACGCAGGCGGCCGGTGAGCGGGTCGGTGGAGGTTTCGATGCGGATGCCGTAGACCTCGGTCAGCTGCTGGGAGGTCAGCACGGTGTGCGGGGGGCCGGTGGCGCGCAGGCGGCCGTCGCACAGCAGCGCGATCTCGTCGGCGACGGCGGCCGCCTGGTCCAGGTCGTGCAGGACGACGCCGACGCTGATGTTGTGCTCGTCGGCCAGCTCCCGGACGCAGTCCAGGAGTTGGACCTGGTAGCGCAGGTCGAGATAGGTGGTGGGTTCGTCCAGCAGGAGCACGTCGGTGTCCTGCGCCAGGCAGGAGGCCAGCCATACGCGTTGCAGCTGGCCACCGGAGAGCTGGTCGGCGGCCCGGTCGGCGAGGTCGGCGATACCGGTGAGTTCCAGGGCCCGCTGCACGGCGTGGGCCGCCTGCGCATCGCGCCCGCCCAAGGGTCCCCGGTAGGGATGGCGTCCGAGCTCGACGACGCTGCGCACGTCCAGGCCGGAGGGGACGGGCCGCATCTGCGGCATCAAAGCCACCTGCCGGGCGAAGGCGCGCGGGGGCAGGGCGAGGGCGTCGGCGGGCCGGCCGTGTGCCGGGGTGAGGGTGATGCGGGCCCCTGCGTGTACGGGCTCCAGGCGGGCCAGGGCCCGCAGCAGGGTGGACTTGCCGCTGCCGTTGGGGCCGACCAGCGCGGTGACCTTCCCCGGCCACAGGGTCAGAGCGGCCTGGTGCAACACCTTGCGCCGGTCGTAGGACACGCGCATGTGCTCGGCGTGCATCGCGGTGCCGGCTCGGCGATGCGGTGCTGGGTGGTCGTGTGTCATGGAGGACTGCCTCGTGTACTCGAAGGCCCCGTGTCACGGCGGCGTTGGGCAGGCGGAAAGACCCCGGGGCGCTTGAGGTTGAGGCACCGGCGGGTGAGGTGGGGTGCTAGTCGGTGGCGGGCTGGAGGGCGCCGGTGCAGGGCGGGGCGGGGGTGGTGTAGTTCCAGAACGCGCGCACGGTGAGGGCGGCGGCGACGACCAGGACGAGGCACGCCAGGGCCGCGCCGGACCAGGCGAGGGTCAGGCCGGCGCCAGAGGCCATGGCGCCGGCCCGCAGATCTCCCAGGCGCGGGCCGCCCGCGACGACCACGGTGAACACGCCCTGCATCCGGCCGCGCATCTCATCGGGGGCGTAGGTCTGCAGCATGGTCTGCCGGTAGACGGCGCTGACCAGATCGGCGGCGCCGGCACACATCAGCAGAGCGACCGCGATCCACAGGGTGCGGGTCAGGCCGGCCGCGGCGACGGCGAGCGCCCATACGGCCACCGCACCGGTCAGCGCCACGCCCTGGCGGCGGACCTTGCCGATCCAGCCGCTGAAGACGGCGGCGGCGATGGCCCCGATGGCGATGGCGGAGTAGAGCAGGCCGGCCCCGCCGTGGAAGCGGGTGGCGGCGGCCTCGGGGAACAAGGCGGTCGGCATGGCCAGCACCATCGCCGCGATGTCCAGGGCGAAGGACATCCACAGCACCGGATGGGAGGCGATGAAGCGCAGCCCCTCCCACACCATGCGCACCCCGCTGCTCGTGGAGATGTCTTGCTGCACTGTGATCGGGGGAAGCCGGACGGCGGCGTAGAGCAGGGCGGCGAACAGCAGCGCGTCCAGGCCGTAGCAGACGGCGTAGCCGTGCGGCAGCGCCACCAGCGCACCGGCGATGAGCGGGCCCGCGACCTGGCCCAGGTTTCCGGCGGTCTGACTGAGGGTGTTGGCAGCCGAGACGAGTTCGCCGGGCACCACCCGCGGGATGATGGCCCCGCGCGCCGCGGAGGACACCGCGAACGCCGCGCTCTGCGCGGCGACGAGCACCAGCAGCAGCCCCACGGAGCCCGTCTCCAGCAGGGCCTGCGCGAACAGGCCGACCGTGACCAGCCAGGTCATGGCGGACGCGGCGAGGTACAGGCGGCGCCGGTCGACGCGGTCGGCGACGGCACCGCCGTACAGGCCGAAGATCACCAGCGGGACCAGGCCCACCAGGCCGGTCAGACCGACGTAGAGGGAGGAGCGCGTGAGGTGGTACACCTCCAGCGGCACCGCGACGGTCGTGATCGCGGTCCCGATGTAGGACAGGCCCTGTCCCGCCAGCAAACGGCGGTAGGCGGGCACGGCCAGCGGGCGGGTGTCCATGGCCGCACCGAAGACCTTCCTGGCCACGCGGTGCGGCGCGGGACCGGAGTGGTCCCGTATGTCGGCCGGGCGCGTGGGTGTTGCTTTGCTCATGAGCACACCCTGCCAACCAGCATTAAGGTTAGGCTTCCCTAAACTGGCCGTCCGGTGTCGAAAAACCGCCACCGGCTACGCCCGCCACGCGCGGACGGTGGCCGGATGCGCCCCGAGCACCGCGCGGCAGCGGGTGGCGGTTCCCGGTAAAGTGCGAGCAGATGTCTTCAAACAGCCACCCGGTTCCGGCGGAAGCCAGCAGCACGTGGGACCACCACCCCGCTGGCCACACCATCGAACGGCACCGGCACCTCTTCCACCAGCTGATCTACGTCAGCTCCGGTGTCTTCGCGGTCCGCACCCAGGAGGCGGCCTGGGTGATCTCCAGCGCCCGCGCCATGTGGGTGCCCGCCGGCACCTGGCACCAGCACCGGGTGTACGGCTCCAGCCGCGTCCACACCTTCGGCTTCGCCACCGACGACCCGCCACTGCCCGGTGACGTACCCACCATGGTCTTTGTCGGCCCGTTCTTGCGGGAACTCCTCATCGCCTGCAGCGAGCCCGGCCTGCCCCTGGAGGAGGCCGGCCGCATCCAGGCCGTCATCCGCGACCGGCTGCGCCGCTCCCACATCCAGCCGCTCGTCCTGCCCGCCCCGCAGGATGCCCGGCTCGCCCAGGCCTGCGCGCTGGCCGAGGACGATCTGACCCAGCCGCGGACGGTGACCTGGCTGGCCCGGCACTGCGGCGCCAGCGAGCGCACCCTCACGCGTCTGTTCCGCACCGAGTTCGGCATGACCTACCCCCAGTGGCGCACCACCGTCCGCGTCTTCCACGCCATGATCAAACTCGCCGAGGGGGCCACCGTCACCGAGGCGGGCCAGGACTGCGGCTGGGCCACCACCAGCGCGTTCGTCAACGCCTTCACCCGCACCGCGGGACAGACCCCCGGCGCCTACCGGACCACGATGCGCGCGGCGGACCGCGCGGCCGCCGCCCCGCCCAGCTGATCCCCGGCTGACCGGCGCTGCCGCGTGTCGCGGCACCCGTGATCGCCAGCCCCTCGCGGGCGGGTGGCTAGTGCTCGGTGGCGTTCCAGTAGCCGAGGGCTACGCAGTTGTTCTTGTCGAGGCCGCAGGTGCGCAAATACTTCTTCACGGCGCGCACCTGCCCGGCTTCGGCGGCCACCCACTGGTAGGACGCCGGGGCAGGGGGCGGCAGCGCGGCGAGGCCGTCCAGCAGGCGGCTGTCGGCCACCCCGTTGCCCGAGCCGACGAGCGGAAGAAGTTCCAGGCGGGGGTGGTCCGGCAGGTACTCGAGATCGCTGGGGTCCAGTACCTCGGCCAGCGCTGTCACGCGGATGTGCGGCGCGGTCGCCGCGAGGATGCGGGCCAGCGCCGGCAGCCCAGCTAGGTCGGCGAGCAGGTAGTAGTGGTCCGTCGCCGCCCCGGGCGGGCGGTGCCAGCAGCGCGGTCCGGCCATCAGCAGCCGCCACCCCGGCTGCGCGGCGTCGAACCACTCGATCGCGGGCCCGGCTCCGTGCCGGGCGACATCGATCGCCATGACGCGTGTGTCGGGGTCGAAGGAGCGGACGGTGAAGTTGCGCCGGCCCATGCTGCGGTTGTCCTCGATCACCTCCCAGCCGCCGTGCGCGTGGGGCGCGTGAGAGGGGCGGGTGTCGAGCAGGTGGCCTTCCTCGGCGAAGTACAGGCCGACCGACTCATCGCCGGGTGTGGCGGGCGCGTAGCCGTAGCCGGGGCGGTCTGCCGTGATGGCGAACTCGACCCGGAAGATGCCCTTGGTGAGCTCTGCCTTGCTGAGGAAGGTGCCTACGAACCTGTCCCAGGCCATGGTGTATCTCTCCGAGCTGTGCTGCGGCCGGACGTTGCCGTCCGACGCGTGGTCGTTCTAGGTCAACGGTCCGTTACGGGGGTGCGTCCCGGCGTGCGGGGCGGCGTGTTACCCCGGTGTGCCGGGGGGCACTGTGTCCCGCGCGGGGCCGGCGCTTGTCAGGAGGTGCCGGCTACGCCGTGCTGTGCTGCCGGCTCGGGCGCCGTGGGCAGGTCGTCGTCGATGAACCGGGGGCGTGAGGCGGCGATGCCGCTCACGACGGTGAGGCCGACCAGGACGAAGAGGAGTACCAGGGAGCCAGTCCATCCCCCGGTCCACGCGTTGAGCAGGCCGAACAGGATGGGGCCGGCACCGGCGAACAGGTAGCCGATGCCCTGCACCACCCCGGAGGTGGCCGCGGTGGTCTCCGGTGTCCGGGCGCGCATCCCGATGAAAGCCAGGCTCAGCGAGAACAGTCCGTTGCCGATCCCGAACAGGATCATCCACAGCCAGGTCCCGGACGTCGGCGCCAGCGCCAGTCCGGCCAGGGACGCGGTGAAGCAGCACCCGAGGACGATGACGACCAGCCGGTAGTGGCGCGGATTGATGCGGGCGATGATCACCGAGACCGGCATGCTGACTCCGGCGAGGACGGCGACCATCGTGCCGGCGACGTGGCTGGCGATCCCGAGGTCGCTCAGGTATAGGGCGAACCAGCCGAAGGCGATGTAGGCCAGGGCGGACAGCGATGCGAAGAAGAGGGTGAGGGCCAGCACGGTCCTGCTCTTGATCAGGTCACGCAGCGCCGGGCGGGTACCGGATGCCTTCGGGGCGGCCGCCGCGGCGGTGGCGGTGCGCTGCGGTCGGGCCAGGATCCACGGGATCGCGGCCACCACCGGCAGCACAGCCCAGGCCGCCAGGCCCCAGCGCCAGGTGGAGAAGAAGCTCGCGATCGGCTCCGTCAGTCCGGCCGAGGCCATAGTGCCCAGGCTCAGGGCGACGACGTAGACGGACGTCTTGGGGCCGACACGGTCGGGGAAGTGCGTCTTCACCAGCGACGGCAGCAGTACGTTGGCCACTGCGGCGCCGGCGAGCGCCAGCGTCGACAGCACGAGGAAGACGGCGAAGCTCGACGTCACCGCCCGCGACAGCAGGCCGATCACCGACACCGCCAGGGCGATGAGCAGCGACCGGTGCAGTCCCAGTTTGCGGGCCAGGACCGGCACGGCGATCCCGGCGGCGGCGAAGCACAGCACGGGCAGCGTCGTGAGGAAACTGATGCCGGTAGTGCCGGCGGACAGCGCGTCCTGGATGTCGCCGAGCACGGCGCCGACGCTGGCCACCGCGCTGCGCAGTCCGAAGCCGGTCAGGAACAGAGCGAGGGTGAGCATCACGGTGTGCGGGTGTCGGGCGGGGCGCCCGGGCGTCTGCGACAGGCCGGGCCCCGGCGGGGACACCGGGTGAATGTTCTTCTTCATACCTGCGAGCCTGGCAGTCGCACCCCCGCGAAAACTTCTGCTGTTCGGTCACCAAGTATCGAAATTCTGCCAGGGCGGTTACGGTGGCCCGGACCGATGGGAGGGCTGCCGGTGACAGCCGTGAAAGGCGGGCCGCATCCGCACACCGATGCGCTGCCGCCGCAGCCGCACCGCCCGCACGTCGGCGCGCGCACGGAACGCTACCCCGCCGGCATCCACATCGCGCTGCACTGGCACGACGAGTACCAGCTCATCTACGTGAGCTCGGGCCTGATGGCCATCCACACCGCGCGCGGCACCTGGGTCGCCTCACCGGGCCGGGCGCTGATCATCCCCGCCGGGATCGAGCACGAGCACCGCACCTACGGCGACACCCTGCTGCACCTGTTCACCTCCGACGGGCCCGGACTGCTGGACCGCGGAGCCAGGGCACCGGAGGTCATCGCCGTCGACGCGCTGGTGCATGAGGTGCTGAAGGCCGTCACCGACGAGAGCCTGCCCGCCGAGGAGACCGACAACCTGCGGCGCGTGCTCTTCGACCGGATACGCCGGACCCCGGTCACCGGACTGCGGTTGCCCGCGCCCCGCGACCCCCGCCTGCGCGCCGCGTGTGAACTGGTCCAGGCGAACCTGGAGCAGGCGTACTCGCTGCCGCAGCTGGCCCGGCTGACCCACGCCAGCGAACGGACCCTGGCCCGGCTGTTCAAGTCCGAGTTCGGCCAGACCTACCCGCAATGGCGCACCCACGCCCGGCTGTTCCACGCCATGACCCGGCTCGCCGAAGGAGGCTCGGTGAGCCAGGTGGCCCTCGAGTGCGGCTGGTCGACCTCCAGTGCCTTCATCGACTCCTTCCGCCGCGTCATGGGACAGACCCCGGGCTCCTTCCGGGAACCCGTCAACCAGCTGTAGGCGCCGCGCTTCCGGGTCACGGGAACGGGGCCGGGTTCGAGGCGTGCAGGTGGCTGCGCGATCATCTGGACGGTGACCTCTATGACCCCGGCCGGGCCCGCCGCTGCTGGAAGCAACCGGATCAAGGTGTGGTACCGGTTTGTGCCGCGTGACGGCTGGCTTCCCTATGACACTGAGGGGCTGTGGGCCACGCGACTGAGCGGTGATACGGCCAAGGTGGAGAACGCCCCGTTCTTGCAGGACGGGGTGGCCGAGGGCGAGATCGTGCGGTTCGTGGCGGACACCGACGGGGTCCACTGGGCGAAGGAGCGGGTCGAGGCGTCGGACAACTGCACCATCCGCATCCTGCCCGTCCCCTCCGGCCCGCTGGGGCGCAGCGCTCAGGCTGTGCACGAGCGGCTGGCGCCGTTCGGCCTGGGCGGTGAGGTCTTCAGTGAGGAGTTCCCGTTGGTCGCTTACACCGTGCCGGCCGATGCGGACCTCGGTGGGATCAAGGCATTGCTCGCCCGCGGCCAGGCGGACGGGTGGTGGCACTTCGAGACCGGCTGTGTCACCGATGCCTGGCGCGACGCGTAGGTGAGCTGCCGGCGCCTGCTGCACTGCGGCGCCGTCAGTATGCGAGGCAGGTGGACGTGGAGGTGCTCGACTTCGACAGCGCGTCCGCGTTCGCGAAGTGCTCGGGCACAGAGTTCGCGGAGGCCGGGCTGCGCATAACGACTCTGTGAACGCGGGGAGTTGGGGGCGTCGAAGGTAAGGTTGCCGTAGGCAGCGGCCAGGGTGCGGAGCCGATCGCGGGCGTCGGTCCCCCGCCGTCACACGGCACAGCCCGCCACATCTGCCCCACGGACGCCGCCGCCTCGATGACGATCCCCGGCCACCGGGCGTGGGCACAAGATCGGCAGAGTGCTCCCCCGCGGCCGCCTGCTTCACCTGTCGGTGCACGCCGTGGCAGCGCGCCGCGGGCACCGCCACGGCGTGCACCGACAGAGCCGGCCGCCGCCCGGGATACCCGACTGATGGCCTGGGGTGGATGGCCGCCGTGCAGCGCCTTGCGGCGTCGTACGCGGCCACGCCGCCCGGACACAGGCCCATCTGGCCACGCCCGGTGGCTTCCAGCCGGCGCCGCGGGTCACCCCGCCCGAACAGCCGCCCGCACTCGTGCCGGCTCCAGGCGTACGACGACGCCTTTGGAGGTGGGGGTGTTGCTGACGTCAGCAACGCTGTCGAGCGGGACCAGGACGTTGGTCTCCGGATAGTAGGCGGCGGCGGAACCGGGAGGGGTGGGGTAGGCGACCACGCGAAAGCCCGGGGCGCGGCGCTCCACGCCGTCGCGCCAGACGCTGACGAGGTCGACCTCGGCACGGTCCGCAAGCCCCAGATCCTGCAGATCGGCGGCGTTCACCAGGACGACCCGGCGGCCGTTGTGAATGCCGCGGTAGCGGTCGTTCATGGCGTACGGAATGGTGTTCCACTGGTCGTGCGAGCGCAGCGTCTGCAGGATGAGGTGCCCTGCGGGTGCCTTAAGCATCTCGAAGGCGTTGGAGGTGAAGACGGCCTTGCCGCTCGGGGTCGGGAAGCACCGTTCGTTGACTGGGTTAGGCAGCCGGAAGCCGCCGGGGCGTGCCACCCGGGTGTTGAAGTCCTCAAAGCCCTCGACCACCCGGGCGATGCGGTCCCGGATCGTGCCGTAGTCGGCCTCAAAGTCCTCCCACGTGATGGGGGGTTGGGCGCCGAGGGTGCGGCGGGCCAGGCGACAGATGATGGCGACCTCGCTGAGCAGGTGCGCGGAGGCCGGGGCGAGGCGGCCGCGGGAGGCGTGCACCTCGCTCATGGAGTCCTCAACGGTGACGAACTGCTCGCCGCCGGCCTGGATGTCGAGGTCGCTGCGGCCCAGGGTGGGCAGGATCAGCGCGATCTCGCCGCAGACGGTGTGGGAGCGGTTGAGTTTGGTCGAGATGTGAGCGGTGAGCCGGCAGCGCCGCATGGCCTCTTCGGTGAGGTCGCTGTCAGGGGTGGCACGGACGAAGTTGCCGGCCACGCCGAGGAACACCTTGGCGTGCCCGTCGCGCATGGCGCGGATGGAATCCACCGCGTCCAGGCCGTGGTGGGCGGGCGGGGTGAAGGCGAACTCCCGCCCGAGGGCGTCTTGGAACGCCTGCGGCATCCGCTCCCAGATGCCCATGGTGCGGTCGCCCTGCACGTTGCTGTGCCCGCGCACCGGGCACACGCCCGCTCCGGGCCGGCCGATGTTGCCGCGCAGCAGCAGGAAGTTGACGACCTCGCGGATGGTCGGCACGCCGTGCTTGTGCTGGGTCAGGCCCATGGCCCAGCACACGATGATCTTCTTACTCTTCAGCACGCGCTGGTGGACGTCTTCGATCTCCGCGCGGGTCAGGCCGGTGGCGTCCAGGACCTCGGGCCACGCCACTGTTCGGGTGTGCTGGGCGAAGGCGTCGAAGCCGGTGGTGTGGGTGTCGATGAAGGTGTGGTCAAGGACCGTGCCCGGGGCCTGGTCCTCGGCCTGCAGGAGCAGCAGGTTCAGTGCCTGGAACAGGGCGAGGTCGCCGCCGGGGCGGATCTGCAGGAACTGGTCGGCGATCGCGGTTCCGCGCCCGATCACCCCGCGGGGCTTTTGCGGGTGCTTGAACCGCAGCAGTCCGGCCTCCGGCAGCGGGTTGACCGCGACCACCTGGCCGCCGTTGCGCTTGGTCTGCTCCAGCGAGGACAGCATCCGCGGATGATTGGTCCCGGGGTTTTGTCCCACGACGAAGACCAGGTCGGCGTCGTGGATGTCCTGCAGACTCACGCTGCCCTTGCCGATGCCGAGCGTCTCATTCAAAGCGGCGCCGCTGGATTCGTGGCACAGGTTGGAGCAGTCCGGCAGGTTGTTCGTGCCGAAAGCCCGGGCGAACAGCTGCAGGAGGAACGCCGCCTCGTTGTTGAGCCGGCCCGAGGTGTAGAAGAGGGCCTCGTCCGGGGAGTGCAGGGCGCGCAGTTCGTCGGCGAGCAGGTCCAGCGCCTCGTCCCAGCCGATCGGTTCGTAGTGGTCGGCCCCGGGCCGTTTGACCATGGGTTCGGTGAGCCGGCCCTGCTGGTTGAGCCAGTAGTCGGATTTGCCCGCCAGTTCGGAGATGGGGTGTTGGCGAAAGAAGTCGGCGGTGATGCGGGCGGAGGTCGCCTCGTCGTTGATGTGCTTGGCGCCGTTCTCGCAGTATTCGTTGCGGTGGCGCTGGTTGGGTGCGGGCTCGGGCCAGGCGCATCCCGGGCAGTCGAAGCCCTTGGTCTGGTTGATGTTCAGCAGCGTCAGCGCGGTGCGCCGCGGCGAGGTCTGCTGCAGCGAGTACTGGATCGCGTGCGCGACCCCGGGCACGCCGGTCGCCCACGTCTTGGGCGGGGTGACGGAAAGACGCTCCTCGCCCGGGTCTTCGCTCGCGCTCATTGATCGGACCGCCTTCTTCACCGCTCGTGGATGCTGGCCGACAGCGGGGACACCGAGGAAGGTCAGCGGCCCCGAGCATGGTCTGCGGGGCGTGCCCCGCATGCACTGTGGCCGCGTGGTCCAACCGTGGTCAAAGCAGTCGTTTCGATCGCACGACAAGCGCCGCCTATCACGCGAGGCCACCCGGCCCGTGGAACCGGGAAGAGCCGGTGGCCTGGCATCTGTCGGGCCGACAGTGTCGACTGGCGTGGTGCGAGCGGTGTGCAGTAGACCCGTCCTGTGCTGCTACGCCAACTCGAATACCTCGTCGCCCTGGCCCGCGAGGGCCACTTCGCCCGTGCCGCCGACGCCTGCTACGTCTCCCAGCCGGCCCTGTCCGAAGGGCTGCGCAAACTCGAGGACGAGTTGCGCGTCCCCCTCGTCCACCGCGGGCGCAAGTACGAAGGGCTCACCCCCGAAGGAGAGCGCATCCTGCTCTGGGCGCAGCGGATGCTCGCCGACCGCGACGCCCTGGAAAGCGAGGTCACAGCCCTGCGCCACGGACTCAGCGGACGGCTGCGCATCGGCTCGGTACCCACCGCCTCGACGGTCGTCTCCCTGCTCACCGAACCGTTTTGCACCCAGCACCCGCTGACGACCGTCCAGGTACTGACCGACCTGCGCGCGACGGAAATCCTCGACAAACTGCAGAGCTACGAGATCGACGCCGGCATCACCTACCTCGGCCACACCATTCCCGAGCGGTTCGAGTGCGTACCTCTGTACCGCGAGCGCTACGTCCTGCTGATCCAGCCGCCCTCCGGCGCCGGACGGCTCAGCGAGATCACCTGGGCCGAGGCGGCGCAGCAGCCCCTTTGCCTGCTCGATCCGGTCATGCAGGGACGCAAAGTACTGGACACCGTCTTCCAGGAGATCGGCGCACCGGTCCGGCCGCGCGTGGAGACCGATTCGATCGCCTCCATGTTCGCTCACGTCCGAACCGGCCGGTGGGCCAGCGTGGTACCGCATTCCTGGCTGCACGTATTCGGCGTGCCCGCCGGGATGCAGGCCGTCCCCCTGGTGAGCCCGACCCGCGCGGTGCCCATGGGACTCGTGGTCGCCAAACGGGATCCCGCACCGGTCATGACCCGCGCCCTCGTGGACATCGCCCGCCGTGCCGGTATGGATGCAGTTCTCACGCAGGTGCCCGGCCGCTGACCGGCATGAACCGGAGGCCCGGAGAGTCGGCCAGGAGGACAACTGCCCGGTATCGCAGCCGGGCCTGGCGCTTCAGGGCGTGCCGCCGCCGAGCAATTGGCCCCGCAGGGGTGGGCGGCCTCTGCCTGAAGGCCGCCCGCCTAGAGTGTGTACGGCGACGACCCGCCCCTGCCTCTTCGAGGCGGCGTAGGGACAGGTCGTGGCAGGGTGTCTGACCTGTGCTCAGGCGAGCGTGGTGAGGACGTCAACCGGGCTGATCAGGGTGTCTCGGATGGGTGAGCGGCTTTCGACGAGGGCGATGAGCTCTTCGGTGTCCTTGAGTGCCTGGACGTCGAAGTCGTTGATGACGGACATGGGTGGGGTTTTTTCGTAAACGCGTAGAGGGTGCACCGTTGCGCCGTGCCTGAGACGGGGCCGGTGCCGTACCCATCGGCTGGAGTGCACGCGGCCGGCCTTCCGGGCCACGAGGACGTCTGTGCACCAGACGGTGTGGGTCAGTTGCGTCCGGCCATGACACCGCCGTCGATGTCCCAGATCGCACCGGTGACCCAGGTGGTCTGGTCGGACAGGAGGAAGGCGACGGTGGCGGCGACGTCGTCGGTGGTACCGGTGCGGCCGATCGGGTGGAAGGAGTCGAAGCCGTCCATCGTGGAGTCCATCTCCGACTTGGGGATGAACTCTTCGTAGATCGGGGTGCGCACGACGGCGGGGGCGACGGCGTTGGCGCGGATGCCGTACGGGGCGAGCTCCATCGCGAGGTGCTGGGTCAGGGAATGCAGTGCGGCCTTGGCCATCGAGTACGCCGAGGAGGGGGTGGCGGCGATGGCCTGGTGGGCCCACATGGAGCCGATGTTCACGATTGCGCCCTTCGTGCCGCGCTCGATCATGTTGGCGGTAACGGTCTGGGTGAGGAAGAAGAAGGCGCGGTTGAGGTCCTGGTAGCGGTCGTAGTCTGCGGCCGTGTGCTCCAGGAACGGCTTGGGGGCGAAGACGCCGGCAGCGTTGACCAGCAGGGTGGCGTCGGCGTGCTCCTTGGTGAGGACGGTGCGCAGGCGGTCGACGGCCGCGGGGTCGGAGAGGTCGGCGGCCAGGCCGACGACCTGCCCGCGGGCGGACAGAGCAGTCACGGCTTCATCGGCGCTGGGCTGGGTGCGGCCGGTGACGACGGCGGTGCCGCCGGCGTCGAGGACCTGGGCCGCGATGGCCTGGCCCATGCCGCTGGTGCCGCCGATGACGATGACCTTCTGGCCGGTGAAGTCGAGGGTGGTGCTGGACATGTGGTGCTCCTGTAGCAGGTAGTGCCGTGAAGGGGGGTGAGGGTGGTCAGGGGGCAGTGGCAGACTCGGTAGCCGCGGTGCTCGGTCGGGCTCACGGCCTCCCGCGCACGGGGGTGTCAGATGGCCAGCGCCACCAGGAAGCGCGAGACCATGTTGTAGGCCGCGACAGTGGCGACCGCTTCGACCGTCTGGGCTTCACCGAACAGACGCTTGACCTCGTCGATGACGTCGGCATCGACCTCGACCTGTCGGGTGGACTGATCGGTCAGCGCGAGCAGGGCGAGCTCTTTTTTGTTGAAGATGCCGCTGTCCGCGGCATCTCCCTTGAGGGCTTCGCACTTGTCTTCCGTGCCGCCTGCCTGCAGATAGGCCGGGTAGTGGACGCCCCACTCGAATTCGGCGCGGTTGAGCACGGCCACGCGCAGCATGATCAGTTCGCGGTATTCCAGTGCCAGGTCGAACTCGGCGCGGACCCGACCCAGCAGCCCGTTCCATCCTGTGGCAAGCGGGAAGCTCTTCAGCAGGACACGGTCGATGCCGATCAGCTCACCGCCCGGCCTGCGCGCTTGCATTCCCGCGAGCAGTTCGGGCGGGGGCGCGGGGAGGCTGTCGTCCTGCCAGGGGGTGACACGCACATCACTCACGTTGTGCTCCTTGACTGGGCACCGGCCCGCGTTGAGATCGGGTCGTTGCCGGTGGTGAATTGCTGCTGGCTTCGCCAGAACAGAGGTGCAGGCGGTCAGACGTGGGGGTCGCAGACCAGGTAGCCGTCGATGCGGCTGAGCCAATCCGAGGCCGGGTCGGGCGGCAGCGTGCGGCCGAGGTGGTCGGCACGGACCTCGCTGATCCACTGGTCGTGCTGGTACTCGTGATTGATGAGCGCGAGCAGCAGGTGGCCTGCGACGACGGTCAGCTGGGTCGGGGCGCCGACCCGGCCGGCGGCGATGTCACCGATGCGGGCGTGGACACGTTCGGCGACGGTGTCGCGGAACGTGGTGAGCCGTTCGACGGTGGGCAGCGCGCCGCGGAACTTCTCCGGGTTCGCCGAGTCCATGAGCCCGTCGAGTTCCGGGTCCGGGCTGGGCTCGGCCGCGGTGAGGTTGCGGATCATGAAGTGGGCGACATGAGCCTGGTGACCCAGGTGCCAGCCGATCGCGCTGGAGTCCTCTTGCGGGCGCCAGGTCACCTCGTGTGGGCTGAGGTCTTTCCACAGCTCGTCGGTGTAGACGCGGGCGCGGTCGTATTCGCGCAGCAGCGCCGTGAGCTCGTGCACGACCGGGCCTCAGACGGTGTCGTAGACGCGCACGTCGGGGTCGGCCTTCAGCAGCGGGGACAGGCCGCCGACGACGTCACGGGTGAACAGCTCGCTGGTCAGGTACGTCTTGGCGTCGGCCACGCTCCGGAAGCCGTGGAGGACCTGGACGTCCTCGTCGCGGACGAGGAGCTCCTTGCTGAGGGCGCCGGGGGCGGTGTCGAGGAACGGCTGCTTGTACTTCTCGTACACGCCCGCGGCTGCGGGGCGGTGGGCCGGGTCCACCTGCAGTGTGATCTGAAGATACGCCATGGTTATGCCTCACTCGATTGACAGGGAGGGGGCGGTGCGGTGAGTCCCGCAACCTGCCTGCCACGTTAGGCATCCCCAGCAAGGTCCGGTAGGGGACCACACTGAATCAAGGTATAAGCGTCGCGTATGGCCCTAGTGGCGGGTGGCCGCGAGGCTGTCGGCGAGACGGAGCAGGTCCGGGGCGAGCGGGGAGTCGGTGCTCCAGACCGCTTCGAAGGAGATCTGCACCTCGCGGCCCTCGTCGTGCAGGGGGCGGTGGCAGACGTCGGGCGAGGTGAGCTTGGAGCGGGGAACCAACGCCGAGCCCAAGCCGAGTTTCGTCCAGTCCTCCAGGACCCGGTAGCTGGCGGCCTCACCCGGATAGGTGTTCAGGGGCATCTCGTGCGCCTGGAAGAGTCGCGTGGTGAAGGTGGTCAGGCCGCAGGTGTCGGGGACGAGGATGAACTGCTCCTTGCCGGCCTCCGTGAGTTCGACGGGGGTCGCCTCCGCCGCGTCGGGAGTGACGACGACGATCGGCTCGACGTCGATGACCCGGTGCTCGAAGCGGGGCATCGCGGCCACGGCCGGGATCAGGATGATGTCGAGCTGGCCAGCCAGCAGGCATTCCCGCAGCTCCTGCATGTTCGCCTCGCGCAGCACGAGGTCCCGGGGCGCGGGAAGGCCCTGGACCATGCTGAACGCCCTGGCGACCAGGTGCGATCCGATCAGCGGGGAGAGCCCCATGCGGATCTTCTGCTCACCGGATTCGTTCAGGCGTCGGGCCTCCGCTCCGATGGCATCGAGCGCTGTCAGGGCACGCTCGATCAGCGGCAGGATCCGGATGCCGAACGCGGTCTGCGTCACACCGCGCGGCGACCGCTCGAACAGCTTGCCGCCCAGGCGTTCCTCCAGCTTGGCGATCCCGTTCGACAGCGCGGGCTGCGTGACCCCGTACGCGCGTGCGGCGGCACTGAACGACTTGGTCTCCGCCACCGCCTGCGCATAGCGGAGCCCCTCAAGATTCAGACGGTCTGTTGCCATAGCCACGGCTTATCGTTCCATTCACTGATGTCCCCTACCGGGCGGCATTTCCTCTGCCTACGGTGGGGCTCCTACTCATTCAGCATAAACAGCAGCTATGAGCATCGCTGTTCGGAACGGAAGGCACCATGTCGGACAGCGCCGTGACCATGGTCGTTACCGAGCCCCGCGGACCCCTGCACCCCATGGGGGCCGAGACGGTCCCGCCTCCCGCCGGGTGGGTCCGCGTGTCGGTGGTGGCCAGCGGCGTGTGCAACGCCGACATCGGAACGGCCGCCGCCACCGGCGAGGACACCGTCTTCCCCGTCACCCCCGGCCACGAGGTCGCCGGTGTCATCGCCGAGACCGGTGACCAGGTCGAGGGCTGGGCGGCCGGCGACCGGGTGGCGGTCGGCTGGTTCGGCGGAAGCTGCGGCCACTGCGTGTACTGCCGGTCGGGCGACGTCGTCCACTGCGCCGAACGCAAGATCCCCGGCCTGTCTTACCCGGGCGGCTGGGCGCAGAGCATCACCGTGCCCGCCGACGCTCTCGCCCGCATCCCCGACAGCTTCGACCTCGTCGACGCCGCCCCCTTCGGCTGCGCCGGAGTGACGACCTTCAACGCGATCCGCAAGGCCGGTATCCGCGCCGGAGGACGGGTCGCCGTCTTCGGCGTCGGCGGCCTGGGCCACCTCGCCGTCCAGTTCGCTGTGAAGCTCGGCTACGAGACCGTCGCTATCACCCGCGGCCGTGACCGCGAGCACCTCGTCCGTGAGCTCGGTGCCCGCCACTACGTCAACAGCGACGCCCACGCGCCCGGAGCCGTCCTGAAGGAGTTCGGCGGCGCCGACCTCATCGTCTACACCGCCTCCTCCACCGCCCCCGTGGATGAACTACTCACCGGGCTGCGCACGCATGGGCAGCTCACCCTCGTCGGCGTCGACGCGGGATCCGTCACCGTCCCGGCGGCCCGGCTGGTCATGAACGGTCATACCCTCACCGGGCACCTGACCGGGAGCCCGCGCGAGACGGAAGAAGCCATGGCCTTCGCCGTCACCACGGGTGTCCGGTCGATGATCGAGCAGATGCCGCTGAAGAAGGCCGACGACGCCGTCACCCGGCTGCGCTCCGGCGCTCCCCGCTTCCGCATCGTCCTGGAAACCTCCGACGGCGAGTAGCGGGCCCCCTCGCCACGCCGCGCGCCCCGGCCACGCGGCGGGCGGTACTCCACCCTGTCTTCCACCCGATGCCGCGACCACCGACGACTACGGGGGTTCAGCCTGCTCAGAATGGAGCCACAATGTCCCACCAGGAAGCCCACGACGTCATCGTGATCGGCGCCGGCGCCTCCGGACTCGCCTCAGCCGACGCTCTGCACACCGCCAGCCGCGACGTCGTTGTCCTGGAGGCCCGCGACCGCGTCGGCGGACGCCTGCTCTCCACCCCTGTCGAGTACCCGGGGCGGGCGCTCGACTTGGGAGCCACCTGGTTCTGGGACGGCGAGGATCGCGTACGGAACCTGGCTGCCCGCAGCGGCCTCGCCATCTTCGAGCAGCACCTCGCCGGCGACACGATGCTCCAGGAGGCGACCGGCATCCGCCGCCTCACCGGCAACCTGATCGGCGCCCCCTCCCGCCGCTTCGCCACCGGGGCACAGAGCATCGCCGCCACCCTCGCCGCCGCGCTGCCCACCGAAGCTCTTCGGCTGGACACGCCCGTCACCGCCATCCACCCGGCCGGTCAGGGCGGCCTCGACGTGCTCACCCCGGCCGGCACCCTTCATGCCAGGCACGTCGTCCTGGCCGTCCCTCCGGCCCTGGCCCTGGAGCGCATCGACTTCCACGATGCCCTCCCCGCCGACCTCGTGCACCTGGCCCGGGCCACCCCCGTGTGGATGGGTGCTGCCGTCAAGGTCGTTGCCCACTACCCGGACGCGTTCTGGCGCCAGGAGGGGCTCGCAGGTGCGGCGTTCAGCAGGACCGGCCCGCTCCAGGAGATCCACGACATGTCCGGGCCCGACGGCAAGCCCGCCGCGTTGTTCGGCTTCGCCCACGCACGCACCGTCCGCCCCGGCTTCGAGCAGGACGCCATCACTCAGCTCGCCCGGCTCTTCGGCCCGCCCGCCGGAGCCCCGGTGGCCCTGCATGTGCAGAACTGGAGCACCGAGCGGTGGACCGCCCCGTCGACCGTGCAGCGCCTCGCCGACTACTCACTCTTCAGCCATCGTCTCTACCAGCGCCCGGCCCTCGACGGTCGGCTGCACTGGGCGACGACCGAGACGGCTACCAGCCATGCCGGGCACATCGAAGGCGCCCTCGCCTCCGGAGAACGCGCGGCGCGTGCCATCCTCGCCGCGTCCGCCGACGTGAAAGGGACCACCCAGTACGTCACAGCCCCCAGCAGATAGGCCACCGGCCTGACGCCGTACGAAACCGCGCCCGGCCGCAAGCTCCCGTCCGGGGCCGGCGGGCTCACACATGAGGAGAGAGATGACCAACGCCGCACCCGCCGCAACGCCGGGACTCATATCCGATCCCGTCCACGCCCAGCGGCGGATCCTGCGCGTCCTGGTCGCCTCCCAAATCCTCAGCGGCGCGGGGCTCGCCGCCGGCGTCACCGTCGGCGCCCTCCTCGCCCAGGACATGCTCGGCACCACCAGCCTCGCCGGACTGCCCAGCGCCCTGTTCACCGCCGGCTCCGCCCTCACCGCCGTCACCGTCGGCCGCATCTCCCAAGCCCGCGGCCGCCGCCCCGGGCTCGCCGCCGGCTACCTCACCGGCGCCGCCGGCTCTGCTGGCGTCATCACCGCCGCCGTCCTCGACAATCCCGTCCTGCTGTTCCTCGCCCTGTTCGTCTACGGCGCCGGCACCGCCACCAACCTCCAGGCCCGCTACGCCGGAGCCGACCTCGCCCCACCCGGACACCGCGCCCGCGCGGTGTCCACCGTCCTGGTCGCCACCACCCTCGGCGGCGTCGCCGGACCCAACCTCGCCGCCCCCGCAGGCACCCTCGCCGAATCCCTCGGCATACCCCACCTCGCCGGACTCTTCGTCATCTCCGGCGCCGCCTACGCACTGGCCGCCCTCGTCCTCGCCCTCTGGCTGCGCCCCGACCCGCTGCTCCTGGCCCGAACCGTCGCCCAGGACAAGGAATCCGACCTTGCAGCCAACCCGGCCGCCGCCGATACCGCCGACACCAGCGAGAGCCGCGGAGGCGTCACCCTCGGTGCGCTCGTCATGATCCTCACCCAGCTCGTCATGGTCGCGATCATGACGATGACACCGGTCCACATGCACGACCACGGCCACTCCACCGCCGCATCCGGCCTCGTCATCGGCATCCACATCGGCGCCATGTACCTGCCCTCACCCCTCACCGGCTGGCTCGTCGACCGCTACGGCCGCATGAAGATCGCCGCCGCATCGGGTGCCACCCTGCTGGCCGCCGGCATCCTCGCCGCCGCCGCGCCCAGCGGCTCCGTCGCGCTCCTCGCGCTCGCCCTGGCCCTGCTCGGCCTCGGCTGGAACTTCGGGCTCGTATCCGGCACCTCGATCATCACCGACACCGTGCCACTTGCAACCCGGGCCAAGACCCAGGGACTGGTCGACGTCTCCATCGCCATCGCCGGCGCCACCGGCGGCATGGCCTCCGGCATCATGGTCGCCGCCACCAGCTACCCCACCCTCGCGCTGACCGGCGGCATCCTCTCCCTCGCCCTCCTGCCCGCCGTCGCCGCCACCGCCTACCACCGATGAACCCTGACATCCCCGCGCCGGACATAACCGTCGAGGGCACCGGGCTGCTCTGTGTCGCCCTCCTGCTCCGCCTGCGCAAAGAGATCGACGCCGCCGCGCCCGGCACCGTCGTGGGTCACCCTGATCGAGGAAGGCGGCTACGAGGCGTTCACCATCGCCGCCCTGTGCGAGAAGGCCCAGGTGCCGCCCCGTGCACTGTATGACCGCACCTCCAGCAAGGACGCCCTCTTCCTCGCCGTCTACGAACACGGCATCGCCCGCATCGCCGCCGGCCATCGCGTCCTGACGGCGCCGGACCCCTGGCGCAATCTGGCGACCGACCAGCTGATTACGGCGGTGGTCACGGAGCTCACCGCCCTGTTCCGCCAGCATGCCGCGTTCCTCAAACCCGTCGTGCTGCTCTCCGGCGCCCATCCCGAGGTCCTCCGCCGCGGCCGTGCTCACGTCCAGGCCCACGGCGACGCCTTCACCGCCCGACTGCTCACCATCCGACCACATCCCCCACCCGGACCCGGAAGCCGCCGTACGGCAGTACTTCGCCACGGTCTTCTCCGCCTGCGTCGTTCCGCGCACCGCACACGGCCCCGACTTCGCCACCGAACCCGTGGACCACGACGCCTTCACCACCTACCTCGCCCTGAGCGTCACCCGCACCCTCTTAGCCGACTCCTGAAGCCTCCGACTGGCGACAAACTGGCATCGGGGACGTGACCACAGCGGACTCCTCTCCATCAGCATGCCGGTTCCTTCACCGTAGGCGGCTCCCTGCAGACCTCGACCTGCCCCCCTACCGCTCCATGGACAAGAGTGCCGAGGGCGCTCCGATGGGCCACAAGTTCCTCGGCGTCGTCGAGGAGACCGGCTCGCAGGTCCGCGGCCTCAAGCGCGGCGACTTCGTCGTCTCGCCGTTCGCGTTCGCCGATAACACCTGCGCGATCTGCCGCGACGGCTTCCACACCGCCTGCCCAAACGGCGGCTGGTACGGCGTAGACCAGAGGTCGTCCGAGCCCGAGGACCTCACCGAACTGCTCCGAGCCGCCACCGGGGCCGACCGGCCGACAGAGAATCCCTTCTTCTGACCGCCCAGGTGCCCTGCTGCGGCGGGGCACCCGGCTGATCGCCACCGTGCGGTCTCTACCAGCGATTCTCGGCCGGACCAAACCCCGGATTTGCCGGACGCTCTGCCCACTGGCCCACCTCCAACGGGTCCTTCGCTCTCTCTGCCCCGGAGAATTCCGTGCCTACCTCGATCACCATCACGTCCGAGTTCAGCGGCAGCGTCGTTGCCAAGGGCGCTACCGATGACCTCTCCGCACAGCTCCTCCGCCACGCCGGTTTCAAGCAGATCGACGACTGGCATGGCCGACGCCATCGCCTTCCCACCACCACTCCGCTCGCCGAGCAGGTCGCCATCGCCACCCATGCGGCCGAGATGCTTCGAGCCGCTCGCTATGACGTCACCCTTCCGCCCTCTCTCGACACCGCCCGGATGAGCCCTCCGGTGCATGCCCTCGGGTCCTACGCCGCAGGAGCCGAACTTCTCGGCATCACGGACCAGATCCGTGCGGCCGAAGACGGGGCCAGCCTTCAGCGCGCAGTTGACCACCTCCTTCACTCCGAGCACGGTGCTCTGGAGCGGCTCCGGGAGGCCCTGGAAGCGGCTGGAGAACAGGTCAACGACTTGGACGACGACGCGTATGCGCTCGCTGACCGGTTCGGCTTCGCCTCGGAGTTCGTCAGCTCAGCCCAGTCTGAACTTGTCGATTCCGAGGCCGAACTACGCCGCGTCGGCACCGCTTCGACGAGTTACGCCGCAGCACGGACCGTCCGTGATCACCGTGGTGCCGCTCTGGCCACTTCTCCTGCGGCGGACCAGGCCAAGGTCTCCTCGGCGTCCAGTTCCCAGCCGGCGCCTTTGAGCACCACGGGTCACCCGCCGCGCGCCTCAACCCCCCAACGGTGACCCCGGCCGCGCTCTTCGCCGTCGGCAACCAGTACGTCGCGCCGCCCACGCTCGACTCACCACCGCAGCGCCTCCTCCGCGCCTCATCCTGCCGGCCGGCCCCGCTGAAACGTTCCGCTTCGGCCTTGCAGGAGGACCCCCATGTGCTGCACGAGAGCCGAGCGCGCCCCGCCCCCGCCCGCTCGCACACCTAAGGAACCGCCGTGCCATCCCAGCGCACCAGCGCGCCCTCGACCACCACTGGGTCGGACGCGCTCCTCTACCTCCTGTTCGGCATCCTCGGCGCCGCCATGGCTTTCGCCTCCCTCGCCTGGCTGACCGGAAATCTCACCAACACCGCTGTCGGGAATGGGACATGGGCCCCCTTCCGCGCCACGGACGCGCTGCTGCACCCGGAGGTGCTGTGGCCGACCTTGAGCACCAACATGCTGATGGTCGGTGCCCGCGTCGTCCCCGGCCTGTTCACCGTGGCCCTGATCCTCACCGCTGCGGTGCTGTGGATGCGCTGGCGTGCCGGGTCCAAGTCCGGCCTCGCCCGCAAAGCGGACCTGGCGCCGCTGCTGGACAAGGAGATCGTCGACAAAGCGAAGAGCCTGCGCCCGAGCCTGAGCGGCCGGGAGAGTAAAAGAGGTCCTGCCCGCTGACCGCGGCATCCTGCTCGGCACCCTGGATCCCAGTCGTGCGGAGGTCCGCGCGTCCTGGGAGGACGTGATCGTCGCGATCATGGCCCCGCGTTCCGGCAAGACGTCCGGGCTGGCGATACCCGCGATCCTCTCGGCACCGGGTCCAGTCCTGCTCACCAGTAACAAGGCCGCGAACGACGCCTTCACCACAACGGTGGACGCCCGCGCCGAGGTCGGCACGATCTGGACCCTCGATCCTCAGCAGATCGCCCACCACCCGCGCGAGATGTGGTGGGACATCCTCGCTGACGCCCGCGATCTCGCCGGGGCGAAGAGGTTGGCGCGGCACTTCGTCACCGCGAGTGTGGACGAGTCCAGCGGCTCCGACTTCTGGTCGACCGCCGCGAGTAACACCCTCGGCGCCCTCTTCCTCGCCGCCGCGTCCCACCGACGGCCGATCACCGATGTCCTGGCCTGGCTCGCGATGCCGGCCGACCGCACCCCAGTGGACCTGCTCACCGACGCCGGCCATCATGCCGTCGCCGCCCAGCTCCAGGGCACCGTCTCCGGCGCGACCGAAACCCGCGACGGAATCTATGAGACCGCGAGGCAGTACGCGAGCTGCCTGCTCGACCCGGACGTCGCCGCCTGGGTCACCCCGAACGATGACCTCCCCGAGTTCCAGCCGTTCGCCTTCGCCACGTCCCGCGACACCCTGTACCTGCTGAGCAAGGACGGCGGCGGCAGTGCGTCCGCGATCATCGCGGCGGCGGCCGACGCCGTGATGCGCGCGGCAGTGATCGTCGCCGAGCGCTCCGGCGGACGGCTCGACCCGCCCGCCCTGTGTGTCCTCGACGAGGCGGCGAACGTGTGCCGCATCAGCGACCTCCCCGACCTGTACTCGCACCTGGGCAGCCGGGGCGTCATCCCGATGACGATTCTGCAGTCCTACCGTCAGGGCCAGCGGTGCTGGGGCGAGGCGGGTATGGACGCCCTGTACTCCGCCGCCACCATCAAGATCATCGGATCGGGCATCGACGACGCGGACTTCGCAGACCGGCTCAGCCGTCAGGTGGGCGACCACGACGTCCAGACCACCTCGGTGTCGACGAGCGAGGGCGGCAAGTCCACTTCGGTGAGCATGCGCACCGAGCGGATCCTGCCGCCGGACGCCATCCGCGCCCTGCCCAAGGGCAAGGTGCTGCTGCTGGCCACCGGCATCCGGGTCGCCATGCTCAACCTCAAGCCCTGGTACAAGGAGCCCTCCGCCAAGGTGGTCGGCCCGGCTTCCGCTCGCGCCACGAAGGCGATCACCGAGCGTGCCCTCGCGAAGAGCATCGGCCAGGATGATCTTGGGCTGTCGGCATGAGCGCGCCCACACCACAGCAGGGGCGGTTGGCCCACGCCCCGGTCGTTCTGCGCGGTGGCCGGTGGTGGCTTGACGGCGGGGCCGGCTCGATCCCCGCCTCCGACCCTGCCTTCACCGCCGCCCTGGACGACTTCGCCCTGTCGATGGCCGCTGCCGACCGGGCAGTCGCCAACCTCCATATCCGGCAAGACGAGACGCCCTCCGTTGATCCCGGCGGCATGCGGTGAACCCGCTGATGAGTGCCGAGCAGGCGGTCCTCGGAGCCGTGCTCCTCGCCCCCGAGCAGCTCACGCACCTGGAGTGGCTCGCTGCGGGCCACTTCTATCGGCCCGTCCATCAGGCGCTGTTCGACGCTCTCCGCAAGCTGCGCGACGACGGACACCCCGCGCTCTCGGCCGACGGTCCGTTGCCGCTGTCGTGGGTGACCGACGCGGTCGGGGAGGCCGGACAGCACGTGCGCGGGCTGACCGCGGCGTACGCCCACACCCTGATCCAGGCGTGTCCCCGAACCGAGCACGCCCCGGTGTACGGCCGCATGGTGCTGGAGGGGGCGATTCACCGGACCGTCGCCCAGCATGCGATCCGTCTTCACCAGGCGGCTCGGGCCGATGCCGTCCAGGGCGAGGTCGAGGGAGCGTTGCGTACGGCGGACGCCTTGGCCGGCGTACTCACCGATCTTGCGCGTCGCTGGGGAACCGACCCTCGACCGGTCCCACCCACCGCTGGGCCCTCCGCCGCCACGGACACCCTGCCTCCCGCACAGAGCGGCCAGGTCGCCGAAGACGAGCGGTTCCTCCTGGCCGTACTCGCCGAACAGCCGGGGGCCATGGGCGAGGTGGTGGCCTGGCTGCGACCGGGAGACTTCGCCGACCCGGCCCACGGGCAGCTCTACCGGTGCCTGGGCGCGCTGCACCACCGGGGTGAACCCATCGACCGGATCACCCTGCTCTGGGAGGCCCAGCGACGCGGTCTGCTGGCCGACGGCACTGTGTCGAGCGAGCAGCTGGCTTCGGTGTGCGAAGGCATGGTCCCCGGCAGCGCTGACTGGTTCGGGCAGCGGGTGATGCGCTCCTCCGTGACCCGCACCGCCGCCGCCTCGGCGCGAGCTATCCGGACCCTGGCCCAGGACGAGGTTCTGGGGCCCGGTCGGCTGATCAACCACGCCCTGCATGCGCTCGATCCTCTCGACGAGGTCCGCACCCGCTGGGTTACCGCGAACGGCGGTCCGGTTCCGAAGGCCACGGCACCCGCTGCGCCGGCGGGCGATCCGCCGCCCGACCGAGTCAAGGCCGCCCGCGCCCGCAGCACACCCCGCCCAGCCGCGTCACCCTCAGCCCCGGCCAGCCGCCTCCCCACGCTTTCAGCACGCCGACCACCCTCGCGCGGCCACCCGTGAGACGCCCTCCCACCAGCCCACTTCTGCCCCTGGAACTCGCCTTGACCTACCCCGTCTCCACAGCCGCGCCGTACCTACGCGCCTTGGACCCGAGCCCCGCCGCCCCGTTGCGCTCTCCGTTGATCGGGTCTCTCTGCTCGGGGTACGGCGGCCTCGACCTGGGCGTGCAGGCCGCTCTCGGCGGCACCCTGGCCTGGCACGCCGAGGTCGACCCGAACGCCTCACGCATCCTGGCCCGCCACTGGCCCGGCGTCCCCAACCTGGGCGATATCACCGCCGTCGACTGGTCCACCGCCCGTCGGGTGTGCGTCCTGACGGCCGGTTTCCCCTGTCAAAGACGTCTCCGTCGCCGGCCGCCGGGCCGGACTCAACGCCCAGACCCGCTCCGGGCTCTGGCTGCATGTCGCCCGTGCGGTCGAGGCCCTCCGACCCTGCCTGGTTGTGATCGAGAATGTGCGCGGCCTCCTCACCTCCCCCGCCGGTTCCCCTGGCGACGTGGAACTCTGTCCGTGGTGTCTGGGAGACACCGCAGGTCAGCCTCCTCTGCGGGCACTCGGTGCCGTACTCGGATCCCTGGCCGACCTCGGGTACGACGCGAAGTGGCTCGTGCTTCGCGCCTCCGACGTCGGGGCCCCGCACCGCCGCGAGCGGACCTTCCTCGCCGCATGGCCCGCCGGGCACCCTGCTGAAGACGCCGACCAGCAACATCGGGAAGAACGGCGGCTCGCAGCATCCGTCGAAGCGGAAGAGCGGCGGGCACGGTCCGAACCTGGCCGACGAGGTCGAGTGGCTGCTGCTGCCGACCCCGAAGGCGTCGGACGGGATGAAGGGCTCGCCGAACCAGCCGCACAGCAATGGCGACATGACCCTGCCCAGCGCGGCGGCGTCTCTGGTGCCCACGCCGAGGGCCAGCGACACGGGCGCCCCGGGCCGCCGCCCCGGGAAGGGATGGCGACCTCCTTTGTCGGCGGTGGTCCTGCCCCTCTGGGCGGAGGAGACGCCGGAGGCAGGGGCGCGGACCAGCGATGGGGAGCGTACGGATCCGCCATCACCCGATGGGAGAGGCTCACCCGTCCTGCTCCGGCTCCCACGGACGCGGCCGGACGGCTCCGCTCGGACTTCGTGGAGTGGATGCAGGGCCTCGACGCCGGCTGGGTCACCGCGACTCCGGGGCTCGGCCGTCCCGCGCAGCTCACCGCACTCGGCAACGGCGTCGTCCCGCAACAGGCCGCGCTTGCCTTGCAGTTGCTGGCACCGCCCTCCCCCCGCTGTCACCGCTGCGCCAGCCGATAGCGCTCCACTACCGCGCTCTTCCGGCCGGACCAAACCGCAGATTCTCCGGATCCTCTCGGGCATGTCGCCGTCTCACAGATGGAGCACACCCTCATGGCCGACACCAGCCCGACCGCCCCCGGCCCCGAGCCGTACCGCGTCCCGGACGCAGACCTCGACGACCTCGCCAGCACCCTCGCCAAGACCATGGCCGAGGTCAGGCAGCACGGCGTCATCCTCGACCGCCTCGGCTCCGAACCCGAATTCACCGGCAGCCAGCCAATGAACGGTGTTCCGGAGATCGAGGCGGCCGACAGCGAGCAGGCCGACGGCCCCGCCTCGGTGTTCATCCTCGCTCTGGGCGGCGAGGCGTACGCCGTCGAACTCGCCGCCCTCAGCGACTGGGTGAACTACCTCTTTCTGCCGGTGTACGGCCGGGAGATCAGCACGAGCCGTCCCTGGTGCGCGCACTGGTATGAACACCCCGAGGCCGTCGCGCGGCTGCACGCGCTCTGGCTCGCCTGGCAGCAGTTCACCGACACGGAGGCCGGCCTGTCCGGCCCGTCGACCTGGCACCGCGACCACCTGGACCAGACTCTGGCGCACCTGCGTGCGCCCGACGGACCCTTCGCGGCCTGCACGACCAGCGCAACGCGACCCAACCACCGTGTGCTGGCCACCCCGGCGCCCGAGCAGTCGGGCGTGGCGGCGTGAACAACGTCCTCGACTTCGACCTCGACGATCTCGCGCCGGTCGACGACGACTCCGAAGAGGCGATGGAGGCCCTCTGGTCTGGCGACTTGACGGTGCTGTCCCAGCACCACACCAAGCCCAACGGTTCACACAGCTTCGTCCTCGCCCACGACCGATCGGTCACCTGGGGGATACCCGGCGAGCCACAGCTCGTTGCGATCGCTGTCGCTCGGGATCTGCGGCAGTCCACGTTCACCTTCGAGACGAGTCACCACGCCACGGCGTCCTTCGCCCAGAACTGGCTGGCAGAACGCGGCTGCCCGCTCGACCGGATCGCCCTGCGCGGTGGCGACTACATCGAGCCCGCCGACGACCTCACCGTCCAGGTGGAACAGCAGATCCAGAAGTCGGGCACCCGTTACGAGGTCCTCGACACCTACACCTCCGACGACCGTCCCAGCGAGGCGTGGACACTCGTCAACGACGCCCAGGCCACCCAGGCACCGGTTCGCCTCTTCTTCGAGGAGTGGAACCACGATGCCGGCACGTACACGATGCGCGAGGGCGCCTTCCCCGACGTCGGCGTCGCCCAGACCTGGCTGGACGAGCGCAGCGAACCGCTGCCCGAGCCTCCGGAGTACAGCGACCACAACGGTGCTGTCGTCCGGGCCCGCATCGCCCGTATCGCCCTCTCCCGGTCCGCCGGTACCTCTCCGACACCGCAGACCGGTCTCGACGCGCCCCGCGCGACCGCGGCGGTGCCGGTTCAGCGCGCGGCCCAGGGGAGGCTGCTGTGAGCCGCGCCCGCTTCGCCTTCGCCGCGCACCCTGACGCCATCACCGACCTGCGCGAACTCCCCGCTGGAATTCGTGATTTGGCCTTGCTGGAGCTGCAGAACCTGGTCCACGGAAGCGACGACTGCTTGCCCTTGAAGGGCCGACTCGCCGGCTTCC
This sequence comes from Streptomyces sp. CNT360, assembly GCF_000424785.1. Taxonomy (NCBI): domain Bacteria; kingdom Bacillati; phylum Actinomycetota; class Actinomycetes; order Kitasatosporales; family Streptomycetaceae; genus Streptomyces; species Streptomyces sp. CNT360. The sequence goes on along the minus strand of NZ_AUKO01000013.1, from coordinate 221,226 downwards.
ACAAGGTGTACGTCGACCCGGAGGTCGCCTACCGGCTGGTCATCCAGTTCCGTCAGGCCCCACCGACCTCGACTCACAAGCGCGAGATCTACCTCGTAGCCGCTGGCAGCCGGAAGGACTACGCGGTCTACCGCACGGCCCACCTGCGGACCGGCCCCCAGCAAGAGGTCGGCCCGGCCTCCGCCACGGAGGCCCGCGTGCAGGCCGCCCGGTCCCGCTCGACGCTCACCGCCGAACGGCCGACAGCAGGCCGCGCGACTACCCCGTCAACAGCGCCGCCCTCGGCCACTGCCCCTCGAAAGGCCGCCCAGCGATGACCAACGACCGAACTGCGCTCATCCGTTCAGAGTTGGCGGATCTCCTCACCGAGGCCGCTCAGAACGTCGGCGGCATCCCTGCCGCCGAGTACCCGACGGCTGCCGCCCGCTCCTACCTGCATCCCGTCTTGGGGCCGCTGGCCGCTGGGCCCCGTGTGATCACCGGGCTGAACGACCGGTTCGAGGGCTTCCTGGCCGCCGAGCCACGCCCCGCTGGTTCGGCGGGCCTGTTCGCTCTGGCCTCATACGCCTCCGCGCTGGGGTGGCTCACCGAGTCGTTCGCCGAACTGACCTCCTCGGTCGACGAGATCTGTAACCACGTGGGCATCCCCACGGAGCCCTGCGCACCGATCGTCGCCCCGACCGGCGGAACCGAGCGGAACGACGAGTTCGACTTCGCTTTCAGTGCGCTTGAGTTGGAGGCGGTTCGGAATGCAGCCGAGGCCGCCGGCCTCGCGCCGGCCGACTACGTCGAGGTTCTCTCCTTGTCGCTGCTCGCCGCCGCCCGGATCACCGACGCCTGCATGGAGATCTCCAGCGGCCTGCTCGATGACGCTGATCTCCTCCGCGAAGCGAGCGACCGCCCGCGGCTCGGCGACGACCCCGGGAGCCTGCCCGCTTTGGTCCGCTCCCTGCTCGACCGGATGGAGGCGACGGAGTGAACCCGTACGACGCAGACACACACCCTGGGCCTTATCTCGTCGTCGAAGTGCTCGGTGTCGGGGACGTCAGCGTGCCCGCTCTCGCGCCTGGCCCGGGGGAACCGCTGCACCAGGCCGCTACGCGTGTCATCGAAGCCGCGGCGGCGTTGGACGAGCGACACGAGAGCGTGCTCGTCGCGGTCCGGCGGTCGCAGCGGCTGCTCGAAGGTGCTGGTCGCGGTGAAGTCGGCCGCGCCCAGGTGTCGTACGCGCTGCTGCGGACCGCACTCCCCGAACTCGGAGACGTTCTGGCGCAGCAAGACCGGGCGTACAGCCAGCTCGTCGAGTCCCTGTCCGCCTACCGCCGGCTTCCTTCCTCGCCCGAGGCTGCACAACGCGCGACCAACAAGGGCCACGGGCAGGGCCAGAAGACGAGGCCCGACCGGAACGACGACTGGGCCGTCGCCGGGGAGCGCGGGCTGGTAGCCCTTGAAGCCGTTGCGACCGGGGGCGTTCGCTTTCGTCGCAACGCGATTGGCGAGGACCCTTTCATCTCGCGGGAGAAGGCCCATCGGCGGGACCCGGCGGTCTTCCCACAGACCGTGCAGCGGCTGGTCGCCGACGGGCTACTGCATCAGGACGCCACCGAGAACGTGTACCGGCCCGGCCAGCTCCTCTCGCTCACTTCGCAAGGGGAAGCCGCCTTGCGTGCTGGTCGCGCGACGACCTCACGGGTGTCCGCCGCCCTTGGCCGCACCACCACGCAGACCACGTCAGGCACGCTCGCCGACTCGGTCGCCGCGCCCGCCGCCAGGACCTCCCTCGCGGCCCCCCGCTCACGCTGACCTCATCCCGAAAAGGACCACCATGCCTACCCCCGGCCTGCCTCCCACCTTCTCCTTCGCTTCCATCGACGCCCAGCGCGTCGAGGAGGCTCTCACCCGGATCGGACCCAAGTGGACCGCCTGGACCGCGATGACCCTGGCCCAGGTGAACGGCCCCATGCGCGTCCGCGATGTTGCTGCCCGGCTCCCCTTCGTCAGCGAGCAGTTCGTCGGCAAACGGCTGGCCACGATGCACGCCGACGGACTGGTGGTCCGTGGCTACGACCGACGGGCGGCGCCGTACCGGCTCAGCGGACTCGGCACGTCACTGGCCCCCGTGCTCCGCACGGTGTCGGACTGGTCCCGTACCCACGTGACACAGGAGCCGAAGGCCGAAGCCGAGCGTGTCGAGGACGCGCTGCGCCGCCTGCATCATCGGCACTCAACTGCCGTGATTCAGGCCCTCGACTCGGCTGACGGCCAGATGCGGTTCGTTCACATCGCCGAGGCGGCCGGTCTGGACTACGGCCTCGCACGCCAGCGACTTGTCCGGCTTCAGGCCGATGGCCTGGTCACGCGGACGGGCTCCCGGCACGGAGACCCTTACGTGCTCACCGATGCCGGCCAGGCGTTGGGGGCCGTCTGCGCGTGTCGAGCACTGGAGCCAGCCCTTCGCGCTGCGAGGTGGAACAGCGGCACCTCGTCCGACAGCAGCAGCCACGCGCACCCACGTCGGCATTCCGCTGGGGGCGGGAGCCGACAGCGCCCGGATCGCGGCGGCTCTACGACGGAGCGCCGCCGCGTCGAACGTCATGTTCAGCCACGCGCCTCAGCCGGAACCGCGGGTGCCGGCGGCCGTGACCGCTCAGTCGGCGCCGGGCCGGGGCCGGTGACGGGGGTGAGAACTAGAGGCCACTCGCCGCCACTACGGCATCCGCGTGCGCTCCGGCGGCTCCCGCCGCTGCATACGCGGATCCGTTCTCCTCCTTCGCTTCCGGAGACTCGACCATGTACGCCCCTGATGACCCGACCCGGTACCAAGAGGTACTGGTCAGGCCCATGTATCTGGCTGGTTCCAACGGGACCGGCGAGGCTGGCTTCGCGCCCGTCACCCACTGGCCCCATCAGTACCTCGATGAGGGCCCCTGCCAGCTCCTCGTAACCTCTCCCGACCAACGGATTCGGATCGGCTGGTTCGGCGACGACTTCGAACTGTGGAAGATCAGCGCAGCCGAGGACGCCTTCTCGGCACCTCGCTGGACGGCGACGTTCAACCACGTCACCCCGGCCGAGATGGTCGCCGGCCTCACCGCCGCACTGGTCCAGGACTACGACGAAGCCATCGCTTCCGATACCCTCGGCCGCTTCTTGACAGGGCCAACCGTCCCTTGGAGGGACACCGTCGGGCCGCTGACCGATGCCGGCTGGAACCTTGACGGAGCTGCTGAACTCGGCACCGTCGAGATCATCGCTCCTGACGACCAAGCGGGCATCCTTATCGATCGGCGCGGCTACGGCTCCGACCGCACGACCGTTGAGCTGTGGGCTGGCCCGCCGGGCTGGGGCACTCGTACCGAAGCGACGTTCACGGCCCGCGCCCCGTCCCACTTGATCGCCGCAACCGCCGCTGTGATGGCGAAGTCGACCCCCGTGGTCCGCGAACGCCACCAAGTCGACCGGCGTATGCAGCACCTGGTCACGATGACCCCTGTCGCTTCGGTCACGTCGATCCCGGAGGCTCAGGTCTCGCGCGCTCCGACTCCGCTGGACGTACGCCGCACCGCGGTCACCCAGGCCGTACACCGTGCCGCGCGGGCACCACGCACAGCAGCCGACCTCCGGGTGATGGCCGCGCAGAGCCGCTCCACGGGGGCGGCGCAGAAACGGACGGGACACCCCGTGCCTGCGACCTCTGCCCGGCTGCCGGCCAGCTCGCCGACGCCCCGGCGCGGACGCTGACTCCTGCCCAAAGCCGCACTCCACTCGCGACCGTCCCCGCCCAACAGGAGTTCCAACATGCTCGACCAGGCCACGGCCATGATCGAGAACGCCTGGGGCCAGCCCATCGAAGCTCTTGAGGTCGTAGGGGTCCGCCGCCCCAGCGAGGACCCGCTCCTGCGCTGCGCCATGCACACCCGCGCGGCCCTGGCCATCACAGACAACGCGGTAACCGTTCACCAGGACCGTCTTCACGCCCTGTCCCGGCATGGGTACGTGCCTGACTTCTACGAACTCGACCGGATCACCGAAACGGCGGTCAGCCTCCGCGTCGCCCACGCGGAAAGCCGTGCGTACCTCCAGGCGATCCGACGTGTGGTGGAGGCTCGGGAGGCCGCCGCGCCCGAGGTTGAGGCACCGGCGGTTCGGCTGGCACAGGCCGCTGTCGCCCGCTCCGCGCAGACGCCGCACGCCCCGGGGGCCACGCCCGATCCATCCTCTCCGGCGGCCGTCGTCGGGCCGTCGGCGCCCACAGCGGGGCCCCGACGTTGAACGCTTAGCTCCGATTTTCGTCGTGGTGGTCCTCTTCGTCCCGGGGGCCCACCGCGCGGGCCAGCTCCTCCATCGTCAGCTCCATTCGCCGGCCTTCGGCGACCCGATGCTCCACCATCTCCTCGTCCGGCCAGTGGTCGGGCTGTGCGCCGACTTCCCACTGGCCGTCGGCAACCATCGCGATGTCGCCCACGGTCCAGGGCCGTCCGGCGGCGCGGATCTTGCGTTCCAGCCCGGCGCCGTCCCAGTGTCTGCTCGCCTCGGCCATCCCCTGCTCCCCCTTCACCGTCGTGTGGTCCGTCGCCGCAACCCAGGTAGGACAACTGCGGACGCCGATCCATTTCCGTCCCGCCAACGCTTGCTGGTGGCCTCCAGTTCGCCCACGGCAGACGGCATCTGCGGAGAAACGACTACGCACTTCGGCATGCCGCATGCCAACGTACGGGTGTTGGGAAAGCCGCAGGTCAACGAAGGGATCGTCCAACCGTGAACGCCTCTGCCACCCTCCTGCCCGCCGTCGTCCACCCCGCCGTGGAAGACCTCCACTGGCTCTCTTCCGACCACTGCGCCGCTCCAGTGCTCGACCTCCTGGACGGTCTCGGCTGGGCGATCACCGAGACCCCGGAGGCCAACATCCACATGACCAGCCCGGACGGCGGCGTCTACGTCGGCTGGCTTCCCGAAGACCCCTCCGCCTGGGCGCGCGAGATCGTATGGCGCGTCCAGGTACTGCCCGCCGACGGCGAGGTGTGGGTCCAGGAGTTCGGTGTCCATACCCCTTCCGAGGCCGTCGCCGGATTCCTCGCCGCCCTCGTCACCCACTCCTCGCGCTGACCACCGGACCGCGGGCGGGCCGACGGCGGCCCGTCCCGTGCACCGCGCTAGTTCCGGCCCCGTCCCCCCACTGCCCTTGGAGTTTCTCTTGCCTCAGTATCTGACCGTCGGCCACCTGCTCCGCCAGCTCCAGGAACTCAACCCCAACCTGCCTGTCCGTCTCGCCATCAACCCCGACTTCCCCTTCGCCCACTTCGTCGGAGCCGAAGTCGTCGTCCGCGACGGCAGGGCGTACATCGCCGACGACGGCCAGGAGGACTACCTCCCGGTGGGGGCGCGCGACGCCCTCACCTGGGCTTGATCGTCCCTACCACCACGGAGGCTTCCATCACGTCCCTCTCGCGCCCCGCGCTGCACGATGTCGCCGCGCGCCCCATGCCGTACGGCGTGCACAGCGCGCTTCTCCAGCGCATCTCCGCCCGCCCCGACGGCCCCCTCGACATCACCTGGCTCGCTGCCGAGACCCCCCAACTTCCCCTCGGGCGCATCCGACTGCGCTGGGAGCCCGCCTCGCGCAGCGGCTGGGACGTCACGACGTACCTGGGGCTGACCACGGCCGAGGTGCTCCTCGGTTCCTGGCCCGGCGCCCCGGACGACTGGCCGCGCCTAGTTCGGCCGACCCTGTACGAGGTGACCGGCCTGTGCGCCGCCCTCTCTTTCACGACCGACGCCCTCGACCTCTCTAACCGACTGGCCGAAGTCTGATCGAGAGCTGCAGGCCACCCCAAGCCGTTCTGGCGACGGGGCTGGCTCCTGGTCCCGATCAGCATGGTCAGCGGGAAACCTGGCAGGGCGAGACATGCTCCCAGCCCGAGGGCCACCGGTCCTTGTGCATCGCCAGGTCCCGGCGCGGGCCGGGCACAGGCGCGTTCTCATTCATCCGCAGTTCTTCGAAAAGCACTTGGTGTTCGCAGCGGGCGCGGTGAGCCCTCACGACCGCCCCACCCACGCCTGGTGCTCGGCGGCGACGTGCAGCTGCTCGCGGAGGCGGCCACGCAGGACGCCGACGCGAGTTCGGCCCTCCAGTACCTGCAATCCGCTGCTCACCGGGGCCAAGAGGCCCCGGTCGATGAGGAGCGGCGGGCGCAACCACGTCCCGTGATTTTCCCAGTGCCTGCCGACTTCCGGGGCTCGCACTGCGACCCAATGCACCGGGTTCTTGGCGAAGTGTTCGATCAGTCCGACTTCGCTCTCACCGGTCGGCATGGTGTGGAAGTCCGCGGACGGGATCGTCTCCAGCGTCCAGGTGATCGCGGTCAGATCGAGGTTTCCGTAGTCGTCCGCGAAGGTGCCGTTGTCGCCATGGTCGAACAGGAAGTCCCTCAGCACGGCGTCCGGCCACCGCAGTGCGGTCAATGCCGGGTCGGATCGGAAGCGTTCGAAGCTGAGGCCGCCGTCCTGACGGCGCTCCATCAGCGAGCTGAGGTCTTTGAGGTTCATACCTCAGATCTACCGGAGATCTCCGACCGTGTTCCCCCCCCTGGCCGCGGTCTCCTGACACTGCGAGCGTCGGGGCGATGAGAGGGGTGACTTCAAAGAGCCGGGCCCCGGGGAAGTGGTGGGCTGACTCCCCGGGGCTCGTGGCGTGCTGAACGGTGGCACGTCGGTTCTCGGGGGCGTCTGGCTCTGTCGCTACCCGGCAACAGAGCCGGTCGTCCGGTCGGTGAGCCATCTGACGCCGTCGGCGTCGGTCGTCCAGCGTCGCTGTCAGTGCCCGCTCGTACGCTATTGCAAGGCGCAGGCGCGCCGGAGCCTGGAGGCGTTCGTGGCAAGGCAGTTGACGTATGAACAGCGGATCGCTTTGATCAACAAATGGAAGAACCCCCCGGGTGCTTCCGAACAGCTCCGGCTGGAGCGCGCCGAGCGCATGGTGAAACAGGCAGTGCTCCGGCACGAACCGTTCCAGGGACTCGACATCACGGTCGCGTCGAAGGGCTCGTACCCCAACAACACCAACGTCCGCGGTGACAGCGACGTCGACATCATGGTGAAGCTCAATGACCCCATCCATACGGAGGGGCTGGCGGCTTGGTGGTTTGGACAGCCAGCCAGGTACGCGGGGCCGTGGACCCGGCAGAGGCTCCGCCAGGAGGCCGAGGACGCGCTCACCAACCACTTCGGTTGGGTGGACACGGACCACAACCTCGCCGTGTACGTTCCGGAGGTTGTGGGCAGCCGTCCCAGCATCGACGTGGTGCCATGCTTCAAGTGGGTGGCCTACGACACCACGGCTCCCGGCGGGGAGTATGTGGGCAGCGTCGTCTACGGGCGCAATGGCAAGCGTGTCATCAACTGGCCCGAGCTCCAGCTGGTCAACGGCCGCACGAAGAACACCAACACCAAGTACCGGTACAAGTTCGTGGTGCGGGTGCTGAAGAACGTCGAGAACGACCTCGCTGCCGAGGGCGTGATCAAGGCCCTTCCGTCTTACTTCTCCGAGTGCCTGATCTACAACGTCCCGGACAACGTCTTGCTCCTCGATGGCAGCCTGGACGCTGTGGTCCGCGAGAGCCTGCGGGAGGTCTATCAGCAACTCACGGGGGCCTGGTTCAGCTATTTGCGCATGGTGGAGCCGAACGGGATTAAGAAGGTGTTCGGCGAGGGCCAGAAGTGGACGGAGAAGGACGCGCGCGAGCTGATCGAGCGCGCGTGGCACTACCTCAACTACGAGAGCTGACGATGAACACCGCGACCACCATCCGCGCCGGCGCCACCATCGCCGCCACCCTCTACACGGTCGTCCTGGTCGTCCTGGGCCTGTACCCGTCCGAGTTCCGGTACCTCTTCGCGTACATCCCGGCCCTCGTGGGCTACGGCACTGTCGTGTTCGACAAGTGGGCCTGGCGCTGGCCCGTCATCCACCGCTTCACCGGCCGTGCCTGGGTCACGGGTACCTGGCGGGTAGTGCTTGTCCCGAGCTCGGAGAGCCACATCCCGGAGGGAGGGAACCGGGGTCCGATCATTACGTACATGACGATCGAGCAAACCTTCTGGAGCCTGCACGCCACGCTCCGCACGAAGGAAAGCACCTCGCGGTCGAGCAACGCCACCATCGGCGCCCCTGAGAACTCGGGAACTGCCGAGATCGGATTCCTGTACGACAACACACCCCGCGTGGAGCACCAGCATCGAAGCCCGCGGCACGAAGGGGCCTGTCGAATAGCGGTAACCGGTCTCCGGCCCAAGACTGCGACCGGGCACTACTACACCAGCCGGTTCACCGCCGGTGACATGGACTTCAGCCTGCTAGACCGATCGACCGACTACGGCACCTTCGCAGAGGCTCAGGCTGCCGACCCGGCGCCCGCCAGCAGCTGAAGATCAGAAGCGGCGAACCAGGAGGCTGGTGCCCCCAGCCGCCGCTTATTCCTTCCGGTGCTCGCCTACTCCAGGTAGATACCGGCGAATACGCCGTCGAACCCGAGCGCGGCCAAGCCCGCCTCGACACTCGGGTAGGTCGTCCCGTGCGGGCCGCCGACCAAGGCGTCGAAGTCGGCGCGGCTGATCTCGGGCTCGAGCCACTGGTTGCCGCATCGGCAGCGGACCCAGACGTTGCGCCCGTGGTTGATGAGCAGCCAGTCGCGTCGGGCACGGCAGGCGGAGCACATCGCGGGGATGCCGCCGAGAGCGAGTTCGCGTGAGTGGCCGACGCAGCGAATCGCCCCGGGTCCGTCGGCGGGCCGGGTCTCGGCCTGGAGCTGCAGCAGGGGGTTGGTACCAGTGGGGAGGACGGGCAGCGCGGGTGCCGGCTCCGTGGTTCGGGTGGTGGTTCTGAGCACGAGCGTCATCTCCCGGTTGTCAGTCCTGTCTTCATCCGTAACAGCCGGTAGACCGGCTGTCCATACATTTCGCGGCGTCCGCGTGGTCGGTGGTCGACTACCGGTTCGACCTGGTCAGCGACCCGGCGAGCGGCGGTTGGGGTCCTGAACAGTCCCGAGCGGTGCGGCTGCCGTCGCGTTCCGTTCGCTGGTGCGGCTGCTCAGCGTGGTGGCCTGGCGAGTGGCGGCCTGCGGACGAGGGGCACCTTCGCCTGGGTGTGCCGGGAGCTGGGCGATGCGCCGCAGGCGCCAGACCAGGACGTCGTTCACGTCGTCGGCGCTGTCGAGTTCGCGCATGTCGATGGCCTGGCGCAGGAGGGCTTCGGCGTCGTGGCCTGCCCACTCGGCCTGGGTGAGGGTGGCGATCAAGGCGTCGGTCCTCGCGTCCGTGCCCTGTGCCCGTACGACCTTCTCCGGCAGGACGGCGCGAAGGGTGGCTTCGTGCGTGCGGCGTTGGGCTTCTGGAAGGGCCCGACCTTGGTCCTGCAGCACTCGCATCGGGGTGGCAGCGGCCTGCCGGTAGGCGGTACGCAGGTGCGCGGCGGCTTGTCGGGAGGCGTGGGCCTGCTGAGCATGTCCGCGCGCGGAGTGCCAGCGGGCGGCGGCGAGGGTGACCAGGACGAGGGTGGAGACGAGCATCGCGGTGGTGCCGCCGTCCTCGCCTCGGCCGAGCGCCCCGCCGGCCTGGACGATGCCCCGGGCGGCTGAGCGGAGAGCCCGGGTGTCGGCGCGTTCGGCGCGGACATGACTGCGGGTCGCCCGCTCGAAGGCGCGAGCTGCGGCGGCCAGCTCGGCGCGGGTGGTGGCCGGTGAGGTCTGGGCCACCGCGTCGAGAAGTTCTCCGACGCCGACGAGCTGTGCGGCGGCGTCGCCGTCCTCGTCGCGTTCCAGGAGTGTGGCCGAGCGCTCGGCGATGACGGTGGCGTTGCGTCGTTGACGGGCGGGCGGTGACCAGTTCGTCCGGTCAGCGCCGACCGCGGGCGCGCTCGGCTCGGCGGCCCCGTCGGTGAGGCGTAGGCGAATCTTCGGGAGGGAGAGGTCGGGGGCCAGTTTGGAGCCGGGGTACCAGACCGGGTCTCCGTCGCGGTTGCGGTCGCCGGGCAGGGCCACGTTGTAGCCGAGCGCGTCACCGGAGGGAGCGTGCCGCAGCTTCACCCGCACCCCCGCCTCTCGAAGGCGCGTGAAGAACTCCTCCTCCGAATCCGCTCCCGCCACGGCTCGACGAACGGCCTCACGGAGCGTCTCGCGCGAGGTCTCCGGTCGGCCGGTGCGCTCGGCCTTGAACTTCTCAGCGCTGCTGGGATTCTTCGCTGCGGTTCCGTCGCCGGCGTTCAGGCGCCGCAGGCCCATCTCCTTCTCGATGCGGCGGCATTCGGCCTGGGCCTTGTTGAAGTCGTAGTTCAGGCGCGGGTTGCGCAGGTCGCCGCGTACGAGGGTGGCGACGATGTGGATGTGGTCCTCCGCGTGGCGGACGGCGATCCACCGGCAGCCGTCGGGATCTCCGTCCGGTGCGATGCCGGTGGTGTGAACGATGCGCTGGGCGACGGAGTTCCACTCCTCGTCGTCCAGCCGCCGGTCCCCCGGGGCGGTGCGGACCGAGCAGTGCCAGACGTGCTTGGCGGGCGCGCGGTCGCCGGCCTGCTTGACCCGCAGGTCCAGGGCGGCGGTGAGCCGGGCGAGGGTGACCTTCGGGTCGGGGTCGAGGCCGGTGTCGCGGCCGGGGTCGGGGGCGAAGCCGTCCCAGGAGCCGACGAGGTGCGCGTCAGTGTGCTCCTCGCGCCGTCCGGGGCCATACAGGTAGACGAGGAGGCCGTGGGTGCGGGAGCCGCGCCCGATGTCGGGAACCATCAGAGCCGCCTGGTCACCAGGTCGTTCGCCGCGTCATCGACTCGGGCGAGAAGTCCGGTCAGCACGCCCAGGGCGTGTTCGAGTTCACCGGCGCGCGGGTGGCCGCCGCTGTTGAGGACGAAGGCGATCTGGTTGATGTTGTTGCCGATCCGGGCCAGCGCGGTGCGCAGTGCGGCGAGTTCGTCGATGGCGGCGTCGAGCTGGTCGTTGCTGTGCACGGCGGCGTGTCCACGGGCGGCGCTCAGGCCGGCGGTGGCGAGGAAGCGGGCGACGGTGACGCCGCGCTGGGTGGCGGCGTCGCTGATCTCGGTCTTCTCGGTGTCGGAGAGGCGGGTGGTCGTCTTGCGGGCGCGCTCACTCGGGTTACGGCTGCGGCGGCGTGGGGTGCGGTCGGGGAAGGCGGGCGTGCTGGGGCTCGTCTGCTCGGGCTCGGCAGGGTCATCTTCTTTTCCCCCGGTGACCGGCGCCCTCTGGTGCCGGTTGCCCGGCTGGTCCCCGAGCGCCCTCGCTCGGGGACCAGCCGGGCTTCCCCCGCCCTCCTGGGCGGGGGCAAGTGCGTACGTCGGGCCGTAGGACCGTCGTACGCGATAGCTTGCTCCGCCAGGAGCCGTGGTGGGGTCACGCTGCTGTCCATCGGAGGTGGCCACCGGGTCGTTGGTGTTCACCGGCTCGTCTCCGGGTCCTGCTGCTGGATTTCGCGGACGAGTTCCTCGATCCAGTCCATGGCCAGGACGGGGTGGTGCAGGGTCCAGGGCCGGTCGTGCTGCTCGCGTTGCACGATCCAGGTGGTGTCGGGGCCGGGCTGGGCGCGGTGGAGGTGTCCGTGCTGGTGCAGGACGGTCAGCCAGGAGTCGACTTCGGCGGGCGTGGCCGGGTGAGTGCGCATCGGATGCTCTCCGCTTCTGCTGTGGCGGGATGTCTCGGAGACATGCGGAGCGGGTGACCGGCCGGGGTGACCGGCTCGGTCACCCACTCCGTGGAGGTTCGGTCAGCGCCGGGAGGAAGTGACCGGCTGGCGGTGCTGCTCGCGCAGCTGGGCCATCAGCGCGGTCAGGGTGTCGCTGGACAGCGGAATCTGCTGACCTCGGATCGCCTGGGCGACCACCTTGCGGGTGAGTTTGTCCTCGGCCCTGACCGCCGACCGGGCGATCTTCAGCAGCTCCTCGGTGTCCGGGTCAGGTCGCCGGCCACCAGTCGGCTGAGCGGCCCGGTCAGTGACCGGCGGCGAGGTGACCGGCGGGGCACTGACCGCCGCCGGGCTGCCCTGGCCATCACCGACCGGGGCAGCGCCGTCGGGGCGGTCAGCGCCCGTCCGCCCCTTGTCCACCTGTCCCGGCAGGTCAGGGGCACCGTGCCTCCGGTGGTGGTGGTCGGTGACCGACTGGCCGTTGGCGGCTGGGGTCGCGTCTCCGGTCACTGACCGCGTGGCGGTGTCCTCGTCGGCCGGGGACAGCGGCAGCCGGTCGGTCAGCGCGGTGACCGCCTGACCGGGCTTGACCTGACCGACCGCTGACCGCTGCTGACCGGCCCGGTCGGTCCGGGTGACCTCGATGGCGTCGCCTCGGTCGGTCTGACCGAGGTGACCGGGCTCACCGAGGTTCTGTCGGTCAGCGTCCGTGACCGGGCCCCGGGCAATGAGGATGTAGAGGTGGACCGCTCCGGCCAAGGCCAGCGGGGCGATGGTGGAGAGCACCGCGACCACCGCATCGCCGAGCTGGAGGCCGGTGCCGGCGACCGTGTCCTGGTTGATGCGGACCGCGTGGAGCGCGTTCGCCCAGATGCTGGCGGCGGTGGCCGAGCCGAAGAGGGCCCAGACGTAGAGCCGGGCGCGGAGCGGTGCGTCCCGCAGGACCAGGAGGGCTCGGATGCCGTACGCGATGAACCCGTCGATCACCAGGGGGAACAGGTAGGTAAGGAAGCCTCGGATGTGGATGGCGACGGCCATCTGCTGCAGGGCGTCATACGACAGCGCGCATCCCGCGCCCCCGAGGGCCACGACAGCCGCGCGGTCCCACCCGGATATGTGCGCCGTCTTCGGCGCGCTTGCGGTGTTCATGCCGCCGTCCCGAAGTCGTCGCGGATCAGGCGCTCGCCGCTGGTCTCGGGGGGTGGGGTGTTCGTGGTGGGCTGGTTCAGGGTTCGGTTGCGCTCGGCCCGGCGGATCTCTCGGTATCGCTTCTTGGCGTGTTCCTCGGTGACCTTCAGAAGCCAGGCCAGGCGCTGCTCGCTCACCCCGTGGCGGTAGGCCGCGTACTCGACCGCGCGGCGCTCCGTATGGGTGAGGTGCACGTCGCGTCCGGCGATGGTGGCATTGACGCGGCTGTAGTCGAGGCGGCTGGCGAGCTTGTCGTGCAGCGGCCCGCGCTCCTCTTCCGTCAGGCCGCCACGGATCCCGTCGGTGTCACCCCCTTCGAGAGCGGCGTCCAGGCAGGTGCGCCGGACCGGGCACTGGCCGCACAGGGCCTTGGCCGTGGCGATCTTGGCGGTCTCGTCGGGTTCGGGGAAGAAGACTTCGGGGTCCACCGGGTTGTACTCGGTGCTCTGGCAGACGGCGTCGGCCTGCCAGGACTGGTCGCCGAGCTGACGGTGCTGGGCGGGGCCGTTCATCGTGCTGGTCATGCGGGGTGCTCCGATCGCTCTCCGCGCGCAGGGGCGTCGGCGGAGAGGTGCGCTAGCGGTAGGTGCCCGGGGGGACGGCGGTGCGAGGGCGCGGTCCGGCGGGGTGGCCTGTGGAGGGTCAGGCGGCGGCGCTGTGGCGTCTGCGGTCGACGGCCTCGAACTCGACTCGGGTGGTCATCTGCGCGAGCCTGCTGGCGACTCGGTCCCCGAGGTAGGAACGCAGGTCCTTGATCGCCAGGTTGGTCGTGATCAGCGTGGGGAGTTCGTAGTTGTACCGTCGGTTGATCAGCCGGTACGTGATCTCTTCGACCCACTCGCTCGCCTTGGCCGCGCCGAGGTCGTCGATGATCAGCAGCGGGCACCGGCTGACGGCCGCCAGCTCCCGCTCGCTGTCGACCCCGGGCCGGGGGCGGAGATTGGCGTAGAGGTCGGCGGCGGTGGTCGCCCGCCAGCGCGCGCCGACCCCGCTCTGCACCAGCGCTCGGACCGCGCCGTACGCCTGGTGCGTCTTGCCCGCGCCGACGACCCCGGCCATCAGCAAGCTAGGGCCGGTGGTGACCTGTCGTCGGGCTCCTCGGCTGGGGGCGACGGCCGCCTCGGTGACCTCCGCGACCCAGTCCAGGACCCTCGGGTGGTCGGCGACGGCCGCCTGGTAGCGCGGGGGCATCCCGGCCAGGAGGGCGTCGAGCGGGGAGAACGGCTCGGGGTCGTCGGGGAGCGCGGCGGCGTCGGCCGGGTCGATGTTGCGGGCGGCCAGGATCCGGGCCATGCGCTCCAGGGTGCCTTCGTTGCCGAGGAGCTGCGGTTCGCGGTGACGGGTGTGCATCACAGCTCCTCGGCGTAGGCGGCGGAAGCGTTGGCCGGGTTGGTCCACGCCTGGTGGGCGGGCACGTTAGGCCGGATTCCCGGCCGCGCCAAACCGCCGGGGCGAGCGTTCATCGCCTCGTTGACCATGCTGGTCAGGACGCTCGGGTGCTTGGGGTTGGCGGTGAAATTCGCCAGCCCGGCCCGGATGTGCACCGGAGCGATGCCCTCGTCCAGGAGCTTCTTGATGATCCGTCCGAGGTGCCCGATCACGTCGCTCGGGGGGCGCTGGTCGCACCCGGCCACGTACTCGCCGACGAGATCCTTGGCGGAGATGCCGGCTGCGGGCGCTGTGCGCCCCGTAGGGACAAGAGATCCAGGATCCAAGATCCTAGATCCAGGCGCCGAGCCTTCGGGGAGGCTTCGGGGAAGGGTCGAGGAGCCGTCGGGGAAAACCCTCTGACCTGCACTTTTAACTCCAGTGCGTCCAGGTGCGCTGACGTCTCCGTCGGCGGCCTCCTGTCGGTCTACGGCTGGCCCGTCTGCCTGTTCCGGAACCGTCGGGGCGGGTGAGGCAGGCAGATTGAGGGCTCGGGGTGCCCTCCCCGAGGTCTCGGCGAGTCCTCGGGGAGCCGTGGGCGAGCCCTCCGCCCTCCGGGTGCAGGAGCCCTTGCAGGGTGCGCACCGGTCGGCAGCCTGGTGCTGCGGGCACGAGGGCAGGCGCGACTGGCTCGGCTTGTCGATCTTCTGGTGCTCGGACCAGGTCACGATGTGGAGGTAGAGGCGGCCGTCGCATCCGCTGTATCGGCAGATCAGTCCGGCATTCGCGAGCTGGTGGAGGTCGTCTTCGACGTGGACTGAGGTGTGCTCGGCGCGCAGAGGCCAGAGGAGCCCCGCGATGATCGCGGCGTTATCCCGGTGGCGACCATGGTCGTCGGCCTGGGTGAGCAGGCCGAAGAAGGTCCGCTCGGCCGCCACGGTCACTTCGGCGAGCGACTCGGAGGTGAACGCCTCCGGCTTGACGGTTCGGATCCGGGCCATGTCAGCGTCCCCGCTCGGCGGCGACCAGGTCGCTGCGGGTCAGGGTGGCGTCGGCAAGGCAGAAGATGTGCGGGCGCATCCAGTCCACCTCCGGCCAGACCCGCAGGATCCAGCGTGCCGCGATCCTGGCGGTCGGGCGGCCCAGCTCCAGGGTCCTCCCGGCCTCGTCCTTGGCGACGGCGTGGAGACGAGGCCACGTTTGCGTCGGGTCGGTGAGGCTGACCCGGATCGTGGCCGCCCCCGGGATCATGTCGGCGAGCTGGGCGGCAAGGCGCTGCGGACGGCCGTCGTCCGGGCAGGCAGGGGTTCCGCTCGGCATGGCGAGCATGCGATACTCCGTTGTTCGTAGGAGCGCGGAGCGGCGGTCTCGTGCAAGAAGCCCTGCCGCCCGCGAGATGTGTAATTGGCGCCCTCGGGGTGCCAGCCCGGCGCTTGGGAGTTGGTAGCTCCCCGGCGCCGGTTTCAGTTTCCAGGCCAGATCACGGGTCGTATGCCAGCATCCGTCCCGTCTCCTTTCCGCTGGTCATCGACCCCTTTCCGGGCCCTGCCCGGCGTGGGACGACGAACATATGCAGACCCCGCGGGCAAGTCCATCCCGTTGCCCGGAAGATCATTTGCGGTCAGCCCACCCGGCGCTGGCCGGGTCCACGCAGGTGACGCCCACAGCGATCGGCCTCGCCCGGAAGCACGTATGACGCCTGTTGCGTGAGCGCTCATGGCAATGGAATATGCACAGGGGTCCCCCAGAGGTCGGCACCGTAGAGTTGGGCCTGATCGACAGGTGCGATACGGAAACGTACGTCAGTTTCAGAAATGCATCAACCCTGGCTTACAGTTGACCCGACACCAAGCCCATAGCCACCTCGCAGCAGGAGTCCCCGTGCCCCCACGTCAGTTCGACGGCAGCCTCGTACGCGCTGCCCGCCGGCGAAGGGACATGCATCAGAGGGAGCTGGGCGAGCTGGTAGGCGTCAGCGGCGCCACCGTCGCACGATGGGAATCGGGCAAGGACTTTCCCAAGGGCGAGAAGCTGCCTGCGATCGCGACGGCGCTCGATGAGCCTCTCGACGAGCTGTTCCCTCACGAGGGGCCTCCCGACCTGCAGCTCCTGCGGTGCGACGCCGGTCTCAGCGTGGCAGAAGCCGCAGAGGTCCTCGGCGCAAGCCGGGCGCCGGTAGCCAATGCCGAGTCCGGGCGGCGCAGGCTCAACGCCAGCTACATCCGGCCGCTGGCGGCGGCGTACGGGGTGACCGAGGAGAAACTCCTCGCGGCCCAGGATCGCTCGTTCGGCGTGCGGCCCACCCCCCCGAGTGACGATCAACAGACCGCACCGCGCACCATCGGCGAAAAGATCAACTTTCTCCTGCAGTACGGCTCCACCGATGAGACGGCGATGTCCGATGCAGACATTGCGCGGCTCGTGAATCAGCACGCGCCAGGGGCAGCTATCACCGCCGACGACATCAAGGAGTTGCGTGAAGGCGCGGCGACCGCGGCACCGGATGAAGTGCGCGCCGGCCTGGCTGACGCCTTCCAGGTTCCGCACTGGTTGTTCGGCGATGACGCCGAACTGAGTCCCATGGTCCAGGAGTTCCTGGAGGCTGTCCGCTTCATCGGCTCGATCCGTCAGGGACAGGTCCTGGGCTTGGCCGCACGCGGCAGCGAGATCTTGTCGATGAAGGCGATGGCCGACATCAATCGGCTCGTAGGAGAACTAAGACACAAGCTGTCCGAGGTTCCGAACAAGGAGTGACCCTGCCGGTCTAGGCGGGCGCAGCAGTTCCCCCCTAGCTCTTTCGGGCTCGTGGCGACCCTCGACCCCCCAGCCTGACCAGGTCATGACAGACCTCAGACCTGAAACGCGTAGGGACTTCGGCTCGCCCCTGCGGGGGCGGAGCCGAAGTCCCTACGTTCAGGCGAAACTCGACGGTGCTCTAAGCGGTCAGGTCGACACCCAGAAGCTCGGACAGGGTCGCGACCGTCTGCTCGGGGTTCTGATTATGCACTCCGGCGAGGCCGAGCTGCTCCGCTGCCTGCACGTACGCCTCGGTGTCATCGACGAAGATGCACTCGTCCGCGGGCAGGCCCATGAGCTTGAGCGTGATCTCGAACAGCTCGGCGTCGGGCTTGCGCATCATGTGGTGCTCGCTGATCACGACGACGTCGTACAGCTTCTCCAGCTCGTAGCCCTCGTACAAATCCCACGGCGCCAAGCCCACGGAGTTGCTCAGAATGCCGACCTTGATCCCGGCCCGGCGAGCTGCGGCGGCTGCGTTGATCAGCAGCGGCTCAGGACGGAGGTCACCGAAGATCCTCCCCATCAGTCCGTCCGCCGGCACATTCAGCATCCTGCCGGCGAACTCGTTCCACTCGTTCTGGGACACGACACCGCGCTCCAGATCACTGGTGATCCGGACGCCCTCCGGGTCCGCGTACAGGGCGGTGAGGCAGGCACCTTTGGGGAGCCCTTCGCGCTGCTCAAACGCCAGCACGGCGGGCAGCAGGGGGGTGGTGAGAACGCCTCCGAAATCAAGAATGAGGCCGGTACGGCGGTTGGACATGCGGGGAACTCCATCGCTGATATCTCGGACGCTCGTCCAGACCGGAGAGCGCCGTGGACCCGGCGCACACGGCGCTCGCAGAAGCTGCTGCGCATCGCAGGCCAGGAAGTGCACTTACGGGGCGGAGCAAAACCTTATGTCCGCGCTGCCAACGGTACCAGTGGCGGCTAGGGCTCGGTGGTGCCGAATCTCACGAAGCCATTCAAGATCGCATCTATGAGTAGCTAGTCGCGTACGCCGCGAACACCGACCAGTCACCGCTCTACGTGCCATCCCAGAGCTACTACCGAGCATCCGTTTCTAGCGTCAGGGAGTTATCGAGAACTTCCCGCGCCTGATCTTCGGTGATCTGTGAATAAGCCGCGCTGACTCGCTCGTACCAGGCTGCTTCACTATCAGTGTCGACGAACGGTTTTTCTCGCAGAAGGGCAGCCGAGGATGGTTCGGCGGATTCGGCGTTAGACGCGAGGAGTCCAGCCTTTATCCAGTACGCCTCTGCGACGGGCTCAGGATCAGGTTGCGCGGAGGCCATGTCTTCTGCGGCGAACATGAGATTACGCGGAACGTAGTAACGCAGCTTCTCGCAGGCGTCAGAGATATCTTGCGTCCATCGGTCCAGACGGACGTCGATAGGCACGCGCAACTGTAGGAGTTCAGTTACTCGCCGTCCAGGCGGGTACAGACTTGTTCCGGGAAAAGCTTCAACCAGATCGAACCATATGGGATAGATCCGGTACAGGGTGCGGAACGTTTTCCAGCGTGCCACTGCCGCACGGGTTGTCGGAATGCTTGCCCCTACGGCAACGATAACGAAGAGAAGGTTCATCCAGATTGCAGTGGCATCGACAAGGAACCTCACCGTCGATTCGCCGAGAGGAAATGTTACGGCGATCCACAGAATAGAGATTCTGGCTATCGTGTGGATGAGCCCCATCCACATCGCGAAACCCATCAAGCCCAGACCGATGCGCATACTCGTGCTCTCGGCTCGACGCGCCGCCCTAGTCCACTGATAGCCACACACGGCAGTGGTGACAAGCGGAAAGAAATAGAACACGGTCATGTAGAGAGCGACGCCCCATTGCCCGGCATGGTCAACGAGGAAGTCTTCGCTTTGCTGATCTCGTTTCACCACGGTGAAGAACAGGACCGCGAGGAGAATTACACCCACCGCTCCGGCCCTGTAGGAGGCTCGGGCGACCCATCGTGAGAACTCCACGTGTCTGGGCACGACTGCCTCAGCAGTCTTGCCGTAGCTGGTGGCTACGTACGTCAGCGCCGCCATGATCGCTGCGGTGCTGGCGAAGTGCCGAAGTAGAGCGCTGAGATCGACAACAGGAATGCGGTCGACCGCGTCCATCGCTGCGGGGGTGTACAGGCACAGAGCGACCGCGAATCCGGCGTAGCCACCCCACAGTGCCCTGCGGTGCGCATCGCCATATCTGACAGCCGGAAAACGCCAGATGGATATCAGCGTCATGACTGCCGCAGTGAAGTATTTGAAGAAGTCGAACACGGGATCAGTCAATATCTGTGCATGCCGCACCTGCCGCCGCATGCGGGCTCTACAGGGCGCGAACTGACTACTGGGTGGCCATTGCGATAATTGCTGTACTACCGCCGCCGTCGCGGTGGAGCGACCGGGTGCGCCAGGGAGTACTCCAGCAGGCTGATTACGTCGTCCCCGGTTGCCGACTGACGACGGGCCAGCCGCTTGATCAGTGAGGCCGAAAGCTCCGCCTGCTTCTCTTCGTGGCTGTCGAAATCAACGCGCGCCTGAACCAAGGCCGACGGGTAACGCCGAAGAACTTCTTGCCGAATGCGTTCAGGTACGTAACGCTCGATCTCGGCAGCCGTCAAAGAGGTGCCGTGATCCATCCACTCATGCGCGATCTCATGGAGGATGATGTGTTCCGTTCGATTTCGACTAGAGCGACGCCGGTAAAGAATGATGGTCACTTCGGGGGTCTTCACCCGCAGACCGCAAGCTGTTCCGAGGCCCCCGTCGGGGTCATCCAGCGGAACCAACTGGATCTCACGCCCTAGAACCCCTTCCATATTGCCCACCAGCGTCTCAACGCTGAAAGGGGTTGGTATAGGGAGATCAGCGAGCTTCTTCTCGCATTCCCTCACGAGGTCGCGACGTGAAGGATCCCTACGCCAAGGCATAGTCTCTCCATTCTGCTCACTGTAAACCCCACACCTAGGCGCGTACGCGAGGCGCTAGCAGGCGGCAGCCCGTGGTCGATGCGCGCGACGGGCGACCCGCACGCGCTGTCGCGCCTAAGCGTACAAGGGGGATTAAGCGATCACGCGAGAAGGAGATGTTGCGAAGGTCACCCGAGTGCGGCAGATCACTATCTCCATTCAAGATCGAAAAAGCTGCTTCGCTCCAATATTGATCTTGAAATTCCTCCGGAGAGTGGGCCGCCGTGAGCGCTGCGCTAGGTCGCCGCCGAATATTCAGCGCTCCACAGCTAACCCGTCACCTTGCTTGCGTAGTTGATAGTGGGGTTTTTCAACCGCCCCGCGAGTAAGCGCGGTTGCGGGCGAGAGAATGACTCAACCGCGACGACCGAGAATGCTTTCGGCTCGCGCGAGATCCTCTGGGGTATCTACCGCCACACCGTCGTCTCGGACAGGGATCATCCGCACGGCATGGCCGTGTTCGACGAAGCGCAGTATCTCCACGCCCTCCGCACGCTCCAAGGGCCCCTGCTGAAGCTGGCGGAAGCGCTGGAGAGCATGGGCTGTGAAGCCGTAGAGACCCAGCTGACGCAGGTACTTCGGCCGGTCTCCCCTCGGGTACGGGATGGGTTGACGCGAGAACATGAGTGCCTCACTGCGCGCCGTGACGACGACCTTGACGACGTTGTGGTCCAACACGTCGCCGACGTCGTCCAACTCGGTGTAGGCATTCACGGCGAAGGTGTCCGCCGGGGAGTACTCCAGGGCCTCCGAGATGTCGTCGATGGCCGTCGGCGAGAGGAACGGCTCGTCGCCCTGGACGTTGATGTACCCGTCGGCCGGCAGGTGCTCGGCGACCTCCGCGACGCGGTCGGTGCCGGTGAGGTGCTCCCCGGTACGGATGCAGTCGATGCCCAGTTCGCGGCACGCCGCTTCTATGCGTGCATCGTCCGTGGCGACGATGGCTCCGTCGAGGCGTTTGGCCTCCAGGCAGCGCTGGTGGACGTGCCAAAGCAGCGGCCGGTCGCCGAGGCGGGCCAGTGGTTTGCCGGGGAAGCGGGAGGCGCCCCAGCGGCAGGGTATGACGGCGATGTACCGACGCGGTCCGGCGCCGGTCGGTCTGGCTGTGGTGGCGGCCACGGCGTCCTCCTGGTGGTCAGTACGAGCGGGGCTTCAGGTGAGCTGGGCGATCTTGGCGCGGACGGTCGACGAGGTGACGGCCGCGAACGGCCGCCACTGGTAGCCGTCGACCTCCTCCTCCTGGAGGGTCACCGCGTGTCCGGTGCCGAGGTGGAAGGCCCAGCGGAAGTCCACGTGGTGGTGCGCCGGCTCGTTCTTGGACGGGCTCGCGTCGATCGCGTGCACGTCGATGTCGAGGGGAACGTCCTCATAGCCAACGAGCGGGACGACGGCAGTGGGCGGGATGCCAGCCTCCTCGTGGAGTTCGCGCAGGGCGGCGTCGCGCAGCTGCTGGTCGGACGGCTCGTTGTGCCCGCCGGGCGCCAGCAGCTTCCTGGTCGCCTTGTGCAGGACGTGGAGGACCTCCCGTTCGCCGTTGAAGAGGATGGCACTGCAGGTCACATGGGCGGGGAAGGTCTTGCGGCTGGTGGGATCGTCGGTGCCGTCGAGGGCTGCGAAGAGCATCGTCAGGTTGCCGCGTTCGTCCGAGTGGCGGGCGAGGTACGCCTCGGTGGCGGCGCGGATGTGTTCGGTGGAGGGGGGCAACGAGGTCACCTTTCGAAGTGGCGGAGCCAGGTCTTGGCGATGGCGTCGCGGTCGGCCGCCGGCATCTCGTGCAGTCCGGGTTGGAATCGCGCGTGGCTGAGCGCGCCGGTGGCGGCGAGTATCTCGGCCTGAACGAGGTGGATGTAGGTGCCGACGGCGGCGCCGTGCACGAAGTTGACGGCACCGCCGTCGGCGAGAACGTAGAAGTAGTGGCCGGTGACCTCGTAGCGGGTCAACTGGGGTCCGACGGGGTGGCGTTCGTAGAGGTCGTCGAGGCTGCCGAGTTCGAGCTCGTCCTCGGAGGACGTCACCGATCCGAGGTATGCGCCGTTGCGCAGGGCTGCGAAATCCTCATGCCGGAGGGCGAGATTGCCGGTGGCGCACAGGACGAGTTCCGCGTCGCGGACGGCCTCGGTGGTAGACGCGCTGGTGCGGAAACCAAGGGCGTGCGCCTGTACCCGCTTGACCGCGTCGTTGTCGTACACGGTGACGCGCAGGTCCTGGGCGCGCAGAGTCTGGGCGATCGAGCGACCGATCTTGCCGAAGCCGATGACGCAGGCGCTGCGACTCGTGAGGATGTCCCCGCGGGCGCGGACGAGGGCGTCGGTCGAGAACACGATGGACCGGCCGACGAGGTGGTCCTCGCAGTCCTTGAGCGGTGAGCGGGCCACGGACACGACGGGGCACGGCAGCGAGCCGAGGGCCGCGTACCGCTGGTGCCCGTTCTCGGTGTCCTCGACGACGCCGAGGATGCGGCCGGAGAACTTCTCCACGAGGGTGTCGAGGCTGGCCGCGAAGTAGCCGCCGATGTCGACCAGGACGATGTCCTGGCCGCTGGCCGTGTCCTCCAGGTAGTGCAGGGCGTGGGTCTCGTCGGTCAACCGCTCCCGGCTCAGGTCGTGGACCGGCAGGGTGCGGCGGACGGTGTCGAGGGTCAGCTGGTGGATCGACCGAGGCTTGGGGAGGACGGCGCCGATCGTGGACACCGCGGCCATGGCGCGCAAGAACGCGGGGCGTTCCGGGAGCAGGTGGGTGACGACCAGAGTTGTGATCGCCTGCCCGGCGGGGAACTGCGCGGTGATCCTCCGAAAGAAGGCATCCAGCCGTGCCCGCTCGGGGGTTTCCATGAGCACTCCTCTCATGATCCGACGGGGTCGCCTATGCGGCACGGCTGTAGTCCGGCACCGGGGCGGCCAGCGCCTGCATATGGGCGCGCAGTCCGCTGTGGAGGTCGACGCGCGGCTGCCATCCGAGGACCTCTCCGGCACGGCCGGGGTCGGCACGCGTGAAGATCACGTCCCCGTTGCGCACGTGGTCCTGGTGGAGCTGGATCTCGCGGCCGGTGAGACTGTTGGCGATGTTGATCACGTCGAGCAGGGAGGCGTTCGAGCCGCCGCCGACGTTGATGGCACCGTGCGCGTTCGGGACGGTGCCGGCGGCGATCGTGGCGGCGACCACGTCGTCGATGTAGGTGAAGTCGCGGCGCTGGTGGCCGTCTCCGTACAGGCGCAGGGGCTGTCCGGTCAGGGCGGCGTACAGGGCACGGTGGGTGAACATGTCGGCACGCTGGCGGGGGCCGTAGACAGTGAAGTACCGCAGGGCGACGACCTCGGGGCCGACGGGGCGCTCGGCGTAGGCGAGGCAGAGCTGCTCCTCGGCCAGCTTGGTCACGGCGTACGGGGAGGCGGGGTTGGGGCGGTCGGTCTCGCGGCTCGCGTCGCCGTCGGTCGGTCCGTAGACGCTGGACGAGGAGGCGACGACCAGTCGGGGGACGCCGATCCGGGTGGAGGCGTCGAGGACGCGGTGGGTGGCCAACACGTTGGACGCGAGGTAGTCGCCGAACTGCGGTCCCCAGGAGGGCCGTACCCCGGGGATGCCGGCGAGGTGGAAGACGGTGTCGGCGTCGATCAGGAGCGGTTCGATCGCGCAGTGGAGGAGGTCGGCCGTGACGTGGTGGTATCCCTGACGGCCCCGCAGCGCGGCGAGGTTGGCGGCGGCCGTCGGGTTGGAGGACGGGTCTCGGCGGTCCACCCCGATCACGGTGGTGCCGGCCTGAACAAGGGCGTGGGCGAGGTGGGAGCCGATGAATCCGGCGGAGCCGGTAACCACGGCCCGTCGGAGGGAAGCGTTGGTCAGGGGCTGCTCGTGCTGTGGCACGGGGATCTCCAGAGGGGTGTCGTCTAAGGGTCTGGTCAGGCGAGCCGGGACAGGACGGTTCTGCCGTGTGCGCTGAGGGCGGTGTCGTTCTCCTGGTGGCCCTTGACCAGGGCTGTGGCCGCCTCGATGGCGCCGAAAGACTCCAAGAGGCGGCGTTCGGTGTCGTTGAGGGAGCGTCCGTAGCCGTCGAAGAAGGCGGTGCGCAGGTGGGGTGCGGCCTGCCAGCGTCGGAATTCGAGCCGGGCGAAGTCGCGGACCCGGGCGTCGCGTCGCATGTGCTCGAAGTCGAAGATGCCGAAGGTGTCGCCGAGCAGCCAGTTGCGCGGCTGGTAGTCGAGGTGGCAGATCGCGCTGTCCATCTGGCTGGTGCCCAGGATCACCGCGTGGTGCTTCAGCAGGTTCTCCTCGGCCGCGTCGAGCAGGTCGGCGTGGACGGCCCGGCCGATCCACCCGTGGAACCGCTCGGCGAGCGAAGCGCCGACGGCACCGCCCAGGGGCATGGCCTTGGCCCGGTGCAGCTTGCCCAGCACGTGCCCGGCCTCGTGGTGGGCCACCTCCTCCTCGGGTGAGCCCGGAGCGAAGGTGTCCGCGCGGTGGCCTGCGAGCGCGGTGAGCAGCAGGGTGCGGGTGGCATTGTCCCGGCCGACCAACTCTGGGGCATGGCCGCTCAGATGGGTGACCCACGTCCGGTAGGCGTGGAGTTCTGCGGCGTACCGGTCTCGCTCGGCGTGCTGCTTCGCGATGAACTGACGCCCGCCGTCGGCCACCAGGCGTATGACGCGGGGCGGGAGCGCGGGGTCCGCTGCGATGTCGACTGCGCCTAGGAGGTGGTGCGCCAGTTGTATTCGGGGGTCGCGCGAGGTCGCGATCACGGGGTCGGCTCCGGCGTGAGGAGACTGAGGTGCTCGGTGTCGTTGTGCCGGTCGAGCATCCAGCGGTTCTGGCCCAGGCGGTTGCGGTGGTGCTGCCAGCGGGTGATGGAGGCGTGGTTGTGGGTGAATCCGGCGGGCGAGCCGATCGGGATGCCGAGCAGCAGGGTGTGCGCGGTGATCACCGTCTCCCCGTGGGCCGCGAAGACGACGCGCTTGTCCCGGTTCTCCGCGATGAGCTGGCTCAGGTTCCTGCTGGCGCGCTCCAGGAATCCGTTCCAGGTGTCGGAGCCGTTGGCCCAGGGTGTGTCGGGGTGGGCGTGCGGCCCGCCGTCGGCGGCCGTCTTCACCGCGTCCCAGGGCCGGCCATCGGCGTCGCCGTGGACCGGGCCGTCGAGTCGGTCGTCGTGGTGCACGGGGATCTGGAGCGTCTGGGCGATGATCTCGCCGGTCTGGACGAGACGGATCCGCGGACCGGTGTAGATGACGTCGAAGGGCTTCTTCAGGTGCTCGGTGGCCAGGCGGCGTGCGGCCTGTTCGGCCTGGGCATATCCGAGGTTGGTCAGGCCGGTGCAGGTGCGCGGGCCTCCGACGAGGCCGTCGGCGTTGCACTGGGCCTGGCCGTGCCGGACGAAGACGAGTTCGGTGGTGATCATGAGGCTCCTCAGTGGCTGAAACGGAGGGGCAGGCTGTAGCGGTAGCCGTTGCGACCGATGTACGGGGCGGTGAGCACGGCGTGCAGGGCCAGCGAGCTGTCGAGCTGGTTTCGGTCCGTCGTTCCCAGCCGGGCGTCGTGTCGTAGAGCTGCCGCGTTGTACGCGAGCAGGGCGTTGGTGACGGCTTGGTCCGGAAGCGGCCCGTAGGTCAGGTGGAGCGTCGCGATGAGCTTGGCGAGGTCGTAGCCCATCGGGGCCAGGGACAGGTCGTCGGTGTCGACGGCGATGATGTCCCTTCTGGTGACGATGAAGTTCCGGGGGTTGCTGTCCTTGTAGAAGGCGCAGGGCCCTTGGGCCGTCGTTTCCAGCAGGCCGAACATCGCGTGCAACGCGGCCTTGTTCGGCAGGTAGCCCTGTTCGTGGCGTCGCCGCAGGGCGCGATTCCGGGGGCCGAGGTAGTCGTCGAACCTGGTCCCGTCCCGGAAGTGGTGCGGGATGTGCAGCGAAGCGGACCGCAGATCGCTGGCCCAGGCAGCACCGTGGGCGTGACCCAGCAGTACCGCGACGCGCGGGAGGTCGTCCGGGCGCACCGAGCGACCTTCGATCCGTTCGAACGTCAGGCTGTTCGCTCGGACGGTGAGGAGCGCCGGCTGCCGCAGTGGCTTGGCGTGCTCGGTGAGCCACTGGTAGTGGCGCACCGCCCCCGCCGCACGCTCCGGTTTCGTGTAGGGCTTGGTGAAGGGCGCGAGGGTCATGCCATCCGCCCATCGTTCGGCTGGGCGACGACGAAGGTGATCCGGGACCGGGTGGTCAGCGGCTCGTCGGGAAGGAACTCGTGCAGGGTCGCCGCCAGGGCACCGGGGTTGCCGTACAAGCCGGGCGCCAGGTCGTACTTGGGGTTGGTGGCCAGGTACTGCGCCGAGTGATCGTGGCCGTCGAAGGTGAAGACGTGCTCCTCGTCCAGGACGGCGATCACGTCGAGCGAGGAGGCGGCGATGTCGGCCAGGTTGTCGCTGTGGGCTGCGGTGTACAGGCTTTCGTGCTGGGCGGCACGCGGATCGAGACCGGCGCAGGCGACCAGCTGGTCCATCTCCCGATAGCTGTCGAGGCCCTTGGTGACGAGCACGGCCACACCACCGGGGGCGAGGACCCTGGCGATCTGTCCGACGACGTCCTGGGGGCGCGGCGAGTGGTAGAGGCAGAACGCGGCGACGACGACATCGCTCGACCTGTCGGGCAGAGGAAGGTCGTGGAAGTCGCCTTCGACGAACTCCACCGTGCTGTCGGGCAGGTTCCTGACGCGCTCGCGCGCCTGTGCGAGCAGGGCGGGGGCGGCGTCCAGGCCCACGACGCGCTCGGGCCGGAGCCGCTCGGCGAGGATGAGGCTGCTCGTGCCGCGACCGCATCCGATGTCGAGCACCGCGCCGAGCCGGTCCGGCCGGGCGTGATGGGTCTGCACCAGGCTGACGATGGTCTCGGGCACCGGGTGTCCGGCGGTCTTGGCCCGCATCAGGGCGCTGGTCCGCCCGGCCAGCCGTGAGGCGTGTCCGTACAGCTCCGGCTGCCGGACGGGGTCCAGGAACGGGTTGGACTCGTTCATGCCGCACCCCCTGACCGGGGGCGCTGGCCGGTCAGGACTGCTCGGCGGCGACCCTCCGTAGCCAGCGGCGCGTCTGGCGCCGGTTGGCCAGCAGCACCACATCGGCGCGGGAGCCGAACTCCTCGATCTTCGCCATCACGCGGGGCCGCATCTTGCGCCGGTACGTGGCGACGTACTTGATCACGCCCCAGTGGATGCGGTTGTGCACCCCGTTGCCCTTGTGCCCCGCGCCGTGCCGGATCTGCCGGGAGAAGATCCCGTACAGCGCCGCCACGGTCGACACGTCCATCAGGACCACGGTGTCGCAGGCTTCGAGCCGTACCTGCAGCGTCGAGTTGTAGTTGCCGTCGATCACCCACCGCGGCTGCGCGACCAGCTCGCGCTGCACGTCGGTGAACTTGTCCATGGGCAACGCGTTCCACTCGTCGTCGTAGAACGCGGCGTCCAGGTGTGTCACCGGGGCGTCGAGGATCCTGCCCAGTTCGCGGGCCACGTGGGATTTGCCGCTGCCTCCGCAGCCGACGATGGCGACCTTCTTCATGGTGCTCCAGCGTAGAGAGGTTCGGGTGTCCGGCGGACCCATCCTCCGGGACGCGCCCGGAGGATCCGCGCGCCGTGGTCGATCGAGCGGTCTGCATCAGGCAGCTCCCCGCTCGGTCGCGGTGGCCTGGAGGAGGCCGTGCAGGACGGACTCCAGGGTGTTGACCTGCTTGCACAGGCCGAACAGGCGCAGCCGGTCCACACATGCGGCGATCAGGGCTGCGTGCTGCTCGGTTCCGGCGATCTCGCGCAGGTAGGAGAGGCGTTCGAGCACGTCGTCGCCTGAGCGCACGACCAGCTCCTTCGGGACGAACCGGTCGGCGAAGCGGATGTCCGCCGGGGCCAGCGGCAGGCATCCGGCGAGCACGGCCTCGAAGATGCGCTGGGTCATCTGCCCAACCGCGGCGTACCGCTCGGGCAGCATGAGCACCGTGGCCAGGGACCGGCCGTAGACGTCGGCGGCATCCTCGAACGGGATCCGGCCCGCGAAGCGGACGTGCGGCCAGCGGCCGGTCTTCGTCCACTTCCCGGCGACCAAGTGCTCGACGCGGGCGGCGGCCGGGGCGAAGAAGCGGTCGAAGGGCTCGTCCCGGTCGTACTGGTTGCCCACATAGCCGAGCGCGAGATCCCGAGGCCGCGCCGCGAGGGTGAGGGGATCGGTCTGGGCGAGGAGGTCCTCGGCGACGGGGAAAAGCAGCGAGTGCGCGCCGGGGGTCGGGGTGAGCGCGGCCTCGCAGACACGGGTGTGGGCCGTGCGGCGCCACACGCTCTCGGCGCGCAGGGTGCGGTCCTTGTCCCAGATGACGGTGGATGTCCGGTGCCGGGCCGTGTAGTGGTTGATGAGCCGGGCCTGCCGATGGAGGTCGCAGGTGTGCCCCTCGCTGCCGCACACGGTGGTGTTGCGGCCGGGGATCGCCCAGCGCCACTCCAGGAACAGGGCGTCGATGCCGGGCAGGCCGTCGTCGAAGGTGTACGCGCCGCCGAGGTCGTCACCGGCTTCGAGGCGGTCGCGGTCGGGTTGGAGGAAGACGATCTCGTGACCGCGGGCAAGAAGGGCGTCGATGAAGGGGCGGCGGTGGCTGCGGCCTCCGTCGGGAGTGTCGGTGATGCCGTTGCCGAGGAATCCCCAGAAGCTGTATCCGATCTTCATTTGGTGATCCACCGCCCTTCGAGGAGCAGGGCGTCGAGACCGGAGTTGGCCAGGCAGTCCAGGGCCATCTCGGGTGTCCCGCAGATCGGCTTGCCCTTGACGTTGAGGGAGGTGTTGATCAGCACGGGGATGCCGGTCCGACGGCCGAAGGCGGTCAGCACCGCGTGCATGAACGGGTTCTGCGACGGGGTGACGGTCTGCAGGCGGGAGGTGTCGTTGGCGTGCACGATGGCCGGCACCCGCTCGCGCGTCAGGTCTGTCACCCCGGAGGCCATGGACATGTACGGGGCCGGCTGGCCGAGGGTGAAGAATTCGGCGGCGCGCTCGGCGGGGACCACAGGGGCGAAGGGCCGGAACGGCTCGCGGAACTTCACGGTGGCGTTCAGCCGCTCGACGACGCCGGGTTCCAGTGGGGAGGCGAGGATCGAGCGGTTGCCCAGGGCACGCGGTCCGGCTTCGACCCCTCCCTGGAAGAGTCCGGCGATCATGCCGTGGGCGAGCTGGTCGGCGAGGAACTCGGCGCTCTCGATGCCGAGGGTCTTCTGGTGGAGGCCGGGCCAGGGGGTCAGGTCGAGGGGCTGGTCCTCGTAGGAGGGGCCGAGGTAACAGTGGCGGGCGATGCCGGCGACCGGGCGAGGGCTGCGCCCATCGACGTGCACGGCGAGGGCGGCCCCGATGGCGGTTCCGGCGTCTCCGGGTGCCGGCGGGACGAACACCTCGTCGAAGATGCCAGCCTCAACGATCTTCCCGATGCTGACGCAGTTCGTGGCGACGCCGCCGCCCACGCACAGACGCCGGGAGCCGGTGAGCGCACGGGCACGGCGGGCAAGGTGAACCATCACCTGTTCGGTCCGCTCCTGGAGGGCAGCCGCCAGATCTCGGTGGACGTCGGTGAGCGGCTCGCTCGGGTGCCGCTCAGGGCAGGTCTCGGCGATGAACCGCTGGGACGTCCTCGGGTATCCCGAGGTGAGGGTGCGCGTCGGGAAGTAGCCGGGGTGGATTCGAAAGCCCGTGGCCGTCGTGCGGACGGCCGTAGTGAACAGGTTCCGGAAGCGGGCGGAGTCGCCGAGAGCGGCCAGCGCCATGACGGTGCCTTCCTCGTCGCCACGCCTCCAGCCCAGGTGCTCGGTGACGGCGCCGTACACGTATCCGAGGGAGGCCGGGTCGTTGATCGCTTCCATGGGCTGGAGGCGGGGGCGCTGGATGCTGTGGCCGTGGGCGATGGTGGTGGTCTGCCGCTCGCCGAGGCTGTCGACCACGAGCACGGCGGCTTCCTCCCAGCCGGAGGCGACGAAGGCCGTGAGCTGGTGGGCTCGGTGGTGCAGGATCGGTGTGACGCGGGCCGAGGGGAACTGGCTGCCAAGGACGCGCAGCCGACGCCGGGTTCGCAGGGCGACCTTGGCGAACCCGTGGGCGCGGGCCAGGCTCCGGTCGTGTGTCATCGGCGAGAGCGCCATGCGCAGAGCGGCGGGCGATTCGGCGAGGTAGCGGACGGGCTGGAAGTTGTAGGCGACGGCGTCCACGTCGCCGGCGCTCAGCTTGGCCTGGTCGAGGAGCCATCCCACGGCGAGGGCCGGATAGAGCTTGGTGTGCTTCTGCTCGGAGAGGCGTTCCTC
Organism: Streptomyces sp. CNT360; assembly: GCF_000424785.1. Classification (NCBI taxonomy): domain Bacteria; kingdom Bacillati; phylum Actinomycetota; class Actinomycetes; order Kitasatosporales; family Streptomycetaceae; genus Streptomyces; species Streptomyces sp. CNT360. The sequence continues at coordinate 190,929 of NZ_AUKO01000013.1, read as the reverse complement.
CTCGACGAAGCCGACGAGTTCACCGTCCACGAGAAGGGCTGCCGACGAATCGTGGGTGTACGAGCACAGGCCGAGAATCACGGAGGGGGTGCGCTTCATGGCGGCGGTCACCTTGCCCCGGCCGTGGCGGCGCGATTGGTCGAGCGCCGCTCCAGCTCTCCGTACCAGGCGGTGAGGGCCTGGCCGAGGGGCCCGTCGATCGTGTCGGCCGCCCGCCACGCCTGCTCGCGCTTGCCGTCCTTCCACAGCCGGTAGCTGCGCAGAGTCTCGGCCATCGCGTCCCAGCCGGGGTGACCGGTCACATCACGGGCCTCGACCTGGTCGAGCAGGCCGTCGAAGCCGTTCCAGGGTGTTCGCAGGTCGGGCATGATCTCGCTCGCCGGAAGCGAGGTGAGCGCGTCGGCCTGCTCGATGTGCTCGTCGTAGATGTGCAGCGAGCCGATGTGCAGGTGGAACTCGCCGAGTTCCGCGTCGAGCCATCCGGCGACCAGCTCGTGCAGCACGGTGTAGAAGAACACGTCGTACGGCATGCCGATCCATACGTCCTGGCCGCGCATCGTGGTCGCCATGTGCAGGCGGCCGGCGCGCAGGTGGAACCGGAATCCGAGGGTGCAGGGCACGTCCTTGTGCCCTGCGGCGTCCTGGGCCGGGTCGTAGAGCTGGATCAGGGCTCGCCGGGAGTCGGGGTCGGCCTGGAGGATTTCGACGACGCGGGAGAGCTGGTCGACCTTGCCGGCCCAGTTCCGCATCCTGGGGCCGTACGCCCCCAGGAGGACGCCTTCGTCGGCGAACTGCCGCAGCCGGTTGTTGTAGTCGAAGATCCACGGCGCGTCGGATCCGGAGAGGTGCCAGACCGTCTCGGCGACGGCGAAGGCCGGGTTCACGATGCGGGCGGGCGGGGCGTAGAGCAGGCGGGCGCGCGGCTGGGTGAGCAGCAGGTGCACGTCGCGGACTTCGTGGGTGGCCATGCCCCGGGGGCTGATCTTCTCGCCGGACTTGGCCAGCGTGACGGCGCCGGAGAACAGCTCGGCGATGCTGTCGGCCGTGAGGGATGTCATCGGACGGATGCTCCTTCGTCCTTGGGCGACGCAGCGGCGCCCGGGTGGTGGTGGGTGGAGTCGTCGGCCCTCGGGCCGGAGGTGGCGCGGTCGGTGATGAGCCGGGCAATCCGAGCGGCACTGTCTCCGCGCCACCGGCAGACCGCGTCCAGGGATGCCCGCGGGATCGACGCGGGGCCCCCGCGCACGCCGGAGAGCGCTTCGGCGATGTCCCCGGCGGCCTCGCACCGGGTCGCGAGTCCGTGACCGGCCAGGCCCAGGGTGCGTTCGCCCGGCGGGCCGATTTCGAGGATCGGGATGCCCAGCAGCGCGGCTTCGATCCCGCACGTCGAGTACGCGCTCGCCACTGCATCAGCACCAGCGAGGCAGCCTCGGGCTCCGACCCTGGGATCGGCCACCGCGACAGGCGGCCCGCCGTCCCGCTTCACCAGAGCGGTGAAGGCGTCGGCGCCCTGTGCCGGGTGTGGAGCGATGACGAGCCCCCAGTCGCCGCCCGCCTCGGCAAGCCCGTTCAGGAGGAGGTCCGCGTGGCACTTGAGGTGACCGGGGTTGAAGGGCTGGCATGCCCACACCGCGATCCGGGTCGGCCCACGTCGGCCCCCCGAAGCGAGCAGCTTCTCCAGGTACCGCCGCTGTGCCTGGCGGCTCAGACCGGCGAGGACGTCGAAGCGGGGCTGTCCGAGTACGTGCACCTCGGCCTCGGGGTGGCGCGCCCACCCTCGGCCCAGGGCGAGGTCCCGCTCGCCCATGACGATGATGTCGCGGCTGTGCAGGGCCGGCCAGGCGACCGATTCCGCCGTCCACGCCCCGTGCTGGACGTGCACCGAGTTCGCTCCGTGCCGCTCGGCGGCATGCGCGGCCAGCACGCCCAGGGGGCTGGTGTCGTTGCTCAGCAGGACGGTGTGCGGTCTGGTGGTCGACAGGATGTCGTCGAGCCAGCTCTCCGCCCGCACCACCGTCCGCCACGACGGCTGGGTGCAGCCCCCACTCGTCTCCAAGAGTACGGACAAGAGCCTTACGATCCGGGCAAGTTGGATGCCGTGGCCTCCCACCTGGACGACGTGCTCGTCGTCGGGACGGTGGAGGCCCTCGGCAGTGCCGGAGACGGTGAAGAGGTCGCTCGGGGCCGAGCGCAGTTCGATACCCCTTGCCGGTCCCGCGCTGCACCGCTCGGCGGCATCAGTGGCGAGATCGAGCAGGAGGCTCCTCTGCCCGCCGCGCGCCAGTTCGGCGAGAACCGGGGTCAGCGTGGCAGCGTGGCGGGAGGTCCACGACAGCGCCAGAACGTCCCGCCGTCCGAGATCCGAGGGGAGCGGACTCGGCTCCGTGTTCGCCGTACCCGTCCGGGTGCGGTTCCGGAGCTGGGCGGAGCGGGTCGGGTTGTGCGGTGCCGCAGCACCGAGCACGTACGCGACGCCGGACCACGTCACGGTGTAGGCCAGGTACTCACGCGAGCTGCTCGAACGCAGTCCCACGAGCCCTTCGTACCGGGCCAGGGTCACGGGCCCCGGGGCGGAGGCGAACGGTTCCCAGGAGTTCAGGGCCAGGAGCTTGCGCACGATCTCGGCGACGAAGCGTCGCACGGGGACGTGCTGGACGTGGAGCCAGTCGGCTCCGCCCGGGGTGGCGGCCCACTTGGCGCTGTAGCGGTCGACGGCCTCCACGACGTCTTCGACGCCGGAGCGCAGTAACTGCTTGTCGACGGCCGTCGCATCAAGGTCCGTCGTATGGATGTGGTCGGTTCGCGCGTGCGCCAGAACGCCGGTTCCGACGAGAGTCCACGTCGGCTTCCCGACGTTGGAGGAGCGGACCAGGCCGAGGCCACCAGTGGTGCGGGGGCTCACACCGTGCTCCCCTCGACGAGCTGCTTGGCGGGGAGGAGGCTCAGCAGTTCCCTGGGGGACGAGACCGTCTCCGGGGCGGGAGCCGTCGGCTGCCCGTAGCCCCACCCAGCGTGCACATAAGGGACGCCGGCGCGTGCGGCCGACTCCTGGTCGACCGCCATGTCACCCACGTAGACGGCGGAGGCGGGGTCGACTCCCAGGTCGACCAGCGCCAGGAGGAGCGGGTCCGGGGCCGGCTTCGTCCGGCCCGCGCCGGCGGGCGTGCGGATGGTCGCGAAGGGACACCCGAGGCGCGCGAGGAGGGGGGCCGCCCGGTCGACGTGCTTGGACGTCACGACGCCCAGCCGCCAGTCGGCGGCCACGAAGGCGTGGAGCGTCTCGACGATGCCGGCGAACTCCTCCGCGAGGTGCGCGGTGGACACGGACTCCGCCTCGTACGTCCTACGGACCGCCTCGGCATCGGTCACGCCCAGGCGCTCCATGATGTCCCCGAACTCGCGACCCAGGTGGCGCTCGTAGTCACGGAAGGGGAGCGTGACGCCGTGGATCTCCTGGACCCTCTGCCACGCCTTCCTCATCACGGGACGCGTGTCGAGCAGGACCCCGTCGAGGTCGAGGAGAAGAGCGCGCGACCCGTGGGCGCTCGGCGCGGCCGGAGCGGGTGGCGATCCGCAAGCGGGAACGGTCATGATCATCCTCTCGTCAGGGTGTCGTCGTGCCTCAGAGGGCCGAAGCCGGGGCAAGTTCCAACTCGGGGTACTGGGACGGACCGCCGGCCTCCTCGAACGCCGCGTCGAGCAGCGCCACGTGCAAGCGGTCCCATCGCCCCCGGGACTGCAGAGCACGCCCGTGGCGGGTCAAGGCCCACGCCTTGAGGGCCGTCGGGTCCTGCATGAAGTTCCGCGCGTTCTGCCGCAGGACGGCGGGGGTGAACACCCTGAGATTGAGGCCCGTGCGCCAGAACTCAAGCCACCACTGGCACATCAGGAGCGGACCCGATTCGTCGTCCTTGACGTGATCGGGATGGTTACGCACCCAGATCGAGTCCAAGTCCGGGTGTGTGGTCGCGACTTCGAGCATGCGGCCGTGGGCCTGGTGCACTGCCAACTCCAGGGACTGGCGGTGCTGCTGGCGACGCTGGGCGACGTGCACCGCGGACGCGAGGGCGATGGTGGCGGCCAGAGCGAGAACGGGACGGTTCATCTGCGACCTTTACTCGAGGATGGATGGGGCGGTGTGGCAACCGGCGGCGGCATCCGGGGCAGTGGTGGTCGCCGTCGTGCTCGCTTGAGGAGAGTCAGGCCGCGTCCGGCGGGCCGTCAGCCGAAGGCGAGGTCGATCCGTCCGGCACGGCCGGCAGGCGCGCGAGCCGGTGAAGGCGCGAGAGGTCGAAGCCACGCTCCTGAACCTCACCAGCGGGCACGGCGAAGAGGTCGATCCCCTCTTCGCTGGATGCCGAAGGGGCGGCCTCCCTGATGGCGAGGAGCGCTTCGCCCTGCTCGCGGTGCGGAAGGAGACGCGGCGCACGATCGATGTGTCCCTCGAAAGTCATGGTCAGCCCTCGGTCAGGTATTTGAAGGTGAAGACGAGCACGACGCTCACGGTGACGATCAGGGCGACCTGCGCGCTGATCTGTCGCCAGCCCCAGCCCTTCCTGTCCATCCAGCGCAGCGGACGCCTTCAAGTCGGCGCGACGGGCTCCTCGGAGATCACGAGGTGGAGAAACGCACGGCAGTGCTCACCCAGGTGTTTGATCACGGCGTGGTACTCGTCGTCATCGGAGCTGATGTTGTGCCGGTCGAGGACGAGCACGCCGTCGGCCAAGCCCTCTCGGAGCTGCCGCTCGGCTTCCCGCCAACCAGGTCGATCCCAAGGCGGCGTGTAGACGCCCTGGCTCGCACTGGATGCCGGGAAGTACGTAGTGGTCACCGGGACCGCCACATCGTGGAGCCGGGCGGCGATCGCGTAACCGAGCTGGTCGGCCTCAGCCTGTAGCGTCCCCCAGTCCTCGTCAGGTCGGGCCCTCGGACTCGGTACCAGGCTGTACGCCAGCACGCGCAGCGGGTGATCGGCCTGTGCGCCGACGGTCTGACGGTAGAAGTGCTGGCGCAAGCCTCGGAGTTGGCCAGCTCGGGACTGGCCCTTCACCTGGGCAGAGGTGCGAGGCCAGCTCGGGTGGTCACGGCCAGCGGTCGGCGTCCCACCGCCCGTGTGCTTCTCTCGCCCCCGATCAAAGGCGACGAGGCTCAACACGTCGGCTCCGTGCTTGACTGCGTTGTGCGGCGACATGGGGGTGCCTCCGTGAGAGTGGGGATGACCGCGTACGTCGTCCGGCCGCCGTCCGCGAGGCCCCACCGAAGCGACAGGTAGGCGACGAGGTGCAGCCCTCGACCGCCGAGGCCGGCGGCACTCGCACGTCGTCGCCTCGCCGGTGCCGTGCTGTCGTCGGTGACTCGGATTCGAAGCTCGTGCTCGTCGTGTCGCAGTCGCAGTCGGACGTCCCCGGAACCGTGAATGATCGCGTTGGACACCAACTCCGAGACGACGAGCCGGGCCTCCTCTACCGGCGTCTCCGGCAACGACCAGTGCTTCAACACGGTGGCCGTCGTTCGTCGCGCTTGAGCGACGTGCACATCTACCGGCTCCATGGCCATCTCGAAGACGTGAGAGGCCAGCGGACACCGAGCGGTCGAGGCGACGACGGCGTGGGCGCCACCGTCGTCGCCCAGAGGTCGGGGCGACGTTGCTGTCCGGTGCGTGGTCATGAGCACATCGCACCGTGGCTGCGCGATCCGGGACAGGGGAAACCGGAGGGGGAAAACTTTGTCAAGGGGGGAAAACCAGGGGGGAGTTGAGGAGAGTATTGGCTCTCTCCCACGGATAGGGGTCAGACTCATGGCGGTGGATCCATTTGCCGAGTTGCTCCGTCACCTGCGGCGTAACGCGAATCGGTCGCAGGACGAGCAGGCTGGTGCGATCAACGCCGCCTCCGGCCGGGCAACGGTGACCCGCCGGGAGGTGAACCGGTACGAGAACGGTACGAACGTTCCAACGGACCACACCCTGGGGAACATCGCTTTGGCCTGTGGCGTCCCGCTGGAGCCGCTGCTGCGCGAGGCGAAAGCCGCCCGCGCCAGGCGGCGAGAGAAGAACAAGGCCGAGGCGGAGGACCTGGACGACGTGAAACGCCGAACGCTGCTGGGAGGCGCAGTCGTCGGTGCGGCTGCGGCTGCCGAGCCCTGGGGCCGACTGGCCTACGCACTCAGCAAGGGTTCCAAGATCGACCCTGAGTCTGCGGCGGTGCTTATTGATCATGCCGCCACGTTGTACGTGGACGAGCTGAACGAGAGTGCGCTCAGCCTGCAGTCCCGCGTCGAGGCGCACTTGGACGCGATCACCGCAGCCCTTCCCCGCGCCGGAGCCCACGAGCGAGCCCTGACCATCGCGGCCGGGGAGACTGCCGCTCTTGCTGGGTGGGTCGCCTGGGACCTCGGCCAGCAGGACAAGGCCACTTCCTATTACGGAGTGACCTCGGAGTGCGCGAAAAGGGCTGGACACCCTCCGCTGCGCGCTCTCGCTCTGGGCTACGCGAGCTACGGTGCCCCCAGTCCAGCGAAGGCGCTGGAGATGCTTTCGCAGGCAGCTCAGGACGTACGCGGACGTGGCAACGCAACCGCCGCAGCGTGGGCTCTGGGCCGGTACGCGGAGGAAGCCGCCCAGTCAGGCGATGACGCTGGCGCCCTTCGTGCTCTCGACCAGGCCAAGTTCGCTTATGACTTCGCCGACCATTCGAGCGAGCAGGCGTGGGTCCGCTTCGTGACGCCATACCGCATGGACTCGTTAACTCTCTCGGTCTACGGCGAACTCAAGCGTCAGGAGCTGACCACCACGGCCGACTCCGCAGTCGAGCGCCTCGGCGGTGAACTACCCGAGTCCGGTGTGGTCGTCCTGGGTGACCTGGCGTCCGCCCTTCTGCGCGGCGGTGACGTAGATCGCGGGGCCTACGTAGCGCACCAGTTCGCCGCAGCGGTGGAGTCGAAGCCCAACACCATGGGCCGGCAGCGGGCTCAGGCCATCGCTGCCGGGCTCCCCGACACTGAGCATGACCTGGCCAGCCACCTGCTGACGTTCGCAACGCTGTGAAGCGTCGAAGCGCAGGCTCGGTGAGAGTGAGGCGCTGTAGTGGGGGCCTTTACCCCGGGCGTGTCTCGTCGACGACCCAGGACAGGTACGCCTCCGACCCTCCGGTCACAGGCAGCGTGACCCACTGGGGGACGTCGTACGGGTGCCTCTCGTGCAGCCATGCCTCTAGCGCGGGGAGGCGATCCGACGACGTCATGTAGGAGATCCGCCACTCCTGCGCCGCCTCGACCTTCCCCTGCCACCAGTAGAAGACGGTGATGGGCGCATCGATGTGGACGCCCGCCGCCAGTTTGCTCTCAACAGCGCCTCTGGCGAGGGTCTTCGCCTGCTCCTCGTCGTCACTCGTCGTCTGCGCGATCACGATCTCGGGATCCATGCGGCTACCTCTCCAGCTCGGGTACCGCGACCCTATCCACTAGTCCGACGAAGGCGGGCGGGAGGTAGTTACCGGCAGGGCTTGGCGATTCGTTGCCCAGCAGACCGCTCGGACGATCAGTTGTTCAATGTGTCGGGATCGATCGCGTACGGGAACGCAAGCCAGTCATCGTTCATCAGCCCTCGTGCGAAACCAGCGAGCCGTAGGGAACCGGATCGCGCATCAGGCCCGGAGTAGCTGGAGTCGCCTGAAAAGGCGCCGAAGTACGAACACAGGGATCAGGCGTCGGAGCCCGAAGCGGTAGCCAAGGGCGCGCTCCATCGTGGTGACGATGTGCTGTTGGTTCCCCACCCCGAAGCCGCCCAGGTTCATCTCGGCGGCGGCGGTGACAGGTGTGGCGTTCCAGGCATCGCGACAGGCCTGCTTGAAGGCAGCGTCGAGGTTGGTGAGGCAGTTGTCGAATACCTCACTGAGTACCGTGCTCTCCGTCGCGATCCAGGCGCGGCTCTCTGCGAGGGTCTCCTGGAGGTCGTGTCCGGTGATTGCGAGCGTGCTCAGGACCTCGGGATCGTCGCTGGTGCGGCGGCGTATCCGGTAGGGGTACTCGATACGTGCGACCAGAACCTTCACCGCGGCGGCGTAGCGGTCTCGGCGGACGGTCGCTCCAGCGCGCAGGCCGGTGAGGATGTGTCCGAGGGCTCCCGCGACGACGGAGGAGCCCAGGACGAGCGCGAGGATCGTGATCACAGATGTGGATGCCGTTTCTGGTGCGGTGAAGGGTGCCGGGCCCATCGGCGAGCCTCCTGTTGTGTCTCGGCGGTACGCAGCGGGTGGGTGCCGTGGGCGGGTTGGCCATGTGGTGCGTCTTCGGCCGGCCAGGTGCCGGAGCGGCGCCAAGCCTCTTCGTAAAGCAGATGTCGGTGAACGAGAGTGATCAGCGCTTCCAGGCCGTCCTCGGGGATCCAGCGCAGGGCCGCGTCATCGCTGGGGTACTGCAGGCACAAGTCCCTTAGCGGCGGCGGGTTGCGGTGCTTGAAGGCACGGTCGGCCGAGTCGAGCGGGAAGGCGTGCACGGTGTAGTCGGGTCGGATGACGAGGCGGACACGTTCGGTGGGGTAGTTCTCGCGTTCCAGGGCGGGCAGCGGGCGCAAGGTGAGTTCGAGGAGCGCGGCTCCGCCCGGACCGATGCGGCCAGCCGCCTGCTCCACGCCGTAGACGGTATCGGCGTGGAACAGGTGGTCGGCGGCTGCGCCGGGGTCGGCGAGCACCGCCTTCAGCGGGTACGCCATGACCGGGCCGGTCGCGCGGGCTGCTGCCCGCGCGGGGAGACGACGGCGCGTCCGGTGGAGGTGATGCTGCCGGCCGCCAGTGCGCGCAGCGCGTCGGTAGCGTTCTGGGACTCGGACTGTGGGAACGGGTCTCCGATCAAGGTGTGCCAGATCTCGATGGCCGCAGCGTGCTGTCCGTCCTCTTCCAGACGTCGCGCCTCGGCCGCCCGTCGGGCGGTGGCGGCCAGCGTGGTGGCGTACGTGTTGCGCTCGTCGATCGTCCACTCGGCGGTGAGGTCGTCAACACCGGTCGGGTCGAGCACCGGGTGGGTGACCGCCTGGGCAGCTTGAGCCAGGGTGGTGGCGAGGGCCTGGGAGTGCTCAAGCGGGCCGGTGACGGCCGCGTAGGCGAAGGCCTCCCACAGCAGCCCGCAGGTGTCGTCGAGGACAGGGTTGCCCTTCTTGAACGACTTCAGCATGCGGACCTGGTGGACGAACCGTCCGCCGGTGGCTTGGTTGCGGGTGCTGATGATCCGGTTGAGCGTACGGGTGTTGGACCACTCCCAGGTGTCGTTCTCCCTGTCGGCGATGTGGACGATCTCGCTGTCTTCAACGTCGAGCGCGGGGACCAGGTCGAAGGTGAAGTCCAGCTCGGCGAAGGTGACCTGGAGGGCGTGGGCAGGGGCGTCATCCACGTCGAAGAGGGCGTCGGGGTACTTCTCGGTGATGACCTCGCGGATGAGGCTCATCGCGTGGGCCGGGCCGCCGGGCTGACGCAGGGCCTTCTCCAGGCGCGGATGCATCCGGATGACCATGTCGACGTCCTTGAGCGGCTTGAGCATCGTCTTACGGGCGAAGCTGCCCTGCAGGAAGGTGGCGATGGCCAGGCCAGCGTTCACCAGGTGTTCGGTGATCTCGTTGTGCCGCTTCTGGGCGCTTTTACGCTCGCGGCCATCGAGGTTGAGTTCCTCGTCGAAGGCATCGAAGGCGTTCTTGGTGCTGTCGTTCATCGTGCTGTCGTGCTCGTTTCTGCCGGCCGGGTAGATCGTGGTGCCCGGTGCCGGCTCCGGGGTCCCGTACGTGGTGAGGCGCCCGGGGTGGGTGCCTTCACAGGGGACAGACGACGTAACTCGGCGGTAGTGCGACGGGTGTGACGAGAGTTCAGTCGCAGTCGCGGCAGCGGCTGCTGGCGCCGTCGAACATGGCCGCCGGATGGACGACGAAGCAGGCCGTGCACTGGCGCTCGAACACCTTGCGGTCGCAGCCGCAGCGGTCGCAGTCGGGGCACGGGGCAGACTCGCAGCGGGCGCAGGCGCGGGCGAAGGAGGTGAAGTCCTCCCCGCAGTGTGCGCAGGTATAGCTGGCGGCCTCGGGGCCGTTGTATCGAACGGAGGGCGCGAAGGTCCTCCACGGCGCGAGGTCGGTGACGGCGACGGCGAGGACGTAGCCGTCCATGGCCGCGGTCTGCAGGTACAGCTCCTCACCGGCGACGGCGCCGTCACGGTAGGCAAGCCGGCCACGTCCCTCGGCGTGTCCCTGGCCCGACAAGGCCGTGCGCAGGACCGGGACCTGGCTCTGGTCGCTGCCGCGCCGCAGTGGGGGCAGGCCGTGGGAGGCGCCGAAGGCGAGGATGCCGTCGCGGTCGAGGAGCAGGATGTGACCGGGAGCTGGGAGACGTTCGCTGGCTTTCACGCACGCCGCCATACGGGAGGCATTGCTCACCCGCCACAGTGCGACTGCGGCGTCCGCCGTGGGGCCGACGGCAGTGATATGGCGATCGGTGAGTGTGTCGGGCAGGAGGATGTCGGCGGCGAAGGCATCGCAGGCAGCATCCTCCAGAGCGGCGCCACCGTCGGGCTCGGCAAGCAGGACGTCCATCAGCTCCACCACGGTCTGCTGCAGGTGGTGGCCCAGCTCATGGAGACCGGTGAACTCGCGGCGGGCCAGGCTGGCAGAGGTGGCGACGGCGAGGACGGCGGGAGTACCGGCGAAATAGGCACCGGAGACACTGCAGCCGCCGCCAGAGCGATCGTCGGGTACGTCCCTGACCTGAAGGCCGGGCCACTGCCGCAGCTCGTCAAGGGCGCCGTCGCCCAGCCGCTGGGCAGCGCCGGGGTGGTCGCGCTGAAGGACGGTGAGCATGGCCTTGGCCTGGGTACGGGCCGCGGCGCGGCGCAGGTAGTCCATCACTCGCTCTCCGAACCTAGGTGCACGTGGAAATAGCGGTCTACCCGAGCAGGCCAGTCCGCTTCCGCAGGGCGCTCCTGACGCGCTGCCAGTGTGAGCGTGGCAAAGAGTGCCTGTCGGCGGGCTTCCTGTTCAGCGGTTCCGGTGAGGTGGGCGAGCCGACGGATCTGTTCGCGGCGGGCGGGGCGACTCAGCTCGTGTACCAAACGGTCAGGCAACGGCGGATTGGCAGCCAGGATCACGTCCGCAGACATGCCCAGGGTCGGTGCGAGGAGGTGAGCTTCGGGCGGGGTGAGAGGTGTCTGCGCGCGCAGCAGCGCGAGGGCGCGCGGTGGCCTGATGCTCAAGCGATGGATCAGTTCGGTGGGGCCCAGGCCGCACTGCTTCAGCAGGGCAGGCAGACCGCCGCTGCCCCGAGGCGCCCAGCGCGCCGTCGCCAGCACGTCCATGGTGTCGGCGAGGGTGGAGCGGAACTCGGCCGCCTGCGATGCGGGGCTGGGAAGGGGGCTGCCATAGCGGTACCCAGAGGCATCCGGGGCGGGTGAGCCGTCGGCTTCCAAAGGAACGGACAGCCCACTGACCTGCCGGTCCAGGACATACCACGGAAGACGCCTGCCCAGACCGCACCACAGGGCAAGCGGCTGCTCCAGGGTGGAAGCCTCGGCGGGCAGCAGCACCGTGTCGGGATCGTTGAAGCGCGTCTCCAGGGAGACCGGCAAGGCGTGCACCGTGGTGTCATCGACCGCCGTGATAGCCACAACCTCGACAACGCCTTCCCACACAGCGCGCCAGATCTGGCCCGGTCGGGGATCACCCGGCACCGCCGCCGCCACGGTACGGACCGCATCGGGAACATGCAGCTGGGCGGCTGCAGCGCGAAGCCGCTCATATGCGCTGCTCGATGCCTGGCTCATCGGGCGGCCCCCATTCCTCTCAGCGGTCTGTTCCCACTATGGACAAACGACGTCACTCGCCGAACGTCAGGGGGGTTCACTGCTGCGGCGCAGCAGCGCTGCGGCTACCTCTCGGGGATCACTACCCGCAGCAGTCAGAGCCAGCATGAGCTTCTGACGCAGCGCATCCATGATCGCGGACGTCTGTCGGCGCCCGAGTCCAAGCAGGACGGAGACTTCCGCCGGATCGTCCTCCAGGAACGACAGCAGTTTCCGCTCCTGCGGGGACATGTCCGCCCAGATTTCCCCGGCTACGGTCTCGGCCTCCACGGGAACGGTCCCGTGTTCCTGACCGGTGGCAGAGTCGATGAGCTCGCCATCATCCGCGTACAGCGTCGTGTACTCGGCAGGAGAGAGCAGCTCGAAGCGGGCTTCAAGAACCTTGGCCAGTTCTTCCTCCCGGACCGCTCCACCTGCTGCCTCCAGCACTCCGGTGAGTACGGCCATCAGGGCGCGCACGGTTTCCCTGGGAGTCGGCCCGGAGTGGTTCCAGGCAGTGATCCATACTCCACGCACTTCCCAGGCGGCTTTGACCAGTTCATCTAGATCGCCTTGCCAGACGGCGCCGGGTGGGTGAGAGGTCAGGGCCCATCGGGGCGAAGTACCAGCCACCGCGCGAAACCGGCTGTCCGCGCCAAGGCGCGCAGCGAAGCGCCGCCGCAGCTTTCCCCGCTCGGTACGTTTGGCTTCGTCGATCAGGAAATTCCTGATCGACGTGAAGAACATCCTCTCCAGGGAAGCGTCGTCGACCGTCTTCAGAAAGCAGGTTAGGAGGAAGTTCTCGCCCTTCCTGCTGATCATCTCGAACAGGAGCTCGTCGACGGCCTCGTCCGTCCACGCGGCATGACCTTCGGGCGGTGGGAATCCCTGGGATCTTGCCACCTGACGACCGACGCATCGGAGCAACTCAAGACCCAGATCACCAAGCTGGCCGTACTGCGCCAGCTCCTCATGCGCCCCGCCCGCCATCGACCACCTCGGCCTCACCCTGCGGACTGCGCCGTCCGCACTGGCCTCTTCCTATACACCTCCCGAGGTGCGGACGGAGGTCCGCCACGCCGTTGACTCAGCACGAGAATGCTCGCCCGGCCGCGAACGGCGATGCATGGCGGTTCCCCGCGGGCCATCCCCCTGTCTCTCCATCCCAGGGACTTTCAGCGCTGCCCGAGGGACGATCAGGTCGCTCGATTTACCGTTTGAGCTTCCAGCCATGCCTCTACCTCCGACCAGCGGTAGCGCAAATAGCGGCCGACCTTGTGGGCTCGCGGACCCTGGTGTCGGTGATTCCATATGTAGACCGTATTCAGAGGTACGCCCAGGAAATCGGCCAGCTCCTCCGCGCTCGCCAAGGGGCAACGGTCCCCCGCGCCACTGGCGGCTTCTTCCGCATGGGCATTGGTTCGACGCATGGGCACTCCAGAACGATTCGAAGCGGGCAGGAAAGAACCACGTGAGCGGTATTCCGCCGTGGTGGCACGTGGAACGTTTGCACTAAATTCCGGCCGGACCAAACAGAGGCCCTCTCGACGAAACGCCTGCAACTCTTGCGAACTCTCGAAAAACATTGGTGAATGCTCGCTGAGGGTTCGGCGAGGGCTCGCCGAACCCTCAGCGAGCATTCACCTAGGTGAAATCTTCTCTACCGCTCTGCACCGTTTGTCGCGAAGACCCCAAGAATGCATTTGACATCTTCGGCTCGCCTGGATCAACATCCAATTCACTTAGGGCTCGTTGAACGGGCACCCGATCTCGCCGTCGACGATGGCCCTGATTCAGGAGAGTCCACGAATAGACTCAAAGGCCCATTGGAAACTAGGAGTTAGTTGATGCCGTACGACCGCTGGCACAAGTCGCGCCCGAAAGACGGGGAGTCGACCTGCAAGGAACACGGCAAAGTTCCGACGCGGGATCACGGGACGGGGAAGCGGTGGCAGGCCCGATGGCGCAACCGGGAAGATGTCCAGCAGACGGAGCTGTTCCGCACCGAGGTCGAAGCCCGCAAGCACGAGACCAAGATGCGGTCCGGAGTGGACGACGGCTCGTACATCAACCCTCGCGCCGGTGAGGTCAGGGTCGGTGAACTCGCCCTCACGTGGCTCAAGGGGCACGAACACAAGAATCCACGAACTTACCGACGCCACAAGGAGCGAATTCTCCTGCACGTCGTTCCTACCGCAGTCGGGAAGATGCGCGTAAAGGACGTGAACGCCTCGTCTTTGCTGGACTGGCTGCACGACCGCCGCAGGCTGCTCGAAAGTTCCACGCTGCGCCTGGTCTTCGACAATCTTCGGGCTGTCTTTGACCTGGCCGTGGACGACAGCCTGATACACAAAAATCCTTGCCTCGCCAAATCAGTGCAGGACGCCAAGCCGAAGCGAGGAGGGGGCGGCCGGGCAGAGCTGACCCTGACGTGGGAGGACACCGAGAAGATCCGTGCCGAACTTCCTGACCGCTACAAAGCACTTGTTGACTGCGGTCGCGGCCTGGGCCTTCGGCAAGGAGAGATATTCGGCCTGTCACCAGAAGATATCGACTGGACACATCCGGACGGCGCCATGGTGCACGTGCAACGGCAAGTAGTCCACGAAGGCTCGTTCCTCGTATACGCCCTGCCCAAGGGCGGAAACGACGAGGACTCGAAGGACCGGTGGGTTGAGCTGACCGACGAGGTGGCCATCCCCCTGCGCGAGCACATGGGGAAGTACCCGCCGGTCGAGGTGACCCGACCGTGGGGCAGCAAAGGCGGCGACCCGGTCACCGTGCGGCTGATCTTCTACACCCGGGAGAAGACCGCCATTCAGTCGAATTGGTTCAACTCATACCGCTGGAAGCCCGCCCTGGCGTCGGCCGGCCTCATCAAGCCCCTTGAGCCCGACGCGAAGGGACGACGCTGGGAGAAGTCCCGCGACGTGATGATGCACGCGCTCCGACACCTGTACGCATCAATGATGATCAACGGCGGGGTAGACGTGTACACGCTCGCGGACCGCCTCGGACACGCCGATCCCGCGTTCACCCTGCGTAAATACGTGCACCGGGTCGTGGGAGCCGGTTCCAAGGTCCGCATCGCGGTCCGGAGCGCCTACACCAAGGCCGCGTGACTCTTGCTCCGTTCGGCTTGTGCAACAACCGTGCAAGATGATCTCCAAGAGGTGTAATTTACGCAGGTCAGAAGCTTTGTATATGAGTTCCGGGACATCTGATACGAGGATGCCGTCGCACCCCGCCCGACCTGCGGCTCAGCGGGCCTGGGAGGGGTGCGGCGGCATCTCTGCGACGCCTGTGGGACTGTGAACCCGCGGTGGGTTGAAGGCTGTCTCAACTGGTGGGCTCGCAGGGGTGGCCCGCAGGCCGGGCAGGGGAGGCCGGAGAATCGGGCGCCGGTCCGGTACCTCGGAGGAGGACGCACGCACCCGTGCGGCCGAGGCGGGACCGCTCGCCAGGCGCGGGCCGGGTGGACTCCATGGCAGGGGCGCTCCGTAGGCGTCCCGGCTGCTCCTTCGAAGCCCGCGGTGTGCCCGGACGCGGGTCAGGCCCCCCACCCGGCCGCCCTGGGGGTGAGCCGGTCGACGGCTTCGGCGCCGACCGCCGGCGGCGCCTGCTTGTTCCCGCGGCAGCGGCCAGTCGCCGACGGTCAGACGCGGGCGGAGGCGGCCGGGGACCGCAGTTGCTCGATCACGTCGTCCAGATGCGCGGCGGCGGCCCGGGCCGCCGCCGTGGCGTCGCCGCCCACCACCGCCTCGATGATGGCCAGGTGCTGCGGCAGGGACCGGGCGGGGCGTCCGGGGCGCAGGGCCAGCCGGAACTGGAAGCGCACCATCGGTCCGTTGAGCCGGTCGAGGGTGCGCCGGGCGACCTCCTGTCCGCTGGCTTCGATGACCAGTTCGTGCAGTCGCTGGTTGAGGGCCGAGTAGGTGTCCCACGCGCCGTCGGCGACGCTCTGCCGCATCTCCGCGCCGATCCGGTCGAGTTCCGCGCGCTGCTCCCCGGTGGCCAGGGCGGCCGCCTTCCGGGCGCACAGCTGCTCAAGGGCCGAGCGGCACTCGGTGATCTGGATGGCCTCCTCGACGGAGACCATGCGCACCCGGGCCCCCCGGCGGGGGACGATTTCCAGGATCTCCTCGGCGGCGAGGTCCTGGAGCGCTTCACGGACGGCCCCGCGGGTCGCGCCGTAGGACTCGGCGAGGTCGTTCTCGACGAGCCGCTGACCGGGGACCAGGTCTCCGGAACGCAGAGCGTGCCTGATGGCGTCCGCCACATGCTGGCGGCCCGCGGCACCCGTGAGCTTGTCGGTCACTCGGCCGTCCTCTTCCGTCGTCGCCCGTCGCCGTCCGTCGGCGCCTTCCCGCAGGGAGAACCCTAGTGGGCGGGTCCGGCGCCCCCCTCATGCGGGATCCTCTCAGATCGGCAATCTCGCGAAACATCTTGTCAACAATCTCGTTGATGATTTAGCTTCCTCGGCACACCCCCGATCAGGAAGGAGCGGCCATGCCTGCCGTAGCAGCCACCGGCGCCCCGGAGGTCAC
Organism: Streptomyces sp. CNT360; assembly: GCF_000424785.1. Lineage (NCBI taxonomy): Bacteria > Bacillati > Actinomycetota > Actinomycetes > Kitasatosporales > Streptomycetaceae > Streptomyces > Streptomyces sp. CNT360. The sequence goes on along the minus strand of NZ_AUKO01000013.1, from coordinate 174,574 downwards.
CGGACGCGGCTCCCAGACCGCCGTCCCGTGCCTGTTCATGCGGGGCGGGACGTCGCGGGGACCGTTCTTCGACGCTCGGCTGCTGCCCGACGACCCGGGCCTCCGGGACGCCGTCCTGGTGGCGGCGATGGGTTCACCGGACGCGCGGCAGATCGACGGTCTCGGCGGTGCCCACCCGCTGACCAGCAAGATCGGCCTGGTGCGTCCGGCCTCGGCGGCCGGCGTCGACCTGGAGTGGACCTTCGCCCAGGTGCAGCCCGGCGGGACGCAGGTCGACACCTCGTCCAACTGCGGGAACATGCTCGCCGCCGTGGCGCCGTTCGCCGTCGAGACCGGCCTGATCGTCCCCACGGAGGACCGCACCACGGTCCGCGTCCTGACCCGCAACACCGGCATGGTCGCCGAGATCACCGTCGCCACCCCGGCCGACCGAACGGGCGCCCGGCACGTCGCCTACGAGGGCGCGACCCGCATCGACGGTGTCCCCGGCACCGCCGCTCCGGTCGAGATCGGCTTCGTGGACACCGCAGGTTCCGTCGCCGGTTCCCTCCTGCCCACCGGGCGGGCGCGGGACACCGTGGAGGTGCCCGGGACCGGCCCCGTCGACGTCACGCTGATCGACAACGGCCAGCCGCTGGTGATCGTCGCGGCCGAACGCCTGGGGGCGACCGGATACGAGACCCCGGCCGAGGTCGACGCCGACGAGGAGTTGCGGGCCCGGGTGGAGGCGCTGCGCCTGGTGTGCGGCCAAGCCATGGGCCTGGGCGACGTGTCGGAGCGGAACTATCCGAAGATGACGCTGGTGGCGCCGCCCCGGCACGGCGGCACCCTCTCCACCCGCAGCCTCATCCCCCGGGTCTGCCACCAGTCCATCGGCGTGCTGGCCGCCGTCACGGCCGCCACCGCCTGCGTACGCGACGGCAGTGTCGCCCACGAACTGGCCGCGGCCGTGTCGGGTACGCGACCCACCGTCTCCGTCGAGCACCCGTCCGGTGCCTTCGACATCACCTTGGCCCGTGACCCCGAGGATCCCCGGAAGGTCACGCGGTGCGCGCTGCTGCGCACGGCCCGCCTCCTCATGGCCGGGGACGTGCTCGTCCCCCGTTCCGTCTGGGACCCCGCCCCCACCGCCCTCCGGGAGAAGTCCTCATGATCATCGACATCCACGGTCACTACACCACCGCCCCCGTTCCGCTCGGGCGCTGGCGTGAGGCCCAGGCCGCCGCACTCACCGACCCGGCGCGGGCCCCGGACCCGGCCGGTCCGGTCATCAGCGACGACCAGATCCGCGAGTCGGTCGAGACCAACCAGCTGCGGCTGATGGACGAGCGCGGCATCGACGTCACCGTCTTCTCCCCCCGCGCCTCCTTCATGGCGCACCACATCGGCGACTTCGCGACCTCCTCGGCATGGTCCCGCATCTGCAACGACCTGTGCCACCGTGTCTGCGAGCTGTATCCCGAGCGCTTCGTCCCCGGAGCGATGCTGCCGCAGTCGCCCGGGGTGGACCCGGCCACCACGGTCCCGGAGATCGAGCGGGCCGTACGGGAGTTGGGCGCTGTCACCGTCAACCTCAACCCCGACCCCAGCGGCGGCCACTGGACCGCTCCCCCGCTCACCGACCGCTCCTGGTACCCGGTGTGGGAGAAGCTCGTCGAACTGGACGTGCCCGCGATGGTGCACGTCTCCAGCAGCTGCAACCCGGCCTTCCACACCACGGGTGCGCACTACCTGAACGCCGACACCACCGCCTTCATGCAGCTGCTCACCGGCGACCTGTTCGCGGACTTCCCCGATCTGCGCCTGGTCGTCCCGCACGGCGGCGGCGCGGTGCCGTACCACTGGGGCCGGTTCCGGGGCCTGGCGCAGGCGCTCGGCAGACCCGAACCGGAGGAGTCCCTCCTGCGCAACGTCTACTTCGACACGTGTGTCTACCACCAGCCCGGCATCGACCTGCTGCTGGAAGTGCTACCGGTCGGCAACGTCCTGTTCGCCTCCGAGATGATCGGCGCCGTCCGCGGCGTGGACCCGCGCACCGGCCACCACTTCGACGACACCCGCCGCTATGTCGAGCGGGCGGGCCTGCCCCCGGCGGATCTGACGGCGGTCCTGGAGGGCAACGCCCGCCGGGTCTACCCACGTCTGGACGCCCGCCTGACCGCCCAGGGCCGCTGACAGCCCCAGCCCACCGGCGGGGGCGACGGCGATTCCGCCCGCCCCGCCCCGCCTCCAGACAAGGAGCCGCACCATGCACCACCTCGGAGTCGTCCACCGGAACATCGAACGTGCCGACCGCGCGGCCGTCGAAGCGCTGTCGGCGTTCGGCGTCGCCACCGTGCACGAGGCGATGGGCCGCCTCGGCCTCATGCGCCCCTACATCCGCCCGGCCTACGAGGGCGCGAGGCTCTGCGGCACCGCGGTCACCGTGCTGCTCCAGCCGGGCGACAACTGGATGCTGCACGTCGCCGCCGAACAGGTCCGGGAGGGCGACGTGGTGGTCGCGGCCTGCACGACCGAGAGCGAGGACGGCTTCTTCGGGGAACTCCTCGCCACCTCGCTGCGCGCCCGCGGCGCCGGGGGCCTGGTCATCGACGGCGGCTGCCGCGACGTCGACGACCTGCGCCGGATGGACTTCCCCGTCTTCTCGCGCGCCGTCAGCGCCAAGGGCACCGTCAAGGCCACCCTGGGCTCGGTGAACGTCCCCGTCGTCGTCGCCAACGCGCTGGTCGAACCCGGCGATGTGGTGGTCGCCGACACCGACGGCGTGGTGGTCGTCCCCGCTGCCGGGGCCGCCGAGGTCGCCGACGCCGCCGCGCGGCGCGAGGCGGCGGAGGAGGGCAAGCGGCAGCGCTTCCGCGACGGCGAGCTGGGCCTGGACATGTATGCCATGCGCGGCCCCCTGGCCGACCTCGGCCTGACCTACGTCGACTGACGCCCGGAGGAGCACCCCCGATGGCTGAGCGATCCTTCCCCGTCACCCCCGGCTGGCTCGACTGGTACCGCGGCCCGTCGGAGCCCCGCTTCACCCTGCCGCCGGGCTCCGTCGACGCGCACTGCCACGTCTTCGGCCCCGCCGCCGAGTTCCCCTTCGCGCCGGAGCGCAAGTACACCCCCGTCGACGCCTCCAAGCACGACCTGTTCGCGCTGCGGGACCACCTCGGTGTCACGCGCAATGTCATCGTCCAGGCCACCTGCCACGGGGCCGACAACAGCGCGCTGGTGGACGCCCTGCTCACCGCCGGCGACCTGGCCCGCGGGGTGGCGACCGTGCGGTCCGACGTCAGCGACGAGGAGCTGCGGCGCCTGCACGAGGCCGGTGTACGCGGTGTGCGCTTCAACTTCGTGCGGCGCCTGGTGGACGCGGCGCCCACCGAGGCACTGGAGGCCGTCGTCCGCCGTGTCGCGCCGCTGGGCTGGCACGTCGTCCTGTACTTCGAGGCGGCGGACCTGCCCGGCCTGGAAAGCTTCTTCGCCTCCCTCCCGGTGCCGCTCGTCATCGACCACATGGGACGCCCCGACGTCACCAGGAGCGTGGAAGGCCCCGAGTTCGCCCGCTTCCTGCGCTTCGTTGAGGCCAACGACGTCTGGGTGAAGGTCTCCTGCCCCGAGCGGCTGACCGCGACGGGTCCGCGCGCCCTGGACGGGGAACGCGACGCCTACCGGGACGTGGTCCCGTTCGCCCGGAAGGTCGTCGACACGTTCACCGACCGGGTCCTGTGGGGCACCGACTGGCCCCACCCGAACCTCAAGGACCACATGCCCGACGACGGTCTGCTCGTCGACCACATTCCCCGGGTGGCGACCACGCCTGACCGGCGGCAGGCCCTGCTGGTCGACAACCCCATGCGTCTGTACTGGCCGGAAGAGGCCCGCTGACGCCAGCTCGGCCCGGCGCCGACGCCCGAGCCCCCACTCCAGGAGCGTGCAGTGCAGCACATCCGCACCACCAACGCGGCGAACCGGCGGGACCGGTTGCCGATCTCGAAGTTCCACAAGACCGCTCTCCTCGCGGTGGCGTTCGCCTACTTCTTCGAGTTCGCGGACATCAACACCTTCGCCATCACCGCACCGGTGGTGCGTGAGCAGTGGGGCGCCGGAGTCGACGACATCGCCTATGTGACCTCCACGTCCTTCGTCGGCATGTTCATCGGCGCCGTCGTGGCCGGCGGACTGGCGGACCGGCTGGGGCGCAAGCGCACCCTGACCTGGACCACGCTGTGGTTCACCCTGTGGTCCTTCGCCTGCGTCTTCGCCTGGGACATGTGGTCCCTCGGCCTCTTCCGCGTGCTGACCTCGGCCGGCCTGGCCGCCATGACCGTCGTCGCCGTCGTCTACATCAGCGAGCTCTTCCCCAGCGCCAAACGCGGGAAGTTCCAGGCGTACGCCATCGTCATCGGCATCTGCGGCACCCCCGCCACCAACCTCATCGCCTCCGCGGTGGTGCCGGTGTCCGACTGGTCCTGGCGCCTGGTCTACCTCTGGGGCACGCTCGGTGTCCTCTTCCTGTTCTTCGTGCGCAAGCTGGAGGAGTCCCCGCAGTGGCTGGAGTCCCGAGGCCGCCACGAGGAGGCGGAGGCCGTCCTGACGCGCATCGAGGCGAGCGCGGCAGCCGAGCACGGCGCCCTCCCCGAGCCGCGAGAGCCCCAGCCTCATCAGGGGCCGGCCGCCAAGCGAGGGCCGGGGATGCTCAAGGACAAGAAGTTCCTGTATCCGACGATCCTGCTGTCGGTCCTGTGGATCACCCAGACCATCGGGTTCTTCGGCTACTCCAGCTGGGCTCCGACGCTGCTCGCCGCCGAGGGGGTCAGCGTGGAGGACTCGATCTTCTACGTCGCCCTCACGACGGTCGGCGCGCCGCTCGGCTCCTTCCTCGCCGCGATGGTCACCGACCGCTTCGAACGCAAGTGGTGCCTGGTGGTGTTCGGCGTGGTCATCGCCGCCTCCGGGCTGATGTACGGGCTGACGTTCACGCCGGTGCTCATCGTCGTCTTCGGCTTCCTGGTCAACCTCTTCGAGCGGGGTTACACGGCCTTGGCGTATGCGTACTCCCCCGAACTGTTCAACACCAGCGGCCGTTCGCTCGGCACCAGCATCGCCTACGGTCTGGGGCGCCTGTCGAACGCGGTGGGCCCGCTGATGATCGCCGGCATCTACAACGGCATCGGCTACGAAGCGGTCTTCATGTTCATCGCCGCCACCTGGGCGCTCGGCGCCCTCGTCCTGGCCGTCTTCGGACCCGCGACGCGCCGCCGGAGGCTGGAGGCCGAGAGCGAGGCCGACACCGTGACACCCTCATCATCGGCCACCGTCACATCCTGACACCCGGACGGCGAGAGCCGCCACGCGTACAGGGCGAGCACGTCACGTTCGTCATCGGCCAGGGCCAGAAGGGCCCGCAGGCACAGAACCTCGTCCGCGACCGAGCAGGCGGAAGACCCTGGAGCGAGGCGGCCGTCCGGTCCGCGGACGGGCGCAACCGTCCAGGACAGGACGGGCCGACCGGCAGGTGGGCCGCACCTACCCGAAGCCGGACTCCAGCGGAGCGGACGTGCCTTGACTTCACGTCGCCGGGTCCGGAAATCTTGAAGAGGCTTGTTCAAGTAACTGCTGTGGTCTCAACGCCCATACCGGCGAGCTGGCATGTGGCCGTGGACATGCAGTCGCCCGACCAGGTTGTGCGCCTGTCTGTCCGCTCCACGGCACCGCGTCAGGACGCGAGAGAGCTTGCCACAAGAGTCAACACGACCACCAAGACCACCAACAGCATCGCTGATACCACGAGGCCGGTCAGGATGGGGCGTGCCTCGGGGAGCGGCACGATCTTCGGGTAGGTCCTGGTCAAGTGGCGGGCGGTGACTGCTCGTTCGGGGCCGGTCGTGGGGAGCCCGAGGTGGCCGGTCAGCCGGTCCAGGTCCTCGGGGGCGTACGTGCTGCCGTTCAGGCGGAGCAGCACCTTCCCGTCGCCGTTCAGCACGAACAGCGCCGGGAACGGCCCGCCCTTGGCAGGAACGAGCGTCACCCGTACCACCTGCGCGGCTCCCGCTCTGGCGTAGGAGCGACGGCGCAGGACGCCGACGGTCTCGATCCGGTCCCACGTCACCTCGACGCGGACCCGGGACACGCGCCTCCACAGCAACAGGCACGCCACCGCCGCGACCGCCGCGGTGACCAGCAGCGCGGCCGTCCCGTCCAGAGATGTCGCGGGAGACAGGGCAACGAGACCGAGCACGGCCGCCACCAGTACGACCGCCCAGCGCAGCCCCGCGGTCGGGCGCAGCACCAGGGGCGTCTGCCCCGGCCCGGGGGACGACGGCCACGACCCGCTCATCTGCCGCGCGCCGACCGGGCGTTGGTGTCCGCCGTCGGTCGGTTCCGTGGCCATGCGCCCCATCGTCGCACGCGGTATGCACCGGAAGGCCCCAGAAGTGTCGGCGTACACACGCGGGTGTGCGGCAACGCCTCGTTCCCTCCGGCCCCTTCGGGCGGAGACGGCGCTGCTCGGCGGCACCCTCACTGCGCACGGCAGCGTGGTCGCGCGTATGCCGGGGCGGCGCACCTGGGTCCCGGCGCCGCATGGCTCTCCGGGACATGCAGGCAGCAGCAGTTGCAGCCGTCCCCTTCCCAGTGGGCGCGGGAAGTGGGTGGGTGCGCTTCGCGCTGCTCAGCTCTCCTCGCCGGACAGCAGGGTGTCCACCATGTACCGGCGGGAGCGCTCGATGCCTTCGAGGGCGACCTGCTTGATCTCCTCCGCCGACCCGCTTCTGATGGAGTCGACCAACCGCCCGTGGTTGACGCTGGTGTACGGGGGGCGTCCGAGCTCTCCCCGCAGATTGAGGAAGCGTTCGATCTCTTCGTGCAGCGTGTTGATCATCGGGATCATCAGTGACACCCGTGCGACCTTTGCGATCCCGACGTGGAGCAGCCGGTTCGCCTCGTTCAGGTCGGGGCGTGCGGCGTCCGCCGCGACCGTTGCCGCGCTGAGCGCGTCGAGACGGTCGAGATCTTCCGCGTCGGCCCGCTGGGAGGCCAGCACAGCCGCCTCCGGTTCCAGGAGCCGGCGCAGGCGGTAGGTGTCCTGAAGGTCGCCGAGGTCCGTCGGCTTCACGAAGGTGCCGCGCCGCGGAACGACCACCACCAGACCTTCCCTGCGCAGCGCGTTCACGGCTTCGCGCACCGGGGTCTTGCTCATCCCGTACCGCTCCGCGAGCCAGGCCTCGATGATGACGTCGCCCGGGCGCAGCCGGCACCGGATGATGTCGCGCTTGAGAGAGGCGTACGCCTGCTCCGCCATCGACGGTCCCGAACCCACAGCACAGCTCCTCGTCAAGCACCCGCGTGGCGGCCTGGCCTTCCGGCGTCCACCTGCACGAAGACCTGTTGACAACCGCCGGGCGCAGCGTATCATCCCTGTGAAATATCACAGGGATCGCACGGGTCGCGCGGCCGACTCGCCCTGGACAACGGCACATTCCGCCCGCGGACATCCGGCTGGTCCGGGCGCGTGCCGGCCCGCTCTTCGCGGCACCGGACGCCCGCGCCGGTTGCACGTCAGCCGGAACAGCAGCGATCGCCCTACGAGCCGCCCGCCGTCGACCGATGAAGGCCCCCGAATGACGCAACTTCGCAGCAGCAGCCCGCGTGTGGACGGCTCCATGAACCGGTTGTTCCGGGCACTCGGCGCCCTGGAGCGGGCGGGGAACAGGCTCCCCCATCCCTTCTGGCTGTTCTGGATCTTCGTGGCACTGCTGAGCGTGGCCAGTGCTGTGCTGGCAGGTGCCGGGGTGTCCGTCACCCTGCCGTCGACAGGTGACTCCGTCGCGGTGAAGAGCCTGCTCTCGCTCCAGGGTGCGAAGTTCGCCGCGGAGTCGGCCCTGCACAACTTCTCCGGGTTCGCACCGCTCTCGGTCGTGGTGGTGGTGCTTCTCGGCGTCAGCGTCACCCAGAAAAGCGGCCTCCTCACGGCGCTTCTCCGTGTCACCATCGGCCGACTGCCCGTGCGGTGGCTGACCTTCTCCCTCGCGTTCAGCTCCATGATCGCGCACGTGATGAGCGACTCGGCCTACATCGTGATGCTCCCGCTGGGGGCGCTGGCCTTCCGGACCGCGGGGCGCAGCCCGGTGCTCGGCCTGATGGTCGCCTACGCGGCGACAGCCATCGGCTTCAACGCCAGCCCTCTGGTGACACCGGCCGACGCGGTCAGATCGTCGCTGGCGGCCGAGGCCGCGCACACCGTCGACCCGGACTACGTCATCACCCCGGTGGCCACCTACTTCTTCACCGCGGCCTCCTCGGTGTTCCTCGCTGCCGTCATCGCTCTCACGGTCGATCGCGTCCTGGCCCGACGGCCGGAGTTCGCGCCGGCTCCCGAGGACGATGTGACCCTGGGCGGGGTCTTCGAGAGCGCCCGGGGCGAGGCACCACAGCACGGCGGGCCGGCCGGCGAGACCCCCTCCACCTTCACGCTGACCGCCGTCGAGCAACGCGCCATGAGGCTGGCCGGCACGGTGCTCGTGCTCTACGTCCTGGCGGTGTCCGCGCTGCTGCTGCCAGGGTCCCCGTTCCGCGGCGAGCACGGAAGCATCGTGCAGTCCGTGGTCGTGGTGAACATCGCCGTGTTCATCTCGCTGCTGTTCGCACTGCTCGGGATCGTCTACGGCAGGCAGGTGGGGACGATCCCCTCGCTGTCGTCCGTCCCCACCGCGATGGCCGACGGGTTGAAGTCCTTCGTGCCGGTCATCGTGCTGTTCTTCGTGGTCTCGCAGTTCCTGGCCTACTTCACCTGGACCGGCATCAGCAATGTGGTCACTGTCGAGGGCGCCCGGCTGCTCAAGTCGCTGGACGCGCCCCATCTCGTCATCCTGCTGGTGATCGCCCTGGCCATCAGCGGGCTCAACATCGTCATCAGCAGCGGTTCGGCGATGTGGTCCGTCCTCGCCCCGGTGGTGGTCCCGCTGGCGATGTACATCGGGCTCTCGCCCCAGGCGGCGATGGTCTCCTTCATGATCGGGGACTCGGTCACCAACACCACTCCCATGAACGCGTACTTCGTGCTGGCCCTGGGGTTCCTCCAGCAGTTCAGGAAGAGCGCGGGCATCGGAACCATGCTGTCGTTCACGGTTCCCGTCACCTTCGCCGTGCTCGTCGCGTGGTTGTCCTTCTTCGCACTCTGGTACGCCCTGGGGATCCCGCTCGGACCAGGGGTGCCCGTCAGATGACCCGGCGCCGCCCGCCCCGGCGGCGCCGTACCGCAACGGACGCCCGCCCGACCGGAAGGAGACCTCCAACGGCTGTCACGACCTCGCCCTCCGCATGGTCCGCAGCTCGGCGACGCCGAGCACCCACCCCGCACCACTTCGCAACGGAAGAGTCACGCACTATGGGAAGCATCGCCGTCATCGGCGCAGGCAACGTCGGCCAGGCAATCGCCGGCCACATGTCCCTCCTGGGACACGACGTCAGGATCTTCGACAGGTGGGGCCGCGATCTTGAGCCGATCGAGGCCAACGGCGGCATCGGTATCACCGGGGACGTGGAGGGCCACGGCACACCCGCGATGCTGACGACCGACCTGGAGCGAGCCGTCGACGGCGCGGAGGTGGTGGTCGTCGCCGCGCCCGCCTTCGCCCACGCCTACCTGTCCGAGCAGCTCGCCTCCTTGCTCGCGCCGGGCCAACTCGTCCTGTTCCAGCCGGGCGTGCTCGGCAGCGGCGTGGAACTCGCTCGCAAGTTCAGGCTCGCGGAACGGCAGCCCTGCCTCATCGCGGAGACGCCCACCAGCCTGTACACGTGCCGGCTGCGCCGCCCCGCGCACGTCTACATCGGGGCGGTCAAGCACGCCGTACCCCTGGCCGGCGTCCCCAGCGCGCACACTCCCCGGGCTCTCGACATCCTGCGGGGGTACTTCGGCGACCGGTACGTGCCGGGCGAGGACGCGCTGACCGTCGGGCTCGACAACTGCAACCCGATCTACCATGTGCCGCCGGCCGTCCTGAACTTCAAGACGGTCGAGGACGCCGACTGCCACCCGCTGCACAGCCTGGTGACCCCGCGCATCGCCGAGGTCGTCGACGCACTCGACCGTGAACGCCTCGCCCTGGCGGACGCCCTCGGGGTGAAGGCGGCCAGCTTCTGGGACTTCCTCGACACCGCCTACGGGGTGACCGAGGGCAGCTTCGTCGACCGCATCGTCCAGGGCTACGGTCGTCAGGGCTTCCCGGAGCCGGACTCTGTCACGCACCGGTACTTCACCGAGGACATCCCCTTCGGACTGGTCATCTGGAGTTCGCTGGCCGCACAGATCGGGCTCCGGCTGCCGCTGACCGACTCGTTCGTCGCCCTGAGCGGGCCGCTGTGCGGACAGGACTTCCTGGCCGGTGGCCGCACGGCGAAGACGCTGGGCCTGGACGGCTCCGACGTCGAGGGCATCCGTGCCGCGTTCATCGACGGCGCGGTGTGACGCGCCGCACGCCGTGAAGCGCCGCCTCTTCGGACCGGCCACCGTGCACCCGGCACCGGTGCGGTCCGGGGACGCGCGCCGGGGAGATCGAGACGTTCCGGTACCCCCGCAAGGTCGCACCCTGCAGTGCCGCGCCCCTTCCTGTCCTGCACGCATGCCGGTCATGAAGGGGCGCCCAGGGCTACGGCTCGCGCCGGGTCACGGCTTGCGTCCCACCACGCCGAACTCGGCGACCGCCCGCTCGCTCGTGTCGGCCGGCTGTCCGGCCCGCCACTGCGAGCAGGGCACGATGCCCGGCTCCAGCAGCTCCAGATCCTCGAAGAAGGCCGCGATCTGAGAGCTGTCGCGGGCGGTGATCGGAGGCTTCGCGTTCTCGTTCCAGAACCGCATCATCTCGGCGCCGCCCTCGCCGCCGATCTCCAGGGTGGGGTGGGTGAGGACGAGGTGGCTGCCGGAGGGCACGGCGTCCATGATCCGTCGCACGATCCCCTTCGCCGCGTCCGTGTCGAGGACGAAGTTGAGTATGCCGAGCATCATCACGCCGATGGGACGGTCGAAGTCCAGGGTGCGGGCGGCGCCTTGCAGGATCGCCTCCGGCTCGTGCGCGTCCGCGTCGATGTAGTCCGTGGCGCCCTCGGGGGAGCCGGTGAGCAGGGCGCGGGCATGCACGAGGACGGTGGGATCGTTGTCGACGTAGACGATCCGTGACTCCGGCGCGATCCGCTGGGCGACCTCGTGCGTGTTGTCGACGGTGGGCAGCCCCGTGCCGATGTCGAGGAACTGCCGTATTCCCACCGTGTCCGTCAGGTAGGTGACGGCGCGGCTGAGGAACGCCCGGTCGGCACGGGCCGCTTCGACGATGGTGGGGAACATGCCCCGCACGTGGTCGCCGATCTCCTGGTCGACGGGGTAGTAGTTCTTGCCGCCCAGCCAGTAGTTCCACACCCTGGCGTTGTGCGCCACTGCGGTCGCCTGTCCGCCGACGCCGCTCGACGGGCTGATGTGCTCACTCACTCCGCGCTCCCTTCGTCGTCCCACTCGTCCGGGAGCCTACGCCCGGCCCGTAGGAGGCGAAGTCGCGGGCGCGGGCCCGGCCTTGCGCCGGGCGCGGGCGCGCGGGGCCTGCGCCTGTGCGGCGAGGAGCCCGGCCACCAGGCGGCGGGCGTAGGCGGGTTCGAGCCCGGCGGGGCGGAAGAGGATGCGGTACATCATCGGGGCGACGACGCGGTCGAGGACCGCCTCGACGTCGGGTACCGGCTCGTCGCGTCCGGCGGCGCGGGCGAGGACGATGCCGATCTGCTCGGCGGCGTAGGCGGAGCACCGGCCGCCGTTGCCGCCGCCCGGGTCGCCGAGCAGGGCGTCGCGGATGGAGGCGCGTCCTGACGGGGAGGACATCTCGTCGAGGAACTCCTCCGCCCAGGCCGTCAGGTCGGCGGCCAGCGCGCCCCGGTCCTGCGGGGGCGCATCGGGGCGGAGCCGCTCGACCGCCACGTCCGAGAGCAGCTCTTGCAGGTCGCCCCAGCGACGGTAGACCGTCGAGGGGGTGACCCCGGCGCGGGAGGCGACCTGCGGGACCGTCAGCGCGTCCCGTCCGAGCTCCGCCACGAGTTCGCGGACGGCGGTGTGGACGGCTTCCTGGACCCGGGCGCTGCGCCCTCCGGGCCGCACCATGGGGCGGCGGCTCATGGCTCCAGCCTAAAGCAGAACCGAGGCTTCGAGCGGGGCCCGGCGGCCCTCCTCACGCGGCGGCGGGCGCGAGGGCGCGGGCGGGTTCGTGCTGCTCGCAGGCGTGGCCGATCCGCAGGAGCAGCCCTTCCTCGAAGGGGCGGCCGAGAAGCTGCATCCCGGCCAACGGGCCGCCTCCGGTGGGGTGAGGGCATCGGTGGACACGAGAGCCTTCAGCTGAACGCCATGCCTTTGCGTTAGCTCACCGCAGGGGCCTACGGTGAGCTAACGCAAAAATTTCGCCTTAAGGGGTTCTCATGTGCGACACCGCGGCAGGCGGGCCCACGCACGCCACGGCGGCGGGCGACGGGGCCGCATGCACCTCCTCCGCCGGGAAGCACGCCGGCTCCACCCCGAAGGAGCCCGCCGCCTCCACCGCACTCCCCCACTGGCACGTGGGCGACCTCGTCGTGCACCGGATCGACGAGGTCGCCCTGCCGCCCGCCACCGGGACGTGGCTGCTTCCGGACGCGACCGCCCACGTGGTGGGCCGGCACGAGTGGCTGCGCCCGCACTTCGCCGAAGCGGACGGTGCCCTGCGGCTGGACAGTCACAGCTTCGCGCTGACGGTGGAGGGGCTACGCGTCGTGGTGGACACCGGCATCGGCAACGGCAAGCGGCGGGCGAACCCCGCCTGGCACGGCCTGCGGACCGACTACCTGCAACGGCTCGCCGACGCCGGGTACCCGCCCGATGCGGTGGACCTGGTCGTCCTCACCCACCTGCACACCGACCACGTGGGCTGGAACACCCGCGCCCGCGGCGACGGCACCTGGGTGCCCACCTTTCCCCGCGCCCGCTACCTCGTCTCCCGCACCGAGCGGGAGTTCTGGGCCGGTCACGCCATGGACGAGGCCCGGCAGCAGATGTTCCGGGACTCGGTGCAGCCCGTCGAGGAAGCGGGCCTGCTCGATCTCGTCGAGGTCCCCGCCGAAGGCGTCGAACTCGCCCCCGGCCTTCGTCTGCTGCCCACCCCGGGACACACCCCCGGGCACATCGCCGTCCGGGTGAGCAGCCGGGGGCGGGCGGCGCTCGTCACCGGGGACGCCGTCCACCATCCCGTGCAGCTCGCACACCCCGAACTGGGCAGTTGCGTCGACATCGACCCCGAGCAGGCTCGGGCCACCCGGCGTGCGCTGTTCGGCTCCGCGGCCGACGACGGGGCTCTCGTCCTCGGCACCCACTTCCCGCCGCCCACCGCCGGCCGGGTCCATGCGGTGGGGGGCGGCCGCGCGGGCGCCTACCGGCTGACGCCGGTGCCGCCGGAGGGGGCGCCGGACGAGGGTCGGCCGCGCACGTCCGAGACGGACACCGGGACGCCCGTGCGGCGGGAGGAGTCGCAGGCCTCGGCGATGTAGAGAGCTTCGAGCGCCTCGGCCGGCGGGCACGGGTTGGCCGCGCGGCCCGCGGCGACCTCCACGAAGGTCGTCAACTCGGTGACGTACGCGTCGTGGAAGCGCTCCATGAAGGTGGCGTAGGGGGTTTCGCGTTCCCACGTCAGGTGCGGCTCGGCGCTGGGCAGCGGGGAGCGGTCGTCCAGGCCGACGATCCTGGAGTCGCGCGATCCGCACACCTCCAGACGCACGTCGTAGCCGGCGCCGTGGTAGCGGGTGGCGGTGACCGTGGCGAGGGTGTCGTCGTCGAAGCGGAGCAGTGCAGCGCAGGTGTCCACGTCGTCGCCCGCGGCGAAGAACTCCTCCCCCCGGTCGGTGCCCTGGGCGTAGACGGAGACGACCTCGCGACCGGTCACCCAGCGCAGCGCGTCGAAGTCGTGGATGCCGCAGTCCCGGAAGAGGCCGCCGGAGGTGGGGAGGTAGGCGGCGGGCGGCGGCGTCATGTCGCTGGTGCAGGCCCGCAGGGTGTGCACCCGGCCCAGATCGCCGGCCCGCAGTGCCGCGCGGGCGGTCCGGTAGCCGGCGTCGAACCGCCGCTGAAGGCCGATCTGTACGGGTACCGAGCCGGCTTCGGCGCGCTCGACGACGGCGACGGTGCCCGCCACGTCGGGGGCGACGGGCTTCTCGCAGAACACCGGCACGCCGTGGTCGAGGGCCTGGTGGATGAGGCGCGCGTGCGCGCCGGTGGCCGCGGCGATCACGACACCGTCCACGCCGTCGGCGTACAGCTCCTCCACGGTGCGGGCGCTCGCCACCCCCAGGGTGGCGGCGAGCTCCTGGGCACGGTCGGTGTCCGCGTCGGCCACGGTGACGCGTTCGACGCCGGGAAGCGCCTGGAGCGTCGCCGCGTGGAAGGCGCCGATGCGTCCCGCGCCGATCAGGCCGATCTTCATCTCACAGTCCTCGGGTCGGGTCGGTCGGATCGGGGTCGGTCGGTCGACCGGCGGTCAGGCCCCGCAGGAGCGCAGGAAGCGGCGGGTGCGGTCGGCGATGGGGAAGGGCTGGTCGGGCGGGCACGGGTACATGTCCTGCTCGACGATGGCGAACAGGTCCACCCCGAGCCCCTGTGCCGCCTCCAGCACGGGCGGCAGCTCGGGCACGCCCCGCGGCGGTTCGCACATCACCCCCTGCCGCACGGCGGGACCGAACGGCGTGCCCTGGGCCCGCACGTCGGCCAGGATCTCCGGGTCCACCTGCTTGAGGTGGAGGTACCCGATGCGCTCCCCGTACGTCTCGATGAGCTTGACGCTGTCGCCGCCGCAGTAGGCGTAATGGCCGGTGTCCAGGCACAGCTGCACCAGCTCGCTGTCGGTGGAGTCCAGGAAGCGGGTGACGTTCTCCTCGGTGTCGATGTGGGTGTCGGCGTGCGGGTGGACAGCGATACCGAGCCCGAACTCGTCGCGGACCTGCCGGGCGAGCCGTTCCATGCCCGTGGCCTGGTGCCGCCACTGTTCGGCGGTCAGCTCGCGCGGCTCCAGCTCCTCGGCGGTCTTGTCGTCACGCCAGAAGGAGGGGATGACCACCAGGTGGGTGGCGTCCATGGCGCGCGCGAGCGCGGCGACCTGCGCCACGTGGGACCAGGTGCCCTCCCAGACGGCCGGACCGTGGTGCAGCGAGGTGAAGACGGTGCCGGCGGAGACGCTCAGACCGCGCCGGGCGGTCTCCTCGCGCAGCACCGCCGGGTCGGTGGGCAGGTAGCCGTAGGGGCCGAGTTCGATCCACGCGTACCCGGCTTCGGCGACCTCGTCCAAGAAACGCCGCCAGGGGACCTGTTGCTCGTCCTCGGGGAACCACACGCCCCACGAGTCGGGCGCCGATCCGACGCGGAGCCGGTCGAGAGCGGGGGCGGCCGGAGGCGGTACGGGCATGGGTGTGGCTCTCCTCCCCCCGGCGCACGGCGTCCGGGACGGCACTGAGTGGGACGGGGTGGTCCGCGGGGAACCGGATAAGTCCTCGTCGCTCAGCGTGCGGGGCTGCGGTGAACACTGTCAAGACTTCGTCCTGACATAAGGACTTAAGGACTTTACCGAAAGAGCGTGCGAGAGCCGGGGGGGGCACGGGCGCGGCGTGGCGCGTCAGCGGGCCGGCGAGGGTGCGGGGGCGAGGCAGCGGTGCGTTCCGCGGGCGCGAGGTGAGGGAGGCGGGAGCAGGCAGCCAGGGAGGAAGGAGCGTCGGGATGCGGGCAGCAGAACGCGAGGTGGCGTCAGAACGTCCGCAGCGGGTCGAAGGGTGTCACGTCGATACCCGGTTCCTGCCCCAGCGCGAGGCGGGCGGCCACGGCGCCCGCGAACGGACCCGAGGTGAGCCCGCCGGAGCCGAGCCCGCCCGCCACCACCAGCCCGGGCGCCGACGGGACCGTGCCCAGCAGCGGTTGCCCGTCGGGCGAGGACGGGCGGAAACCGACACGGGTCTCCAGGTGGGTGGCCGGGGCGAGTCCCGGTGCCACCGACAGGGCGCGCTCCAGCACCTCGGCCAGGCCCGCCGCCGTGACGCGGTGGTCGAAGCCGGTGCCGTCCTCCCGGGTGGCGCCGATCACGACCCGCCCGCCGTCGAAGGTCAGCAGGTAGTGGCTGCTGCGCGGCAGGACGACCGGCCAGTTGGCGGTGTCGGCCCCGGGCAGGTGCAGGTGGACGATCTGGCCGCGCTGCGGGGCGATCCGGGCCCGCACCCCGACAGGCTCCAGCAGTGCCGGCATCCAGGCGCCCGCCGCCGCCACCACGGCGTCCGCCGCGAGGCTTTCGTCCGCCACGCGGACGGCACGCACCCGGCCGTCGCCGCCGGTCTCGATGTGTGCCGTGCCGCGGAGGGTGTGCAGCCCGTGCCGTTCGGCCGCCGCGACCAGTGCGTCACGCATCCGGCGCCCGTCGACCCGCGCGGCCCCGGAGACGTGCAGGGCCTCCCCCGCGCAACCGGCCCCACCCTGGACGTCGGCGTCGGCGAGGGCGGGGAACATGCGGCGGGCCTCGGCGGCGTCCACCGCGGTCACCTCGCCCGCGTGCGGATCCGCTTCGGCGCGGGCGGCCACCCTGGTGCGGATCTGCGCGGCCTCGTCGGGGCCCGGCGGCAGCAGGGCGAGGGCGCCGACCCGCCGGTAGCCGACGTCGCCCTGGCCGTCCTGGGCGAGGGCCGCCAGCAGGCCGGGGTAGTGTCCGGCCCCGGCGACGGCGAGCGGCTCGGACACGCGGCCGGTCCAGGGGCAGACGATGCCGGCGCCCGCGGAGGTGGCCCTCCCCTGGTGCGCCGCGTCGACCAGTACCGTCTCGGCGCCCGCGCGCGCCAGTTCGTACGCGGCGGCCGCACCGACGATGCCTGCTCCGACGACGACGATCCGCACCCTGCCTCCTCGCTCGCCCGCACCCGGGCGCCGGTCGCCGGGCCGCCCGGGTGGCGGGCCCTGGGACCCCACTCGGATTGATCACCTCACCTCACCACCAGGTCCGAGCGAGCGTCAACGCCTCCACCTGCGCCTGCACGCCCCGGCGGGCTCTCCGCCCGGCCCTCGCGGACGGCCCGCGACCGGTTGCCGTGCGCTCCGGTGCGGCCGCCGTCAGGGCAGTACGGCGATGCCGTCGAGCTCGATCCAGGCGTCCTCGTCCCACAGCCGTGCGGCCCCGATGACGGCCATCGCGGGGTAGTCGCGCCCTGCCGACTCCCGCCAGATGCGGCCGAACTCGGCGGCGTGGTCGCGGTAGGCGGGTATGTCGGTGGTGTAGACGGTGACCCGCGCGAGGTCGCCGGGCCCACCGCCGCAGGCCGCGAGGGCCGCCAGCAGGTTGCCGAGGGCGAGCCGGAACTGCTCCGGGAACGTGCTGGCCGCCACCCGTCCCTCGCCGTCCAACGCGGTCTGCCCCGCGAGGAAGACCAGCCGGGTGCCGGTGGGCGCCGTCACCGCGTGGGAGAAGCCGCGCGGCGGTGAGAGCTCCGCGGGGTTGACCCGGGTCACCACGGTACGGGGCCCGGCTCTCCGCGGCTCGTCCCCGGCTGTGGGCGGCTGCTCCGTGGCGGGCGGCTCCACGCTGCGGGGTTCCGCGGTAGGCGGCTCCGCGATGCGGGGTCCACCGGGGCCGGAACTTCCGGTGCTGGAGCCGGGGTTGTCGCTGCAGTCGGTCATGTGTCCGGCTCCTTCGTGTGCCGTTCGGGGGCGTGCGGGCCACGCGTCCGGTAGAGCTCCTTGGCCACCAGGGAGCGCTGCACCTCGGTGGCCCCCTCGTAGATGCGGGGCGCGCGGACCTCACGGTAGAGGTGTTCGAGAAGGTGACCGCGCTGGAGGGCGGCCGCACCGTGGATCTGGACGGCGGCGTCGACGACGTACTGCGCGGTCTCCGTGGCCGTGAGCTTGGCCATGGCCGCCCGCCGCGCCACCTCGTCCCCGGCGCCGCCGCTCGCGTCGTACGCGCAGGCCGCAGCGTAGACCAGCAGCCGTGCCGCCTCGGTACGCGTGGCCATCTCCGCCAGTTGGTGGGAGACGGACTGGAGGTCGCGCAGCACGCCACCGAAGGCGGAACGCTGTGCGGCGTGGTCGAGGGAGGCGTCCAGCGCGGCCTGTGCCATGCCGACGGCGAACGCGCCGACGCTGGGCCGGAACAGGTTGAGGGTCCGCATGGCCACCCCGAAGCCCCCACCCGGCTTCCCGAGAAGGTCGTGGTGGGTGACGGGGACGGCGTCGAAGGCGAGGGTGCCCAGCGCGTGCGGTGCGAGCATGTCGAGGGGCTCGCCGCTCAGACCCGGCCGGTCGGCGGGGACGAGGAAGGCGGTCACCCCGCGGGCGCCGGGGCCCTCGCCGGTGCGGGCGAAGACGGTGTAGAAGTCGGCCTCCGGGGCGTTGGAGATCCACGTCTTGGTGCCCGTCAGCCGCCACCCCCGCGCCTCGTGGCGGTCGCCGGACGGGACGCTGCCGTCCGGTTCGGCGCGCAGGGTGAGCGCGGCGGCGTCGCTCCCGGCGCCCGGCTCGCTCAGGGCGAAGGCCGCCACCGCCCGCCCGGCGGCGGCCTCGGGCAGCCAGCGCGCCCGCTGCCGTTCGCTTCCGGCGTCGGCGATCGGGCCCGCTCCCAGGCCCTGGAGGGCGAGCGCGGTCTCCGCCTCGGCGCAGGAGTGGGCCAGCGACTCGCGGAGCAGGCAGAGTTCGAGCGCACCGGCCGGCCGGCCCGGTTGCGCGCCGGGAACCGCGCGGGCGAGCAGGCCCAGTTCGCCCAGCTCGCGCACCAGCGGCCGGTTGACGCGCCCCGGCTCCCCCGCCGCCGCGAGCGGGCGCAACCGCTCCGCACCGAGGGCACGCAGCCGGGCGCACCACTCGCGCTGCTGCCGGGTGAGGGCGAACTGCTCCCCTCCCAGTTGGGACGTGCCGGGTTGCTCCGCGGCGGCGGGGGGCGAGGTGGACGGCGGAGGCGGCTCGCTGGCGGACATGGCTGCTCCCCTCGGTGCGGGTGTGTCGCGGCGCGGTGTCTGCGGGGGCGGTACCTGATCGGTCCGCCACTTGGTCGGTGCGGTGTCTGCGTCGGTGGCCCGGTGAACGGGCTCTCGCCCACGGGCTGCGCACCCTCTTGTCTATCGCGGACCATTGACTGTCGTCACCATCACGTTACGCTCAACGCCACTCGCCACCACCGGTGCCGGTGCCCCGACTTCGGCGCCGCCCACGCAACGGACGGCGCCCACCTGGTGCCGCCGCCTCCCGAGCCGCCCGCGAGGGGGTAGATCGGTATGCGTCCGCGTCCGACTCCGTCAGCGCCCGCCGACCCCGCCCGTGTCGGCACCGCCCACGTCGACACCTTCGCACGGGACCACCTGCCGCCACTCGACCAGTGGCCCGACCTGCTGCTGGACGACCCCGCGCTCGCCTACCCCGCCCGCCTCAACTGCGGTGTGGAGCTACTGGACCGCACCCTGGAGCGGCACGGCCCCGACCGGCCGGCCGTCCACAGCGGCGGCGTCCCCTCGTCCGACGGCGGTACGGCCCCGGTGCGCACCTGGACGTACGGCGAACTCCGCGCGCACGTGGACCGGTTGGCCCATGTACTCACGGACGAGATGGGCGTGGCGCCCGGCAACCGGGTGCTGCTGCGCGGGCCGACCAGCGTGCACCTGGCCGCCTGCTGGCTGGCGGTGATGAAGGCAGGGGCCGTCGCGGTCACCGTGCTGGCGGCGCAGCGGGCACGGGAGCTGGCCACCGTCTGCCGCCTCGCCCGCGTCTCGCACGCGCTGTGCGCCGCCGAAGCCGCCCAGGAGCTGGTCAACGCCCGCGTACCGGGGCTGCACACGGGGCTGTTCGGTTCCGGTGACGCCTCCGACGTGCTCCGGATCGCCGCCGGCAAGCCGGACCGGTTCCCGGCGGTGGCGACGGCGGCGGACGACGTGGCACTCATCGCCTTCACCTCCGGCACCACCGGGACCCCCAAGGGCTGCGTGCACTTCCACCGGGACGTGCTGGCCGTGGCCGACACCTTCGCGGCCCGCGTCCTGCGTCCGCGCGCCGACGACGTGTTCGCGGGCACGCCGCCCTTGGGCTTCACCTTCGGGCTGGGCGGCCTGGTGGTGTTCCCGCTGCGGGTGGGCGCCGCCACGCTGCTGGAGCCGTTCGGCGGTGCGGCGCGGATGCTGGAGGTGATCGAACGGCACCGGATCTCGGTGCTGTTCACCGCGCCGACGGCCTACCGGGCGATGCTGGCGCAGCTGGCCGAGCCGGACGGGGGCTCCGCGGGTGACCTCTCGTCGCTGCGCCGCTGCGTCTCGGCCGGGGAGCATCTGCCCGCCGCCACCTGGCGCTCCTGGCACGAGCGGACGGGGCTGCGGATCATCGATGGCATCGGCGCGACGGAGATGCTGCACATCTTCCTCTCCGCCGCGGACGAGGCGGCCCGCCCCGGCCGCACCGGCCTGCCGGTCCCCGGCTACCAGGCCCGGATCGTCGCCGAGGACGCCGACGGGAGACTGACGCCGGTACCGGACGGCACCCCGGGGCTGCTGGCCGTGCGCGGCCCGGTCGGCTGCCGCTACCTGGCGGACGAGCGGCAGCGCGCGTACGTGCGGGAGGGCTGGAACCTCACCGGCGACACGTATGTCCGCGACGCCGACGGCTACTTCGGCTACGTGGCGCGCGCCGACGACATGATCGTCTCGGCGGGGTACAACATCGCGGGCCCGGAGGTGGAGGAGACGCTGCTGCGCCACCCGGACGTGCGAGAGGCCGCCGTGGTGGGACGTCCCGACGCCCGGCGGGGACACGTGGTGGTCGCCCATGTGGTGCTGGGTCCCGGCGTGCCCGGCGACGAGGCGACGGCCGAACGGCTGCGGGAGTTCGCGCGGGCGGAGCTGAGCCCGTACAAGTGTCCGCGTGAGTTCGTCTTCCCGGCCGCTCTGCCCCGCACCCCCACCGGTAAGCTCCAGCGCTTCCGGCTGCGCGAGCCGCACCCCGGCACCGAAGGCGTCCCCGCACCCCGGGGGCCGCAGGAACCACAGCAGCCGCGGGCCCCCCGGCCGGGCAGGACCGCGGACGGCCCTGAGCAGCGGCGGATCTAGAGTAACGGCGTGGCACAGAAAGCGTCCCAGCAGCTCGGCGGGGCTGCGAGCGCCCCGCACACCCCGCGCGGCCCGCAGTCCGGCAGGCTCTCACCGGGCTCCCTCATCCTCACCTTCTACGGCGCCTACGGGCGCGCCCTCAACGAAGCGGGGACCGTGCCCGTCGCGGCGCTGATCCCGCTGCTCAAGGCGGTGGGCGTGGATGCCCCGTCGGTACGCTCGGCCGTCTCCCGCCTCAAGCGGCGCGGTCTGCTGACCGCCGACCGGCCGGGCAGCAAGGCCGCCGGGTACCGGCCCTCCCCCGCCGCCGCGCAGCTCCTCGCCGACGGCGACGGCCGCGTCTACGCACGCCCCGAGCCGGACGGCACCTGGCTGCTGGCGCTCTTCTCCGTTCCCGAGAGCGAACGCGACCGGCGGCACGTACTGCGGTCGACGCTGGCGCGGCTCGGCTTCGGCAACGCGGCGCCGGGTGTCTGGATCGCACCGTCCCACCTGGAGGAGGAGGCCCGGCACGCGCTGACCCGCCGCGGGCTGGCACCGTACGTCGACCTGTTCCGGGGCGAGCACGCCGGGTTCACGCCGACCGCCGCTTCGGTGGCCCGCTGGTGGGACCTGGACGGACTCGCCGAGCGCCACCGTGCCTTCCTGGACGTCCACGAACCGGTGCTGCGCCGGTGGTCGCGGCGGCGCAGCACCCCGGCGCAGGAGGCGTACCGGGACTATCTGCCGGCCCTGGACGCGTGGCGTCACCTTCCGTACGCGGACCCGGGACTGCCCGGCGGCCTGCTGCCGAAGCGGTGGCCCGGCGAGCGCGCGGCCCGGGTCTTCTTCGCGCTGCACGAGAGGCTGCGGGACGCGGGGACGGCACACGTGCGGGACGTGTACGCGCAGGCCGTGGAACGCTGATCCGGGCCCGGACCCCGGCCGCCTACCGGCCCCGGTCCTGCCGGTTCCCGTTCCCGCCCCGGCCGGGTCCCCGACCCCGGTCCCCGTCCTGCTCCCGGTCCTGGTCCGGGGGCGGCTCGTCCCACCAGCGGTCGTCGGACTCGCGGCGGTTCCCGACGATCGCGGCGAAGGGCGGGATGACCATGGCGACGACGCACATCCCGATGGCCGCCGGCACCGACCACAGGCGCACGAAGGCCCAGGCACTGACGAACAGCACCAGGCAGACCGCCATCATCGCGAAATAGCGTCGGCGCCTCCGTGCGTACATGTCTCCACGGTACGGCGGCCCCGGCCACCCGTCAGGCGGGCCGGGGCCGCCGGGGGCGCGGGCGGCAGCTAGAGGGTGAGGCGCTGCTTGGGGGCATCCGTGCGGCCGGTGGGGGGCCGGCGGCTGCCCGCCTGGTAGGGCAGCGGCCAGGGGGCGCCCGGCCCGTCGTACCCCTGTTCGGCCGCCGCGTGCAGCGTCCAGTGCGGGTCGTACAGGTGCGGGCGGGCGAGGGCGCACAGGTCGGCGCGCCCGGCCAGGACGAGCGAGTTGACGTCGTCCCAGGACGAGACGGCGCCGACGGCGATCACCGGGACGCCGACCACGTTGCGGATGCGATCGGCGAACGGGGTCTGGTAGGAGCGGCCGGTGCGGGGCTGCCCGTGGGCGACGACCTGGCCGGTGGACACGTCGACGGCGTCCGCACCGTGCTCGGCGAAGGCGGCGGCGATGTGGAGCGCGTCGTCACCCGTGGTGCCGCCCTCGGCCCAGTCGGTGGCGGAGATCCGTACCGTCATGGGGCGCTCGGCGGGCCAGACCGCACGGACCGCGTCGAACACTTCCAGGGGGTAGCGCAGCCGGGCGGCCAGGGAGCCCCCGTAGGCGTCGGTACGCCGGTTGGTCAGCGGGGAGAGGAACGTGGAGAGCAGGTAGCCGTGGGCGCAGTGCAGCTCCAGCAGGTCGAACCCCGCACGGGCCGCGCGCCGCGCCGAGGCGACGAACTGCTCCAGGACCGCGGCCATCCGCGCACGGGTCAGCTCCTGCGGGAGCTGGCTGACACCGGGGCGGTAGGGCAGCGGCGAGGGGGCCTCCAGCGGCCAGTTGCCCTCGTCCAAGGGCTCGTCGATGCCCTCCCACATGAGTTTGGTGGACCCTTTGCGGCCCGCGTGTCCGAGCTGGAGCCCGACGGCGGCGGTCGGTGACCCCTCGTGGACGAAGGCGGTCACCCGGCGCCATGCCGCCTCCTGCTCGTCGTTCCACAGCCCCGCACAGCCGGGTGTGATGCGTCCGCGCGCGGAGACGCACACCATCTCCGTCATGGTCAGGCCCGCGCCGCCCAGCGCCCGCGCCCCCAGGTGCACGAGGTGGAAGTCGCCGGGCACCCCGTCCCGGGAGCTGTACATGTCCATCGGCGAGACGACGACGCGGTTGCGGAGGGTCAGCCCGCGCATCCGGAAGGGGGTGAACATGGGCGGGGTGCCCTCGGGTACGCCCGCCTCCCGTTCGGTGGCCGCGACGAAGGCGGGGTCGCGCAGCCGCAGGTTGTCGTGGGTGACCCGGCGGCTGCGGGTGAGCAGGTTGAAGGCGAACCGGTAGGGGCGCTGCCCGGTGTGGTCGGCCAGCTCCTCGAACCAGGTCAGGCTCGCTTCCGCGGCCCGCTGGGTGGAGCGGACGACCGGTTGCCGTTCGGCCTCGTAGGCGTCCAGTGCGGCGGACAGGTCCGGCTGTTCCCGCAGGCAGGCGGCGAGCGCGAGGGCGTCCTCCACGGCGAGTTTGGTGCCCGACCCGATGGAGAAGTGGGCGGTGTGCGCCGCGTCACCGAGCAGGACGACGGGAGCAGGGGTGCTCTCGTGCCACCAGCGTGCGTTGACGACCGTGCGGAACGCCGTCCACTGCGAGTTGTTGCCGTGCAGCGGGCGTCCGCGCAGGGTCTCGGGAAAGAGCGCGGCGCAGGCCTCGGCGGATGCGCCCTCGTCCAGCCGGTCCAGCCCGGCGGCCCGCCACACCTCCTCGCGGGTCTCGACGACGGCGGTGGAGCGGTCCTCAGCGTAGGGATAGGCGTGGAGTTGGAGGATGCCGTGCTCCGTCTCGGCGATCTCGAAGCGGAACGCATCGAGTGCGAAGTCGGTGGCCAGCCAGATGTAGCGGCAGCGGTGGGTGGTGACGGTGGGCCGGAAGAGGTCGGCGTGGGCGGCACGGGTGGCGCTGTGCACACCGTCGGCCGCGACGACCAGGTCGTGGGTGCGCGCCAGCGAGGCCGCAGCCGGGGCCTGGGTACGGAACCGCAGCCGCACGCCCGTCTCGCGGCACCGCTCGTGCAGGACGGACAGCAGCGTGCGGCGGCTCACGGCGGCGAACCCGTGTCCCGTCGAGCCGAGCGTGTGTCCGCGGTGGACGATCTCCACGTCGTCCCAGCGCACCATACGTGCGCGCAGCGTGGCGAAGACCTCCGGGTCGGCGCTCTCGATGCCGCCGACCGTCTCGTCCGAGAGCACCACGCCGAAGCCGAACGTGTCGTGGGGTGCGTTCCGTTCGAAGACGGTGACCTCGCGGGCCGGGTCGAGCCGCTTCAGCAGGATCGCCGCGTACAGGCCGCCGGGACCGCCGCCGACGACGGCGATGCGCAGGGGGCCGGTCCGGCGGCCGGCCTGCGGAGTCACCGGCCCCGCCAGAGCGGCGGCCGCTTGTCGGTGAAGGCCGCGTGGAACTCCTTGTAGTCCTCGCCGTGCATGAGCAGCGCCTGAGTGGCCGCATCCAGTTCGACGGCGCCGGAGAGCGGGAGGTCGAGTTCGGCGGTGAGCAGCGCCTTGGTCTGTGCGTGGGCGAGCGCGGGCCCGTCGGCGAGGCGCCGCGCGAGCTGCCGGGCGGCCTGCGCGGTCTCCCCCTCGTCGACCAGCTGGCTGATCAGGCCGATGCGTTCGGCCTCGGGGGCCCGCACCGGCTCGCCCAGCATCAGGATGCGGGTGGCATGGCCGAGGCCGACGACGCGGGGCAGCAGGTAGGCGGCGCCCATGTCGCCGCCGGAGAGCCCGACCTTGGTGAACAGGAAGGAGAACCGCGCCGTGGGGTCGGCCACCCGGAAGTCGGCGGCCAGCGCGAGCACCGCGCCTGCTCCGGCGGCGGCCCCGTGCACGGCGGCCACCACCGGGAACGGCGCCTCCCTGAGGGCGCGCACGACCTGCCCGGTCATCCGGTTGAAGTCCAGCAGCCGGGCGGTGTCCATGCCGAGGGTGGCGCCGATGATCTCCTCCACGTCGCCGCCGGAGCAGAAGCCCCGCCCCTCCCCCGCCAGGACGAGGGCCCGGGTGCGGTCCCGGTGGGTGAGCTCCGCGAGGAGGTCGCGCAGGTCGGCGTACGCCTCGAACGTCAGCGCGTTCAGCTTCGCGGGCCGCGCGAGCGTGACGGTGGTGACCCCGTCCTCCTCGCCGACCTCCACGTGCCGCCAGCGCGGGGTGCGTCGGGCGGAACCGGTGAACGGGCTCATACGGGCCTCCGTCGCTCCGTCGGCGAACGGGCCCGGTGGGCACCCCGGGCCACCATGCGCTCGAAAGTATCACCGGTTGATGACTGCCGTCACGAGTACGCGATAGAGAAGGGAGTGCTGTGCGGCGCGGGCCATGCGAAGGTGCGCACGAAACGGTTCACTTGATCGGGCGAAGCACCAGGTGCGGGAACGGTTCGCCTAGGAGTGGTCTTCGTACGCTCGCGGCCATGACAGCCCCCGCGGTGACACGCCCCTCCGACATCACCGAAGCGCTCGCGGAGGCGGCGCGTGACGGCGCCCGGGCGCCGGTCGTCACCGCCGTGCATCTGTCGGCCTTCCGGCGGCTACGGGCGCGTACCGTCGGCTCCGGTCCCGTCACCGTGGTGACGGGACCCAGCGGGAGCGGCAAGTCCACCGTGCTGCGGGTGCACGAGGCGCTGTCCCGGCTGGCGGGCGGGGACGCGTTGGGTGAAGTCTTCCCGCAGCGGGACGGCGAGCCCTCCCCGTACGTACCGCAGGAGGCGCAGCCCGACCGGCAGGGGCGGCGGGGCTTCCGGATCGGGTGCACGGTGGAGGGCCCGGCCGGGGCGCTGCGCTTCGACGTCGCCGTACAGGCGGAGCCGGAGCTGCGCGTGGTGGGCGAGCGGCTGGCCACCGCGGACGGCGCGACGCTGCTGTCGACCGCCCTGCGGAACCCGGAGCGGCGCACCGTGGAGGTCACCTGCCAGGCGACCGGGCCGGCACGGGCCCTGCGCACCCCCTTCCCCGACGACCGGCTGGCCCTCCCTCTGCTGCCGCTGCGCATGGCGGGTACGACGGGCGCCGAGCAGGCGCTGCTGGTGGCTGCCGAACAGGTCGTCGTCGCCCTGCGGTCGGCCTTCGCGTGCGACCCGGTCCCGGCGCGGATGCGCGAGCCGGTCTTGCTGCGGGACGGCCGGCTGCGCGGCGACTGCGCGAACCTCGCCGACGTGCTGCACCGTACGCGCACCGAGTGCGCCACCCGGCACGCGGCACTGGTGGCCGCCGTACGGGAGGGCTGCGCGGAGCAGGTCGTACAGCTGCGGACGGAGCGGTGCGGGGAGGGTCGGCTGGTACGGGCCGTGCTGGAGCGGGAACGCCTCGGCACCCCGGCACCGCTGGAGTGGCTCGGCGACGGCGAACTGCGCTTCGCCGGGCTCGCGCTGGTGCTGCTGACGGGTCCCGGCGTGCTCCGCGTGGACACGGTGGAGGAGGTACCGGCGGCCAGGCAGGCGATGACCGTCCTGGCCGACGGGCTGGACCGCGCACTGGACGGCTCGCAGGCGGCGCGGCTGCTCTCGCTGGCCGTCCGGATGAGCGAGCGGGGCCATGTGCGGCTGCTGGCGACGGGGGCGACCGACGGCCCCTTGGCGCGGGCGGCGGCGGAGTGCGCCGGGGTGAGCCTGGTAGATCTGGGGGCGTCAGCGAGAACGACGACGTGAGCGACGAGGGCGAAGTGGGCGACGAGAACGACGTGCACGCGGACGATCTGCACGGGGGCGATCTGCACGGGGGCGACAAGGACACTTCGGTGCCCCCGCGCACCGTGGCCGGGCTCCAGGAGCGGCTGGCCCGGTTCGCGGCGGAGCGGGACTGGGGGCAATACCACACGCCGAAGAACCTCGCGGCGGCCCTCAGCGTGGAGGCGGCCGAACTGGTGGAGATCTTCCAGTGGTTGACGCCGGAGCAGTCGGCGCGGGTGATGGGGGACGCGGAGGCCGCGGGCCGGGTCGAGGACGAGGTCGCCGATGTGCTCGCGTACCTCCTCCAGTTCTGCCACGTGGTGGGGGTCGATCCCCTCGCGGCGCTGGCCGCAAAGATCGAGCGGAACGAAATGCGTTTCCCGAAGCCCGGAACCGGTCACTCTATGGAGTGACAGAATTATCCACACGAGCCTTTTTATCCACAAAATCCCGAAACCCCCTGGCGGAGCTGGCCATTGACAGTCACGCTGGGTAGCGACCAGTGAGGGGGAAGCAGATGGATGCTGTACGGCTCATCGCCGCCACGCGGCAGGCGCTGGCGCTCAGCGCGGACGTCGCCGGGATCGTGACGGAGGCCTGGCAGGCCCAGGCCCTCGCCGTGGCGGTGGGCAGCCACCTCGCGGTCAGCGGGCCACCGGCGGTGCGGTCGGAGGCGCTGGGCCTGAGCGAGGTGGGCACCCGGGCCAACGGATCCAGACACCACACCGTGCCACGTGCCGGAGGCGTCCGCGCGGCCCAACTGTCGGCGATCGACGATCCCCGGCGCACGCTCGACGACCTGGGCGCTCTGCTGGGCGAGGCGGGGGTCGCCCTGGTGGGCGTCGCCGTCACCGCCGAGGACGAGTCGCTGTACTGGCAGTGCATGGAAGCCATCGACGCGGCCGACGAGTCCGGCGACCGCGTCGCCGCGATCCTGCGCACCCTCTCGATGCGGGAGCGCGGCAGTCTCGCCTAGACCGTTGTCTCCCGGGCGTTTGGTCCGCCCCATACCGTCGGACCTTGGCCGTTGCCGAGCGAGGCTGCTCGTGGGTGCCGCTGAACACACCTCTGTGTTCAGTCCGTCGTGGCCGGCTCGGCGCTCTCCCCCTTGTCGCCGGAGGTGACCGTGCACTGCAGCCGGCCGTCCCGGACGTCACAGGTGACGGTGTCGCCGGGGCCCACCTGGCCGTCGAGCAGCATGTTCGACAGCCGGTTGTCGAGTTCCGTCTGGAGGGTGCGGCGCAGCGGCCTGGCACCGAACTCCGGTTGGTAGCCCTGGTCCGCGAGCCACTCCTTTGCCCCCTCGGTCACCTGGAGACCGACCTGCTGGGAGTGCAGCCTGCGGCGGCTGCGCTCCAGCAGCAGGTCGACGATGCGTACGAGGTCCTCCCGGGCGAGAGCGTGGAAGACGACCACCTCGTCGATGCGGTTGAGGAACTCCGGACGGAAGTGGCTGCGCAGCTCGGCCATCAGGTCCTCGCGGATCTCGTCCACGGCGCCCTGGTGGTTCAGGATGAGTTGTGAGGCCAGATTGCTGGTCATGATGACGACCGTGTGGCGGAAGTCGACCGTACGGCCCTGCGCGTCGGTCAGCCGTCCGTCGTCGAGGACCTGCAGCAACAGGTGGAAGACGTCCGAGTGAGCCTTCTCCACCTCGTCGAAGAGCAACACACTGTACGGCTTGCGGCGGACCGCCTCGGTGAGCTGCCCGGCCTCGTCGTAGCCCACGTATCCGGGGGGCGAGCCGACGAGGCGCGAGACGGTGTGGCGCTCCTGGAACTCACTCATGTCGAAGCGGATCAACCGGTCTTCCTGACCGAAAAGGATCTCGGCGATGGCCTTGGCCAGCTCGGTCTTGCCGACACCTGTGGGCCCGAGGAAGAGGAAGCTGCCGGTGGGTCGGTCGGGGTCGCCCATCCCGGCGCGGCCCCGCCGCACGGCCTGCGCTACAGCGGTGACCGCCTCGTCCTGGCCGACCACCCGCTCGTGGAGGGTCTCCTCCAGCCGGATCAGACGTTCACGCTCGGTGGCCGTCAACTGGGCGAGGGGGATGCCGGTGCGCCGGGAGACGACTTCGGCAATGTCCTGCTCGGTGACGTCGGCCGCCGGCGCCCGTTCGCCGTCGAGGTCCGAGAGCCTGCCCTGCGTTTCCTCGATCTGCCTCTTGAGCCCCGCGGCCCGGTCGTAGTCCTCGTTGTGGACGGCCTCGTCCTTCTCCCGGTTCAGCCGGGTCAGCTCCTCTTGGGCCTCGTCCGCCTCGGGGCTGTCCTCGCCGCCGCGCAGCGCCACCCGGGCCCCTGCCTGGTCCAGCAGGTCGATGGCCTTGTCAGGCAGGAACCGATCGGTGACGTAGCGATCGGAGAGGACCGCCGCGCTCTCCAGCGCCGCGTCGGTGAAGTGCACGCCGTGGTGGGCCTCGTAGGAGTCGCGCAGACCCTGAAGGATCTCCACGGTCTCCTCGACCGTGGGTTCCGGCACGATCACCGGCTGGAAGCGACGTTCGAGCGCGGCGTCCTTCTCGATGTTCTTGCGATACTCCTCCAACGTGGTGGCGCCTACCACGCTGAGATCGCCGCGGGCCAGGGCGGGTTTGAAGATGTTTCCCGCATCCATGGACCCCTCGCCCCCGCCGCCGGCGCCCACGACCGTGTGCAACTCGTCGATGAACAGGATGATGCTCTTCTGCGCTTCGGTCACCTCGTCGATGACCTTCTTCAAGCGCTCCTCGAACTCACCGCGGTACTTCGAACCGGCCACCAGGCCCGACAGGTCCAGAGTGACCACCCGCTTGTCCCGCAGGGTCTTGGGCACATCGCCGGAGACCACCCGCTGCGCGAGGCCCTCCACGATGGCGGTCTTGCCGACCCCCGGATCCCCCAGCAGCACCGGATTGTTCTTCGCGCGCCTCGAGAGGATCTCCACCGTCTGCTCGATCTCCTCGGCCCGCCCCACCACCGGGTCCAACCGCCCCGCGCGGGCCTCCTCGGTGAGGTCGCGGCCGTACTCGTCCAGCGTGGCCGTGGCACTGGATCCGCCCCCCGCCGAACCGCCACCGGCCCCGCCCAGCCCCTCGCGGACACCAGCCTCCTCTGCACCCAGCGCCCCGGCCGCGCCGGACGAGGGGTCCTCCACGACCGCGGCCAGGATGTGCTCCGGCCCGATGTAGGAGGCACCGGCCTCCTGCGATGCGGCGTGGGCTCGGAGCAGGGCCCGCTTCGCCGCCGGAGTCAGCCGCGGCTCCTCGACGCCGCCGCCTGCGGGCAGGGACTGCTCCACCTGGGTCGCCAGCGCGTCGGGGTCGGCGCCCGCCTGCTCCAGCAGATGCCGACCAGGACCCACCTGAGTGGCCGCCCACAGCAGGTGCGCGACGTCGAGATCGGCACCGTCCTGAGCAGCCCGCCCCCCGGCCGCCGCCAAAAGCTCCTGCGAGGCGTCACTGAGCAGGCGTCCGATAGGCACCCGCTGGACCGCCGGCGGCGACGCCGCCGGGCTCGTGCCGAAGAAGCGATTGAACAGGTCCGAGAACGGGTCACCGGAACCGAAGGGCGAAGTCGTCACAGAGATCATCCGATCCGGCGGGCGCACGGCCTGCCCTGGCAGACCGACCCGCGTCCGTACGGCTAGGAAGGCCACGCAAACGGGAACACACACTGCCCGGCGGTGTCAGGGACCGCCGACGCGCGGGCCTCCCCCCACTCTGCGAGCCGACCGGTGCAGCCGCACGTCGGCCACCCTCCCGCTCGTACACACGAGTGAACGCTCCCCGACGCCGGTCACCCTGAGGCCGGATCCGCGGCGCTCCCCGTACACACCCCCTCGCCCCACCCGGGGCGAGTGCCCCATGTCGCCGACCCCCACGCTCAGTGCCACGACGTGGCACCAGGGCGCCCGCCCTGCCTCCCGCTGCTCCCGGACACCTTCAGACACGCCCCCAGGCAAGGTGGCCCGAGGAGACGAAGCGCTACTCGCCGGTCTCCGGCCCGTGGTCGTCCTGGAGCATCCGGCGGCGTTCCTGTTCGCGCTTTGAGTAGGCGGCTGCCCGGATGGCCTCCTCGCTCTCCAGACTTGACCCCAGTGCGCCGCCCACGGTGGCGACCGAAGCGACCAGCCAGGACAACGTCACGTATTCCACCGCGTGCAGAGGAGTACGTGTCAGGGAAGCGAACACCCGGTCGTTGATGATGAACAGCGCCCACACCAGATTGATGACGACCAGGCCCCCGTAGCAGACCAGCACCCCGATGCCCACGGTCAGGACCGTCGAGGCGTTGTAGAGCCTCGTCCTCTGCCTCGCCTCCCACGTGACCTCTGTTGATCGACGCCACAGCTTCCCATCGACGATCAGCCAGCCGATCATCAGCGCGAGAGACCCGACCATGGCGATCACGAGACGCGGCACACTCAGGGCCTGGACCAGACTCCAGACGGTGGAGTTCACGGTGGCGATCGCTCCCGTGGCGAGGGCGGCCGCCAGGGCCTTCGACAGACCCGGCACCAACCGCCACGGCCGGTTGGCACGGACCATACCGACGAGCACCCTCAGGTAACCACGCGGCCCACCGATGACGTACCGACGATCAGCGGTCTCCTCCTCACCGACCGGCCCCGGCTGGACCGGCGCCAGACGGCCGACGGAGGGCCCCAGCGGCTCACCCTGCGGCGGTCCCTCAGCCTCGGTTGCCCGCGAACCCGCCAAGTCGAGTACCGCCGCTTCCACGGCCCGCCGGGCCTTCCTTTGCAGCCGGAAGCCCCCCAGGGAAGGAAGAGAGAGCAGCGCCAAGCCGTGTTCGTGGCTCAGCTCCACGACGAGCTTGCGCCCGTGGGAGTGCAGCGGAAGGTCGGTGAGAGCCACGACGACGTCCCAGTCCTCCGCCCTTCTGCGCTCCGCAAGCCGGCGCATCAAGGTGGGCGGGTCCTCAGTCCCTGAGGTAAGCGGCTCACTGACCACACTGACGTCGAACCGTCGCCTCCGGCCCGCCTTGCCGGTGAGCCGATCAGGCAGTGCCTGGGCGATGCGCTGCGCGATCTCGGTCGGCGTGTCCGGTTCCGCCAGGAGAGTCACGCTCCGGACGCCCTCAGACAACACCCGCATGACCAGACCCTCCTCATCAGCTCGCCCGGGATCACATGCATCCACAGAATGCCCTCGGGGTGATGACGAGACCGCGTGACACGCCCGCCCCGCCACGGAAGCGCAAGCAGCAGGGGCAGAGCTCCTCGCCGCCCTCTGGGACATCGTCTCCTGGAAGGCTGCGGGTCACTGTGCTGAGCGTGACAAATCCCGCTCAAGGGAAGGCGCCCTGGCAGGTATGGGAGCCGTTCCGGCGGGTGGTGCCGGAGGAAGTGGCCACACGCCCGCAGGGCGGTGGGCGACGGCGCACCGGGGAGCGCGAGTGCCTGGCGGCAGTCACCTTCGGTTTCCGCCTGGCCCACCGTCCAACGGCCTCAAGTTCTCCGGCAACGTCTCCACCGTCACCAGCACCATGGACCGTCGGCGGCCGTGTGCGAGGGCACAGCGGGCGGCAAGGACGACCGTGTGGTGGGCCGGCGGTATCTCGGTGCCCCCGACCCCGAGACCGGCAAGCGCACGTTCCTGTCCCTGCACTGAGGCACCCGCGCCGAGGCCGGTTCACCTGAAGCGGGCGGCCTCGTCACGGTCCCGGGCGTTCTCCTCCGCCACTTGGGCCTGGCGCACGGTGCGCGTCAGCATGTCCGCGCTGCGCAGGCGCCCTTCGAGAGTGAACCGGCCGAAGAAGTGGACGTCGATGGCGAGGTCCCGTCTGCGGTCGTGGACATGGAGGGTGTAGCGGGCGGCGATCTCTTCGCCGCACGCCAGCGCGTCGTGGACCTCGATCGCCAGCTCGGGCTTGTTCTTGCGCACGGGGCGGCTGTGCGCGACGAGTTTGGCACGGTCCATGGTGTGCCCGTCGGCGACCTGGACGACGTCCAAGGTGTGGTAGCGGTCGATGACGGTCGCGGCGTCCTCGTCCCCGTGTACGAGGTCGTGATGATAGGACATGAAGAAGTCGACGAGAAAGCCGCGCGGATCTGCGGCGTCGAACGGTCTCATGGAACGTCGTCCTTCCCGGTTCCTGACAGCTTGTAAGGTACGAGGCGGTCGACAACTTTGACAAGGTGTAAAAGATGACTCCCCCGTCCACCCCGCCGCCCCACCGTGCCGACGCCCGGCGCAGCCGGGCCGCGATCCTGGATGCGGCACTCGGCCTGCTGAACGAGCGGCCGGACGCCGGTGTCGGAACGATCGCCCAGGCCGCGGGGGTGTCACGGCAGACCGTCTACGCGCACTTCCCCTCCCGCGAAGAGCTGTTGAGCGAGGTGGTCGATCACCTCACCGAGCGGACCGTCGCCGCGATGGAGGCCGCCGCCCCGGACGAGGGGCCGGCCCGGGAGGCCCTGCTGCGGCTGCTCGACACCGCCGAAGAGGTGACGGGCCGGTACCCGGTCCTGGTGCGGCAGGTCACCCACCTCACCACGGGCGCGAAGGAGGACCGAGACCGCCACGAGGGGGTCACGACCGTCCTTTGCCGCGTCGTGCGGCGCGGGCAGGCGAGTGGAGAGTTCGACGCACACGCCTCCGCGGAGTGGCTCGTCGCCGCCACCGTCGCGCTGGCGCACACGGCGAGCGGCGAGGCGGCTGCCGGGCGGCTCTCGCCACGGGGAGCGCGGGTCTCGCTGCGGACCAGCGTGCTCCGGCTGCTCGGGGCGGGCCCTCACGGAAAAGGGGAAAGTTCTCCACGGCCATGAGGCGACCCGCGCGTCACCGTGGCCACCAGGCAAGATGGGGGGATGCGACTGCGAATCTTCACCGAGCCCCAGCAGGGGGCCGACTACGACACGCTGCTGAAGGTCGCCAAGGCGACCGAGGACCTCGGCTTCGACGCGTTCTACCGCTCCGACCACTACCTGGCGATGGGGGACTCCCCCGGGCTGCCCGGACCGACCGACGCCTGGATCACCCTGGCGGGGCTGGCCCGGGAGACGGAGCGCATCAAGCTGGGCACGCTCATGACGGCGGGCACGTTCCGGCTGCCGGGCCCGCTGGCGATCCAGGTCGCGCAGGTGGACGCCATGTCGGGCGGCCGGGTGGAGTTCGGGCTGGGTTCCGGCTGGTACGAGGACGAGCACACCGCGTACGGCATCCCGTTCCCGAAGGAGAAGTTCGGGCGGCTGGAGGAGCAGCTGGCGATCATCACCGGGCTGTGGGAGACGCCGACCGGCCAGAAGTTCGACTACGAGGGCACCTACTACCAGCTCAAGGACTCCCCGGCGCTGCCCAAGCCGCACCAGGAGCACATCCCGGTGCTCATCGGCGGTTTCGGCGCCAAGCGCACCCCGCGGCTGGCGGCGCGGTACGCGGACGAGTTCAACGTGCCGTTCGGCTCGCTTGCCGACACCGAGCGCCAGTTCGAGCGGGTGCGGGCGGCGGCGGCCGAGCGCGGCCGGAACGCGGACGAGCTGGTGTACTCCAACGCGCTGGTGGCCTGCGTCGGCAAGGACGACGCCGAGGTCGCCCGCCGGGCCGCCGCCATCGGCCGCGAGGTGGACGAGCTGAAGGAGAACGGGCTGGCGGGCTCGCCCGAGGAGGTCGTCGACAGGATCGGCCGCTTCGCCGAGCTGGGCAGCAGCCGCATCTACCTCCAGATCCTCGACCTGAGCGACCTGGACCACCTGGCCCTCATCGCCGAAAAGGTGCAGGCCGAGCTGGCATGACCCACGCCCGCTCGGCCCGTGCAGCCCGCCCTCCTCAGCTCGCCGACGCCCTGCGTGCCGGTCCGCTGCTGCTCGACGGCGGGCTCTCCGACCAGTTGGAGGCCCAGGGCCACGATCTGGCCGACGACCTGTGGTCGGCCCGGCTGCTGGCCGAGGCGCCGGAGGAGATCGAGGCCGCGCACGCGGCGTACGTGCGGGCGGGGGCGCGGGTGCTGATCACCGGCAGCTACCAGGCCTCGTTCGAGGGCTTCGCCCGCCGCGGGCTCGCCGAGGAGGAAACGCGGGCGCTCTTCGGACGCAGCGTTGAGCTGGCCCGTACGGCGGCGGAGCACACCACCGGCGACCCCGTGTGGGTCGCCGGATCGGTGGGTCCCTACGGTGCGGTGCTCGCCGACGGGAGCGAGTACCGGGGACGGTACGGGCGCAGCGTCGCTCAACTGGCCGCCTTTCACCGGCCCCGGATCGAGGCGGTGGCGGCCGCCGCGCCGGACGTGCTCGCGCTGGAGACCGTGCCCGATGCGGACGAGGCGGCGGCGCTGCTGCGGGCCGCCGAGGGCTGCGGGGTGCCGGTGTGGCTGAGCTACACGGTGGCGGACGGCCGCACCCGGGCGGGCCGGCCGCTGGCGGAGGCGTTCGCCGTGGCCGCGGGGAACCCCCAGGTCCTCGCGGTGGGCGTCAACTGCTGTGCGGCAGGCGAGGTGGGCCCCGCACTGGAGGTGGCGGCCCGCGCCTGTCCGGGGCTGCCGCTGGTCGCGTACCCGAACAGCGGCGAGGGCTGGGATGCCGGACGGTCCGCGTGGACGGGGGCGGCGACCTTCGCGCCGTCCCTGGCCGCCGGGTGGGTGGCGCGCGGGGCACGGCTGGTAGGCGGCTGCTGCCGGGTGGGGCCGCGGCAGGTCGCGGAGCTGGGGCGGGTGCTGACCGGCCGCGGCTGATCCTCGCGGGCGGCAGCGCGCTCCGTCAGGATGAGCCCATGGGATTCCATGTCGACTCCGAGACCGGGCGGCTGCGCCGCGTCATCGTGCACCGTCCAGGGCTCGAACTGAAGAGGCTCACCCCCACGAACAAGGACGACCTCCTGTTCGACGACGTGCTGTGGGTGCGCCGCGCCCGGCAGGAGCACGACGCGTTCGCCGGCACGCTCCGCGAACTCGGCGTCGAGGTGCACCTGTTCGCGGACCTGCTGACGGAGACCCTGGACGTGCCGGCGGCCCGCGCGCTGGTCCTGGACCGGGTCTTCGACGAGCGTGAGTACGGGCCGCTGGCCACCGGCCCGCTGCGGGAGTCCTTCGATGCGATGCCGACCTCGGAGCTGGCCGAGGCACTGATCGGGGGCATGACCAAGCGGGAGTACCTGGAGCGCTGCGCCGAGCCCGCCTCGGTGCGCTTCCACGTCATGGCGGAGGACGCCTTCCTGCTCGCCCCGCTGCCCAACCACATCTTCACCCGCGACTCCTCGGCGTGGGTCTACGACGGGGTCTGCGTCAACGCCATGCGGTGGCCCGCCCGGCAGCGCGAGACCGTCCATGTGGAGGCCGTCTACCGGCACC
This sequence comes from Streptomyces sp. CNT360, assembly GCF_000424785.1. Classification (NCBI taxonomy): domain Bacteria; kingdom Bacillati; phylum Actinomycetota; class Actinomycetes; order Kitasatosporales; family Streptomycetaceae; genus Streptomyces; species Streptomyces sp. CNT360. Next base: position 138,304 of record NZ_AUKO01000013.1, on the reverse strand, counting down.
ATCCGCTGTTCGCGAGCGGGGGCTTCCACACCTGGGCCGGCGGCGAGTCCGGGTACCCCTCCCCCTCCACCATCGAGGGCGGGGACGTGCTGGTGCTCGGAGGCGGCGCCGTGCTGGTCGGCATGAGCGAGCGGACGACTCCGCAGGCCGTCGAGACACTGGCGCGGGGGCTGTTCGCCCGTGGCTCGGCCCGCACGATCGTGGCGCTCGACATGCCCAAGCGCCGCGCCTTCATGCATCTGGACACGGTGATGACGATGGTCGACGGGGAGACCTTCACCCAGTACGAGGGGCTGGGGATGCTCCGCTCCTACACGATCGAGCCGGGCCCCGAAGGAGCGGACGGGCCGGAGCTGAAGGTCTCCGACCACCCGCCGGAGCACATGCACCGCGCGATCGCCGCGGCGCTCGGGCTGGACCGCATCCGGGTGCTCACCCCCACTCAGGACGTGCGCTCGGCGGAGCGGGAGCAGTGGGACGACGGGTGCAACGTACTGGCGGTGGAGCCCGGCGTGGTCCTGGCGTACGACCGGAACGTGACGACCAACACCCATCTGCGGCGCGAGGGCATCGAGGTGGTGGAGATCCCCGGCGGCGAACTGGGGCGCGGCCGGGGAGGGCCGCGGTGCATGAGCTGCCCGGTGGAGCGGGACCCGGTCGGCGGCTGAGGGCGGCACCCGGGCCGCGTCGCATAGAGATTCGTCGTACCGTATATAATTACGCTTTCACCAGGTAGCGCGCGAACCAGGAGCCGACCGACATGGCAGCAGACCTCACAGGCCGCCACTTCCTCAAGGAGCTGGACTTCACCCCGCAGGAGTTCCACGGCCTGCTCGCCCTCGCGGCGCAGCTCAAGCAGCAGAAGCGGGCCGGCACCGAGGGTGCGAACCAGCGGTTGCGCGGCCGGAACCTCGCGCTGGTCTTCGAGAAGGCCTCCACGCGGACGCGCTGCTCCTTCGAGGTCGCCGCCGCCGACCAAGGGGCGCACACCACCTACCTCGACCCCACCGGCTCGCACCTGGGCAAGAAGGAGTCGGTCAAGGACACGGCCCGCGTGCTGGGCCGGATGTACGACGGGATCCAGTACCGCGGCAGCGGCCAGGAGGTCGTCGAGGAGCTGGCCGCGCACGCCGGGGTGCCCGTCTACAACGGGCTGACCGACGAGTGGCACCCCACACAGATGCTCGCGGACCTGCTCACCATGACCGAGCACGCTCCCCAGGGGCGCCCCCTTGCGGAGACCGTGTACGCGTACCTGGGCGACGCCCGCAGCAACATGGGCAACTCCTACCTGGTGACCGGCGCCCTGCTCGGCATGGACGTACGGATCGTCGCCCCGCGCTCGCTGTGGCCCGAGGAGGGTGTCACGGCGCGGGCGCGGGCGCTCGCCGAGCAGAGCGGAGCGCGGATCACGCTGACCGAGGACGTCGCGGAGGGGGTGCGCGGAGCCGACTTCCTCACCACGGACGTGTGGGTGTCCATGGGCGAGCCGAAGGAGATCTGGGACGAGCGGATCGCGTTGCTGCGCCCGTACGCCGTGACGATGGACGTCCTGCGGTCCACCGGCAACCCGCAGGTACGCTTCCTGCACTGCCTGCCGGCCTTCCACGACCTGGGCACCGCGGTGGCGCGGGAGATCCACGAGCGGCACGGGCTGACCTCGCTGGAGGTCACCGACGAGGTGTTCGAGTCCGCGCATTCGGTGGTCTTCGACGAGGCCGAGAACCGGATGCACACGATCAAGGCCGTGCTGGTCGCGACGCTGGGCTGAGCCCCTGCGGCCGGGACCGGGCCGGGCGCGCTCGGCCACCGGCTCCACATGTGTGCATACTCATACGCGTGCATGCGGGGCCATGCATGGACGGCCGGTACGCTGGAAGCAGCTCGAAGGGTCCGGGTCATCCGTCCGGACCCTTCCTTCGTGTTCGTCCCCGTGCACCCACCCCCCGTGCACCCCGCACCGCCCTGGAAGTCCCATGCCCCGCACCGGCCTGCGCCTGAAGTCCCCCGAGCAACTGGTCCGCGAATCCGGCGCCGACCTGGAGGGGCACGGCCTCAAGCGCACCATCGGCCCCTTCCAGCTCGTGTGCTTCGGAATCGGCGCGATCGTCGGCACCGGCATCTTCGTCGGCCTGTCCGACACCGTGGCCGAGGCCGGGCCCGCCGTCCTCGTCTCCTTCGCCCTGGCGGCGCTGACCTGCGTGTTCACCGCCTTCTCCTTCGCGGAACTGGGCGGCGCCATCCCTGTCTCGGGCAGCTCGTACTCCTACACCTACGCCTCCCTGGGAGAGCGCACCGCCTTCCTCGTCGGCTGGTGCATGCTGCTGGAGTACGGGGTCTCCGTCTCGGCCGTGGCCATCGGCTGGGGGCAGTACCTGAACGAACTGCTTGGCAACACCGTCGGCTGGCGCATCCCCGCCGCCCTCGCGGACGCGCCCGGACACGGTGGCGTCGTCAACGTGCCCGCCGTGGTCGTCATGCTGCTCGCCGCCGTGCTGCTGGTACGCGGCGTACGGGAGAGCGCGCGGGCCACGGCGGCCATGGCCGTCATCAAGGTCGGCATCCTCGTGCTGTTCTGCGCCGTCGCCTTCACCGCGTTCCGGTCCGGCAACCTGAGCCCGTTCGCCCCCGAGGGCATCGGCGGGATCGGCGCCGGGGCCTCGCTGGCGTTCTTCTCCTTCATCGGCTTCGACGCGATCTCCACGGCGGGCGAGGAGGTCAAGAACCCGCGCCGGAACATCCCGTTCGCCATCCTGGTGACCATCGGGTGCGTGGCCCTCCTGTACTGCCTGGTCTCGGTGGCGGCCCTCGGCGCGATGCCCTGGCAGCAGGTCGGCGGCAAGCCGGCGGCGCTCTCCCTGATCGTCGACCACGCCACGGGCTCGACGTTCGGCTCCACCGTCGTCGCGCTGGGCGCCGTCGTCGCCATCGCCTCGGTGGTGCTGACCGTGATGTACGGGCAGACGCGGATCCTGCTGTCGATGTCCCGCGACGGGCTGATGCCGAAGGTGTTCGAGCGGGTCTCACCGAAGACGTCCACGCCGGTGGCCAACACCTGGATCGTCGCCATCGTCTTCGCCGCCCCCGCCGCCGTCGTCCCGCTGGACGTCGTCCTCGACGTGACGGTGATCGGCACCCTGGCGGTCATGGCCGTCGTCAACATCTGCGTCCTCGCGCTGCGCCGCTCCCACCCCGGGCTCCAGCGCCGCTTCCGGGTGCCCTTCCACCCGGTGGCGCCGCTGCTCGGCGTCGCCTTCAGCCTCTACCTGATGTACGGGCTGCCCCTGGTCACCTGGATCCAGTTCGCGGTCTTCGTGGCGGTCGGTGCCGTCGTCTACACCTGCTACGGCCGCCGCCGCTCCCGCCTGGCCGGGAGCGGGACGGGACCCGGGGTCGGGCCCGGGGCGGGCGCCGACGGCCCGGACGCGAGCCGGGGACAGGCACCGGCCGACACCCCCGAGGGGGCCGAACCGGCGGGGATGCCGGCCGGCCACTGAGGCCGGCTCCGGCTGTGAGTCCCACTCCGGCTCCGGCCCCGGTTCAGGCGCGGGCAGGCGTGCCCGCGGGGCGCGAGTCAGCTCTCGCGGTTGCGGCCCCGGCGGGCCGGCTCCCCCCTGGGTGAGGGTGAGGCGGTGCAGCTCTCCTCGCGGGCCGGGAGCTCGCGGTCTCGTCCTCGGGCTCGTGGTCCGTCAGGCTGCCCTCGGCACACAGGCGCCGGTCCTGGACCATGACCGGCTCGTCCGGGTCATGGTCGCAGGAGCGGGGCAGCCGGGCCCCCTCGTCCGCCGGTGCGGCCACAGGTTTCTCGGTGACAAGCGCCGTCCTGATCGTCCGGTAGGCGGTACGTCCGCACGGTCACAACCGCTGGCACGCTCAGCATGCATGCTGCAAACAAGCGGGCGACCCCCGCGCGTGCGGGGCGGGTTGGGCGTACTCCCCCGTCCGCCGCGCATCGCGCTTGCGGACGAAGCGGACCGGAGGGAGGGGGCAGCGCCGCGGACGGCAGCGCCGCCGGGCCCTCTTCGCCGACGCACCCCGTCTCACGGGCCGGTACCGTTACCGGCCCACAGCCGCCTGCCTCCGGGACCCATCCACACCGGTTTCGGCCACGAATACGAGGTGGACAGTTTCTCAGGAGGAGCGCATGACAGCAGCCGCCATCTCCCGCCCCGCAGCCGAGGCCGGGGGTGAGACCCGGTGAAGGAGCCGGTCCGCATCGAGAGCCGTGCGGAGGCGCAGTCCGACCCCGACGCCCTGCTGGCGCAGGTGGCCAAGGGCGACCAGGACGCCTTCGCCGCGCTGTACGACCGGGTCTGCGGGCCCGTCCTCGGGCTGGTCCGCTCCGTTCTGCGCGACCCCTCCCAGTCCGAGGAGGTCGCACAGGAGGTACTGATCGAGGTGTGGCGGCTGGCCACCCGGCACAACCCGGCCAAGGGCAGCGCCATGACCTGGATCATGACGCTCGCCCACCGCCGCGCCGTCGACCGCGTCCGCTCCGTGCAGGCCGCAGGCGACCGTGAGGAGCGGGCCGCCCGGCTGGACCGTACGCCCGACTACGACCAGGTCGTCGAACAGGTCGAGGCCCGGCTGGAGCGCGAGCAGGTACGCCGCTGTCTGCGGACGCTCACCGAGGTCCAGCGCCAGTCCGTGACACTGGCCTACTACAAGGGGCTGACCTACCGGGAGGTCGCCGAGCTGCTCGCCCAGCCGCTGGGCACCGTCAAGACACGGCTTCGGGACGGCCTGATCCGCCTGCGGGACTGCCTGGGAGTGGGGGCATGACGACGACCGAACTGCACACGCTGACCGGTGCCTACGCGGTGCAGGCGCTCCAGCCGGACGAGGAGACCGCCTTCGAGCGGCACCTGAGCGACTGCACCGCCTGCACCCTGGAGGTCGCGGAGCTGCGCGCCACCGCCGCCCGCCTCGGGCTGGCCGTCGCCGAGCAGCCGCCCGGAAGGATGCGGACCCAGGTGCTGCACCGGATCGGCGAGGTCCGCCAGGAGCCGCCGCCGCGCAGCCCGCACACCGAGGACGCCTCCGGCGCACCGGCCCGGCGCGGTACGGCCCGGCGCTCGGCCCGTGCCTGGCCCACCCTGGCGCTGGCCGCCTGTCTGGCGGTCGCCGCCGGCTTCGGGGGCGTGGCCGTATGGCAGTACCAGCAGGCCGAACAGGCGCGGCACAGCAGCCGGAGCGCCGAGAACCGGGCCGCGCAACTGGCCGAGGTGCTCTCCGCCCCGGACGCGCGCACGGTGCCCGCCCCCCACGTCCCCGGGGACGGCAGCGGCACGGTCGTCGTCTCCCGCAAGGAGGACCGCGCCGCGTTCGTCGCCTCCCGCATGCCACGGCCACCGGAGGGCAGGACGTACCAGTTGTGGTACGCCGACCACGGCACCATGCGGTCGGCCGGTCTGATGGACTCCGGCTCCACCGACGCCTGGCTGCTGGACGGCCCGCTCGGCGACGCCTCCGGTATGGGCATCACCGTGGAACCCGGCGGCGGCTCGGCGAAGCCGACGTCCGACCCGGTGGTCCTGGTGAACTTCCCCTCCCAGCGGGCGTAGGGCTCTACGGAGGGCCACGCTGGAGGCGTCGAGTGCCGGACCCGGGGAGCTCGGGCCGGCGGAGCAAAGGAGACGGAATGCGCGTGGGACTGCTGCGGGTGGTCGGGGTGGCGACGGCCGCCTACGGGGCCGCCGTCACCCTCAAACCCGAGCTGCTGGCCAAGCCGTCGGGGCTGGTGGACGCGGCGGGCCGGACGGCCGCGCACACGCGCACATCGCTGCGCCCGCTGGCCTGGCGGGACGCGGCCAGCGGCATCGCACTCGCGCTGGCGCCCGAGGGCGCCGCCCTGCGCACCGCCGCATGGGTACGGATCGCCGCCGACCTCGGCGACGCGGCGCTGCTGGGGGCGACGCTCCCCCGCGAGGCCCGCGCCAAGGCCGTCGCCGTCTCGGTGGGCTGGGGCTCCCTCTCGGTGGCGGCCCTCTGCCACCGTCGTGACCGCCGCGTGGGCTGATCGGGCCCCCTCCCCAGGTCAGCCGTCACGGCTCGGGGCGCGTGGCGAGCACGCGTGTGGGCGGGGTGCGGAAACCCTCGCGAGCGGCGCGCCGGAAGGGAGCGTTCGCGCCGCTCACGCTGAGAGGGGCCGGCGCGGTACAACTCGCCGCAGCCGCCTGCCCGGACGGCGACCCGCTCGCTGGGGTTCCCCTCCTGTGACCCCTGCGGCCGGTGCTCTCAGGCCGTCCTGCCGCTTTCCCGGCCCCCGGTGGCCTCGGGCACGGGCGCTGCCGCGGGGGCGATCAGGTCCCGGATGTCCTGGGCCGCCCGCCGCGCCTGGACGCCCAGCTCCGCGCACCGCGACTCGGGCACCCGGTCCCTGGGGCCCCAGACGCTGACGACGGCCACGGGCCGCTGCCAGGCGTCGAGCACGGGAGCGGCGACACCGTTGAGCTGCTCTTCGAGCTCGCCCAGGCTCACGCTGTATCCCTGCGTGCGGATAGCGGCGAGCTCGCCGTGCAGACTCTCCCTGTCGGTGCGGGTGGTCTCGGTGAACTCGGCGAGAGGGCCGGAGAGCATCGACTCCACCTCCTCCGCCGGCAGCCAGGCCAGCAGCGCCTTGCCCGCCGAGGAGGCGTGGATCGGCACCTGGCGCCCCAGCCAGCGTGCCGTGAGGACGACCGGCGGTGTCACCTCGTCGACATAGGTCAGCCCGAGACGCTGGGCGACCGCGAGGTTCGCGGTCTCGCCCGACTGATGGCACAACCGCTCCAGTACCGGGTGCGCGCGCCGGATCAGGCCCTCGACGCCGGCGGTCGCCGCCATCGTCGCCACGGCCGAACCGATGGTGTACCGGTTGGTCAGCGCGTCCCGTTCGACCATCGCGTGGTGTTCGAGGGTCGCCAGCAGCCGCCAGGCGGTCGCCCTGTTGAGCCCGCACTCGACCGCCAGTTCCGCCACCGGCCTCCCCTTCGGCGCGCTCGCCGCCACCGCGTTGAGCAGCGCGATGGCGCGCTCCAGCGACTGCACCCGGCCGCCCGCCGGGGGTCCGGCCGCCGGGGGTGCCTGTTCCTGTTCGTCGGGGGCGTGCGCCGCCGCCATCCGGTGCCTCCTGCCACGTCTTCTCTCCTCCCGGCAGCGTAATGGGCCCGCGCCGGGACGCCGCCCCGGAGCGGGGTGAGCGCCGCGTTCCGCCCGGGTCGCGTCCTGCCGATGCTCCGCGCTTGACGCGGCAGTCGCACACTCCGTACGTTCACAATACGAGCGAGCACCGCATGATGCGAACACTGGCATGGGAGCGCCGTCTCGCACGCCGTTCACCCGCACGCGCAAGGAGGCTGGATGAGCAGCGCAACGGAAGGGCCCGACCGGCCCGACAGGGTGGTGACCCCGTACGAGGGCACCGGACACCGGGACTGGGACGACGCGAGGGAGATCCCCACCCCGCTGCGACTGCACGACACCGGCGTCAGCCCCCGGTGGGTCGACTACAACGGACACATGAGCGAGTCGTGCTACTTGCTCGTCTTCGGGGACAACTCGGACGCCTTCTTCCGCTACATCGGGATCGGCGAGGAGTACCGGGCGGCAGGGCGCTCCCTCTACACGGTCGAGTCGCACCTGCACAACAAGCGCGAAGTGACCGAGGGAGAACCGCTCCAGCTCAGCCTGCGGCTCCTCGACTTCGACGCCAAGCGCGTCCACCTCTTCCACGAGATGCGGCACGGCACCGACGGGACGCTGCTCGCCACAGCCGAGCAGATGCTCGTCCATGTGGACGCCGGCCAGGGGCGTTCCTGCCCTCTGCCCACACAGCTGCAACAGCGGCTGGGGGCCATCCACCGCGCCCACTCCGCAGCCCCGCTGCCCGAAGTGGTCGGCAAACCGATGGGCATCCGACGGGACCGGAACACGTGAGGGAGCAGGTCACATGCAGTTCGCGCTGACGGACGAACAGCGGATGATCGTCGAGACGGTGCGCAAGTTCGTCACCACCGAACTCGACCCGCACGCCGACGAGGTGGAGCGGACGGACGAGGTGCCGCCGGAACTGGCCCGGCGGATCAGGCAGAAGGCACTCGATGCCGGACTCTACGCGGCGAACATGCCGGCGGAACTGGGCGGCGCCGGTCTCGACGCTGTGAGCATGACCCTGGTCGAACGGGAACTGGGGCGCACCGGATACGCGTTGCAGATGCTCGTCGCGCGCCCCAGCAACATCCTGGAGGCGTGCCGGGGAGAGCAGCGGGAGCGGTACCTGCTCCCGACGATCAGGGGCGAGCGGCACGACTGTCTGGCCATGACGGAACCGGGCGCCGGGTCGGACGTACGGAGCATGAGGACGCGCGCCGAGCGGGACGGCGACGGCTACGTCCTCAACGGCACCAAGCACTTCATCAGTCATGCCGATACCGCCGATTTCGCCGTCCTGTTCGCCGCCACCGGCACCGAGGAGACGGCTCGCGGCGCCAAGAGTCTGATCACCGCGTTCCTCGTGGACCTCGACACCCCCGGCGTCGAGGTGCGGCGGGGATCGCCGTGCGTCTCGCACCGTGGCTACCACCAGTGCGCACTCTCCTTCACCGACGTCCGCGTCGACGCTGCGCAACGCCTCGGCGAAGAGGGCAGGGGCTTCGAGCTGATGGGCGAGTGGCTGGGCGCCAGCCGGCTCTCCGTCGCCGCGACCAGTGTGGGCCGCGCACGCCGGGTCCTGGAGATGACCACGCAGTGGGCGGCCGAGAGGGAGCAGTTCGGCCGGCCGATCGGGCGCTTCCAGGGAGTCGGCTTCCCGCTCGCCGACATGGCGACCGAGCTGGAGGCCGCCGAGCTGCTGACCCTGCGGGCCGCCTGGAAGCAGGACCAGGGGCTCATGACCGACCAGGACGTGGCCATGGCCAAGCTCTACGCGACCGAGGCACTGGCCCGGATCACCGACCAGGCGGTGCAGATCTTCGGCGGCATGGGGCTCATGGCGGAGCTTCCCGTCGAACGGTACTGGCGCGACGCGCGTGTCGAACGCATCTGGGACGGCACCAGCGAGATCCAGCGCCACATCATCTCCCGCTCCATGCTCCGTCCGCTGGGCTCCTGATGGCCGGGCGCAGCGACAAGATGCAGGCGGGGCCCGCCCGGGCAGGAGATTCGCACCGGGGCGCCGGGTCCTGGCGGAACACGGAGGCGGGGAGCGACCGTTCGAGGCGGCTGCGGCGGTTGCTCTCCCCGCGGCACATCGCCGTGATCGGCGGAGCGAGCGCCGCCGAGGGGATACGGCAGTGCCGCGCGATCGGTTTCACCGGCCGGATCTGGCCCGTGCATCCCCACCGGGAGTACCTGGAGGGCCTGCCCTGTCACCGCACCGTGGCCGAACTTCCCGAGGCACCTGACGCGGCGCTCGTCGCCGTCCCGAACACGGCGGCCGTACCCGTGCTCGCGCAACTCGCCGCGCGCGGCGCGGGCGGCGCGGTGTGCTACGCGGCGGGTTTCGCCGAGGACGGCGCGGACGGTGCCCGGCTCCAGGAGGAGCTGCGTGAGGCGGCAGCCGGCATGCCGGTCGTCGGCCCGAACTGCATCGGCGTACTCAACTACCTCGACGGCAGCGCCCTGTGGCCCGACCAGCACGGCGGTACGAGGGTCACGAGCGGGGTGGCGGTCGTCACCCAGAGCGGCAACATCGCCCAGAACCTCACCATGCAGCGCCGTTCGGTGCCGCTCGCCTACGTCGTCACGGCAGGCAATGGCGCGGTGACCGGCGTACCGGAGCTCGTCGACAGCATGCTCGACGACCCGCGGGTGAGCGCGATCGGACTGCATCTGGAGGGCATCGACGACGTGGCGGGCTTCTCGCGGGCCGCGCTCAGGGCCCTCGACGCGGGTGTGCCGGTGGTGGCGCTCAAGACAGGCAGCTCCGCACTGGGCGCCCGCGCCAACCTGAGCCACACCCGTTCCCTCGCGGGTTCGGACGTGCTGTGCGACGCGCTCTTCCGTCGGCTCGGTGTCGCGCGTGTGCACGAGGTCGGTACCTTCCTGGAGACACTGAAACTCCTGCACGTGCACGGACCGCTCACCGGGACCCGTGTCACCTCGGCGAGCTGCTCCGGCGGCGAGGCCGCGCTGATCGCCGACGCCGCGCAGCAGCACGGCGCCCACCTGCCCGAGCTGCCCGCCCAGGTGACCGCCCGGCTGCGCCAGGTGCTGGGGGACCACGTCCACGTGGCCAACCCGCTCGACTACCACACCTACATCTGGGGCGACGCCGACGCGCAGCGCGCCTGCTTCACCGCGCTGCAGGGCTCGGGCTGCGACGTCAACCTGCTGCTGCTCGACCTTCCGCGCGACGACCGCTGCGCACCGGGGCTGTGGACGACCACGATGGACGCCTACGCGACGGCGGCACAGGAGACCGGCGCCCCGGCCTGTGTGGTCAGTTCGCTGCCGGAGGGGCTGCCGGAGGACGTCAGCACCCGGCTGCTGGCGAGCGGCGTGGCGCCGATGCACGGCATGGCCGACTGCGTGCGTGCGATCGCTGCGGCCGGAGAGATCGGCCAGGCGCACCGGCGGCATCGGGAGGAGGGCACCCTGCCACCGGGCGGGACAGTCGTCCACGGCCACGGCCCTTCGGCCGGCCCGCAGGCTGCGGGGCCCGCGGCACCGCTCGACGAGTACGCCGCCAAGCAGGCACTGTCCGCACACGGCGTACGGGTTCCCCGCGGGCGCGTCACGCGGCAGCCGGCCGCCCGGGCGCCGGACGAGGCCGCGGACCTGGCCGCCGAGCTGGGTTTTCCCGTGGTCGTCAAAGCGCTCTCACCCGCTCTCGCACACAAGAGCGAGGCCGGCGGGGTGCGCGTCGGGCTCACCGACCGCGAGGCCGTGCGCGAAGCGGTCCGCTCGATGGCCTCCCTCGTCGACCAGTACCTCGTCGACCGTTTCCTCGTCGAACAGATGGTGCAGGAGCCGGTGGCCGAGCTGATCGTCGGTGTCCACCGCGATCCCCAGTACGGTCACGCCCTCACCCTCGGCGCCGGTGGCGTGCTGGTCGAACTCGTACGGGACACGGCAACGCTGCTGCTGCCCGCGAGCCGCGGGCAGGTCGAGGAAGCGCTCGCGTCGCTGCGGATCCGGCCCGTGCTGCAGGGGTTCAGGGGCGGCCCGCAGGGGGACGTGGCGGCGGCCGTCGACGCGGTGCACGCCGTCGCCCGGTACGCACACCACGCCGCGGTCGCCGAGATCGACGTCAACCCGCTGCTCGTCCTGCCCTCGGGACGCGGCGCGGTGGCTGTCGACGCGCTCATCAGACATGAGACGTGACGCAGTGCGGCGGGCGGCACGAAGGAGGAGCGAAGCACATGAGCGAAGGAGAGGACGAGGCAGTGGGCGAGCACGGAGGCGAGCAGGCGGAACCGGTCACGTCGCGGGTGTGCGACGGCGTCCTCGTGATCACGCTGGACCGGCCGAAGGCCAACGCGATCGATGTGGCCACCAGCCGCAAGCTGTACGCGGCCTTCGACCGGCTGCGGCGGGACGAGGGGCTGCGTGCCGCGGTGCTCACCGCGGGCGGCCGGCGGTTCTTCTCCGCCGGATGGGACCTCAAGGCGGCGGCAGCCGGCGAGGAGGGCATCGAGGCCGACCACGGCCCGGGTGGCTTCGCCGGTCTCACGGAGTTCTTCACCTTGGACAAGCCCGTGATCGCGGCGGTCAACGGGCTCGCGCTGGGCGGCGGTTTCGAGCTCGTGCTGGCCGCCGACCTGGTCGTCGCCGAGGAGCACGCCGAGTTCGGCCTGCCCGAGGTGGGCATCGGCATGATCGCCGACTCGGGTGGTGTGCTGCGCCTGCCCAGGCGGCTGCCGCGCGCCGTCGCGAGCGAGATGCTGCTCACGGGGCGGCGGATGGGCGCCGACGAGGCCGCCCGCTGGGGACTCGTGAACCAGGTCTCCGGTGGCCCCGGTACGGCGGTCGATGCCGCGCTCGCACTCGGCCGGCGGGTGGCGCGGGGTGCGCCGCTGGCGCTCGCCGCCGTCAAGGAGGTGCAGCGCGAGACGGAGGCACTCGACGTCGCGTCGGCCTACGCACGCATGCGCAGCGGCGAGCTGCCCCGTTACCGCGCCATGCTCGGCTCGGAGGACGCCCAGGAGGGCCCGCGTGCCTTTGCGGAGAAGCGCTCTGCCCAGTGGCGGGGCCGGTAGGTCGCTCGGCGGCTCGGCCGGTGACAACCCGTCAGGGGCGGGGCGGATGGTGACCCGGAAGCGGAGACAAGACGCATGCCGTCCGCGTGACTCCAGGGCGCCGGGCCACCGCGCCGGGCCGGGGAGGCCGCAGTTGCCGTGCCCGGGCCGCCCGCCACACGGTATGCAGCCCCTCGGCCAGGTCGCCGGGCACCTCCAGGTCACCGGTGATGCAGCCTCGGCCGGCCCGAGTTCACCGGGCTGCCACAGCAGTCTGCACAAAGCCCGCCAGGAGCGCAGGACGACCAGTGGTGCGTCCTCGGCGCCGGTCTCGCTGCCGTCCCTGGCGCGCAGCCGCACCGGCAGCGGGCCGCCCAGCAGGCGGCCGGGGCAGGGCACCGAGCCGCCCGGCGACGCCGCCGTCCGCGCCGGTGACCGTTCCCGCGCCTGTTCCCTCGGTCGCCCCTGCGGGGGCTCCCTCGGCGGCCTCCCGGATGGTCCGTACCGCCGTCACCGTGCTTCTCCCCTCGGAGTCGGGACGGGGTGTGCCGCGCCGCGCGTGCCCGCCGCCGGTTCCCTCTCGAACAGCACCTGCTGGACGTCGAGATAGCCGGTGCGGAACCCGGCCTCGGAGTAGGCGAGGTAGAGCGTCCACATGCGCTGGAACGTCGCGTCGAAACCGAGCGCGGCGACCTCCGCCGAGCGCTCCTGGAAACGCCGCCGCCACAGTCGCAGCGTCTCCGCGTAGTGGTGGCCGAACCTCTTGCTGCGGGCCAGGCGCAGGCCGGTGTCCTCCTCGGTGATCCGGGTCAGCGCCTCCAGCGAGGGCACCAGGCCGCCGGGGAAGATGTACTTCTGGATCCAGGTGTGGGTGTGCCGGGTGGCCAGCATCCGGTGGTCGGCCATGGTGATGGCCTGGAGCGCCACCTTGCCGCCGGGGGCGAGCAGCCGGTCGAGTGCCGCGAAGTAGACGGGCCAGTACGCGTGGCCGACCGCCTCGATCATCTCGACGCTGACGATCGCGTCGTACTCGCCGCGCACCTGCCGGTAGTCCCGCAGCAGCAGCGTCACCCGGTCCGCGACCCCCGCCGCGCGCACCCGTTCGCCGGCCAGGTCGAGCTGCTCGCGGGAGAGCGTGACGGTCACGACCTCGGCGCCCCGCTCGGCGGCCCGGACGGCCAGGTCGCCCCAGCCGGTGCCGATCTCCAGCAGCCGGGTGCCCGCCCCGACACCGGCCAGGTCCAGCAGTTGGTCGGTCTTGCGCCGCTGCGCCTCCGGCAGCGCCTCCCAGGTGGCGGGGAAACTGCGGAAGACAGCCGAGGAGTAGCTGAGGGTCTCGTCGAGGAAGAGCGCGAACAGTTCGTTGGACAGGTCGTAGTGGCGGCGGATGTTCTCCCGCGACCCGCTGGTGGTGTTCCGCTGGGAGCGCGGCTGCCGGGGCGCCCACAGGTGGCGCAGCTTCTGCATCCAGGCCGGGAAGAGGGACGCGGCGTGCTCGGCGAAGACGCAGAGCACACCCACCAGGTCGGGGGCGTCCCACTCGCGGGCCATGTAGGACTCGCCGAAGCCGATGAGTCCGCTCCGGCCCAGACGGCGGTGGAAGGCGTCGGGGTCGTGCAGCTCCAGCAGCGGGCCGCCCTGCCCGAGGCTCGTGCCGTCGGGCAGCTTGACCAGCAGGGGCAACGTGTCCAGGGCGCGGCCCACGAGGCGGGCGGTGACAGCGGTACGGAGCCGGGAGGAGGGCGGCAGGGCCGCCACGTCCGGCCAGCGGGAGCGGTCGGTGACGGCCGTCCGCGAGGACGCCGACAGCGGTGCGGGCACGGTCAGTGCAGACCTTTCTGTGGAGGGTGGTGCGGTCGGGCGCGTACGGGCAGTCCGCGCAGCCACAGCCGGATGCCGTGGGCGCGGATGCCCACGGTGACGGCGAGCGTGGGCCAGGGGTGACGGAGGGCCGCGCGCAGCAGCCCGCCGACGCCGGCCGGACGACGCTCACCGTGCACGGAGGCGGTGAACGGGGTGCGGGCCTGCGAGTCGCTGTCCGCGCCGCCTCCGCGTTCGAGCTGGACGGTCAGCCGCAGCCGGGTGCCCGGTGGCGGGAGCCGCATGCGGTAGCCGCCGTCGACGGGGAAGAACGGGGAGACGTAGAAGTCCTTGTCGGTGCGGGCGAGACCGTCCTCGTCGGGGTGCAGCAGGTAGCAGTGACGCTCGCCGTAGGTGTTGTGCACCTCGGCGACGACGCACCGCGGCTTCCCGGCGGCGTCGTGACACCAGTAGAGCGTCAAAGGGTTGAAGACGTGGCCCAGCACCCGCGCGTTCGCCAGCATCACCACCCGGCCGCCGTCCAGGTCGACGCCCTGTGCGGCCAGGTACCGCTCCAGCCCCGCGCGGAGGGTCGGTGCGGTGCCGGCGAAGTGGTCCCGGGATTCGAACCGGGCCAGCGGCCGCAACGCCCTCGGCAGCGCAGGCAGTTCGTCGAGGTCGACGAGCCACAGGTAGGTACGGAACCGGAAGGCGTGGCGCACCGGATGGGTACGCGCGTGGCCGACGACGCAGCGGTAGAGGACCGGCGTACGGGGACCGGGGGCGCTGTCGGGGAGGGAGCCGTCACGCGCACGGGTGCCCTCGCCGGGGAGGGTGCCGTAGCCGTCGGGCGGGCCGCGGCGGACGGTGGCCGTCTCCTGGGCGGTGCCGTTCGCATGCCGGGTCACCAGCGCACCCCCAGCGCCCGGGCGGCCGCCACCCCGGAGCGGCAGCCGTCCTCGTGGAAGCCCCAGCCGTGGTAGGCGCCGGCGAAGGTCACGGGGCCGCTGTTCAGTTCGGGCAGCCTCCGCTGGGCGGCCACCGACGCGGGGGTGTGGAGGGGGTGCTCGTACACCATCCGTGCCAGCACCCGTTCCGGCGCCACGTGCTCGGCGGCGCCCAGGGTGACGACGTGCTCCTCGGGGGCGTCCAGCCGCTGCAGCCGGTTCATGTCGTAGCTGACCCGTACCCGCCCGGCGGGCGTACGGCAGTCCGGCAGCAGGTAGTTCCACGAGGCGCGGGCCGCAGGCGTGCGGGGCAGCGGGGCCGGGTCGGTGTGCAGCAGGGCCGGGTTGCGCGAGTAGCGGAACGCCCCCAGCACCTCGCGCTCCGCCTTCGTCGGCGCCGCCAGCAGCCGCAGCGCCTGGTCGGGATGGGTGGCCAGCACGACGGCGTCGTACGCGTGCACCGTGTCGTCCTCGGTGACCACCTCGACCCCGCCCGCGTGCCGGCGCACCGTGCGCACGGGCGTCGCCGTGTGAACGGAGTCGAGCCGCTTGCCGATGCGTTGGACGTATGCGCGGGAGCCGCCGGTCACCGTGCGCCACCGGGGGGAGCCGGTGATGCCGAGCATCCCGTGGTTGTCGAGGAACCGGAACAAGTAGCGCGCCGGGTACCGCAGCGCCGCGTCGGGAGCGCACGACCAGACGGCCGAGATCAGCGGTGTCACGAAGTGGCTGACGAAGTACGCCGAGAAGCCGCCCCGGTGCAGGAAGGTCCCCAGCGTCACCGCATCCTGCCGGTCGTCCGCCGTGCCACCCTGCTCCTGGGACAGCAGCCGCAGCGCCCGCCGGTGGAAGACCGGAACCTGCGCGAGCATCCGCAGATACCTGCCGCGCAGCAGGTGCCCCGCCCCGGGCAGCAGTCCGCGCGGGCCCTTGGCGCCCGCGTACTCCAGGCCGCAGCCCTCGCACCGCACCGACATGCTCATCTCCGACTCCTGGGTCGCCACGCCCAGTTCCGCGAAGAGCCGCGTCAGCAGCGGATACGTCCGGCAGTTGTGCACGATGAAACCCGAGTCGACCTGGAGCGCCCGGCCGTCGGCGGAGACCACGTCGTGCGTGTGGGCGTGGCCGCCGAGCCGGTCGTCGGCCTCGTAGAGCGACACCGCGTCCGTGTGCCGCAGCACGTGGGCCGCCGTCAGGCCTGCAACTCCACTGCCCACCACGGCCGTCCTGCGCCGCTGCCTCGTCATGCTGCTCCCTTCGCACGGTGGCGTACCGGATTTTGGAGTCCTCCTGGTCCCCTTGATTCGGAGCCGGGGGCGCGGCGGCTTGGTCACGCACGGGGGCCGTCCGCGTGGAGAGCTGTCTCCGCGGCGCGTGTCCCGCCGGATGCCGCACGGACGAGGGACGGACGAGGGACGGACCAATCCGCCGAGCGGGCTGGGCCGAATGCGGGATGTGAGTACAGAGCAGAAGTCCCCAAGCGGCGCCTTGACCGGCGTGCTGGGAGCGTCGAGCGGCGTGATTGCCGGGTTCTGCGCCCTGGCCACCGCCGAGTTGGCGTCCGTCCCGGTGCGTCCCGAGGCCGGTCCGGTCACCGCCGTGGGCGGTGCCGCGATCGACCGGACGCCCGCGCCGGTCAAGGACTTCGCGATCCGCAACTTCGGTACCGACGACAAACTCGTCCTCCGGCTCGGCATCCTCCTCGTCCTCGCCCTCTTCGCCGTCGCACTCGGTCTGCTGGCGGTCCGCCACCGGCGGATCGGCTCCGCCGGGGTGCTCGCCTTCGGGGCCGTCGGCGCCTGGGCCGCCACGGGCCGCCCCGACGGCTCCGCCCTCGACTCCCTGCCCTCCGTGGCCGGTGCCCTCGTCGGCGGTGCCGTCCTGTACGCCCTCGCAGGCCTGCTCCCGGCTCGCCCCACCGGAGCTGCGGGCCGAACCGGCGGCGCCGGGCGGCTTGTTGCGTACGGCAGGTGGGAGGGCGCCGACGGAACCGGGTCGGCCATCGCCTCGGGGACGGGCAAGGGAGGGGCCGTCGCCGACAGTTCCGACACGCCCGGCGTGCAGAACGGCACCGACGAGACCGGTTCGCGCCGCCCGCGGGACGGCACCGATGTGACCGGTACGGACAGTGCGCGCGAAGATGCCGAGGAGAGTGGCACAGGCAGTGCGCAGGACGGCGCGAGCTCGTCCGGCGACCGGGACGCGGGGGCGGGTTCCGTGAAGCCTCGGCTGCTCGCCGGGGCGGACGGTGGAAGGGGCGAGCCGGACGGCGCCGCCGCGGAGGGGCGGAGCGCGGCAGCCGGGCCCGGCGTCGACCGGCGCAGGTTCGTGCTGACCGCCGGGGTGGCAACCGTCGGGGCCGCCGGAGTGGGACTGCTGGGACGAAACCTCAACGGCCGCAGCGGCGCGCAGGCGGTGGCCTCTCGGGCCGAGCTGACCCTGCCCGCCCCCGTCTCACGCGCCGCACCCGTGCCGCAGGGGGCGGAACTGGACCTCGACGGGCTGAGCCGGTTCACGACGGCCAACAGCCGCTTCTACCGCGTGGACACCCTGTTGCGGGTCCCGAAGCTGTCGGCTGCCGACTGGTCGTTGCACATCCACGGCAAGGGCGTGGCCCGCGAACTCACCCTGACCTTCGAGCGGCTGCTGGCCCGCGGCCTGGTCGAGCGGGACATCACGCTCACCTGTGTCTCCAACCAGGTGGGCGGCGAGTACGTCGGCAACGCGCGCTGGCTGGGCGTACCCCTGGCTCCGCTGCTGCGGGAGGCCGGCGTGCGGGCCCCGTCCAGGGGCGGGCCCGCCGACCAGCTCGTGGCCCGCTCCGAGGACGGCATGACGCTGGGCAGCCCGGTCGAGACCGTACTGGACGGCCGGGAGGCGATGCTGGCCGTCGGCATGAACGGCGAACCGCTGCCGTTCGAGCACGGTTTCCCCGTCCGCATGGTCGTCCCCGGCCTGTACGGCTACGTGTCGGCATGCAAGTGGATCCGCGAACTGGAGCTGACGTCCTTCGACGACTACGACGTCTACTGGGTCGAGCGCGGATGGGGCCGTGAGGCCCCGATCAAGACCCAGTCGCGGATCGACACCCCCGGACCGCTCGCCGACCTGAAGGCGGGCAAGGTCGCGGTGGCAGGCGTCGCCTGGGCGCAGCACCGCGGCATCGACCGGGTCGAGATACGCGTCGACGACGGGCCCTGGCGTACCGCACGGCTCGCCGAGGAGGATTCCCGCGACACCTGGCGCCAGTGGGTGTGGGAGTGGGACGCGACGCCGGGCTCGCACACGCTCCAGGTGCGGGCCACCGACCGGAGAGGCCGTACCCAGACTGCCGACCGCGTCGGCACGGTGCCCGACGGTGCGACCGGACGGCACTCGGTGGTGGTCGACGTGACCTGACTCCCCCGACGCCTGACCCGCCCCCTTGCACCTGCCCCTCGCCCGGACCCGAACCCTCCACAGCACTCGTACGACCTCTGTCGTGCCCGACATGAGCGGCATGACCGTCACTACAAGGAGAAAACGATGAGCAGCACTGCCACCACCCGTGCCCGCCGCGTCCTGCTGGCCGCGACCGCGGCCGTCGTCCTCCCCCTCGGGATGACCGCATGCAGCAGCGACGACGGCGGCTCCGACAAGAAGTCCGACAAGAAGAGCGAGCAGAGCCAGGGCTCGCACAAGGAGAAGGGCGAGAAGCAGGACACGGCCATGGACACCTTCGGCGACGCCTGCAAGACGGTGCCCAAGTCGGGCAAGGGCAGCTTCAAGGGGATGGCGCAGGACCCGGTCGCCACCGCCGCCTCCAACAACCCGCAACTGTCCACGCTGGTGGGGGCGGTGAAGAAGGCGGGCCTGGTCGACACCCTCAACAGCGCCAAGAACATCACGGTGTTCGCGCCGACCAACGACGCCTTCAAGAAGATCCCGAAGGCCGATCTGGACAAGGTCATGAGCGACAAGAAGATGCTCAAGAAGGTCCTGACCTACCACGTGGTGGGCGAGCCGCTGGACAAGACGAAGCTGGCCGGCGGCTCCTACCCGACGCTGGAGAAGCAGAAGCTCACCACGAAGGGGTCGGGGGATGCCTACAAGGTCGACGACTCGGCGAACGTGGCCTGCGGCAACGTGAAGACCTCCAACGCGACCGTCCACATCATCGACAGCGTGCTGATGCCGCCGAAGAAGTGACCCGGTCATGACCGCCACCCGGCCGGGACGCTCCGTCACCCGTACGGGGCATTCCGCCACCCGGGGGTGGGGAACCGGCCCGCCGGGCGGGACACCCCCGGCGGGCCGGCTCCTTCCCGGCGGGTCCGCACGCGCAGGTGTCCGGCCCGTCCGCTACGGCGCGCCTTCCGGCGTCCCCTCCGCGGCCGGGCCGCCCGCGTAGGTGCGGTGGCCCGTGCGCGGGGGCCGCGGCACGTGGACGGCCCGGCTCAGCCGGCGCCCGACGCACAGATAGCCCAGCAGCGCACCGGTGGCGTTGAGGATCACGTCGTCCACGTCGAAAGCGCGTCCCGTCACCCACAGCCCCTGCACGGTCTCCACCATCAGCATCACCAGCGCGGCGCAGACGGTGACCTTGACGAAACCGCGGGTCGGCGGCGCCATCACCGGCAGCAGGACACCGAACGGCACCCCCAGCAGCACGTTCCCCCCGAGCTGCTGGACGATCCCGAAGAGGGACGACTCCTCAAGGCACTCACGGATGGAGTCCCCGGGGCGCAGGTTGGTGTGGGTGAGGCCCTCCGCGGCCGTCTCCGGCTGGAGCGTGGCCCGGGAGAGCAGGGCGGCGAACAGCACCATCGCGGCGAAGGCGAGCAGCACGGCCAGGAGGCGCAGCAGCAGGCGCAGCGGCCCCTGCCGCGGCCGCCCCGGGGGGCGGGAGCCGGTTGTCCTTGCCGTAGGCGTTTTTGTCATGCGCATAACCCTCCGGTCGTCGATCGTACGCGCTCGCCGGGCGGCGCGGGCGGCCCGCGTCTACGCTCGTGCCATGGGTGGCCGGCACCGTCACGCCCGTCCGGCGAGCGCCAACGATCTGCTCTCGCAGCTCGGGCGACTCACCGCCAGGGTGCGGGAGGAGATCGAGGTCCAACGGGCCCGCGTCGAACTGGCCGAGGCCCTGCAGCGCGGCATGCTGCCCGGCACCCTGCCCACCGCCCCGGGCCTGCGGGTCGCGGCCCGCTACGCCCCCGCCCGCAACGGCCTGGACATCGGCGGCGACTGGTACGACGGCTTCCGCCTCTCCGACGGCACGCTCGCCTTCTCCGTCGGCGACGTGCAGGGCCACGACGTCGAGGCCGCCGCCTACATGGGACAGGTGCGGATCGTGCTGCGCGCGGTGGCCGCCATGGGCGCCAGCGACCCCGGCGGCATCCTGCGCACCGCGAACGAACTGCTGGCCGCCACCGACAACCCGCTCTTCGCCACCTGTCTGTTCCTGTGCTTCGACACCCGCGAGTGGAGCGTGCGCACCGCTCGCGCCGGACACACGGGCGCGGTGTGGGCGCGAGCCGACGGCGTGTGCGGCGTCATCGAGCACGAGAAGGAGGAGATCGGGTTGCCGCTGGCCGTCATGGAAGGGGAGACCTACTCCGTCACCGAGTACCGGTTCACCCAGCCGGGAGCGCTCGCGCTGCTGACGGACGGGGTCGTGGAGGGGCCCCGTTTCGCCCTGGAGGAGGGCCTGGCGGCGGTGGCCCGGGTGCTGCGCGACGGTGTGCACGAGGACCCCGAGACGCTCGCCGACCGCATCATGGAGGTCGCCGAACGGACCGGACACAGCGACGACGCCGCCGTGCTCGTCCTCAGCCATGACGGCCCCGCCGCGTGTCGGCCACCCGACGCGGAGCCCGGCGGAGTGTCATGAGCGACGTGCCCCCCACACAGCCGACGCCGGCCCGGACGCCACCCGGGCCCTCCCCCTGCCCGGCCGACGGCCCCCGGGACGGCCGCGGCAGCTCCGGCCGGCTGCTCGCCGGCTACGTCGCCCGCGTCGTGCTGATCGCCCTGGTCTACTACGTCGGCGGCCGTATCGGGCTGCTGTGGGAGGTGACCGTCCAGGGCTCGACCGTCACACCCTTCTGGCCGCCCACCGGCATCGCGGTGGCCAGCCTGCTGTACTTCGGCCTGAAGGTGTGGCCCGGCGTGGCACTCGGTGCGCTGCTGGTGGTCAGCAACATGGCACCGCTCGGCCCGACAGCCCCCGGGCTCGTCGCCGGCAACACGCTCGCACCCCTGCTGTCCTGCCTGCTGCTGCGCCGCGTGGGGTTCCGCCTCGACCTGGCCCGGCTCCGCGACGGGGTGTCCCTGGTCTTCCTCGGCGCGTTTCTCGGCATGCTGGTGAGCCCCACGATGGGCACGCTGATGGCATTGGCGAGCGACAAGCTGTCCCTCGCCGATTTCTGGCCCGTCTGGTCGGCCTGGTGGGCGGGCGACGCGGTCGGCGTCCTGGTCGTCACCCCGCTGCTGCTGGCGGTGCGGAGCCCGAGCAGGCCCCGGGGCGCGGCCGAGATCGCCGAGGGGACCGGCCTGCTCGTCGCCACGGTGGTGCTGTCCGTCGTGGTGACCCGCAGTCCGATCAGTGTGCTCTTCCTGATCTACCCGGTCCTCGTATGGGCGGCACTGCGGTTCCAGTTGGCGGGCAGCGCAGTGTGCACGGCGGTCCTGTCGATCTCCGCGACGTGGGCGGCCACCGACCGCTCCGGGGTCTTCGCCCGGCAAGGGCTGTTCGGGGACATGCTCACCCTCCAGGCCCTCAACGGTTCCGCGGCGCTGACCGCCCTGCTGCTCGCCGCCGTCACCGCGGAGCGCCGCGCCACCCACCGGCGCATCGCTGCGGCCTGCGACGACCTCGCCGAGATGGTCGAGGTCCTCGCCCCGCAGGGCCGCGGCCCCCGCTCCTTCCCCGCGGGCGGCCGCACGGGCCAACGCGGGAGCTGAGCCGGGCCCCGGCAATCTCGGAGAGGCCGGTGGGCCCCAGGGGCTCCCAAGGGGTTCCGGTGGATCTCGGGAGGTCTCAGTGAGCTGAGGCGACGAGATGGCCGAGGAGGGCGGGCCCGGCCGGATACGGCCGCTCTCGCGGGAGCAGCGCACGCGCCGCGGCCGGATCGCCGTCCCGCACGGCGGCGTGGACCTGACGGGCGAGCGGAGTCACGTCGGTGACGGAGACGGTCCACTCGTCGGCGTAACGGCGGGCCGCGTCCCCCGCCAGACCGAGCTGGAGGGAGCGGTACGCCAGCGGACGCAGGTGCAGATCGCGCTCCGGGTCCCACTGGACACGGGCGGGGGACTGCCGCAGCCGCCGTCTCCACTCCGCGTGGTCGCTGTGCCGCTCGGCGTCGTAGTGCGAGAGGCAGGCGTTGCGCAGCGCCCACTCGAAGCCCGCGCGGGAGATCTCGACGGCGAGCACCGTCTCCTGGTCCTCCTTGGTGGCCCAGCCGCAGCGGTACATCATCCACAGGAAGGACGGTTTGATCCACGTCATCCGGTCCCGCTTCCACGCGGCGGGGAACCGCCCGTCGCGGGCCGCCGGCAGGCCGAGCCGCGGCGCGTACGCCTGGTAGACGGTGACTGTGGACGCCGTGAAGACGGCCCGGATCTCGTACTTGGGGTGTTCCGACACGGCGTCCACGGTCCCTGGCCCGGGCCGCCGACCGCCAGCGAATTTGTCCCGGGACAGGTCAGCCCCGGGCGAGCCGCCCCCGGAGCGAGGGGCCCAGCGACGGGCCCCCGGTGGGCCGCCCCTGGGAGAGAGGGCTACGCACCGGGCCCGGCCACGGACCGCCGACCGCTACAGGATGTCCAGAGGGTGCTTGCGGTGGGGTGGCGGGAAGGCCTCGTCGAGTACGGCGAAGTCCTCCTCGCCCAGGATCAGGTCGGCCGCCGAGCGGTTCTCCTCCACATGTGCGCGGGAGGAGGCCTTGGGGATGGCGATCACGTCCTCGTGGCGCAGCACCCACGCCAACGCCACCTGGGCCGAGGTCGCGCCGTGCGCATCGGCGACCGCGCGCAGCGCCTCGTGGCCCAGCAGCCGGCCCTGCTCCACGGGCGAGTAGGCCATCACGGGCACCGACAACTCCCGGCAGCGCGGCAGCAGATCGAACTCGGGGCCGCGCCGGGTGAGGTTGTAGAGGATCTGGTCGGTGGCGGGCACCGCGCCCTCGGGGAGGTCGGCGAGATCGTCGGTGTCGAGGTTGCTCACTCCCCAGGCGCCGATACTGCCCTCCCGCACCAGCCCTTCCAGCGCCTCGACCGTCTCCGCCAGCGGGACGCCGCCGCGCCAGTGCAGCAGATACAGGTCGATACGTTCCGTCCCCAGGCGGCGCAGGCTCGCCCGGCAGGCCTCGACCGTGCCACGCCGGTCGGCGTTCGAGGGCAGCACCTTACTGACCAGGAACACCTCCTCCCTGCGCCCCCTGATGGCCTCCCCGACCAGCTCCTCGCTGGCGCCGCTGCCGTACATCTCGGCCGTGTCGATGAGCGTCATGCCCAGGTCCAGGCCCGTACGCAGCGCCTCCAGTTCCTCGGCGCGCCGTGCCGGGTCGTCCCCCATGTGCCAGGTGCCCTGCCCGAGAGCGGGGACCCGCGCACCGGAGGGAAGGGTCACTGTACGAATCACGTGGATCGTGTTCCTCTCCTTGCGGCGGTGCTGAGGGGTCCTCCCATGATCGCTGCTCCGCTCCCCCGCCGCTCGCCGGGGTACCCCTGCCCTGCCCCCGTGCACCCCGGCGCACCCGGCCGCCCCGCGCGAAGGGGGCTCACGCCACGTCGTGCTCCGGTATCCGGGCGCCGTTGGCCAGGCCCGCAGGGTCGAGGCCGAGGGCGGCCGCGGCGCTCGCGCCCACGTCCGCCAAGGTGCCCGCATCCGGCAGCAGCTCCACCCCCGCGGCCCCGGGCCGGTGGATGAGCACCGGCACGTACTCGCGTGTGTGGTAGGCGTGACCGATGGTGGGATCGTTGCCGTGGTCACCCGTCACGACGAGGCGGTCGCCGGGCTCGTCCAGCAGTGCGACCAGAGCCGCCAGGCCCGCGTCCACCTGTTCGAGGATCCTGGCGTACCGCTCCGGGTCCCGCTGGTGGCCCGCCAGATCGCTCTCCTGCACATTGGCGACGACCAGCCCGCCGCCGGGCGCGCGGACCGCCTCCAGGGTGTGCCCGAGGACGTCCGCGGTCGGGACGGCGGGCCGCCGCACCGCCGCTTCGCACGCCAGGATGTCCGCGGCCTTGCCGACCAGCGTCACCGCGAGGCCCGCGCGTGCGGCCAGCTCCGGGAGCTGCCGGGTGTGGTCGAGCCGCGCCCCCAGGTGCTGCACCTGGAGGCCCCCGTTGCGGTAGAAGCCGCTCGCCGGGGTGTCGAGGCCGACGGTGCCGCCGTCCCCCTCGCGGACGAACTCCGGCAGCGGGCCGTCCGCGTGCCCGCCCACCGCGATGACCCGGGCGACAGGCGCGACGGCGCGCACGGCGCGGGCCACGGCGAGGATGCCGTCGAAGGCCAGGTCGTCCAGCCGCGCGGAAGCGTTCCAGTTGATACCGGGGTCCGCCTCCAGGTTGTCGTGCACGAGCACGCTGCCGTCCACGAGCAGCAGCGGCTGCCCGTCGAGAAGCTCCACCCGGTGTCCCGCCGCCCGCAGCGCGGCGCCGACCTCCTCCAGGTGATCGGCGAGCCGGGCGACCGTCACCCGGCTGAAGTCGGCGCCCATCATCGTCTGGTGCCCGGCGAACGTGTCGGCCCCCGGGTACCCCAGCGCGGCCCGGCCCGCCGCGACCGGCAGCCGGGTGCGGCGGGCCAGGTCGGGGTGCGGGTGCACCAGACCGAGCCCCAGCGCCCCCAGCGTGGGCAGCCGCAGGGGGCGTCCGAGCGCCTCCCGCGCGTGGTCGAGAACGTGCCCGCAGGTGTCGGCCTGCGCGTCCCCCGGACGCAGCGCACCCGCATCCGGCATGGCACCGATGCCGAAACCGTCGATGACGACGACGACGGTACGGCCCGCACCACGGGGGCCGTCCGCACGGCCCGTGCGGTCCGTGGCCGTGGGGGTTCGTCCGGCGGGGTTCACAGGGGCCTCCCCAACGCGTCGTAGAGTCCGGTCAGCCGCGGCGCCCCCGTCGAGAGCCCCGCCACCACGGCGACCCGGGAGCGGGTCACGAAGATCTGCGTACGGAAAGCCAGCAGCGCCGTGTCGCCGACTCGCACGTCCGCTCCGGAATCGGGGGCCCGCAACAGGCGGTAGTAGTCGATGTTCTCGGCCGGCGCACCCTGCACGGGCAGCCGCAGACCGGGACGGGGCAGCAGCGCCGCGTCGATGTGCGAGCGCGGATAGAAGCCGCCGCCGAACACCGCCGGTCGGCCGTCCGCCAGGGTGTGGGCGACCTCGGTGACGTACACGTACGCGGGCCGCTCCGGTTGGGTGGCGTCGCGGGCGTGCAGCGGCGTCGTGCCGGTCAGCGCATGGCCGGGCTCTCCATGGGTGGCGCCGAGCCGGGCGAGCAGCGGCAGGCTGGCGACACAGGTGGCGCTCGGCGCACTGAGCTTGAGGTTCTCGTGGCCGCGGGCGGCCAGCAGTTCCCGGGCGCGGACCGCGAGGTCGAAGTTGGGCGTGGGGGCCGGAACTCCGGTGGCCGGGTCGCACAGGACGCACGGGAACGCGGTCACCCCGGCGAGACGGATACCGGGCAGCCGCTCCGCCGCCTCCGCGAACGTGTCCAGGGCCGCCGGCGGAACACCGCCCTCCTGACCCGGGTAGACGGAGCCGGGCGCGCCTTCCAGCCGCACCAAGACGTCCTGCACGAGACCTAGGCGCTGGGCCTGTTCGGAGACGGCGCGCGCGTTGGCCAGGTCGTAGACGGTGAGCGCCTCCGGCCGCCAGGCCAGCACCTCGGGAAGCGCCCGCTGCGGGATCTGCACCAGGTGCCCGAGGTTGCCGGGGCGGGCGCCCGTGGCGTGCAGGGTGCGGGCCTCGTCCACGTCGATGGCGGCGAACCGGGGAAGGGACCGCGCCACCGCACGGATCAGCTCGGGGTTCCTGCCGAACTGCTTGACGACGAACCACAGGTTCAGGCCGAGCCGTTCGGCCTCGTCCGCCAACAGGCCGGCGTTCTCCTCGACGGCGTCCAGGTCCATGACGTAGGTGTCGGGCGGGATCTCACCGCGCCGGTGCAGGTCGGCCGCGGCGTCGGCGAGACCCGGATTGCGGGTGAGAAGGCTGTCGAGGAACACGTCAGTCCTTTGCGGGATACGCGGGTGATGCGGCAGCGCCGGCGAACAGTGCCGGCCGAAGCTCCTGCAGGCTCCGGCGGAGCACGGTGAGGACGAGATCGGCGCCCGCCCGCATGGGGTTGACGCGGACCGCCCAGTCGGCCAGCTCGGGGGCGTCGTCCAGGCTGGAGCTGGACATCCGGTAGAACAGCGGCGCGATCTCGTACCGCGAGTTGGAGCCGACCGGGTAGGGCGCGGCACCGAACCGGGCGGCCACATCGGGCAGCCGCCCGGCCACCGGCGCGTCGAGCTGGACGATCAGGCATCTGTCCTGCGCGTTGGCCAGCCGGACACCGATGACGCCGGGTACCTCGCCCGCGGCCAGGCGTGCCGCGACCTCCGCGCCGACCCGGGACTGCACCGCCCACATCACCGGCACATGGGTGAGGGCACGCAGCGCGTCGAGCGCCTGGTGGCCCTGCACCTGGCCGCCGCCCGAGTAGTTGTCGGTGTGCACCCGGTCCACCAGGTCGCGGGCGCCCACGACGACTCCGACACCCTCCGGCCCGTGCAGCTTGAACAGGGAGAAGCACGAGGCGTCGGCGCCCAGCTCCACCCCGGCGGCCGGGACCCGGAAGGCCGCGTAGTTGTCGTCGACGAGGGTGCGCACCCCCGCCGCACGGCACGCCGCCAGCACCTGACCCGGCTCGTAGGAGTCGGCGAGGCGCTGCCGGGTGTGCTGGACGTATGCCCACCGGAACCGGCCGGAGCCGAGCGCCGCGCGCAGCGCCGCCGGATCGTTGAAGTCGGCCTCGACCGTCTCGACCCGCAGCCCCCGCAGCGTCACGGCCGTGGTGCGGTAGACGGGCGCACGGTGGATGAGCAGCGGTTCGCCGGGGCCCACGACCGCGCTCAGTGCGGCCCGGATGGCGCCGGTGCCGGCGCCCTGGACGAGTGCCGCGGCCGGCGCCCCGAAGAAGTCGGCCAGCACCGCCTCGACCTGCGCGGTCGACCGCGGCCTGCCCAGACCCGGTACCACACCGGTGTCCGCGGCGAACAGCTCCTGTCCCGCGAAGTGCTCCGCGGTGGCCTCCAGCAGCCGGAACTGCCGTGTGACAGCCTCCTCCACGGAGACGGTGGGCAGCGGGTAGGTCTGCGGGAGCGCGGGCGGTCGGGAGGCCGGCGAGGTGGCGCCCTGGGTGGTGGGTGGCACGGGGGTCTCCGCTGGTGGCATGTCAGTCCTCCTCCGGCCTCGTGCCGGTCAGAAAGCGCAGCGGGTTGCGCCGCGTCATCAGGTCGATCAGGTCGTCGTCGACGCCGGCGGACCGCAGGGCCGGCAGGAAGGAACGGAACAGATGGCCGTAGCCCTGTCCGCCCTCGCTCAGCAGGTAGCCATGGCGCGAGATGTCGCAGCTCAGCAGGGCCCGGTCGGCGTAACCCGCCTCCAGCAGGGCGAGGAGGAGGCGCAGCCGCACCCCGTCGGGCTGGTAGCTCTCCTTGCCGACCGTGTCGAACGCGACGTAGGCCCCCGCCCCGGCGAGGCGGCGGTGCACCACAGGATCGTCGAGCAGATCCTGGTGGCCCACGCAGATCCGGTGCGGGGCGAGACCCTCCGCGGTCAGCAGGTCGAGCTGGGCGAGCCCGCCGCGCCCCAACTGGGCGTGGGTGGCCACCGACAGGCCGGTCGCCGTGGCCGCGCGTGCGGCGGCCCGCAGCGACCGGGCCTCCGGCCCGCTCGGCGTCTCTCCGTGGCTGCCCACCTCACCGAGCACCCCGGGCCGCACGCCGGTGGCGCCCAGGCCCTGCTCGACGTCCCGCACGAGCGTCTCGGTGAGCTGCTCGATTGAGGCCCCCGCCAGGTCCGCAGCCGGGTGGAAAGGCTCGTAGTACCACCCGGTGGCGGCGACCACGGCGACGCCGGTCTCCTCCATGATGCGCACCAGGGCCTCCGGGTCGGGGCCCATGCCCCGGCACGTCTGCTCGACGACAAGGGAGAGGCGGAACTCCTTCCGGAGCGCGGTCAGCTCGCTGCTGATAGCCGGGCCGTGATCACGCGGGTCGAGGACCGCTGCCCCGTCGCCTCTGCGGTCCAGATCCACAGCCAGGTGTTCGTGGGCGAGGACGGGCCCGCGGACCGACGCGGCGGGGAGCGGACCTGCAACGGTGTGCAGAAGCCTGTCTGCGGCGGTGTCTGCGGAGACGGTTGCGGACGTGGTGGTCATGGTGCGGGCCTTCCAGGTGGTGCGCGTCCCTCAGCCCTTGACGGGGGTGAACAGGTCGAGCCAGTAGAGGATGTTGAGCAGGACGCCGCCGACGATGACCGCGGCGGGGGCAGCCGCCATGCGGACGACGGGACGGCCCATCGCCTCATTGAGCAGGTAGAGCCCGCCGACGACGAGAATGCCCAGGCCGCCGCCCATCGCGTTGGCCGCCATCAGGGAGCCGAACAGGATGGCCAGGTGGAGGCTGTCGGAGATCGCATTGCGCAGGTGCTCGGAGGAGTCGCGGACGCTGGGCAGCTTGCCGAGGACCTTGCCGATGGAGGACAGGGCCAGGATTTCGAGGGCGAAGACGCCGGCTCCGACGATCACCGCGAGGATCGGGTTCGGCAGCATGTAGCCGATCGGGTAGACGAGCGTGAATCCGGCGATGCCGTAGGCACCGGAGGCCAGCGCTGTCGTCGCGATCAGGGGGATGAAGCCGAAGACGCGGTAGAAGTCGACCTGCGCCGCCTCGGAGAAGTGCCCCTTGGCGATGAGGAAGCTGGTGGCCTCTCCGCCGCCGAATATGTGCATCTGTGCCAGCAGGCAGACTCCCGCGCCCAGCAGCATGAACAGCGGCAGGTGGCGCCGCAGTCGGGCCGCGCTGGCGCTGAAGAGCGAGGCCATCGGGTCTTCTTCGGCCTCCCCGTCCGCCTCCGCCGTTTCGGGGTCGGACTGCCCGCGCTCGGCGGCGGCCGCACGCTCGGCCTCGCGCTCGGTCCTGCGCTGCACCAGGTCCCGCCTGACGGCGAGGCCGATCAGCAGGAGCACGCCGACGGCCATGGCGATCGCCCCGGCGAACATGTCCGGCCACAGCTTCATCGTCATGACGACGAGGGCCAGTTCGACGACGCCGGCCACGCCGCCCCACGTGCGTCCGAACTGCTTGGTGATGGCCAGCACCGGGAAGAGGGTGAACAGGAAGAGGATCGGTGTGGACATCTGCTGCATCGCGGTCAGGAAGTCCACGGGCAGGTCGTGCGCCACCTTGTTGGCGCCGTTGAGTCCGAAGACGACGACGGCGCCCCAGCCCGCGCCCAGCAGCGGCGCGAGCCACTTCTTGGGCGACAGCAGGCCCAGCACGTCCGTGGGCAGGAAGACCAGCCACGGATTGAGCACGCCCGAGGAGAGCGCCATGGGCGCGCCGAGCCCGAAGATGAACCCGGCGGAGAGGCCGAAGGAGACGGCCGTGGTGGCCGAACGGGTCGTCCGCTTCTGGATGAAGTCCAGCATGAAGGGGCGCACACCGTCGTTGAAGACGGCCAGTGCCTGGTGCGAGACGAACGCGGTCAGCGCGCACAGGACGATGACGGTCAACTGCTGCGGCAGCGAGAGGTCGAGGCCGGTGCCCGCGGCCAGTTGGGTGCCGGTGGTGCCCACCGTGCTTGCGAGATCACTCACGGGGTCGCTCCTTCACGCCCGGGAAGTCGGTTCCCAGCCCCGGTCAGGCCCGCGCGGCGACCGCGCGTGCGAGCAGCGGGACGAGGGCGTCGATCTGGTCCATGGAGAAGCCGAAGACCTTCTTGCCCTCGGCGAGCAGCGCGGTGACCTCGTCCTCGGTGGGCACGGACCGGCCGAAGGTGTGGCAGGCGGGCTGCCCCATCAGGCCGACCAGCACGCCGAGAGAGGCGCCGGCGCCGGTGTGGCAGGTCCCGAAGAAGTAGTCGGCCTGCCCGGAGCGGAGCTTCATCGCGGCATCCATGTCGCTGGAGACGACGGCCTCCACGCCGTCGAGTCCGAGCGCTGCGACCGCGTCGGCAACCTCTTTCTTGCCGACTCCGCCGGTGAGGATCTTCGTCATGGCTGCGTGCCTCTCATCTGTCGTGCGCGGCCCCGCGGTCGGGGCCGGAGGTGCTGAGGGTGCTTGTCGGAGGGGTCCGGAGGGGTGGGCGGCCGGCTCGGGTCGGTCAACCGGTCACGCGCTGGGCGAGGACGGCCAGGTGCAGGGCCAGGAAGTTGACCTCCGAGGTGGGCAGGGCGGCGCACAGCCGGCCCTCGGCCCGCTCGGCCACCTGGCGGGCCCGCTCGACGGCCGCGGGATGGGCGGCCAGCTCGGCGGCGACCTGTTCATCGGTGAGGAACTCCTCGATGGGCTCTCCGTCGAGCAGCCGGGTCAGCGCCATCATCAGATGGCTGGTCAGCATGCCGGCCGTCTCCTCGGTCACCGGCGCGCCCTCGTCCGCGAGGGCGGCCAGTTCGGCCGTCACGAAGTCGGCCACCTCGGGCCGGACCTGACCGCCTTCCCGGAAGAGCTGGATGCGGAGTGCGAGCTGCTCGTCCACGGTGGTTGCTCCTCTGCCTTTCAATCGCCACAGAACTCCGGATTCTGGATTCTCCCGCCGCTCCCGTGCCCGGCCCAGGATCGCGCGTGACGGCCGGACGGTGCGGGGGACTCATCAGTACGACGGCATGCGATCTCCTCGTACGACCTCGGACTGGAGCTCGGCGATGCGCGCGGGGTCGATGGCCTCCCGTATGGCGTGCAGGGCGGCCACGCTCTCGGCTCTGCCGATGACCGCCGCGCTGGAGTTCCGGCGCGCCAGGTCACGCGTGATCTCGTCGCCCAGCGGGAGTACGTCCACCCCTTCGCCGAGGCGGCCCTGCATCTCGTCCAGGTTCCAGACGGTGGCGTCCGCCTCGTCGTGCACGAGCACGTCGTGGAGCTGCATGTAGGAGCACTCGACCCACTCGACGTCGTGCCGCCCGCCGAAGGTGAGCTCGGCCAGCATCCGCTGGTCCTCCGACGCGTGGTCGACCGCGACGCGGAGGTGGGGGACGTCCAGCGAGCCGCCCTCGCGCAGCAGCACCCCGTGGGCTCCGACGTAGGTGGCAGGCCCCAGGTCGACCACCAGCGCCAGATCGTCCGGGTGTTCCTCGATGAGGCGGTCCGCGGCGTAACGGGAGAGCACGACCAGGTCGGTCTTGCCCTCCAGCAGCGCCGTCGCCCGGCTGCCCGCGCCGCGCATGAAGGTGATGGCGAAGGGCGTCCCGGCGTCGTCGAACGCCGCGCGCAGTCCGGTGGCCAGGCCCTCGTAGCGGCGGGAGTAGGGCAGGGGCATCGCGGCGAGCAGCGTGCCGAGGCCGGACAGCCGCCACAGCACGGAGCGGTCGGAGCTGACGAGGAAGGTGCCCAGGTGCCCCCGGGCGGCGGTCTCGATGGCGCCGGACTCTTCCAGCAGCCGCAGTGCGGCCTGGACGGTGCCGTTGCCGCACCCCAGCTCCTCGGCGAAGTCCCGCACGCGGGGCAGGCGGGTCTCCGGCTCGTACCCCAGCAGGAGGAGCGCGAGCTGGCGGGCCGCCAGGCCGTTGCGGGTCAGGAACCGCTCGTCGTATCCGTTCACGAGGAAACAGTAAACAGAATCCTGGATTCTTGACAAGACCCCCCGACTCCCTCTTCTCCGCCTCACCAAGGGCCGATACAGCCGCGAGCTGGTAGAAAAAGGGCATGCGCGGTCTTTTCGGGCGCCGTACGGCTCGGCGCGATCACCCCCGCCGGGTGCCGCCCGCTGCCGCGCGCTCCGGAAACACCTCCCGCCTGCCGTTCGGCGCGCGCACCGTCGCCGGCGAGGTCTTTCTGCTGCAGGTGGCCGTCATCGTGCTGCTGATGGCCGCCGTCGTCGTGGCCTTCCTGCTGCACGCGCGCTGGGACAGCACCCGGCACGCGGAGGAGGAGTCCCTCGCCGTCGCCAACACCTTCGCCCTGTCCCCCGGAGTGCGGGAAGGGCTCGACAGCGAGGACCCGAGCGCGACGCTGCAGCCGCGCGCCGACGCGGTCCGCAAGGCCGCCGACGTGTCCTACGTGACCGTCTGGAAGCCGAACGGAATCAGGGTCACGGCAGGGCACCCGGACCTGATCGGCAAGCCCGTCGTCCACCCCTTCAAGGACATCGTGCGGCGTGCCCGGCAAGGGCACTCCTCCACCATGACCATCGATGCGGCCACGGGCGGCGAGACGGTCAACTCCGCCGTACCCGTCACCCGTCCGGACGGCTCCCTCGCGGGCCTGGTGTCGGCAGGGGTGACGGTCTCCCGGGTGAACCAGGGGGTGAAGAATCAACTGCCCGTGCTGCTGATGTCCGCCGTCGGCGCACTGGTCCTCGCCTCGGGCAGCTCCGCGCTGGTCAGCAAGCGCCTGCGGCGACAGACGCGCGGCCTGGGCCCCACCGAGATGACCCGCATGTACGAGCACCACGACGCGGTGCTGCACTCCGTGCGCGAGGGCGTTCTCATCCTCGACACCGACAGCCGGCTGATGCTGGCCAACAGCGAGGCGCGGCGGCTGCTGGAGCTGCCCGAGGATGCGGAGGGGCGCCGCGCCGACCAGCTCGGACTCGACCCGGACATGGCGGGGCTGCTGTCCTCGGGCCGTACCGCCTCCGACGAGGTGCACCTGGCCGGCGGCAGGCTGCTGGCGGTCAACGTGCGGGCCGCACAGAGCGACGAGAACGCCGTGGGCCGGGTCGCGACACTGCGGGACACCACCGAGCTGCACGCGCTCGAAGGCCGGGCAGAGATGGCACGGGAGCGGCTGCGGCTGCTGTACGAGGCAGGGATGCGGGTCGGCACGACCCTGGACGTGGTGCGGACGGCGGAGGAGCTGACCGAGGTCGTCGTACCCGAGTTCGCCGACTACGCGACCGTCGAGCTGCTGGACCCCGTGACGCAGGGGGAGGAGCCGACCGGCGCCAGGACCGCGATGCGCCGGATCGCGGTCAACGGCGTGCAGGCGGAGACACCGCTGTACTCGGTGGGCGAGGTCACCAGGACGGCAGAGACGGTACAGCAGTCGCACGCCACACGGCAGGGCGAAGGCGCCCCCCAGGACAGTGCATCGCTCCGGCCCGAGGACGAGGGCGGGCACGCCGTCCTGGTGCCCGAT
The DNA here is from genome assembly GCF_000424785.1 of Streptomyces sp. CNT360. Taxonomy (NCBI): domain Bacteria; kingdom Bacillati; phylum Actinomycetota; class Actinomycetes; order Kitasatosporales; family Streptomycetaceae; genus Streptomyces; species Streptomyces sp. CNT360. The sequence continues at coordinate 105,065 of NZ_AUKO01000013.1, read as the reverse complement.
CTGCGCGAGGCGCCCGAGTGGCAGGCGCAGAACCCCGAGCGCGCCCGACGCGCCCTGGAGGACGGCATCCGTCGCCTGATCAGCGTCCCGCTGCGGGCCCGCGGCATGGTGCTGGGAGCGGCCGACTTCTGGCGGACGGCGGAGAGCGAGCCCTACGGTGAGGAGGACCTCGCGTTCGCGGAGGAGCTGGCCGCCCGGGCCGCCGTCAGCATCGACAACGCCCGGCGCTACACCCGCGAGAACGCCATGGCCGTCACCTTGCAGCGCAGTCTGCTGCCGCGGGGGCTGCCCGAACAGGATGCTCTGGAGGTGGCGACCCGGTACCGCCCCACACGGGCCGGGGTGGGCGGCGACTGGTTCGACGTCATCCCCCTGCCCGGAGGCCGCGTCGCCCTGGTGGTCGGCGACGTGGTGGGCCACGGTCTGCACGCCGCCGCGACGATGGGCCGGCTGCGGACCGCCGTGCTCAACTTCTCCTCCCTGGATCTGGCCCCCGAGGAGCTGCTGGCCCACCTGGACGAGCTGGTCGACCGCATCGACCAGGACCAGTCCGCCGCCGGCAACGGGGAGGCCGTCACGGGCGCCACCTGCCTGTACGCGATCTACGACTCCGTCTCAGGCCGCTGCACCATGGCCCGGGCCGGCCATCTGGGACCCGCCGTGGTGCTGCCCGACGGCACCGTGCAGTTCCCGGACATTCCTGTCGGACTCCCCCTCGGGCTGGGCGGAGCGCCCTTCGAGACAGCGGAGCTCTCCCTGGCGGAGGACAGCCGGCTCGTGCTCTACACCGACGGGCTGGTCGAGGACCGTGACCGGGACATCGACGACGGTCTGGTCCAACTGCACGACACCCTGGCACGGCATCCGGGCCGGTCCCCCGAGGAGATCTGCCAGGCGGTGCTCGACACGCTGTTGCCCACCGACCCGAGCGACGACGTGGCCCTCCTGGTGGCCCGCACAAGGGTGCTGCCTCCGGAGCGGGTCGCCCAGTGGGACGTCCGCGCCGACTCGGACGCCGTCGCGCCGCTGCGGGCCGAGGTGACGCAGAAGCTGGCCGAGTGGGGGCTGGAGGAGATCTCTTTCACCACCGAGCTGATCCTCAGCGAGCTGGTCACCAACGCCATCCGCTACGGCAGCGAGCCCATCCGGGCCCGGCTGCTGTACGGACGTTTCCTCACCTGCGAGGTCTCCGACGGCAACAGCACCTCCCCGCACCTGCGCCGCGCGGCCGCCACCGAGGAGGGCGGGCGCGGCCTCTTCCTCGTCGCCCAGCTCGCCGAGCGCTGGGGCACCCGGTACACCACGCAAGGCAAGGTGATGTGGACCGAGCAGAGCCTGCACCACGAGGTGGCCGCCGACGCGGAGGACGAGGAAAGCCTCCTGGAGCAGTGGGACGACCAGGGGCTGTGAAAGCTCTCCCGGGTGCTCCGTGAGGATGCTGTCCCGCGCTCTCGTGTCCGGTGCGCGACACTTGGCCCATGCCCAGCACCACCCCCTCGCACAGCCGGCACGCTCCCGAGGAACCGCCGCCCTCGGACCCCGCCGACCCGGTGGCCTCGGAAGGCGCGACCGAGGCGGAGGGCGAACAGCATCCGGCCGTGCCCACCCTCGCAAGCCTGCTGACAACCGGTGCGGGCGAGGCCCTGGAGCTGGTGCGGGCGCCACGGGGGACGCGGGTGCCGGTGCGCGGAGTGGGCGTGTTCGACTCCGGCGAGACGTTCGCGGCACGGGGAAATGTGCTGGTGGCGCCCGGAGTGGACGATTCCTCCGACGTCGCCCCGCTGGTCTTGCAGAATGCGGCGCGGGCAGGTGCCGTGGCCGTCGTGACGCGGCGCGGGGCCAGCGGACCGACACGGCGTCTGCTGGAGGTCGCCGACGAGACGGCCACGGCGCTGCTGACCAGAGCGCCGTGGATCGAGTGGACCGAACTGATCGGCATGCTGCGCGCCGGGCTCGCGCACGGCGGCGGTCCCTCGGGCGCCGAGCCCGCCACCGACGTACCCCTCGGTGACCTCTCGGCACTGGCCCGCGCCCTCGCCGAGCTGGTCGGCGGGGCCGTCACCATCGAGGACCCCGATTCGCGGGTGCTGGCCTTCTCCCCCACGGAGCACGGCGCCGACCCGCTGCGCAGGCTCACCATTCTCGGCCAGCAGGTGCCCCGGTGGCGGCTGGCAGAACTGGCCGCCAGCGGGTTTCTGCGCACCCTGTGGTCGACGGACGACGTGGTGCACCGGCCTGCCGAGGAGCGCTTCTCCGAGCGGCTGGCGATCGCGGTGCGGGCCGGTGAAGAGGTACTGGGCTCCATATGGGCGGCCGCCGACGGCAACCCGTTGCCGTCCGGCGCCCGGCAGGCGCTGCGGGAGGCGGCCCGTACAGCCGCCCCGCACCTGCTGCACCACCGGCTGCGTACCCGGACCGGGTCGACCCGTCGCCGGGAGGCGGTACGGGCGCTCCTGGACGGCACCGGGGACACCCGCTCGGCCGCCGCGACGCTCGGGCTCGCCCTGCGCACCCCGTGCGTGGTCCTGTCCGTCGCCACGGACGACAGTGCGGCACACGAGAGGGCGCTGCGGCTGGCCTCGCTCCAGGTGACCGCACACCGGCCGGCCGGTTACGCGCTGCGCTCGGAGGGCCGGCTGGACGTCCTGCTGCCCCTCCTCGACGAACCGACGGAGCACCCCGGGGAGACCGCCCCTCCCGCACCCTCCCGCGTCACCCCAGGGCACTCCTTCGAGGACCGTGCGCAGGGCAGCGACGTACGGGCGCGGCGGTTGGCGTGCCAGCTCGCCACGGCCGTACGCGAGGCCGGCGTCCGGCCTCTGGTGGCGATCGGCGAGGTCGGGCCCGGCCTGACCCAGGTGACCGCCTCGCGCGAGAGTGCCCGCCTCGTCCTCCAGGTGCTGCGGGACCGGTCCGCCACGGGCGGCCCGGAGATCGCCGACTCCGCGGACGTACGGGCCGCCCTGGACGCGCTGCGGGCCGTCCATGCCGTGGCGGAGCTGGCTCCGCCGGTGGGCGGTCCGGTGCGGGACCTGCTGGCGCACGACGCGGAGCACCGTACCGACCTGGCGCCGACTCTCGCGGCCTATCTAAGCCGGTTCGGCGACGTGGCCGGCACCGCCCGGCTGCTCGGCATCCATCCGAACACGCTGCGCTACCGCCTGCGCAGACTGCGCACCCACTTCTCCCTCGACCTGACGGACCCGGACGTCCGCCTGCTGGCCGAGCTGGAACTGCGCGCCGAAGGGCGGTACCCGGTGCGAGGTCCCCTCGCACCGCCGCCGGGCTCCCCCGGACCGTAGGACCCGGCCCGACAGGCTGCGAGTCGCAACGCAACCCCGCAACCCCGTGGTCCGGCGGTACACATGGCACGCAGCGGCGCTCACATGGTGGGACGGCACAATGGAAGTGCCCTCCCGTGGTGCACCCCGACAACGCTTCCTCCCACGCGTCGCCCGCGTTGTGGCCGTGCACAGCCGACCGGCCCCAGCTTCGGCCCATCCACCGCAGACAGCGGCCCGCGCGGCGGCGCAGAGTGGACGGGATTCCGACCGGTACGAGAAAGGAGACCCGCGCGTGGTGCTGGAGTCCGTGGCACGGAGACAGGACGCGATCGCCGCGGCGGTCCGCGAGGGGCTGCTGGGCCCCGAGGCACCGGTGGTCGCCCTGCTGGACGTCGAGGAGATCCGCCGGACCGTCAGGGAGCTGCACGCCGCGTTCGCCGGCCCCTCCCCCGTGCTGCACACCTTCGCCGTGAAGGCGGCCTCGCTGGTGCCCGTCCTGGAACTGCTGAACGCCGAGGGCGTCGGCTGCGAGGTGGCCAGCCCCGGCGAGCTGGCACTGGCCCGCGCCGCGGGCGTCCCGGCGGACCGCACCGTCTTCGACTCCCCCGCCAAGACCGTCGCCGAACTGGGCGACGCGCTGGACCACGGAGTCGCCGTCAACGCCGACAACCCGCAGGAGCTCGCGCGGCTGGACGCGCTGGTCGCCGAGCGCACGCCCGCCGGTACCGACGGTCGGCACCCCGCCGCCCCGCTGGGCATGCGGATCAACCCACAGGTGGGCACCGGCTCCATCGGCGCGATGAGCACAGCGACCGCCACCTCGAAGTTCGGAGTGGCGCTGCGGGACGAGGGCGCCGAGCAGTGGGTCGTCGACGCCTGTCTGGCCCGCCCGTGGCTCACCCGGCTGCACACCCACACCGGCTCCCAAGGGGTGCCGCTGGAGCTGATGGCCCAGTCGGTGCGGGTCGTCTTCGAACTGGCCGAGCGCATCAACCGGCAGGCGGGGCGGCAACAGATCGACACCCTCGACATCGGCGGCGGCCTCCCGGTGAACTTCGCGGGCGACGAGACGGAGCCGTCCTTCGCCGATTACGCCGACCTGCTGCGGCACACGGTGCCCGGGCTGTTCGACGGGCGCTATACGATCGTCACGGAGTTCGGTCGGTCCCTGCTCGCCAAGCAGGGGTTCATCGCCGCGCTGGTGGAGTACACCAAGAGCGCGGGCGGCCGCCGGATCGCCGTCACGCACGCGGGCGCGCACGTGGCGACCCGTACGGCGTTCGCGCCGGAGGCGTGGCCGCTGCGGGTGGGCGCCTTCGACGCCAAGGGTGCGCCCAAGCGCGCATCGGAGATGGTGCAGGATGTAGCGGGGCCGTGCTGCTTCGCGGGTGACCTGGTGGCGCGCGAGAGGGCACTGCCCGAGCTGGAGCCGGGAGACGTGGTGGCGCTGTGGGACACAGGTGCCTACTACTTCTCCACGCCGTTCCAGTACAACAGCTTGCCCCGCCCGGCTGTGCACGGCTTCGGGCGGGACAGCGCCGGACGCGTCCGCTTCTCGCTGGTGCGGCCGGCGCAGCGGATCGAGGAAGTGCTGGCGGACAGCGGCGTCGCGCAGAGCGGCGCGCTGACCGACGGGCCGAGCGACCCTGCGGGCGTCTCGGCCGGCCGGGCCGGTGAGCCACACCGGTTCCTGTCCTCGTCCGGCACCTGACCCCTTCGGGTTCCCGAGGCCCTGAGCTTTCTCGGGACGGCCGGTTCGGCTCCGTCCGGACCGGTGCCCGCTCCTGCGCGCCAGGGCGGCCCCCGTGCCCTGCACGCCGTGCAGGGCACTCAGCCCTGCCCCCGGCAGGGCACCTCGCCCTGCTCGTCAGGGCAGCAGCCCTGTACAGCAGGCACACCCCGGTGCGCCGTCCGGCGTGCCGGGAGACCGGTGTGCCCCGATCACGGAGAACCAAGACGTATGGCGAACGCAGCCGAGCCCCGCGAAGGCGGGGTGACCACCGAGTCTCCCGCGCGTCCCGCTCCCACCGACAGCACCCTGGTGCGCGAGGACGGCTATGCGTCGGGCCTGCGCAACCGCCAGGTCCAGATGATCGCCGTGGGCGGCGCGATCGGCACCGGCCTGTTCCTGGGAGCCGGTGAACGGCTGCACTCCGCGGGGCCGTCCCTGGTGCTCGTGTTCGCGATCACCGGGCTGTTCGCCTTCTTCATCGCCCGCGCCATGGGCGAACTGGTGATGCACCGGCCCACGTCCGGCTCGTTCGTCTCCTACTCGCGGGAGCTGCTGGGCGGGGAGAAGGCCGCTTTCGTGGCCGGCTGGGTCTACTTCCTGCACTGGATATGCAGCGGTATCGCGGAGATCACGGCGGTCGCCGTCTACCTGCACTACTGGAGCGCGCTACGGGACATCCCCCAGTGGACGCTCGCCCTGTTCGCGCTGCTGGTGGTACTGGGGGCGAATCTGATCTCCGTACGGTGGTTCGGAGAGTTCGAGTTCTGGTTCGCCCTGATCAAGGTCGCCGCGATCGTCGCGTTCCTGGCCGTCGGATGCTGGCTGCTCGCCAGCCGCCACCCCGTACAGGGCGGCCAGGCGGGCGGCCCGCAGCTGATCACCGACCACGGTGGCCTGCTGCCGCACGGATTTTTGGCGGCCCTGATCATCGTCCAGGGAGTCGTCTTCTCCTACGCGGCGATCGAGATGGTGGGCATCACGGCGGGCGAGACGAAGAACCCCCGCAAGGTCATCCCCAAGGCGATCAACTCCGTCTCCTGGCGCATCGTCGTCTTCTACGTCGGCTCGGTGCTGGTGCTCGTCCTGCTGCTGCCGTGGACCGCCTACAGCGGCGACGAGTCGCCGTTCGTGACGCTGATGAGCCGCGTCGGCATCCCCGGCGCCGACCAGATCATGAACTTCGTGGTGCTGACCGCAGCCCTCTCCAGCTGCAACTCGGGCCTGTACTCGACCGGCCGCACCCTGCGCTCGATGGGACTGGCCGGTTCCGCACCGCACTTCACGACGAAGATGAACCGCCGCCACGTGCCCTTCGGCGGCATCCTGCTGACGGCGTCGTTCTACCTGCTCGGCATCGTCCTCAACTACATCGTTCCCGAGCGCGCCTTCTCGATCGTGCTCAACTTCTCCGCGATCACCATGATCGCCACCTGGGCGATGATCGTCTTCTGCCAGCTCGCACTCCGCCGCCGCGTCCGCGAGGGCCGCGCCGAGGACGGCGGCTTCCACCTGCCGGGCGCCCCCTTCACCTCGTATCTGACGCTCGCCTTCCTCCTGCTGGTCGTCGTCCTCATGGCCTGCGACGGTGACATCGGGACCTGGACGGTGGCCTGCGTGCCGCTGATCGCGCTGGCCCTGTGGGCGGGTTGGTATGCCGTGCGGGGCCGGGTGACGGCGATGGCGGCCCGCCGCGGGGAGGCGGAGCCCGCCGGCGGGGCCGCGCAGGACGCCCCGGCGGGCTGAGCGCCCGGAGGGTTGGGCGGTTGATCGTCCGGACAGCGCCCGGGATAGGGTCCCGCGTGTTCCTCCCGGGGTCTTGGGGCCGCTGCGCCTCGAAGAGCCCGACTTGCTGGATCCATCGCACGGGGGTTGCACATGTTTCGGTTTCTTCGGGGTTCTCCCGTACTGCCCTGGGTGGGCAACAAGCTGCGCGCGGCGCGGACCGGAGGTGAGACGGACCCGGCGATCCTGCGCGGTCTCGCCTGCGGAGCGCATCTGATCTACTCCAACGGCGACCGGTGGAACGTCGTCGTCGACCCCCGCCCCGCGCCCGAGTTGGAGCGCCTCCGGTTGACGGACTCCTGGGGTGTCACCAGCGCGGACGAGTGGCACCACATGGTGCAGGAACTCCTCGACGGGCAGGTTTCCACACCCATGTGGGACGCGGCCATGGGCGCCCGCGCCGCCCTCCTCGCCCGCGCCGAGGGTGCGCCGGTGACAGAGCGGGCGTGGAGCGAGGCGGCCGGCACCTGGCTGGTGGACCGGCTCGGCCCCCACCACCCCGGACTCCGCGACGCGAGCACGGCCTTGCAGGAAGTGATCGTCCGTGTCCCGCGGTACGAGGCCCGCTTCCGCGAGGACGGCATCCTGGCCCCCGGTGCCCATGTCCGCCGCACCCTGGCATGGGACCTCGGCCGCGCCGCCAACATGTGCTGCTGGGGCGTCAACGCCGGCTTCGGCGCCCCGGACGAGGCCCGTCAGGCTCTCCGCGTGATCGGCGAGTCCGCGGCGGAGGAGTACGCCACCTGGGCCGATTTCTCCCTCGGCTACGTCCTCGGCCGCTGCCTCCACTTCGACGAGGACCTCTTCGGCAACTGGTACCGGGAGGTCCGCGACTCCCACCGCCTGCTGACGAGCCGGCCGGAGAGCCCGTGGGCCATGGTGGAGCTGCACAGCTGAGCCGCAGCCGCCGGGGCAGCGCGTCCGGCGCCGGTCACCGGTGAGGCGGCGGGCCGGGGGATTTCATGGCTGCACCAGGCTTCCCGCGGTGGCCACCTGAACCCGTTCGCCCGCCGGGAGCGGTCTCAGGTCCGCAGACCCGACGTCCCCGCGGAGCCCGTCGGCCCCGGGGCGGTCTCCGGGTGCTGCTGCGGTGCGGTGGTCTCGCGGATCAGCAGGGACAGTGGCGCCACGGTGGCTCCTGATCGTGCCCACCGGCCGTCGTGGCGTGACGGGGGGGCGGAGCGGCGACGGCGGAGCGACCGGCGTACGGCCCGGCAACTCGCCGTACCCGCACAGGGCACGGCGAGTCGGGGTCCGGCGGGCCGGGTCAGTCGGCGTCGCGGTAGGCCTTGCCTCCCGCGTTCGCGTTGGCGCCGTCGTACAGGCCGGTCGGGCTCGTCTTGGTCGAGAGAGCGAACCACGCGTAGCGCTTCACGAAGTCGAGGCTCTCCAGCATCTTGGTCGAGGACTTGATGAAGGCGGTCTGCTCCTGTTCGTTCGGGTAACGGGTGGGCGACTTGGTGAAGTCGGTGAGGGCGTACTCGGTCACCCACACCGGCTTCTTGTACCGGTCGTGGATGCGCTGCAAATAGCCGGCGAGATGGTCGGTGGCTTCCGGCCCGAAGTCGGAGCCGTACCAGTGCACGGGAATGAAGTCGACCCGCAGATGGCGCTCCTCGGCCCCCTTCATGAAGCGGTCCAGCCACTTCCCGGGCTTGTCACCGTCCCCGGCGACAGCCGGTGCACCGAGCCTCAGACCGGTCTTCTCCAACTGGGGCCACAGGTCGAGAGCCTGTTCCGGGGTCATGTTCGCCTGCTGGGGCAGATCGGGCTCGTTGAAGGTGAGCAGCGACCTGCCCTCCTTCTTGGCCTTGTTCAGCTCGGTGTCGTTGACCGACCCGGCCCCCCAGATGGTCGGCACGTACTCGACGCCCTCGGGCTTGTCCATCCCGGCGCTCGACGAGGTCCAGTTGTGGTACCAGGACGCGCCGGAGTCGCGGAGCGCCTGACCGGCACCCTCGACCGGGTTGAGCGCCACGCCCTTGCGGTCCGCCGGCGCGTGGTCGCCCCCGTTGCCGGGCTTGTCGCCGTTGCCGGGCTTCGGCTCGGGCGAGGGGGTGGGCTCGCCGGAGGAACCGGTGCCGTGGAAGGTGACGGTCAGGCCCTTGCACTTGCTGCACTGGCGCATGACCTGATTGCCCTCCTCGGCGTCCTGCTTGGACCAGGCGTACGCCGTGGGGCACTGCTTCTTGAGGGCCTCGCTGTAGGCCGTCTTCGCGTCCCGGTTCGGGTTGACGCACACCTGCGGCTTGCCCGAGCCCTTCTCCTTGGTGAGGTTCTCGGGCGGGCAGTCGGCCAGCAGGTCCTTGGGGCAGCCCACCGAGGCGCACTCCCCGCCGTTCTCGGGCGGGGGCACCCCGTCAGGGGAGATGGTGATCGGGTCCGATACGGCGTTGACGTAACTGACGTTGTACCAGGGGGCCGCCCCGTCCTTGGGGTCGAAGTTGAACTCCGCCAGGCTGACGGGCTGCTCGCCCGTGGAGCAGTGGTCGGCGTACGGCCCGCAGTCCCCCACAGCACAGTGGAAGGAGCTGCCGTCCTCGCCGGTGCAGCCCTGACGGGCGAAGAACTTGCCGCGCCAGTGCCCGGCTCCCGTACGTTCCGGGACGGTGAGGGTGGCTGTCTTTCCCGGGTCCAGCACCGGCAGGTCGGTGAGCGGAGCGGAGCCGTCGGCGTTCACCGCGGACCCCACCCAGACACGGTGGCCCGTCTCGTTGCGGAAGGTGACCGTGTGCTCGGCGTCACCGGCGGCGGCCGCCCGGGAGACGTGGTCCTCGTCGGAGGATCCTCGCATCTGGGCCGAGGTCACCGCCGCGATCGCGGCGACGACCAGCAGTAGAGCGAGCAGGAGCGGTCGAAATGACCGAAGTGATTCAAGTGGTCTCACGCGCACAGATCACACCTCTCGGGTCGGAATCGTCTGCGCACGCACGACGGATACGCGCAGTGGACGGTTCACCCAGGTGCGCAGGGCGCGCCCGTGGACGGGCAGTTCACCCGTGGAGTGCCCCGGCCCCGGCCCCGGCCCCGGCCCGACACTGCCGGTACGACGGACGGGCGGGCGGACCGGGGCGGGGACTGCATGCCGGCACGGTCTTGCCTAACGGCCTCATTTGACGCCGGCCGCGGGCACGCCGAGCGCCTGCCGCAGGTTGCGCACCGCGTGGTAGAGGCGCGATTTGACCGTCCCAGGCGGTATCCCGAGCACGCGGGAGACCTCTCGCGTCGACCTGCCGGTGTAGTACGTCTCGTAGAGCACTTCCCGGTGGGCCGGGGACAGCGTCTGGAACGCCTTCACGAGCACCAGCGAGGAGAGCACGCGATCGACGTCGTCCGTGTCGGCCAGCACGTTCTCCAGCCAGGCGGTGCCGTCCACCTCCTTGGGGCGCGCGCTGCGCAGACGGTAGTCGTCGATGACGAGGTTGCGCGCCACTCTGAACAGCCATGGACGCAGGTCCTGGCCACGCTCCCCCAGCAGTTGCTGATTGCGCCAGCAGCGCAGCAGCGTCTCCTGCACGACGTCCTCGGCACGTTGCACATCGCCGCCGAGAAGCTGGAGCACATAACCCTGTAACGGGCGTGCGTGCTGTTCGTACAGCGAGCGAGTGGCCCGTTCCTGCGCACTGGTTGCGCCGACCGAACCCAAGACGATCCAACTCACGGATGTATCCCCTCGTTTCGAACCGCCGGCAAGGGCGGCCTGGCCTCGGGACTCGCGCGGCGGGCCCCCTCACGAGGCAGGAGTGTGGTGAGGAGAGATCCACAAGCCGTTGACGGCTGTTTGCCATACGGCTGCGCGCGACAGCATTGCGCAAAAGGGCACAACAAGCCGCATCCCGTAAAAACCAGCACTTAAGCGGTTTACAGAGATTTAGATGCACGGCCTGTGAGGGAAGTTCACTGCGAATGCCGCCACGTGGTGTGATGCCGGTCACCCCGAACTGGTTCACCGCTTCCTGGGGTCCGACGTCAATCCGTTATAGATGCCGCTGGTCAGCGGCCTGGTTCGTCAGGCGACGCCTCCCTCGAAGCCGGCGGTGCCTGCGGCGCCGACGAGTGCGTCCAACCCCTGCGGGAGGTGTCCGGGCACCGTCGCACCGGTTCCGGGCGGTCCGGATTCCGGGGCGAGCACGGCCCAGGTCTCGACCAGCTCCTTGCCGTGGGTGCGCAGTTCCTGCGGCTCGGTGAGCCTCCGCCAGTTGCCGATGGCGCGTTCGAGGTACCCGTACGCGCGGGGGTCGCCGAGCCGGTGGCAGAGCCGGGCGAGGTGGCAGTAGATGGCGATGGAGTTCGCGTGGTCGCCGGCCAGGCGGGCGACATAGGCCTCCAGGTCACGGGCCTCCACCGTGTAGGGGTGCTCCTCCCCGTACCTGCGCACGGCGTGCTCACGCAACCGGAACGCCAGCACCATGGCCCGCTGCGGTTCGCCACCGGCGGCGGCCCGGTTGATGTGCACCACGGCGTCCCGCAACTCCGCGGGGACCGCCGGCCCGGCCCCTTCCTCCGGGGCGGGCATCCCCGGCCCGGTCCCGGCGTCCGCCCCCGTCCCCCCGGCGGATGCGGGCGAGGCGACTTCCTCAGCGGACGCGGCCGGTTCGCTCCCTCCGGCGGACGCGGCCGGTGCAGACTCCCCGGCGGACGCGACCGGTTCGGCCTCTGCGGAGGACGGGAACGGTGCGGCTCCGCCCGCGGAGGGGGCCGGTACGAACCCTCCCACGGACGCCGCCGGTTCGGCCTCTGCGGAGGACGCGACCGGTACAGCTTCACCCGCGGCGGGGGCCGGTACGAACTCTCCTACGGACGCGGCCGGTTCGGCTTCACCCGCGGACGCGGCCGGTGCGGGCTTCGTCGTGGGCGCCTGTGGTTCTGCTCGTTCGGCGGACGCCGGCGGTTCGGCTTCCGCAGTGAGGGCGGTCGGTCCGGTCCCCTCGCCGGGCGGGGTCGTCCCGTCCTCCCCGGTGGAGGAACGCGGGGGCGCGGCGTCGGGCTCCACCAGTTGGCTGGAGCCGTCCGGAGCGACCCTGATGTAGGTCGCGTAACCGCCACCCCGCAGGTCGAGCACCGTCGCGTCGACCGGCTCGCCCCGCTCCTGGGCGGCACTGTGCACGGCGTCCAGCACGGCGACGTGCACCTCCTTCTCCCCGACGGAGATGCGCGTGCCGTTCAGCGACACGGCCCCGCTCGGCGAGATGAGGAACTCCAGGCGCTCCCCGGGGGATTCGGACATGCCGTGCTCACTCTCCGTTCTTGTCGTTGTCGGACGAGGGGTCCGGGGAGGCGGACACATCGGGGTCGGGGTACTCGTCGGGCGGCAGCGAGCCGCCGATCCCCTCGAACCGGGGGAAGAGGGACCGGACGCTGACCACGTACTGCTGAGCCTCACCGGTGGCGGGGACGGCCTTGGCCTCCTGGACGGCGTCCAGCCCCACGCCGTACGCCGCAAGCGTCAGATCGAGGACGCCCTCGTCCTCCGGGGCCTCACCGCTGTCGACGATCGGCTTGACCTTCTCGGCGAGCGCGCACATGTAGCGGCCCTGGGCCATGATCGAGTCCTCGGGGTCGGTCGCCGAGGTCTCGTCGTTGTCGTCCTCGTCCTCGCCGTACTCCTCGAACACGTCCGGCGGCAACTGCGAGATGCCCTTCTCGCCGTTCGGCCCCAGCATGTCCTTGTTGAAGGACGACTCGTGCTCGATCTGCGCCGCGATGACGACGGGACCGATGACGTCGCAGACCCCGCCGGCCTTCTCGATGACGTCCGCCAGGTCCTCGGGGACTGTTTCCTCGTCGAGGTCCCCTTTCCCGTCGCCCTTCACCGACTCGGCGACCTCGTCGCTGTCGACGTCCGCGGCCGGATCGTCGTGCCCTCCGCCACCGCCGCCGAACAACAGGATGAGGGCGATGATCGGCGCGAAGAGGACACCGAGACCGCCGAAGATGATCAGCACGACGACGAGGCCGGCCGCCACCACAGGCAGCGTCAGACATCCGCAGCCGAGGCTCGCGAGGCCGACCGCGACAGCCTTCCCGGACGACGACGTCCCTTCGCCCTCACTCATGCATGCCCCCCTCCGCCCTTCCCTCTCGCAACCACCGCGGCCCGCGCGCCCACGAACTGACCGGAACGGTGAACCACTTCCGCCGACGTCCCGTTGTGGCTCTCCGACGGAGCACAACGCGCTCGACAACCGGAACGGGCGCGAGGACGAATCAGTTCAATCCGTCTTCACATCAGCCCCACCGGCCCAGTCCGTCAGACCGGACAGGACCGGCCACAGGACCACGGCGGCACAGGGGCGCACCGAGTCGAGGGAAGGAGGCTGGACACGCGATGAGCGTCCCCTCACCGGCGTCCGCCGGCCCGCACATGTGGGTACGCGGGCCCACCTCACCGCGGCCCGCCGAGGAGGCCACCGACCGTGCCGCGACGGCCGAGCCGTCGCCCGGTACGGGCGCGGAGCCGCAGGGCACCGCGGAGCCGGCCTCCGCATCCCCCGGTGCCGGGGACCCGACGGCGCCCCCGGCCGCCCCGGCTGCCGGGCAGGGAGCCACCGCTGCGACGCCGCAACCGGCACCCGCCACCCCGACGGGAACCGTGCCCGGCCAGGCCGCGACGGCTGCCCCTGCGCCAGCGCACCCCGGTGCGGGAGCGCCCGTGCAGCAGCCCGCAGTGGCGCAGCCGGTGCAACCGCAGGCGGCGACACCGCCGGTGCAGCAACCTGCCGTGACAGCGGAAATGGGACAGCAGGGCCTCGTGACGCCGGTCCAGCAACACGCTGCGGCAGCGCCGACGGAGCAGCGGGCTGTCGCAACCCCGGGCCACCAGCAGGCCGTTGCACCGCCCGGGGCGGAACAGCAGGCGGTGCCCCAACCGGTACAGCAGCAGGCTGCGGCACCCCCGCGGCAACAGGAGGCCGCGGCAACGCCCACGCAGCAGGCCGCACCGCCCTCGGTGCAGCAGCCCGCGGTAACAGTTCCGGTGCAACAGCAGACTGCCGCCGCACCGGTGCAGCAGTCCCCACAGGCGCCGGTGCAGCAACAGGCCCTCACGGACCCGGTGCAGCAGCAGGCCACCGCGCCGCCGATACAGCAACAGGCTGCGGCAGCGCCGGAACAGCAGGCTGTCGCAACACCGGGCCAACAGCAGTCCGCTCAAGCGCCGGTGCAGCAGCAGGCCCTCACGGACCCGGTGCAGCAGCAGGCCGCCGCGCCGCCGATACAGCAACAGGCTGCGGCAGCGCCGGAACAGCAGGCTGTCGCAACGCCGGAGCAGCAACAGGCTGTCGCAGCCCCGGTGCAGCAGCCCCCGGTGGCGGTGCCGCAGCAACAGCAGCCCGCAGCGGTGCCGGTGCAGCAGCAGTCCGTGACGGCGCCCGTGCAACATCCCGCGGCGCAGCCCGTGAACCAGGCCGCGCCGACGGCGCCGCTGCCTCGCGTCCCGGCCGCGCCGGTCGCGCAACAGCCCGCCGTGGCCCAGCCCGTGGAAGAGGTTGCTCCGACGGCGCCGCTGCCGCGGGTCCCGGCCGCGCCGTCGCCGGGTCCCCTCGGCGCGGAGGGCGCCGAACGCGGACGCGGCCCGGCGCCCGGCGGTGGCCTGGTGAGCTGGGTCGGTGCGCACGGCGGTGCAGGCGTGAGCACCCTCGCCGAGGCGGTGGGCGGCAGGGACCTGGGACGTCACTGGCCCGACCCCGCGCAGGGCGAGCCCGGCCAGGTGCTGCTGGTGGCGCGTACCCACGCGACGGGGCTGCGTGCGGCGTCCCGTGCGCTGGAGGCCCTGCACACCGGACAGCACCCGGCAGGGGTGGAACTGCTCGCCGTGGTGCTCGTGGCCGATGCGCCCGGGCGGCTGCCCCTCCACTTGTTGCAGCGGGTCCGCGTCCTGCGGTCGGTCGCAGAAGTGCACCGGGTCCCCTGGATCCCCGCATGGCGCGGGGAGAAACGCACCGGCGCACTGCCCAAGGCCGTCCGCTCCCTCGCCGCACTGGCGGAGAGCCCGATCCACCGCCCCGGAAGGCGGGAGGGGAAGAGATGAACGTACTGAGTGCCGCACTCCAGCCGGCACCGTTGGCTGAACTGACGCACCTGGCCGCCGTCTCGCCTGGAAAGGCGGACGCGGTGGAGAACGCGCAGAAGATCCTCAGTTGGCTGGCCTGGGGTGCCTCGGCGGCCGGCGTGCTCGGCCTCATCATCGTGGGCACCCAGTTGACCCTCCAGTTGCGCCGCGGGGACATGGGCGAGGGCGCAACGTACTTCCGAGGCCTCTTCATCGTGCTGGTGGCTTCGGTCCTCGCCACCGCCGCGGCCCCGCTCGTGCAGTGGTTCGGGCCGTTCACCACCTGAAACCCGCCGGCTGACGCCCGGCGCGATCCCTGTCCTCGGACAACGACACGAAGGAAGATCCATGAAGGCATCGATGGTCTATTACTACCTGGCCGGCGCGGGCGTCCCCCAGCCGGAGAGGAAGGTTCCCGGCGGGCTCGGGCCGAAGGTCAATCAGATGCTCGGTATGGCGGCGTGGGTAGGCACCGCCGCCGGTGTGCTGGGCATCGTGATCACCGGGGCGATGATGGGACTCAGCCTCAAGCGCGGTGAAAGCTCCGAACACATGAGCCGGCTCGGCATGGTGCTGGCGGGATGCTGCCTCATCGCCGCCGCGGGCCCCTTCGCGAGCTGGATCTTCGGGGGCGGCGGCGAGGGCGAGGGAAACTGACCGATGCTTGGCGGCAAGCGGAAGGACGTGCAGGACGACACGCCCTTCTACCGACAACGTAGTTGGGTCTCCTCGGCCGTGTTCCTGGGAGCCGCGCTGGTCATCTCACTCCTCTCGCTCGCCATGGGGGGTGGCGACGGCCAGGCCGACGCCACTCCCCCCGCCAAGAACGCCTCGCGAGGACCGCTGTCCACGGACGACGGCAAGAACGGCGGCCTGAAGGCGGGGGAACGGCCGAAGGGTTGTCGTACCGAGGAGGACAAGGACGCCTCCCGGCCGACCTCCGCACCGAAGGACGTGGCGTGGAAGAGCCTGGGCGGCGTCCACCTGCCCACCTCGCCGTCGGCCGGGCCCACCCGGTACAGCGGACCGGTGTGGTGGTGCTACGCCCACAACCCCATGGGCGCCGTCATGGCGGCGCACAGCATCCTCTCGCACATGAGCACCCCCGACTGGCGCACGGTCGCGGAGCAGCAGATCGTCGCCGGGGAGGGACGCGACACCTTCATCTCCCAGCGGTCCCGGCTCGGGCAGTCGGACCTGACGACGGACGATGCAGGGGTCTACTCGGGGTTCTTCGTCGGTTCCTACACGAAGGAGAAGGTGCAGGTGCGTCTGCTCATCAAGGGCACCGGCGGAGGGCTGGGGGCGACCTCGGTCGCCATGCGGTGGAGCGGCGGCGACTGGAAGGTGGAGCCGCAGTCGAACGGGGCTCTGTTCACCTCGTCGGACTCGAGCGTGAACAGCGGCGGCTTCATCAGGTGGGGGGCGGCCTGACATGTCCAGTGCATCCGATATCTGCAGCGGTTCCGGAAATCCGCTCCTCGACGCCCTTGTGGGGTTCTTCAAGTTCCTGGGAGACCCCGTCGGAACCATCATGCGAGGCATCGGAGACCTCGTCATGGACGCGGCTCTCAGGGCTTTCAAGGCGCTGACGAGCAACATCCCCTCCTTCGTGCCGACCGCCTCGAACCCGGTGCAGAGTCAGTTGAACTGGCTCGTCGTCTACACGGCCATCGGCTCGCTCCTCTTCGCCTGCATCAGAATGGCGGCGGAGCGACAGGCGGAACCGGGGCAGACCGCACTGAAAGGCATGGTGCGGCTCATCGTGGTGGCCGGCGGCGGGACGGCGATCATCGGCGCCGCAGCCGCCGTCGGGGACGGTTTCGCCTCCCACCTGTACTCGGAGGCCATCGACGACCACATCCAGAAGTCGATGTGCGGTTCCTCGGACGACATCCCGTCCTTCCTGTACGTGATCCTCGCGTTCCTCATGCTCATCGCCGCGATCATCCACGGCATCCTGCTGTACGTCCGACTCGCCGTGATGATCGTGCTGTTCGGAACCCTGCCGATCGCCGCCGCGGCCTCCATGAGCAACTGGGGCGGCGGCTGGTGGCGCAAGCACATCGGCTGGATGATCGCCTGGCTGCTCTACAAACCGGCGGCCGCGCTGATCATCTACGCGGGCACGGAACTGCTCAGCGGCAACGTACCGGTGGACCGGCCCAGCGAGTCCGGCGCCGACGAGACGGTCCACACGAAGATCGCCGGCATCTGCGTGATGCTGCTGTCGGCCATCGCCATGCCCGCGCTGCTGAAGCTGATCGTGCCCGCGACGGCCGCGCTGGGCGGTGGCAGCTCCTACACCGGGGCGGTCACGGCCGCCGGGGGCGGCATCGCCTCCGGGGCGAAGTCCATCGTCGGCGCCGGGCTCTCCAGCAAGGGCGGTGAGGGATCCGGGGGCCGGTCCGGTCCTTCCGGGTCCTCGGGCGGCGGCGGACAGTCCGGGGCCGGAGGCCGGGCCGGCCCCGCGGGCAGAGCCTCGCCTGCTGCGATGGCCGGGGCCGCCTCCGGCGGAGGCGGCGGCGGTGGCGACGGAGGCGGCCCCTCCGGAAGCCGCAACGGCCGCGGGGGCGGCGGCTCGGGCGGCGGCAGCGGGGGCTCAGGCGGCTCCGGTGGCGGCGGCAGGGGCGCCGGCGGCGGCCCGAGCGGTGCCGTACGGGGCGCGGGCGCAGCCGCGGGACCGGTCGCCGTCGCGGCGGGGGCCGCGGAGGCGGTCAAGGGCGTCGCCAAGGGCGCCAAGGACCTCACCACCGGCGCGGTGAACGACGCCAACGGGGACCACGGCCACAACCAGTAGGTCCCGCCCGGGGTGCGGGCCGCCGGTCCGGAGCGCACCGGCGGCCCGCACCCCACCAGCAACCGGGGGTCTTCTCCCCTCCCCGGGACACGGACCCAGGGACACGGAAGGAAGCAACGCATGTCAACCCACGCCGCGTCGAGCCCGACGTACGGGAACTGGCGCCGGCCCAGAAGGCCGGGGCTCGGCCCCTTCGGCATGATCGGTACCGCCGGCCTCTTCGGGGGGCTCATCGTCACGCTGCTGGCCTCCCTGGCCTCACTGGCGGCCGCGGCGGTCGTGCTGGTGCCGCTGGCCATCGTGATCGTCCCGCTGGTCCTCCGGACCCAGGACGGGCGCAACGCCTACCAGCTGATCGCCCTGCGGATCGGCTGGATGCGCCGCAAGTCGAAGGGGTCGACCACCTACGTCTCCGGGCCGCTGTCGCGGCGTTCGGCCGGGCGCTTCCAACCTCCGGGCCTGCTGGGCCGGATGCAGATGCGGGAGGGCAGGGACGCCTACGACCGCGACTTCGGCGTGCTCTTCCACCGCAGCCGCAACTTCTACACCATCGTCCTGGCCTGCGAACCGGACGGCGGTTCCCTCGTCGACCCCGACCAGGTGGACAACTGGGTGGCCGCATGGGGCGGCTGGCTGTCCCGGCTGTCCCACGAGACGGGTCTGCGCGGCGCCTCCGTCATCGTCGAGACGGCGCCCGACTCCGGCACCCGGCTCGCGAACGAGGTGCTGCCCCGCCTGGCCCCCGACGCCCCGCCCGCCGCCCGCGCGGTGATGGAGGAGGTCGTCGAGCGGTACCCGCAGGCCTCCTCCGAGATGCACACCTACATCACCCTCACCTACGGCGTCCCGGCCGGTCAGAAGGTCAAGCCCGACGACCTGATCACCGACATCGCCACCCGTATCCCGGGGCTGCTGTCGGGGCTGGTCGGGGCGGGCGGCGGCGTCGCCTACCCGCTGTCGGCCGAGCGCATCGCCGAGGTCGTCCGCGTGGCCTACGATCCCGCCGTCGCGGGCGAAGTCCTCGACATCCGTGCCCAGCACGGCGGTACCGGGCTGGAGTGGGACGACGCCGGCCCCGCCGCCTGCGTCGAGGACGTCACCTCCTACCAGCACGACTCGGGCGTGTCCCGCACCTGGATGCTCACCCTCGCACCGCGCGGCACGGTACGCGCCAACGTACTGCGCGGACTGCTGGAGCCCTCCCCCATCACCCGCCGCAAGCGGGTGGCGCTCCTGTACCGGCCCATCGATCCCGCCACCTCGGCGCGCATCGTGGAGGCCGACCGGCGCGCGGCCCAGTTCATGGCCACTTCCGGGAGGGGCATGGTCCAGGCGCGGGCAGCCACCGAGATGCGGGCGGCCGAGCAGACGGCCCAGGAGGAGGCGACCGGAGCGGGCCTGGTGGAGTTCTCCCTCATGCTCACCGTCACCGTCGACCACGAGGACCAACTGGCGGACGCCAGCGCGGCCATGCGGAACCTCCAGGGAGCCGCACGGCTGGCGATGCGTCCGGCCGACCGGATGCAGGCAGCGGCCTTCAGCTGCACCCTTCCCACCGGCATCCTGCCGTGGGAGCTCACTCTTGTTCCGCGCGACCTGCGGGAGGCGCTGTGAGTCCGCGAGCGGGAAACCAGCGCCCCGGAGCCGCGCTCGACGCGGCCGGCAGGGGCGGCAAGGGCAGCAAGGGCGGCAGGAACCGGGCGCAGCCGAAGGCACCCCGGGAACGCATGCCGCCGTCGCGCGGCTGGCCGGGCCCCGGCGGCGGGCAGGTCGGCGGCATGGACCCGCCCAGCATGTGGCGGGCCACCACGGTGCAGGCGTGCGGACTGTGGCCGTTCGCGGCCGGCTCCGGCGCGCCGATGTCCGGCGTCCCGCTGGGGCAGCACCTGCACACCGGAGCGACGGTGTGCGGCGATCCGCTCTCCTGGTTCACCCGGGCCCGCTACATCTCCAACCCGTCCCTGTTCATGCTGGGAATGCCGGGGCTGGGCAAGTCCACGCTGGTCAACCGGATGCTGATCGGCCTGTCCGCGACCGGGGTGGTGCCGCTGGTGCTGGGCGACCTCAAGCCGGACTACGCGGACACCGTGCGGGCGCTGGGCGGCCAGGTGATCTCCATCGGCCGGGGCACCGGCGGCATCAACCTGCTGGACCCGGGGGCGATGGGCGCGGTCGCCGCCCGGATCGGCGGCAAGGCCGGGCAGGCGCTGATGGCCGAGGCACACGGACGCGTGCTGAACATGGTCGCGGCTCTGATCACCATCGTGCGCGGCCGGCCGATGGACGACCACGAACAGGCCGTGCTGTCCGGCGTGCTGCACCACTTGCGGGAGCGGACACCGCCCGGCAAGGCACCGGTGCTGCCGGACGTGCTGAGGGTGCTGGACGAGGGTCCGGACCGGGTCCGTGCCGTGACGCTCGACCGGGGCGACGAGGGCCGGTACCGCGACGCGGTCGACCCGCTGCACCGCTCGCTGCTGGGCATCCTCGACGGCCCGCTCGGCGACACCTTCGCCTCGGAGACCTCGACCCGCGTGGACCTGCACGCGCCCGCCGTGTGCATCGACATCTCGCGGATCGGGGAGGCCGACACCCAGCTGACCGCCGCGGCCATGCTGGCGGCCTGGTCCGACGGGCTCGGCTCGGTTGCCGCGTCCCACGCCCTAGCCGACGCGGGACTCACCCCGCGGCGCTGGTTCTTCACCGTGCTCGACGAGTTGTGGCGGCCGCTGCGCGCCGCCACGGGAATCGTCGACCGCATCGACGCGCTCACCCGCCTCAACCGGACGCTCGGGCTGGGCGACGCCAAGATCACGCACACGCTCAAGGACGCGGAGTCCCTGGGCACGGAAGCCGACAAGGCCAAGGCGCGCGGCTTCGTCGAGCGCGCGGGCATGGTGGTGTGCGCGGGCCTGCCGCGGGCCGAGATGGAGGAGCTCGGCAAGATCGTCGGGCTGTCCCAGCGGGAGATCGAACTGGTCTCCTCCTGGTCCTCGCCACCGGGCTGGGCCGTGACCGGGGACGCGGAGGAACCGCCCGGGCGCGGCCGGTTCCTGATCAAGGTGGGCGGTCGGCCCGGCCTCCCCATCAGGGTCAGCATCACGGACACCGAACGGCGGCTGCACGACACCAACGTCCGCTGGGTGCAGAACGATGTCGCCGCGGATCAGACGCCCGGTGCGGACGCGGGCGCCGGAACCGGTGTCGAGGCGATGCCGACCGCCCAAGGCATGCCGGCCCACGCCACGTCGGCTGCGCAAGCCGTGCCGGCTGCCGAAGCGGTCGAAGCGGTGCCCGACCCCGCGGCGGCGCCTCCCGCCGGTCCCCCGGCCGGCGGTCCCGGCGCGGACAGGAGGATCGCGTGAGCGCCAAGGGCGGTGGAATGCACGGCAACGAGCTGTGGCCCTGGGCCATCGTGGCCGTGATGGTGCTGGCCCTGATGACGTCCGGCGGCGTCTGGCTCGGCGGGACCCTGGGCGCCGCGCTGCTGAGCGGCGCCGGCTGGCACCCCCCGTCGTTCGGCATCACGCTGCTCGCGACGCTGCTCACGTCCGGCCCGGCACGGCTGTGGCCGGACGCGTCACCGCTTGCGGTGTGGGCCGGCATCCTCACGGTCTTCGGCGCGTTCGTCGTCCTGCTGATCCTCGTCGTACGGAAGATCCTGCGCGGAACCGCTGCCGGTGGCAAGACGAAGGGGCTGGCAGGGCGGCGGGAGTTGGCCGCCATGTGCCCCGCGGGCATCACGGCGCGCGCCCGCGAGCTGCGGCCCTCCCTCAAGGGAGTCGCCAACCTGCACCCCGACGAGACCGGCAACCTCCTGGGCGACCTGGAGCCGAACGGGCCGGAGCTGCGCTCCTCCTTCGAGGACGTGGAGCTCGACCTGATGGCCCCGCGGGCCGGCAAGTCCACCGGCATCGCCGTCCCCCGGGTGCTGCGGGCCCGCGGCGCGGTGCTGCTGACCTCCAACAAGTCCGACGTCTACGCCGTCACCCGGGCCGCGCGCGAGCAGACCGGAGTGGTGTGGACGTTCGACCCGCAGGGCATCGCGCACACCCCGCGCCGCATGTGGTGGAACATGCTGGCCGACTGCGACAGCATCGAGGGCGCCCGCCGGCTGGCCGGACACTTCGTCGCCTCCGTCAACGACGACGCCTCGAAGAAGGACTTCTGGATCTCGGCGGCGCAGAACACCATCACGGCGCTGTTCCTCGCCGCGGCACGGGGCGGCGCCTCGGTCACCGAACTCCTCGGCTGGCTCGCCGACCCCGCCGACCGCACCCCGGTCGACCTGCTGCGGGACGCCGACATGGTCGCCATGGCCGACCAGCTCCAGGGCACGGTGCGGGGCGCGGTCGAGACCCGCGACGGCATCTACGAGACCGCCCGGCAGTGCGTGGCCTGCCTGCTGGACCCGGAGATCGCCGCCTGGGTCACGCCCGACCCCTCCCTGCCCGAGTTCCGGCCGCACGACCACGTCCTCGGCCGCGACACCCTCTACCTGCTCTCCAAGGACGGCGGCGGCTCCGCGGCCGGCGTCATCGCCGGTCTCGCCGACGCGACACTGCGCGCGGGTGTGATCGCCGCCGAGCGTATGGGCGGGCGGCTCGACCCCCCGATGACCGCCGTACTGGACGAGGCCGCCAACGTCTGCCGCATCTCCGACCTGCCCGACCTCTACAGCCATCTCGGCTCCCGCGGGATCAACGTCGTCACCCTGCTGCAGAGCTACCGGCAGGGGGCGCGGGTGTGGGGCGAGGCCGGGATGGACGCCCTGTGGAGCGCCGCCACCGTCAAGCTGCTCGGCGCGGGGCTCGACGACGCGGACTTCGTCGACAAGGTCTCCAAGCTCGTCGGGCAGCAGGACGTGAAGACCGCCTCGTTCTCCAAGAGCCGGGACGGCGGGTCCCGTTCGGTCTCCTACCGGCTGGACCCGATCCTGCCGCCGGACAAGATTCGCGCGCTGCCCAAGGGCACGGCGCTGCTGCTGGCCACCGGTGTCCGGCCGGCACTCATCCGGCTCCGCCCCTGGTTCAAGGAGCCCGACGCGGCTGCCGTCTCGGCCGCGGCCAAGGCGGAGACGGAGGCGATCACCGAACGGGCAGCACGGGCGTGGGCCGGTGCCGCACCGGCCCCCGACAACGTGGTCCAGCTCCACAAGGAGCAGGCGCCACCGGCCTCCGGCGCGTATGTGGAGCAGGCGCCACCGGCCTCCGGCGCGTACGCGGAACAGGCGCCGCTCGCTCCCGGTCCGTACGCGGAACAAGCGCCGCCGCCCCCCGGATCGTACGTGGAACAGGCTCCCCCGGCACCCGGCCCGTACCCGGAGCAGGCACAACCTGCCCCGTTGCTGTACACGGAGCAGGCGCCACCGGCCCCGGCCCCCTTCCCGTGGCCGGAGGCCCGTTAGCCGTACCGCTCCGAAGAGGGGCCGACGCAACCGTCATCGGCCGGTCGCGTCGGCCCCCTTGCGGCGCTGAGCTCCCTAGCAGCCGTGCCCTTCTGCCCTCCCTGTCGGCCCGCGCTTCCTGCCGCCCATGCGGTCCCTGCGGCTGGGGCGCCCGGTGGCACGCGAGCGGCAGGACGGGCAACGGGACGACGGGACAACGGGGTTCGGTCGGCGGCATGCGGGCGGCCCGCACAACGTCGATGCGTGCTCCGCGACATGCAGGTCGGCACAGCGACGAGGGCCCGTCGGCACGCGAGCGGGCGGCTCAGCGGCGGGAGGCTCCGGCGGCATGCGGGTGTCCGGAGCGGGCGCGGGTGAGGCTGCGCAGGAGCCATTCGGCGGGGCCGTACCGCCTGCGGCGCAGCAGTCGGGCGCTGAGCGCGAGCTGCACCGCGTACAGGACCAGACAACCGGCCACTACCGCGGCCGTGCCGACACGGCCGTACCGGGCGAGGCCGTAGCCGGTGAACACCAGCGCCAGTGCCAGCGACTGTGCCAGGTAGTTGGTGAGGGTCGTCCGCCCGGCCGGTGCCAGCGCCGCGCCGACCCGCCTGCCGGACCGCGTACGCAGCCACAGCACCAGACCAGCGGCGTAGGCGGCGGTCAGCGCCGGTGCGGTGAGCGCCCCCGCGGCGACACCGATACCCGCCCAGCGCGGCTCCACCGGACCTTCGGTGCACGCCGCCATGGCCACGCTCCCGGCCAGGCCGATGGGCAGGCCCCAGGCGACGCACCGCCGCAACTGGACACGGTACCGGGCCGGTTCGGCGAGCACTCCGCGCTTGCCCGCGGCCAGGCCGGTGAGGAAGGCCGCCAGCATGTGCGGCGCGTACAGCACATCGGCGGCCAGCCGGGCACGCCACTCATGAAGGTTGGCGTGCACGACGGAGGCCACGGAGCCCCGGTGGGCCGCCAGGGCCTCCCCCACGACCGGCGGGCTGTCCTGCGGTGCGGAGGCCGCCCAGACGAGCAGCCCCCGCGCCAGCAGCAGCACACTCAGCGCCACCACCAGCCCGGCGCCGATCAGCAGCGCCGTGCGCGGCGCCATGTTCCGCGCGGCGAACAGGAAGAGCCCCAACACCGCGTACGTCGTCAAGATGTCGCCCGGGAACAGCAGTACCGCGTGCGCGAGCCCGATGCACCACAGACCCAGCAGGCGCCGCAGGTGCCGGCCTGCGAACCCGGCCCCTGCGTGCTGTGCCGAACGCATCTGCAGGGTGAAGCTGTAGCCGAACAGGAAGGAGAAGAGCAGGTAGAACTTGGTGCTCACCAGGGCCGTCAGGAGCCAGGCGACCACCATGTCCGGCACCGACGTGTGCAGCCCGCCACCGTCGTAGGGGCCCGCCATGCTGCGGGCGTTGGCCAGCAGGATGCCCAGCAGCGCGAAGCCCCGCAGGGTGTCGATGTCCCGGATCCGCGCCGGGGCCCACCCCGCACCGGCCCCGGCCGCCGTGCCGGGCCTCTCACTCACGGACATGCGGCCCCTGTCTCCCCACAGTTGCTCGTGCCCCGACGGCTGTCCGGCGCACGCACTTCGACGGCCACCACGGAGGGCCGGGGCCAGTAGTTCATCTTTTTCGGGCACGGGGACATGACAGGACGTACCGATCATGAACCGTGCGGTGACGCTTCCCGTAGTTGCTGGACGACTCCCACTCCGCGGGAGCTGTTCAGCCACGATGGACAGCCTGGAGGCCTGCATGCCGAGAATCCCCGGCGAATACGTGTCCGAATCAGAGCGCAGCAGTCACTCGGGCAGCGAGCCACGCCGCAACTCCCCCACCGGGTCGCACAGCAGCAGCGGCAGTTCCGTCTACGAGGACGCCGTCGAGCGCATCGCACAACTCCCCCCTACTCCTCCGTCGCGCCCGTCCAGTCGGGAACGCGAGGAGCGTTCACCTGTCTCCAGCCGGAGCAGCCTGCCGGAGCACGAGCCGATGTACACCTCCGACACCGACAGTTGGCACTACCGGATGGGATCCACCCTCTTCACCGCCGTACCCGACAGGGCGCGGCGGACGTGGGGGTGGGCGGTGGAGAACCGGGACAACATCGTCGCCTCCGTCACGGGGGCTTCCACCTCCATCATCCAAGGGGCGAGCATCCTGGCGGCCGGTCCGAGCCAACTCCCCCAGACTCCGGCCCAGGCGGGTTACGGAAGCGGCGTCGCCCTGGCAGCGTTGGTAGGGGCGAACGAAGTGGCGCGGGAGCTGATGCGACGGAACAACATCAACTACCCCAATCTCGGTGCGGGCCTGTCGGCGGCGGCCGGATTCGTCGGTTACGGCATCGGCGCCTCCGGCAGGCTCGGCCCCACCGCGTCCTACTACAGCCAGGGGGTGGGACCAGTGGTCGCCGGGCTCGGAGCGGGAGCGGCTCCCTTCACCCGCAATCGGCCGCCCGAGGAACCGGGCCTGCCCCTGTACAACAATCCCTCGGCAAGTACCGCCAGGCAGAGCGTCTCCAGGACCTCTCAGAGTGAGAACGGACAGGAATCCAGGAGGGGTCACCGATCCTCCGGGTCCCACTCGTCACACCACCATTCATCGACCACGGGACGTTCCTCGGAGCAGAGCTCCCAGAACCGTCGACGGGGACATGGGCGGGGCTGAGCACTCCGCACCTCGGACGGTACCCACGCCGGGCTGCCCGGACGGCTCCGCACGCCGGGCAGCCGCGGTGGCTCTCCTTCCGCTTGTGTTAAATCCACATGTCCGATCGGGAACAACCGGACGCAAACCGCGACGCGGTGCTTCCGCTTGCGGAGGGGCTCGGTAGAGTCGCACAGGTGAACGCGACGCAAGCGAAACCCCTGCACATCACCGTTTTAGGGCCGGTACGCGCCTGGCGGGAGGAGCAGGAAGTGGCGCTCGGGTCGCCGCAGCAACGAGCGGTGCTGGCCACACTGGCGCTGCGGCGCGGACGCCCTGCCACGATCGGCGAACTCGTGGACGCGCTGTGGGGCACCGAGCCCCCCAGGGGCGCGGTGACGGTGCTGCGTACCTACGTGTCCCGGCTGCGCAAGGTGCTGGAGCCCGAACGCGGCCCGGGGGCCGGCCCGCAGGTCATCGTCTCGGCCGCGGACGGCTACCTGCTGCGGGTGGCGCCCGACGCACTGGACGTGGCCGTCTTCGAGCGCCGGGTGGCCGAAGCCAAGAAGACACGCACCGCGGGCAAGCTCACGGCGGCACGGGAGCTGCTGGGCTCCGCGCTGGAGCTGCGGCACGGCAGGCCGTTGGCAGGTGTGCCCGGTCCGCTCGCCGAGTCGGAACGGCACCGGCTGGACGAGCAGTGGCTTGCCGCGCTGGAGACCCGCCTGGACATCGACCTGCGGCTCGGCCGGCACGAGGACCTGATCGCCGAACTGACCGCGCTGGCGGCGCAGCACCCGCTGCGGGAGCGGCCGCACGAGCTGCTCATGCTGGCGCTGTACCGGTCGGGCCGTCAGGCCGAAGCACTGGCGGCCTTCCACGGCATACAGCGGACCCTCGCCACCGAGCTCGGTGTCGACCCCGGTGAGGGCCTGGTCGACCTGCATGCCCGGATCCTGTCCGCCGACCCGTCGCTGCGCGCCCCCGAACCCGCGGAGTCCACCGGCCCGGCACCCGCCCCGGCCGGGCCCTCGGTCCCGGCCGCGACCCGCCCGGCCCAACTCCCCGCCGACCTGCCGGTGTTCACCGGCCGGGACAGCGAACTCGCCCAGACGCATGCCCTGCTGCCGGCCGACGGACGGCTCCCCAACGCCGTGGTGATCAGCGCGATCGGCGGCATGGCGGGTGTCGGCAAGACCACACTGGCCGTGCACTGGGCGCACGAGATCGCCCACCGCTTCCCCGACGGACAGCTCTACGTCAACCTGCGCGGCTTCGATCCGTCCGGCACCGCCATGCCACCGGACGAGGCCACCCACACCTTCCTCGACGCGCTCGGCGTGCCACCGGAACAGCTGCCCGACCGCCCCGAGGGACGTACGGCGCTCTACCGCAGCCTCCTCGCCGAACGGCGGGTCCTGCTGCTGTTGGACAATGCGCGGGACACCGAGCAGGTGCGGCCCCTGCTGCCCACCGGGCCCGGTTGCCTGGCCATCGTCACCAGCCGGAACCAGCTCACCGGCCTGATAGCCAGCGACGGGGCGCACCCGCTGACACTGACGCCTCTCCCCCTCGCCGACGCGCGGGACTTCTTGGCCCGCAGGATCGGTGCGGCACGGATGGCGGCGGAGCCCGAGGCCGCGGACGCCATCATCACCAGCTGTGCCAGGCTCCCGCTGGCCCTGGCCATCGTCGCCGCCCGTGCCGCCACCCATCCCAGCTTCCCGCTGCACGCCGTGGCCGACGAACTGCGCGACAGCCACGGCAGCCTCGACGCCTTCACCGGCGGGGACCTGAGCACCGATGTGCGGGCGGTGTTCTCCTGGTCGTACCAGGCGCTGTCCGCGCCGGCCGCCCGGCTGTTCCGGCTGCTGGCCGCCACTCCGGGACCGGACATCTCGGCGCCCGCCGCGGCCGCACTGGCAGGACTCGACCGCCGCGCCATCCGCGCTCTGCTCGCCGAACTCACCCACGCCCACCTGCTCACCGAGCACTTCCCCGGCCGCTACGTCTTCCACGACCTGCTGCGGATCTACGCCGCCGAGCAGGCCGACCGGGAGGAGACGGCACAGGAACGCGAGCAGGCCGTCGAACGCGTGCTCATCTGGTATCTGCACACCGCCGACGCCGCCTCCCGGTTCCTCACCCCGGACCGCCAGCGCGTACCACTCCTGCCACTGCTCCCCGACTGCGAACCGTTGCAGTTCACCACCTACGACCAGGCACTGAGCTGGTGTTCCACCGAACGCGCCAACCTCGTGGCCGCGATCAGCCACGCCGCCGGCACGCACCACGCCGGCATCGCCTGGCGGCTGACCGCCGTCCTGTGGGGCTTCTTCTACCTGCGCAGCCACACCAACGACTGGCTCTCCAGCAACCAACTGAGCCTGTCGGCCGCACGCCGGGCCGGCGACCGACAGGGCGAGGCCGAGTGCTGCACCGGTGTCGCCAACGCCCTCACCAATGCGGGACGCCTGGAGGAAGCCATCGCCTCCTACCAGCAAGCCCTGACATGCTGGCAGGCGCTCGGTAACGAAGTGGGTGTGTCGCGGATCATGGGCAACCTGGGAGATGTCTGTCTGCGCGCGGGCCGGTACGACGATGCTCTGGAACACCTGCAGCAGGCGCTGGAGATCGACCGCGCACACGGCCACGGGTGGGGCGAGGGCATCTGTCTGAACAACATGGGCGAAGCCCACCTGCGGCTCGGCCACCTCGACGAGGCACGCGCCTACCTGGAGGAGGCGCTGATCGTCCAGCGCGCCACCGACAACACCTGGGTCGAGGGCATCTCCCTGGACTTCCTCGGCACCGTGCACCATCAGCTCCATCATCACGACGAGTCCATCGCCCACTACCGACAGGCGCTCACCAAACACCAGGAGGTCGGCAACCGGTGGGGTGAGGCCCAGACCATCGATCACCTCGGCGACGTCTTCCTGGCCGGCGGCGACCCGGATGCCGCCCGTGCGCACTGGAGCCGTGCCCTGGCACTGCTGGAGGAGTTCAACCATCCCGACGCGGTGGGCATCCACGAGAAACTCCAGGGGTTGGGCGAGGGCTGATCACATACTCCGCCTCCTCTGCCTCTGCCTCTGCCTCTGCTCCGCAGGGTTGCGCGCCACGGCCGGCGCGGGCGTCTGCTCCCGCGGCCTCCGCTCGTCGCGGCTCCTGGCGTTGCTGTCCCTGCCGTTGTTGAGCTGGGCGAGGGAGCCCCGTGCCGAGGTCGCGAGGCGGGTCCGCGACTCCTCGGCGGACGGCTCCGGCTGCGCGACGAGGGACTTCCCGGCGAGCGTCCCGGCCAGGGGCAGCATCTGCCGGTCGTACGCGTGCGAGTAGGCGGGTACGTCGTTGATCAGCCGCCACAGGGCGCTGTCGACCGCGCTCTTGTTCGTCTCACCGAGACTGTCGTACCGGGCGTAGGCGAGCCTGTCGGGCGCCAGTTGCGGATCCGGCACCGCCTGCGCCTGCACGGTGGGAGCCGGTACCTGGGGCGGCGCGTGGAGCATGCCCTGCCAGGTGCCGGGGGGCGGGCCCTGGGAGAAGTACGGCGGCGGGGCCTGGTGGGCGCTCTCGTACGGGTTGTGGAACTGGCCGTGGTGGGGCTGCAGGAACTGTTCCTGCTGCGGCGCGGGCGGCTGACGGTCGGGGTGTTCGAGATGCCTGGAAGCCAGCCCTACAGCGCTGCGCAGGTTCTGCCAGAGCCTGCGCACCGTGCGGCGCAGTGCATCAAGGACAGCTCCCTCCACATCCTCACCCGAGCCGCCTCCCCCACCACGGTGAGGGGCACTCCCCCGGGAGGGGCGCCGCTGCTGTGCCCCCCGGGCGAGATGTTCCCTCCGGGCGAGAGTCGACGCCAGCTCGCGGTCCACGCGCTCCTGTTCGTACTCGCGCAGGTCCGCCACGATCAGTTCGTGAGCCAGTCCCTCGGCATCGAACTGTTCGGGTGGTGAATCGGCCGGCTCGGGCATGAAACCGTCCTCCTCGTGGTGAGCCGCACAGTGGGCGATCAGCGCCCACCGCACACCACGGATACGCGGGGCGACCGGTTCACCGGCTCCGCGCGGCAGCCGGTGAACCGGGGCCGCCGCGCACACGTGATGCTCCGCAGGACCACCAGCGGAAGACTCACGCAGGGAGCACCAGCATGTCCGTGACCGGCGACGACCTCTCAGCCGTGCAGCAGGAACCCGACGACGCCTCGCAGGACGCACCCCCCGGGCCGCCCCAGTTCATCCTGTACCAGGACGGGGCCGAGTACCAGGAGTCGCTGTACCAGCTCGTGCAGTGGACGCAGCACGTCCTGTTGCCCGTCTACGGCAGGGAGGTGACCTCCACCGCCCCCTGGTGCTCACGCTGGTGGGAGCACCAGGAGGCCGTCATGCAACTGCACGGCCTGTGGCTGGCCTGGGCGGCTCTGACCGGCCCGGACTCCGACATGACGGGCCCGGCCATGTGGCACCGCGACTTCCTGGGCCCGGTCATGGGCACCCTGCGGGATCCGATGGGTCCCTTCGCCGGTTGCAAGCCGGGCGCCCACCGGGCGAAGGAGGTCCCGCCGGTCGAGATGTTCGGCTGACCGACCAGGCCGTCCGTCCGCCTTTCCGTCCGTCCGGCCCGTCGCTCCCGGATCCCGGCGCCGACATCCCGCGTCGGTGCCGGCCCGGGGCCCGCCTCACGGCTTCCGGAAGGTCCACTGGTGGTCGTCGGCGTCGTCGCAGCCGAAGATCAGGAGCCTGGCCGGCTTCTTGACGGCGGCGCCCGCCACGTCGAGGCACAGGTGCCCGCTCTCCTTGTTGCGGATCCAGTACGTGCCGTTGGACCGCTTGTCGAACCACCAGAGCTGGTTGTCGCCCTTGGCTCGGCAGTGGTACTCGCTCACCTTCGCCCTGGCCGCGACGGGGCCGTAGCCGGCCAGGTCCAGGCAGAGGTTGTCCTTGACGTTGCGGATCAGGTAGAGATCGGCGCTGCCGGGACCGCCGTCCTTCTGCTTGAGGTCCAGCTTCCAGCGCTGGTTGCCGCCGAGCGCCGCGTGGGTGGTGTCGCACGCGCCCTGCATGGCCGGGCCGTCCGGCTTCCCCTTGCCCTTGCCGGGCAGGTCCAGGCACTGGCCGGTCCGCCGGTTCTGGATCATGGTCACCCCGGACGGGATCACCGGCCCGCCCGCGGCCTTATTCGTGTCGTTGCCCTTGTCGTCGCCCGAGGGCTTGTCGTCGGACGAACCCCGGCCCCCCTTGTCGTCCTTGTCGCCCTTGTCCGCAGGGTCGGAATCTCCCAGCTTCGGATCGTCCGTGGAGTCCTCGTCGGACTCACCGGGCGAGGGGGAGCCGCCGGGGAACGACGGCCGGGAGGGGCGGACCGTCCCGGACGGCCCGCGCGTGGCCTTGTCCTTCTTCCCGTCGGCCAGGGTCTTCCCGTCCGAGCCCTTCCCCTCCTGGCCGCTGGCCCCGACCACCGCGAGCGGCGTGATGACGAGGGCCACCACGGTGACCGCCACACTCGCCATCACCCAGGGCTTCTTCAGCAGGCTGGTGGGGACGAACTCCACGTCCGAGCCGCGCAATCCACGGATGCCCTTGCCCGACTTCGGGCCGCTCGTCCCTCCTCCGCCACCGGACGAACGGCCGAGTACCGCGGGGCGGGGGATCGACGGCAGGGACGGGCGCGGAATCGACGACAGCGTGGACCGCCCCTTGGCGGGCCCTCCGGCCGCCGGTCCCGGCGTTCCGACAGCACCCTCCGAGCCGACGGCCCCGACCTCTTTGCCGACCGCGCTGCCCTGCACCGGCGAACCGTCTCCGACGACCGGGCTGTGCCCGGGCGGCACGCTTCCGCCGACGGCCGGACCGGCCGTCGGCACCGGAGCCTGCCCTGCGGACGGGCCCCCCGCGACGGGCGGCTCACCCGCGGTGGCGGGGCCGCCCGTCGCGGGGGGCTCTTCCATGGAGGCGGAACCGCCGACGACCGGCGCCGCATCCACGGTTGGTGGCCCGTCCACGGTGGTGGGGCCGCCCGTAGTGGGGGGCTCGTCCGTGGCGACGGGGGTGCCCGTGCTTGCCGGGGCGCCCTCGGCCGGCGGCTCTCCGCCGGTCGCCGCACCGGCCGGGCCGGGCGCGTCCGCCGAGGAGCTGTCGGGGACGGGGGTGCCGCCCGGTGAGGGGTCGGGTTCCGGGCCCGCGAGTCGGCTGGAGCCGTCGGGATCGACCTCGACGTGGGCCGTCGCCCCGGTGGCCGGGTTGGAGATGGACGCCGTGACGGGCCCACCGCGCAACCGCGCGTACCCGTGCAGCGTGTCGAGTATCGCGGTGTCGAGCGGCTGGTCGCCGATCACCGGCACCTGTTCACCGTCGATCGAGGCGACGCCCTCGGCGTCGATGACGACTTCGAAGGGCTGCTCGGGTGGCGCTCCGGGCGCCCCCGCTTCTCCGTCCTCGCTCATGTGAACCACTTCCTGACGTTTCAGCTTGCGACGAACGAACTCACGGGTGGAAACGGGACATCGGGTGTACCGGTTCACACCGAAGACGACCGCGCTCGTCGCAGCGGGCCGGGCCCGGGACGCCAACGGGGAGCGAGCCGGGCCCGGCTCGGGCGGAGACCGAGGTGGTGACCCGCTCTCCGTCCGTCTCCACGGTGCGGGGGCCGCAGCGGTTCACCTCGCCCGGCCGCCGCCCCGGCATGCCCGCACCGCGGACCGCAGCCCCGTCACCTCTGCTTGTTCCACCGCTTGTTGGTGTTGTTGACCGCCAGCTCTCCCGGCGTCAGGTCGACGTGGACGGGGATGCCGGGCCGGCTGCCGACCTTGATGAGGAAGTTGCCGAGACCGGGCGGGTCGGCCTGCCGGTTGCGGGAGCTGTCCCACGCGGGAGGCGTCGACCAGTCGGCCAGCAGTCGCTTCTCGACCTCCGTCAGGTGCACCACCTGGCCCAGTTGCGGCATCTCGGCCGGAGGCAGCCCGGCGCACACCACCATGCCGGCGCGTTCCACGAAGCCCTTGGCCTTGATGCGGTCCTCCTCCGTGGGCAGGGCCAGCAGGTCGCCGATGGTGTGGGTGACCATGGCGAGTCCGACACCGCGCTGCCGGTCCAGGCGGGTGAGGGCGTTGACCCGGTCGACCAGGCCCCGGCCGGCCTGGAGCACCCGCCACAGTTCGTCCATGACGAGGAAGTGGTTGCGGCGCGGCTCCAGTCCGGCGTCCGCGAGAGCGTGCGCGGCGGAGACCGCGCCGAAACCGTAGGACCAGCAGGACAGCAGGGCGGCGGCCTGGAGGGTGGTCTCGCTGTCGTCGATGTGGCTGACGTCGAAGCACACGGGGCGGTCGAGCTTCATCGGCTCGGTGGTCGGGCGGGCGAAGGAGTCACCGAGCAGGCCGTCCCCGAGCAGCGCGGTCAGCGAGGCCTCCAGGTTCTCGGTGATGTCCCGGTACCGGTTGAGGTCGCCGCGGTCGAGGGCGACGGCACGCACCGATTCGGGGGCGTCCTTGATGACCTGCACCAGGTCGGCGAGGACCGGGGTGCTGCCCGGGCCGTGCCGGTCGTCGAGGACGTCCAGCGCGGCGGAGAGAATGGTCTCCTCACGGTCGCCGGGCGGCTCGGAGCGCAGGATCGTCAGCAGCGCCGAGACCATGTTCAGCCGCCGGCTGTGGGTGGCGGCCAGGAGTTGGCGGCGCGCGGAGCCGGTGAGGCGGGCCGCGGCTGCGGTGGACTCGCCCGGGTCCAGCACGTTGAGGTGCCCGCGGCCCCGGCCGAGGCTGATGACCTGCCCGCCGATCGCCCGGATGAGGTCGACGTAGTCCGGCTTGAGGTCGCCGAACACGAGCGGGTGCACGCCGTACCCGGACAGGCCCAGTGCCATGCGGCGCACGACGGTGGACTTGCCCAGCCCCGGGCGACCGAGCACGAACATCGAGGGGTTGGCCAGCAGACCCGTCCGCATGAACCAGCTCACCGGGTCGCAGCACACCGTGGCCCCGAAGTCCAGGTCGCGTCCGAGCGGCACCCCGACCATCGGTGTCCCCGCCCCGGCGCCGAACGGCCACATGCCGCAGACCTGGACGGTGGTGCCCCGCCACTCGGGCGCAGGGTCGACGTAGCCGACCATGCCGCCGCCGCGGCCGGGCCAGCCGCGCGCCGTGGGCTGCACCGGACGGGGTCCGCTCGGGCGGTCCGCGGTGCTGTCGCCGACGCCGCCGTCAGCGGCCCGGCGCGCCCCGGCCCGGCCGCTCGTTTTGACTGCCATCGATTCCTCCTGTGCTGGTGAGCGTCGGCTGTTGGTGGGCGCATCGGCTGCGGGCGGCCGGCCCTGGACATGTCGGTGGCGAGGCCGCACACCGCCGGCAGCCGACCGGCACGACTGCACCGGCGACACGGGCCGGGCCGGAGAGCACGGACGCCGCAGCCCGGTCACCGCCTCCGACGCGGGCAGGCACCGGCGAAGGTGGGCTGCGCCGCGAGCACGGGTGCCGCTACATCGCGTCCCGCACGGTCTGCGGCAGCGCGGTGTGCAGCGGCAGCACCAGGCCCAGTGGCAGTGCGGCCGCGAAGGCCGCGGCCTGGGAGCCGTAGACCGGCCGAAGAGCGATCCGGGCGGCGGGCGCCAGGTTGTCGACCGCCGCGGTCGCCCTGGGCAGTTCCTCGGCGGAGTCGACCGTCGCGGTGACGAGCATGCCGAACTGGACCAGCCCGTGCCCCTGGGCCTGTTCCTCGGCCGCCTTCCGCGCGGCCACCACCTCGGCGTCGTCGCTCGCCTTGCCGAGCGGCGACTGCTGCGCGGTGAACAGGGCGTTCTTGTAGTCCTGTTGCACGACACGGGCGCTCTCGGCGCGGCTGTGCGGGCGGTAGAGCAGGGTGACCCGCTTGCGGGCGATGTCGCGGCTGGGCTGCACCAGGCCGGTCAGCACGTTGGCGAACACCTCGCCCTGGGGAGCCTCCGTCATGGCCCAGGTGACGCTGTGCACCCCGTCGTGCCGGTAGTGGTCCCAGGCTTCCTGGGCGGCGATCGGGCCCGCCTGGTCCCAGGTCAGGCCGGTGCCGCCGGCCGCCCGTGCCTGCTCCACCAGCTGCGCGATGGTCGGGTCGTAGGCGACGCGTACCGCCTCGGTGAGTTCCGTGGCCATCATGGGCACGGCCGTTCCCGCACCGGTCATGGACAGCCCGGCGGTCAGGCCGGGCAGCCGGGTGCCGATGTGCACCGCCATCTCCGCGGCGTTGCGGCGGGGGGCGCCGGGGCGGGCGGCACCGGAGTAGGTGAGGGCGATCCGGGTACTGATCTGCGCCGAGCCGCTGGGGTAGGCGGCGACCACGTCGCGCAGCATCGTGCGGGCCAACTCGGGTGCGTCCTCGACCGCGTTGGCGTCGATCTCCTGCTGGAGGCGGACGCCCGGATCGGGTGCGGTCTCCACGGTGACAGCGGCGGCGACGAGACCGGGTTCGGTGCCCAGCGCGGAGAGCCACTGACCCCAGTGGGCCACCCAGATGTCGATCTGCCGTTCGTCGACCAGTGCCGCTCCGTCCGCGTCGCAGGAGACCACGACGGTGTGGTGGTTGGTCGCCGGGACGGTGACCACGGCGAACGGGCGCCCGTAGCCGTCCTGCGCCTCGCTCAGCGTCGACTGCGCCGCCAGGCCCGGCAGTCGGCAGCTCCCGTTCCCGGCCGGGCCCAGCGGACCGGAGCGGTAGAGGTTGCCGCCGGAGGAGGTGGTGCGCCACCAGGCCAGGCGGACGGCGCCCCGCTGCATCATGGTGCGGCCGTGCCGGTCGCGCAGGGCGAGCGGGGCCATGGCGAGAGCCAGGAGGACGGCCATCGCCAGCGCGGCCCACAGGGAGAACAGCGTCGCGAGGACGACGGCGATCAGGCCGCCGAACAGCATCAGGGTCGCGCCCAGGGACAGGCCCCGCAGTCCGGAGGCGCGCGGCTTGCGGAAGTTCCCGTAGGTGCGCGGGCCGGTTGCTTCAGTCACTGCCACGGGTTTCCCCCTGCTGGTCGTCGTGGAATCGAGAGGCCGTCGACAGCGCGGGGGCAGGCGGTTCCCCCTCGGTCGAGTCGGCGGGGTCGGCCGGGCCGGTGGGGCCCGTGGATGCCGCCGAGGACGCGTGCTGCTTGCCCGCGGCTTCCAGGGACCGTTCCGTGCGGCCCTCCGAGCCGGGGGCGGAGGCCGCGCCCGGTGGCGTCTGGGTGCCGCGTGCGCCCTGCGGGAGCCGTGCGCCGCCCGCCGTCCGGCCGGTGCTGCTCGCGCCGGTGGCCTCGGAGCGTTCCGGGCCTGCCGTCGCCCCGGCGACCGAGCGCCCCTGGGCGGGCCCGCGCAGCGGCGGTACCGCCTGCGCCCCGGTGGCCACCGCCCGGCCGCCGCCGGTCCGCCCGGACGCTGCGCCGCGGCCGAGCCCGGAGGCCGTCGCCTGGACGGCGGGCGCCGCGAGCTTCAGCAGCGCGGGCAGGGTGCAGCAGGCCAGCACCAGCAGGACGACGCCGGAGACCATGGAGATGATCTCGTTGCCCTCGCCGTCGGGGGCCGTACCGGTCATCGAGAACGCCGCCGCGTAGACGACGGCCGCGGTCGGCTTGTAGAGCACGAACGCCAGCAGCCAGCTCAGCGACTTGCGGAACCAGGCGCGCCCGGCGGGGGTCGAGCTGGCCGCGGCGGACAGCGGGAGGGTGCCGGTCAGGATCACCAGCATGGCCACCCTGACGATCATGAGGGCGATCTGCACCAGGCTGCCGACGATCACCAGCAGGGCCATGATCAGGACGAGGAAGGAGGAGTCCGTGCCGCCGAGGGCGAGCATCGCCGAGACGCGGTCGTCGAACTCGGTCACACACTGCTTGACCGGCTCACCGCTGGCACTGATCTGGCGGCAGCCGGTGGACCTGTCGATGATCCAGACGCTGAACCTGTCGCCCGCCACCGTCAGCAGGTTGACGGCGGCCACCCCGGCCGAGGAGACGACGACGAGGTTGAGCAGCCCCTGGAGTGCCTGCTTGCCGGGTTCGCTGCGCCGCTGCCAGGCGAGGTGCCCGGCCGCGACGACCAGGCACAGGACGGCGGTGAAGGAGGTGAACCACAAGGTGGAGCCGTGCAGGAAGGCCGCGGGGCCCCCGTCGTAACTGAGCTTGGGGCTCTCGATCTGCGTCCACGCGCTGCCCAGTCCCTTGACGGTGGAGGCCGCCGCCTTCGCCGC
Source organism: Streptomyces sp. CNT360 (assembly GCF_000424785.1). Lineage (NCBI taxonomy): Bacteria > Bacillati > Actinomycetota > Actinomycetes > Kitasatosporales > Streptomycetaceae > Streptomyces > Streptomyces sp. CNT360. The sequence continues at coordinate 68,206 of NZ_AUKO01000013.1, read as the reverse complement.
GCTGTCGACGATGTTGTCGAACGCGCTGTCGCCGAGGTCCTTGGGGGCCGTGCCCTCGCCGTCCCCCACGCAGTAGCCACCGACCGTGGGACGTACCCAGCCGAAATCGCAGCCCGCCATCACACACCACCCCACGAGACGTAACCGGCAAGGGAGTCGACCGGGGTGGGCGCGGGCGGGTCCGCCGGGTACTCCAGCCGCCAGTCCCCGCCTTGCCACAGCACCGTCGTGGTGGCCGCCTGCATCCGGCCGTCGGAGAACCGCCACACGGTCTGGAGCACCGCGGAGTCACCGGTGTAGGTGACGAACTTGAAGCCCGCGATCTGCCCCTGGGCGGCGCCGTCCCCGCCGTCGTCTCCGCCCTTGCGCTCCGCCTTGGTCCGCTCGGTGATGTAGGACTCCCGGCCCGCGCCGCGTACCTGGGCCCGGGTCACCTTCAGCCAGTCGTCGGCGGCCAGGTACCGCACGCTGATCTGACTCGTCGCCAGCAGTGCGCCGAGCGGGGTGTGCGCGTAGCAGCGTGCCACGTCCCCGCCGGCCACGGCCGGTCCGGCGGCCTTCGAGGCGGGCAGGGCGACCGTACGGAAGAGCTGCCACGTCACGCCCTCGGGGGCCGCGGTGAGCACGTCCTTGCCCGTGTCCCTCAGCCGCGGGCACGGTGCGTCCTCGTCCACGTGCTCGTTTCCGTCGTTGCCGTCCGTGGCCGTGCCCGGCGCCTCGCCGTCCGCGGTGGCACGGCCGCCCGGCCGCGCGGACGACGGCGGGGCCGAGGAGGCCGCGTCGGCGCCGCCGTCCTTCGCGGAGGAGTCGGCGGAGAACACGACCACCGCCCCGATGACGGCCACGAACCCGATGAACGCGGCCGCCAGCACGAAGCCCGTGCGCAGCCACGGACCGGACTGCTCCTCCTTGCCGGCCCGGTTGCCGGACTCTGCCATGTCCCTCCCCCTCCTTACGTTCGGCATGTGCGCTCCCGCAGCCTCCGACGTGCCGTCACACCAGGGCGCCGACGACGCCCGAGGCGGAGCCGACCAGGACGCAGGCGCCCAGCACGAAGCCGAGGCCCCGCACGTGTTCACGGCCGCCGCCCCGTGAGTGGTCCACGGCCATCCGGGCGGCGACGCCGAAGATGCCCGCGACGCACAGCGCGGTGACGGACCACGCCACCCACTTGAGGACGGTCACCAGACCGTCGGCCCCGGGTGGCGCAGCGCCGCCGCCGACGTCCGGCACCCCGGAGGGGGCGGGGTCGGCAAGGGGGACGAGGTGCTGGGAGGCGGTCGAGACGGCCGAGACGGCGGCCAACAGAGTGGACATGCGGGATTCCCCTTACAGGCTTCGGGCGAGTCGGGACAGGTCACGTGCCAACGCCGCGCACTCCCCGGGCACATGGGCAGTGGCCGGCTCACCCAACCGCCATGGCTCCACCCACGGGATCTCCCAGAGCCTGGGCACGGCACCGGAGACGAGACGCACCAGGTCGCGCAGGGCCCGGGGGCGACGGCCCGGGGCGTCGGCGACGACGACCAGACCGAGCAGTTCGACACCGGTGACCATCTGCGAGGCCCACTGCCGCGCCGCGTTCTGCGCCGCCCTCAGCCCGCCCGCGCCGGAGCGAGCGACGAGCACCACCGGCTGCGGCACCTCGGCACCGGGCCAGGCGCGGCCCGCGTCCCGGCCGCCGGGCACGGCCTGCTCCAACGTGCTGACCCCGGCGCCGCCGTGGACGCCCAGCCACCACCACGCGGGGGCCACGGCCGCCTGCGGAGCGGCGACGGGCAGCACGTGGGCGGGGCGCGGGACACCGGCTCCCTGCGGTGCCGCCGGGCCTGTCAGCGCCTCCGGCGCGGCCTGAACCGATCGCTGCGGCTCTCCGTTGTTGCCCTCCGAAGGGCGGGCCGGCGACAGCCAGGGGTTGGTAACCGGCGCATCCCCAGCCATGGCATCTCCCTTCGACACGGACGCAGCGCCGCGGCGCACTGCACGGACCGGCGAGCCGTTCCACGCGCTGCTTTCGACTTCGGGCCCACATACGGACTGTCGATCGAACCGGTTCAAGAGGAGGTGGAGATGACCACGACCACGGTGAGATGGGTGGGGGGACTCGCCGCGGGGCTGTTCGCCATGGTGGTCGGCCTGTCCGTGGTGGCGGCCGCCGACGAGGAGGAGGCAGCCGGTGCTCCACGGGGGCTCGCCACCACGCTCGATGCCAAGAGCGTGCCGGCGGAGTACCGGGAGTGGGTCGAGCGTGCCGGCAAGGAGTGCGAGGCGGTCAGCGCCCCGTTGATCGCCGCGCAGATCTCGGCGGAGTCCCGCTGGGACCCCGACGCCAGGAGCGGTGCCGGGGCCGAGGGGCTCAGCCAGTTCGTGCCCGGCACCTGGAAGACCTGGGGGGTGGACGCGGCCGGAAAGGACGGCGGCTCCGAACCGGACGGGACCGCCGACCCGTTCACGCCGGGCGACGCCATCATGACGCAGGCCCGCTACGACTGCTGGCTCGCCGGCAAGGTCAAGGCGATGGATGTGCCCGGCGATCCGACGCGGCTGCTGTTCGCCGCCTACAACGCCGGGCCCGGCGCCGTCGAGCAGTTCGGCGGCGTACCGCCCTACCCGGAGACGCAGAACTACGTCTCGAAGATCATCACGCTGATGGCCGACTACTCCGGAGACACGACGGTCGAGGACGGCGGCACGTTCGGCAACCAGGTGGTGGCCTACGCCAAGAAGTGGCTCGGCACCCCCTATGCGTGGGGCGGTGGCGGGCCCGAGGGTCCCGGCCAGGGGTTCGCCCAGGGCGCGGACACGGTCGGGTTCGACTGCTCCAGCCTGGTGCAGTACGCCGTCTACCAGGCGAGCAAGGGCCGCACGATGCTGCCCCGCACCTCGCAGGTGCAGGTCACCGAGGGCCGGGCGGTGGCACGCGACGAGATGCGGCCGGGCGACGTGATCGGGTTCGCCCTGCACGGCAGCTACGACCACATCGGCATCTACCTCGGCCACGGGCAGTTCATCCACGCGCCGAAGACCGGTGACGTGGTGAAGATCAGCGACCTCGACGACAGCTACTACGACCACATACCCCAGAAGGTGAGGCGCTTCGGATGACGCCCCTCGGTTCCCGCGCCACCGTCGCCGTGGCGGCACTCACGCTCACCGCCGCGCTCGGACTCGCCGCCACGGCGTGCAGCGCCGACGACGGTGACGGCCAGGGCGGCGCCCACAGCAAGGAGCAGGCAGGGACCGGCGCTCCCTCCCGGTCCCCGGGCGGAACCGGCTCGCCCCAGGCCGGAACGTCCCCGTCCGACTCCGCCACCCCCTCCCCCACCGAGTCCGCGTCCTCCCCGGGGAAGGGCACGCCCAAGGGAGGTGTCCCGCGACCCGAGGAGGTCGACCAGAAGAACGCCGACGCGGTCGGCAAGGGCGCGCTCACCGCGATGTGGACGTACGACACCACTGTCGACGACGGTCCGCAGGACGCGGGGGCCCGTACCGCCGAAGCGGGCTGGCTCACCCCGTCGTACGAGCGGCAGCTCCTCGCCCACCGGCCCCAGGCCGCCCCCGACGCCCAGTGGCAGGAGTGGGAGGACCACCGGGCCTGGACCGCCGTGAAGTTGGCGAAGACGGAGGACGCGGCGAAACCGGAGGACACCGACACCGTGGCCTGGCGGCAGTGGACCCTCACGACCACCCCGCACGGCCGTGACGGCTGGACGCAGAAGCCCACCTCCTCCGTGGCCTACGTCCACCTCGTCCGGAAGGCGGCCACAGGGGTGTGGCGCGTCAACGGCGTCACCGTGCGCTGACGCCGAGCACCCCGGGGATCACAACGGGCCCCGCCCGAAAGGAGCTTCATGCCCACCACGTACGAGCCCGCCGAAGTACCCGCCTGGCCGGCGTACGCCTTCGTCGTGCACGACAGCGGCCGGGTGACCGTCTCCGGTCCGCTCCTGCCCGCCGCCGAACACCCCTCCCGCGGCTCGGCCGTCGACGCGGTCGCCACGGCGGCCGCCGGCCTCGGCCGACCGGTGCGGGCCGAGGCCACCGAGCCGGACGGCGCCGTATGGCACCTGGTCATCTCGCCGGACGGAGCGGTGGGCGAACTCTCCGGCGAGGCCCCGCGCGGCCGGGCAGCCAAGCGGCGCGGCGCCCCCTCCCGAGCCACCGCCTCCGGGCCCCCGCGCACAACGACTCCGGCGCCCCTTCCGACCCCGAGCCCGGCACCGGCACCGGCACCGGCGGTGGGCTCGGCACCGGTCGCGGCACCCGCACCGGCCCAGGCACCGGTCGCAGCACCCGCGCCGACACCGGCACCGGTCGCGGCGCCCGTACCGGCACCGGTGCCCGCCACTGCTGCGACGCCGACCGTGGGCACAGCACCTGCACCGGCGCCCGCACCTGCTTCGGCACCGGTCGCGGAAACCGCACCGGCCCAGGCACCCCAGCAGGCTCCGGCACCAGCGGCGGCACCCGCGCCGACCGGTACCCCGGCGCCGGGAACAGCCACGGCGCCGGGGTCGGTTGCGGCCCCGGCTCCCGCATCGACCCCGGCACCGGCACCGGCAGCAGCACCGGCACCGGCACCGACTCCGGCACCGGCAGCAGTTGTCGCCGCGCAGGAACCGGCGGCCGCACCGGAACCGGCCGCCACCACGGCCCCCGCACCGGCTCCGGGCCCAGCCGTAGTTGCCGCCGCTCCGCCCCCCGCCGCGGTCGCCGCTCCGGTGGCGGAGGCGGCGAGTGCTCCGGCGCCGCACCTGGTGGGCGCTCCCGCCTCGGCGTCCCCCCTCACCGAGACGCCCACGCCCTCCCCGGAGCCGGCAGCCGCAGCCGCGTCCGTACCGTCCGACGAGCTGCCGGTGACGCCCGGCTCCCTCACCGACGCGATCCACCATCTCGACGCCCACGCGGCGGCGGGCCGGATGGAGCAGGCCGTCGCTCTCGCCGCACGGCTCGACGACCACGCCGCCGACAGTCTCGGGCTGTCCCACTCCGACGCCCTGCGCATCCGCGAAGCCCGCGCCCGCGTCATCGCCCTGGCGGGGGACCCCAGCGGTGCCGTACGCCTCTACCGCGACGTCGCCGAACGCTGGCTCTACCAAGGAGCCGTCGAACAGGCCGAGGCGGTGGCCGACCGCGCCTACGCGCTCTGGCTGGAGATCCCGGATCTGGACGCCGCGATCCACGCCGGAGTCGACATGGTCCGCATGCGCAACCAGATCCCCGGCGACGCGGGCAGCGGTTTCACCGCCACCCTGGAGCATCAGGCGCGGCTGGAGGCCGCCAAGGAGGCTGCCGCGCGAGCCGTGAACTCCCGGCACGCCCGCCGCGTCCCGCAGGCCGAGCCGGCCCCCGCTCAGAACGCTCCGTCCGCCGTCGCCGCGTTGTCGCCCGGCGCGCGCATGGCACTCTTCGGGCCGCGGGCGAGCGTCTGACGGAGCACGGCTTCACCGGCGTCCGTACGTCTACGGGCCGTCCGTGCCCCGCCCTGCGGGCGGGGGCACACGGTACGGACCCGAGCAGCGGATCCGCAGGCACCCGGACGTCAGGCGGGGACCGTGGCGCCCGCACCGGCGGCGGCGAGTGCCGCGTCGGTGTCGGCTGTGGCCAGGTGGGCGTTGAGGTGGGCGCCGGCCAGGGCGCCCACCGCCGCCGAGGCGCCCACCTGGGCCGTCGGGTCCGTGGCGTTGCCGGCCACCCACACGCCCGGTACGTCGGTGGTACCGGCCGGGCCGGAGGTGAAACGGCGCCCCATGCCGCCGGGCAGCTCCTCGACGGGCAGCCCCAGGCCCTCCAGCCCCTCGGCGCGTACCTGCATGGTGGTGGCGACCGCGAGGACGCGACGGGCCTCGACCCGGCCGTCGGCCAGCCGCACGCCCGCGATGCCGCCGCCGTCGGCGTCGACGACCTCGCGCACCGGGGTGTCGACGACGCGGACGGCCCGGGCAGCGAAGCGCGCGCGGGTCTCCTCGTCGAGCTCGGTTCCGTGGGTGAAGTAGACGAGGTCCTCGGTCAGTTGGCGGAACAGCAGCGCCTGGTGGACCGATACGGGGCCGACCGCGAGGATGCCGATGGGCTCGTCGCGCACCTCCCAGCCGTGGCAGTAGGGGCAGTGCACCACACCGTCTCCCCAGTGCTGCGCCAGCCCCGGCACGTCGGGCAGCACATCCCGCAGCCCGGTGGCCACCAGCAGACGGCGAGCCGTCAGGGCGCGGCCGTCGGCCGTCGCCACCGTGAAGCGCAGGTCCCCGTCGGGGCCCGGAGCAGCCGGCTCGGCCGAGACCACCTCGCCGGGAAGGACCAGGCCGCCGTAGCGGCGTATTTCCTCGCGGCCCCGCTCCAGCAGTTCGGCGGGCGGGGTACCGTCCAGGCCGAGCAGACCGTGCACGCCCTCGGCGGGGGCGTTGCGGGGAGTGCCGCCGTCGATGACGACGACAGAGCGGCGGGAGCGTGCGAGCATCAGCGCGCCGTTGAGGCCCGCGGCACCGCCGCCGATCACCACGGCGTCGACGGTCCCGTCCGGCACCGCGCCGGTCGTGCAAGCGGCAGTCGTGACATCCATGTCCTCGTCTTCCTCTCCCTCGCAGTCCCCCGTGCGGGGCACCGGCCGGTCCGGGCCCTCCACTCACGACGTTAACCGCGCCTTGCAGTGAGGGCATACAATCTTGCTCATGACGCAAGACGATGGCGATCTGGACAGCCTTGTACGCAAGCGCATCCGCGCCCTGCGGGTGGCGCAGGGCTGGTCCCTGGAGGAGCTGGCAGCCCGTGCCCGGCTCAGTCAGTCCACGCTCAGCCGGATCGAGAACGGACAGCGACGCCTGGCGCTGGACAGCCTGGTCACGCTCGCCCGCGCGCTGGACACCACGCTCGACCAGCTCGTCGAGACCGCTTCCGACGACATCGTCACCAGCCCGATGATCGACAGTGCCCACGGGCTGATGCGCTGGCCCATAAAGTACGACCCCGGCATGACCGTGGTACGCCAGCGCATGACCGAGCCGCCTCCCGACAACCCGTCACGCATGCGCGCCCACCCGGGCCGCGAGTGGCTCGTCGTCCTGTCGGGTACCGCGCTGCTCATGCTCGGCCACCGCCGCCTCCGCGTCGAGACCAACCAGGCGGCGGAGTTCCCCACGATGCTGCCGCACGCGATCGGTACCGCGGGCGGCCCCTGCGAGATCCTCGGCATCTTCGACCGCGACGCCCGCCGCGGCCACCAACGGGACGGCGACGGAAGCGACGGCAACGCCTGAGAACGGCACGACCCGCGCGCCGCCGTACGGTCCCGTGGGGAGCTCCCTTGCGCGGACGGCAGCCCGGACCCCCATCGCCTTGCGCGATCCGGAAGAAGTCGTGCCCCGCGCGCATGCGCCTCCTAGCGTGCAGGCATGACCCACTCCCACCAGTCCTCCCCCTCCCCCCAGCACGCCGCCGACGACCAGGCGGAACTCCTCGACCTGGACGCGGAGGTCCTCGCGGATCAGCTCGACACCCTCACGGCGTGGCTGCCCGTCGCGACGGACTTGCGGCAGATCGTGGACCTGGGGTGCGGGACGGGCGCCGGCACCTTCGCCCTCCTCGACCGCTTCCCCGCAGCACAGGTCACCGCGGTCGACTCCTCGGCAGCGCATCTGGAGCGCCTGCGGGACAAGGCCCGCGCCGCGGGTGTGGCCGAGCGCGTGCGCACGGTCCCCGCCGACCTCGACGCGGACTGGCCGGACCTCGGCGTCCCGGACCTGGTGTGGGCCTCGGCGTCCATGCACCACATGGCCGCCCCTGACCGCGCGCTGCGCAAGACCTGCGACATGCTCGGTGCGGGCGGCCTGTTCGCCGTCGTCGAGCTGTCCGGCTTCCCCCGGTTCCTGCCCGAGGACGCCCCGGACGACCGGCCGGGACTGGAAGAGCGCTGCCACCGCGCGAGCGACCGCTTCCACGCCGAGCACGTGCCCCACCGCGGCGCCGACTGGGGGCCGAAGCTGACCGCCGCGGGGTTCGACGTCGAGGGCGAGCGCACCCTGACCGTCCGCCTGGAGGGCTCCCCCAGCGAGGCGGTCCGCCGTTACGCCCGCGGCAGCCTGCATCGCCTCCGCACCGCCGTTGCCGCCGCACTTCCCACCGAGGACCTGGCCGCACTCGACCGTCTGCTCGACGCCGACAGCCCGGACAGCGTCCAGCGCCGCGACGACCTGACGGTACGCACGCAGCGCACCTTGTGGACCGCACACCCTGCCGGCTGAACCACCCGCGGGCGGGTGGTGACCGGCCTGTTCACCGGCGGCTTGCCGCAGCGTCGGCGACGATCTCCTGAAGCGCCGCGATGTGACCGTGGAAGGCGTCGCGGCCGGTGCCGGTGAGCCGGGCCCGCACCTTCCGGCGGCTGCCGCTGAGGCGTCGTTCGGTGGCGACGTACCCGGCTTCTTCGAGGGTCGCCAGTTGCTTGGACAGCGCCGAGTCGGACAGTTCGAGCCGTTCCTTGAGGAAGGCGAACTCGGCCCAGTCGGCGGCTGCCAGGGTCGCCACCAGCGAGAGGCGGGTGCTGGGATGGATCAGCTCGTCGAATTCGGCCGTCGTCACGCGCGCGCCCAACGCCGCAGCACACGCAGGATGTCCGGCCCGCCGAACCCGATGAGCACCGCGACCACGCCGGCCGCCCAGATGCCGGCATGGTCGGCGCCGGAGGCGTCGAGCGCCAGCGCCGCGACGAGGGTGACCCCGACGAGGACGAACAGCATGCCGACCACCACCAGCGGCGTGCGGCGGCCGGCGACCGCCGCGCTCACGCGCAGCCGGTCCGTGCGCCGGCGCCCGTCGAGCAGGCGGGAGGCGAGCACCCCGTGTCCGATGCCGAAGCCCGCGGTCGCGGCCCCCGCCAGCCATGCCGGAAGCACACTGCCGAGCACACCCAGCACGAGCCAGCCCGCCGCCATCGCCCACCAGTAGATCCGCGGAAGGCCGACCTCCTCGGCCACCTGGCGTCGGGCACGGTCGGCCACATCAAGGGCGGTGCGGGCCTGCTGCGGAGCGATGTCGTCCATGACGAGTCCTCACTTTCCTGCCGGGAAAGTGAGAGTCCCACTTTCCCGGCAGGAAAGTCAAGGAGTACGGCCGCCGGACAGGATCCGACGGCCGTACGGCAAGGGGCAGGGCGCACTCCGTGCCGCCTGCACGCGGTGCGCCGGGCGGCTCAGCCCGGCGCAACCGGTTCAGCGGATCGAGCTTCCCAGCTGTGCCCCGGGCACGGGCGCTCCCAGGTCGCTCGGCCCGAAGGAGGTGGCGTCGTCCGTCGTGAGACCCGAGTCGGTGCCACGGATCGACCACACGGCGCCGGAGGAGTCGTTCTCCTGAGTCGAGGAGACGTTGAGGTCGCGGTGTCCGTCACCGTCGACATCGACGAGGGCGCAGGCCGCGCCGAACTCGTCCTTCTCCTCCGCGACTCCGGGCACGCCCGGGGAGTCCTGGTCCAGCAGCTGGCTGCCTTCGCCGGTGACCCCCTCCTTGGAGCCGTGCAGCAGGGCGACCGCGCCCGCGTCGTTCTTGTCTCCGCTGTCCTTCCAGCTGATACCGAGGGCGACCTCGGCGCGGCCGTCGCCGGTCACGTCCGCGACCGAGACGCAGGAGCCGAGCATCTCGCCGTCCGAGGGTGCCTCGCCGGGGAAGCCTTCGAGGCTCTGGTCGAACTTCTGCCGACGGTCGGCGGACAGGCCGTCCTTCGTGCCGAAGACGACCGTGACCTCGTCGAACAGGTCGCTGCCACCGCTCACCACGAGGTCGTCGTAGCCGTCGCCGTCCACGTCGCCCGCGTCCATGTCCCCACCGCCGTCGTCCGGTCCGGTGGACACCGTGAAGCCGGAGGGGCCGCCGAGGAGGGCGTCACTGCTGTACACGCCGTCGCCCTCGTAGCGGCGGAAGGTGAGGTCCTGGCGGCCGTCGCCGTTGACATCGGCCACGCCGCGGGCCGTCGAGGGACCGCTGATCGAGGTGGCGCTGTTGTTCTCGTCGTCCCACTCGGACTTGTCCAGGAAGTCGAGCTTCTTGGCCGGGGTCCCGGACCGGGTCAGCGGGCCCTTCCACAGGGCCGCGGGCTGCTTGACCGGATCGTCGCCGCTCGACCCGGGGTCTCCCAGCAGGGCGAGGTCGGCCTTCTTGTCGCCGTCGAAGTCGCCGATCTGCGGAGTCGTTCCGTACCCGGGTATGGCGGTGCCGCCGGTGAGTCCCTCGGACGAACCCCACAGGATGACGCTGCCCGCCGAGGCGTCCGCGGAGCCGATGATCAGGTCGGCGTAACCGTCGCCGTCCAGGTCGCCCTTGCTGAAGGACTGCCCGAACTCCTGCTTGGCGGTGGCCGAACCGGGCACGCCGCTCGTCGAACGGCTCACCAGCCGCTTGTTCGAGGTATCGAGGCCCTTGGCAGAGCCGTACGTGACGGCCACGTAGCCGGCCTTCGCCTTACCGCTGACGGTGCCCCCGGGGGCGCCGCTCACCAGGTCCGCGTAGCCGTCCCCGTTGAAGTCGTCCGCCACGTCGGCCTTCTTCGCGGCCGGCTTGCCCTGCTCCGCCGTGGCACTGGCCTGCTGCGGGTGGGAGAACACCCCGGTGGCCAAACCACCGACGGTCGCCACCACCAGGGCGGCCCCGGCGGTCGTGAGGCGGGTGGCCGAGACTCTGCGGTGTCGGGCTCCACCACGCTCGGTCAGGCGTCTTACATGACTCATGCGCTGCTTCCTTCGAATGCCGGAACGGTCACGTGTCGAATGCGGTCGAAGGTCTCAAGGGCCATGCCTTGAGCTGGGCCGGCCCTCTCGTCGAGGGCACGGCCGACCCAGACTGCTGGTCTGCTACATCAGTTGAGATGACGCTCGGCCGCAATAAGTTCACGTGATTCTGCCGGTACTTGGCAGCGGGGACGAGCCGAAGCCGGCACCCCGGCGCATCGGTGCACCTCACCGCCGACCCGTCGCCCGGGACACACGCCCGGCCCATGCATCGCCTCCCCTGCGCGAGCGCTCTGTGCCAAGGTGGAGCCAACTCGCTGCGGACGAGGGAGGATCGGCGGTCATGCTCGACGAAGTCTCTGGGCCTGACCCTGCGGGAGGCGCGGAACCGTGAGTACGCCGTCGGAGAGCAGCCCCGGGGAGACGGGCGACCGGACAGCCATCGACCTGACGCCCGCGGAGCGGAGCCTGTGGGAAGCGTTCCGCAGCGGCTCCGTACACGACGTGCGCGTCGGCGCGTCCGGGCCGGACGAGCGGGACGACCGGGACGAGCCGGAGGGCGGCCCTGCGTGGGGGCCGGATCGCCGCATCCGGGCCAGGGTGCTCGCGTTGCTCCTGCTGGACAGTCCTCCCTCCCTGCCCGGCCGGGTCGCCTCGCTGCGTCTCACAGGTGCCCGCATCACCGGTTCGCTGGACCTGTCCGGCGGCACGGTCCACCCGTACGTCGAACTGCGGCACTGCCGTTTCGAGGAGGAGCTGCGGATGCCGCAGGGGCAGGTGTCCACCGTGCGCCTCGTCGACTGCTTCCTGCCCCGGCTGGATGCCGCCGGGCTGACCGCCGCAGGCGACCTGGGCCTGCCACGGTGCTCGGTGCCCGGCGGCATCGGGCTCACCGGTGCGACGGTAGGCGGCGACCTGCTGCTGCACGAGGCGGTCGTCGGTGGTGACCGTCGGGGCAAGGCGATCTGTGCCGACGGCATCAGGGTCTCCGGCGACCTGGTCGCCGACCTTCTGACCACCGACGGCGAGGTGAGTCTGCGGGACGCCCGGATCTCCGGCTCGCTGCGGCTGTGCGGAGCCGGCTTGCGCAACCGGCACGGACGCTTCGCACTGCACGCCCCGCACCTGACGGTCGGCCACGACGCCTGCCTCACGGACGCCCCGCGCACGCGACGCCCGCAACCCTCGCGAGCCCCGCAGGCCGACGGCGTCAAGAAGCCGGCACTCGCCGCCACGAGCGCCCCACACACAGAAGCCGAGCACTTCGAGAGCACCGGCGGTGTGGTGCTCGACGACGGCAGCTTCGGCACCTCGCTGGCCATCGACAGTGCGCGCTTCGAGCTGGCCCACGACCAGGAGCTCTCGCTGCGCCGCGTCGTCACCCCGGAGCTGGTCTTCACCCCGCAGGCACCCGAGCGCGGCCGGGTGGTGCTCTCAGGCGCCAGCGTCGGGCAACTCACGGACCGGGTGGCGAGCTGGCCGCGCGGCCGGCGTCTGTGGATGCCCGACTTCACCTACCGGCGCGCCGTCCCCAGGACGGGCGCCTTCAGCGTGCAGGAGCGCCTCCGGTGGATCGCCGATGCGACACCCGAGTACTCCCCCGAGCCCTACGAGCAGCTCGCCGCGATGTACCGGAACAGCGGTGAGGACACCAACGCCCGCGCTGTCCTGCTGGAGAAGCAACGCCGACGGCGAGGAACGCTGCCGCTCCCGGGCAAGCTGTGGGGATACCTCCAGGACGGGGTGGCGGCCTACGGCTACCAGCCGGCCCGAGCCGTCCTGTTCGCCCTGCTGGCCGCCGCCGCGCTTGTGGTGCTCCCGGTGAGCAGTCGGTGGCTGTTCTTCATTCTGGCCCTGCTGTGGCTCGTGGCCACCTTCGGTGGGATCGCCCACACGAGACAGCACCTCGGCGCTGCCCGCGCGGGACGTGCGGGCAGCGCCGCAGCACGGCGCGGGCACGCCTTCTGGGAGGGCTTCCTGACCCCGCTGACCTTTGCCTGGGCGGCGGCCGAGGCCCGTCGGCTGCGGCGTCCGGGCGTCGAGGACGCCCTCCGCGACGCCTACGCACGCCTCGGATCACCCCCCGCCACTCCTCCACCGCACCATGGCAACAGCGGCGCACGACCTCCGAGACAACACCCCTGCCCAGAAGACGGCGGTGCTCCATGAGCGACACCGAACCCCCCGCCCCCGCACAGACGGGCACCGCGCCGGCACAGGGCTGGCAGGAGATGCCCCTCCCTGAGCAGGTGGCCGAGTGGGAGCGGCTGCTGCCCGGCAGCGCCGAGCGGATTCTTCAACAGGTGGAGCGCAACTACGAGCACTCACGCGCCATGGACCGCATCGATGTGTGGTTCCGTGTGGCCGGCATGTCCGTGGCCGGAGCGGGGCTCGCCGGCATCCTCTGGGTGGCGAAATACGTGGTCGACCACGGCCAGGCTCTGGCCGGAGCCAGCCTCCTGGGCAGCGGCATCGTCGCACTCACCGGCGTACTCGTCGCCAAGCGGGTCCGCGAGAAGTAGCCGGTGCCCTCACGCCGTCGTACTCCGCAGGCCGCCTCCCACCTCCTTGGCCGAGTGCGCCCGGCGTCGCGTGGGCGTCACGGTGAGGACCAGGTGAGAGGCGCCGTGGGGCCCGGTGCGGCTTCGCACCGACCGCGCCGGGGCGGTCGGTGATCGCGCTGAGGACGTACGGCCGTGCGTTAGGGACGTGCGGCGGCCTCAAGGCGCACCCTTCGACTCACCCGCGGCGATGGTCTTCAAGTCGGCGACGGACCGTAGCCTCCGCAGGCTGCGGCGGATAGTTTGGAGGCTCAGTGATCCCGATGCGGTCGCGGGAGGCGACAGTTGACTCCTTCGCAACTACGCGCCTTCGCCGCGACCGTGCAGCTGGGGTCCGTGAAGGCGGCCGCCGCAGACCTGGGAGTCACCGAGGCGGCGGTCTCGATGCATGTGGCGCACCTGCGCAAGGAGTTGGGCGACAAGCTGTTCGTCAGGACGAGTTCAGGGCTGGCCTTCACTCCCGGTGGGCTCCGGCTGGCGAGCCGCGCGGCGGAGATGCTCGGCCTGCAGGACCGAACGGTCCTCGAAGTGAGCCAGGCCGGTTCCGGGCGGCGGATGCTGCGTGTGGCGGCGTCGAGCCTGTTCGCCGAGCATGCCGCACCCGGACTCATCGAGCTGTTCGCGGGGCGGGCCGACGACCTGGACGTCGAGTTGAGCGTGCACAGTCCGGAGAAGTTCGAGGCCCTGCTGCGAAGCCGCGCGGTCGACGTGGCGATCGGGCCGCGGCCGGCGACGGTGGACGCGTCGATGTCCTGTGTGCCCTTCCTCAACTACCAGGTGCTGGCCGTCGCAGGCGCCGACCATCCACTGGCCACGGCCTCCCGCGTGGGGGCCGCCGAACTGCGGGAGCAGACCTGGCTGCTGGGACCGTCGGCGGTCGGCCGGCTGGGCATGGTGCCGTTGAGCCTGCGCAGGCTCAACGTGCCCGACCACCGTCAGCGCATCTTCCAGAGTCACGCCGCAGCGGTCGAGGAGGCCAAGCACGGGAAGGGGCTGGCCTTTGCGGTCGCCTTCTCCGTGACGAAGGATCTGGCCGCCGGAGACCTCAAGCGGCTCGACGCGGCCTTCCCGCCGGCCCGCGGGTCCTGGAACGTCCTCTCCCTCACCGAGCACAACGCCCCACCGGCAGCGGCCGAGCTGAAGCGGTTCGTCACCACACCGCGTGCCACCCAGGCGATGTTGCGCGGGGCAGGCGTCACGGCCGGACGTTTCCGTCCGGCCGTGCATGTGACCCTCTGGAGCTGATCGGACGCGTGCGTCGTGCGGCCGACGGGACCTCATTTCAGGGAACGCGTCCTGCGGACCGCACAGCGGGTGATCTCCACCGTCAGGTCCCGCAGCGAGGCGAAGGTGTCGCCCGGCAGCAGCGCGTCGCAGTAGGGCAACGCCGCAGCCATGGTCGTGGTCCGCGGGGCGAAACCGGGCGCACCGGCGCGGGGGTTGAGCCAGATCACCCGGTGCGCGCGCCGGTGCAGCCGCGCCATCTCGGCGGCCAGCCGCTCCGGCGGGTCACCGTCCCAGCCGTCGGAGCCGACGACGACGATCGCCCCGCGCAGCAGCCCGCCGCGGTACGAGTCGAGGAGGGTGCGGAAGCTGCCCGCGATGCTGGTGCCGCCGAACCGGTCGACGACCCGGCGCGACGCCTCCTCGACCGCCGCCTCGGCGGAGCGGCGAGCCAGGACGGTGGTGAGCCGGGTCAACGAGGTCGCGAACGCGAAGACCTCGGCTTCGGTGGTGAGAACGAGCGCCCGCATCAAATGCAGGTAGGCGACCGCCTGCGGCTGCATGGACCGACTGACGTCGCACAGCATGACGACCCGGCGCGGCCGTGCCACCGGGGCGCTGCGCATCAGCACCGCCGGCTCCCAGCCGGTGCGACGAGACCGTACGACGGTGGCGCGCACCGCGACCCGCGGGCCCCGGGACCGCACGGCGAACCGCCGCGACCGGCGGGTGGGCCAGGTGCGCAGCACCGACTCCAGCCACTTCCCGAGCAGCCTCGTCTGGTCGGGGCCCAGCAGTTCGAACGGCGTGTCCGCGTACGCCGCCGCCTCGCTGGGCAGCCGCTCGGGCAGCGTCAGCGTGTGGTCCGCGGAGCTGTCGCCAGCAGCCACCGTGGTCGGACGCGTCACCCAGGGGAGACCGCCGTCGTCGGCCTCCTGGCGCGGACTCGCGGGCGCCCGGGGGTGGTTGCCGTCCTCGTCCGTGCGCGGCACGCGCTCCGGTCCCTCGCGCCGGGCGTGGGGATCGGCGCGGAGGCCGGAGCCTCCGAAGACCGCCTCGAACACGGCGTCGAAATCGGCCAGGTCGTCACGCCGCCGGACGAGGCAGATCCGCGCTGTCCAGTACAGCTCGCTGCGCGACCCGGGAGCCGTCCGGCACAGGGCCCGCACGAAGTCGTGCACCAGCGTGAGCCCCACCGGCAGCCCCCGCGCCCGCAGCCGCTCCCCCAGCGCCACAGCGAACGCGGCCCGGTCGACGGCGGGCAGCAGCGCCGCGCCGTTCCGGCTCACAGGGCGACGACGAGAATGATCACCGCAATGATCACCAGGACGCCGACGGCCACCGGGATGAGCCGTTTGTAGACCGAGGCGCCCGCGAGCCCCATCAGGTCGAGCGCCTCGGCCTCCTCGCCGTCGGTCCGGGCACCGGTGCGCGTCCCGGTCCGCGGCCCGGGCGGCGCGGTCCGTGACGAGGACGCCGCGGCCTCCGCGGACGCGGGGGACGCGGGTACGGGATCTGCTTCCGCCGAGCCGGGGCGCGCGGCCACCGGTCCCGCCGGTGTCCCCTCCACCGGTCCCCTCACCGCTCCCGTCGTCCCTTCCTGCTGCGCTGACGGTGGTTCGGGCGCCGCCGTGGGCGGAGGCTCGGGTACCGGCGAAGGCGCGGACTCCGGATGAGCCGTCACCTCCGCGTCCGCCGCCCCCGCGGCTGCCGGGGCCGGGGCGGGCTCGCGCTCCGGCGTCGGTTCCGGCTCCTCACGGGCGCCCAGCTCCTCCTCCAGGTTGCGTACGAACTGCTGGAGCAGCTTCTCGGAGATCTCCTTGATCATTCCGCTGCCGAACTGCGCGAGCCTGCCGGTGATGCTGAGGTCGGTGTGGACGGAAACGGCGGTGCGCTCGTCCCCGTCGGGGCGAAGCCGCATGTCGATGACGGCCGAGGCGCTGCCGCCACCCCGTGCGTCCTTGCCCTTGGCACCGACCACGGCGTGCCGGTCGTCCTCCACGCACTCCACGAACCGGGCGGTGCCGGCGAACTGACTGATCACCGGGCCGACCTTGACCTTCACCTTACCGCTGTAGACCTCGCCGTCGGGTCCCGGCTCGACGCCCGTGAGCTGGGCACCGGGCAGGCATGGCGCAAGCCTTTCGAGGTCGGTGAGGGCCGTCCAGGCGCGCTCCACGGGAGCGCCGACGGTGAACTCGTTGTCGATCTTCATGGATCGCTCGCATCCTCTCTGTACGGTGCGGCTGCCGCATGACCTTCCGATGCGGGCGGGCAGCCGAGCTCGGTGAGCGCAGCGGTGAGGGTGACGTGGTCGTCGGGGCTCTTGGCCAGCGCACTGAGCGTGCGCAGCACGTCGTCCCGCACCAGCCGGGTCACCTGGAGCGCGGAGAGCGCACCCACCCAGTCGATGGCCTCCGCCATGCCGGGCGCCTTGTCGAGGTCGAGCGCCCGGGCCCGTCCGACGAACTCGGCCGCCGAAGCGATCAGCGGCTCCTGGGCCCCGGGCACCGAGCGGCGCATGATCTCCACGACCCGCTCGGGGCCGGGAAAATCGATCCAGTGGTAGAGGCAGCGGCGGCGCAGCGCGTCGTGCAGTTCACGGCTGCGGTTGGAGGTGAGGACCACGACCGGCGGGCGCGCGGCGGTGAAGGTGCCCAGTTCGGGAACGGTGACGGCGGATTCGCCGAGGACCTCGAAGAGCAGTGCCTCGAACTCGTCGTCCGCGCGGTCGATCTCGTCGATCAGCAGCACCGGCGGCACCGGCCCGGTGTGCCGGATCGCCCGCAGCAGCGGCCTGTCCTGGAGGAACTGCTCGGTGAACAGGTCTGCGTCGCTCAGCTGCCCGCTCCGCGCCTCGGTGAGCCGGATGGCCAGCAACTGCCGCTGATGGTTCCACTCGTACAGTGCCTCACCGGCAGTGAGGCCCTCATAGCACTGCAACCGGATGAGCGGTGTGTCCAAGGCCGCGGCGAGCGCCTTGGCAGCACTGGTCTTGCCCACACCGGGCTCGCCCTCGAACAGCAGCGGCCGGTCCAGGACGGTGGCCAGGTAGAGCGCGGTCGCGGTGCCCTCGTCCACCAGGTGGCCGGCCGCGTCGAGCCGACGGCGTACGTCGTCCGCGTCGTCGAACAGCGCGCTCACCGGCCGACTCCCGCTGCTGTGCCGCAGGAGGGGAACGCTCCGCGCCTGTGGGGGCCGTTCCCGTCACGCGGGATCCGGGTACTGGACACCGACTAGCCCACCGCCCCTTCCCTGTAGCGGTCCCGGCAGCCGGTGCCGCAGAACCAGACGTCAGCGCCGGCCACCTTTAGATGCGGTGTGTCCGCCACGACGGTGACGGTCATTCCGCACACCGGATCGGTCACCTCGAACGGCCCGTCCCCGCCGGATGGCGCGCCTCCCGCCGAGGACACGCTGCTCCCACCCACGAGCGGAGCCGTGGCGGCTGCGCGGCCGGTGTCTTGGGACCGGACGGCGGCGACCAGCTCCGCCACGATGGACAGCGCGATCTCCGCGGCCGTACGGGCGCCGAGGTCGAACCCGGCCGGGGTGCTGATCCGGGCGCGTTCCGCCTCGTCGAGGCCCAGTTCGTCCAGCACAGCCCTTCCCCTGCGGGGGCTGGCCACCAGCGCGATGTGTCCCACGCCCGCATCGAGGGCGGCGCGCAGCGAGGCTTCCTCGTCGCGCCCGTGGCTGGCGACGATCACCGAGTCCGCGCGCTCGGTCAGCTCGCCCGGCGCCGCCCGCGTGGTCGCGTAGCCGAGCTGCTGGACGAACGCGACGGCCGCGTCGGCGACCGGCGTACGCCCCACCACGACGACCAGCGGCGGCGGCAGCCGGGGTTCGAGGAAGATCTCCAGGGCCCCGCCGGACAGGCAGGGGTTCACCACCACCCGGGCGCCCGGCGACTCCGGGAAGGTCACCTCGCCCTCCGGCAGCACCCGCAGCAGCACAGGACTGCCGTCCCGCAGGCTGCCGAGCGCCGCCGTACGGACCGCGCCCTCGGCGCAGACCCCGCCCACGAAGCCGTCGATCGACCCGTCCTCGCAGACGATCGCCTCGTCTCCCGGACGTGCCGAGGCCGGCGGCTGCGCCCGCACGACCGTCGCGCGCACGAAAGAGCGCCGCTGGTCGACGAGTTCACGCGCACGGTCGGCCACCTTCACCACGCTGGACACCTCCCCCACATGAGCACCTTCGGACGTAGGACCTCCGCGAACACCGGGGCCGCTGCCGGCGCGTCGATCCGCGCCGGCCCGCGGGGCCGGGCCCGGTCAGATCGGCGGGGCCGCCTGCCCCTGCATCGCCTCCCACACCCGGGAGGGGGTCAGCGGCATGTCGGCGTGCCGGACGCCGAACGGCTTGAGCGCGTCCACCACCGCGTTGACCACGGCGGGCGGCGAGCCGACCGTCGCGGACTCCCCCACACCTTTGGCGCCGATGGGATGGTGCGGCGAGGGCGTGACGGTGAACCCTGTCTCCCAGTCCGGCACCTCCAGCGCCGTGGGGATGAGGTAGTCCATCAGCGAACCGCTGAGGCAGTTGCCGTCCTCGTCGAAGGAGATCATCTCCATCAGCGCCATCCCGACCCCGTCGGTCAGCCCGCCGTGCACCTGCCCCTCGATGATCATCGGGTTGATCCGGGTGCCGCAGTCGTCCACCGCGACGAACCGACGCACCTTCACCTGCGCGGTTCCCGGGTCGACATCGACCACGCAGATGTACGCGCCGTGCGGGTAGGTGAGGTTCTCGGGGTTGTAGCAGATCTGCGCCTCCAGCCCGCCCTCGACGCCGTCCGGCAGGTCGCCGGCACCGTGCGCGGCCATCGCGATGTCCTGAATGGTGACAGCCGCCGAGGGGTCGCCCGCCACATGGAAGGAGCCCTTCTCCCACTCCACGTCGGCCACGGACACCTCCAGCATCCCGGAAGCGATGAGCTGCGCCTTGTCCCGTACCTTGCGGGCGACGAGCGCCGCGGCGGCACCGGAGACCGGGGTCGAGCGGCTGCCGTAGGTGCCGAGGCCGAACGGCGTCTGGTCGGTGTCGCCGTGCACCACGTCGATGTCCTGCGGCGGGATCCCGAGCTCCTCCGCGACGATCTGCGCGAACGTCGTCTCGTGCCCCTGCCCCTGGCTCTGCACCGACAGCCGCACCACTGCCTTGCCGGTGGGGTGCACCCGCAGCTCGCAGCCGTCGGCCATGCCCAGGCCGAGGATGTCCATGTCCTTACGCGGCCCGGCACCCACCGCCTCGGTGAAGAACGAGACCCCGATGCCCATGAGTTCGCCGCGCGCCCGCTTCTCCTCCTGCTCGGCGCGCAGCTCGTCGTAGCCGGCCAGCCGCTGCGCCAGCGCCATGGTGGGCTCGTAGTCGCCCGAGTCGTAGACCCATCCGGTCTTGGTCGTGTAGGGGAACTGCTCGGGCTGGATGAAGTTGCTCCGGCGCAGCGCGACCGGGTCCGCGGACAGCTCGTAGGCCAGGCAGTCCACCAGCCGCTCCACCAGGTACACGGCCTCGGTGATGCGGAACGAGCAGGCGTACGCGACACCGCCGGGAGCCTTGTTGGTGTGAACGGCTGTCATCCTGCAGTGCGCGGCCTCGATGTCGTAGCTGCCGGTGAACACCCCGAAGAAGCCCGCCGGATACTTCACCGGAGCCGCCGTGCCGTTGAACGCGCCGTGGTCGGCGAGAACATGGGTACGGATGGCGAGGATCTTCCCCTCCGAGGTCGCGGCGATCTCCCCGCGCATCACGTAGTCCCGCGCGAAGCCGGTGCTGACCAGGTTCTCCGTCCGGTCCTCCATCCACTTCACCGGCTTGCCGGTGAGCAGCGAGCCGACGATGGAGCACACATAGCCCGGGTAGATCGGCACCTTGTTGCCGAAGCCGCCGCCGATGTCGGGGGAGATCACCCGGATCTTGTGCTCCGGCAGTCCGGCGACGATCGCATACAGCGTGCGGTGCGCGTGCGGGGCCTGCGTGGTGGACCACAGGGTGAGACGGCCGTCGACCGCGTCGAAGTCTGCGACCGAGCCGCAGGTCTCCATCGGCGCGGGATGCACCCGCGGGTAGACGATGTCCTCCTTGACGACCACGTCGGCACGGGCGAACACCGCATCGGTGGCCTCCGCGTCGCCTGTCTCCCAGTCGAAGCAGTGGTTGTCGCTCTTGCCCTCGATGTCGTCCCGGATGACCGGGGCATCCGCCGCGAGCGCCGTCCGCACGTCCACCACCGGGTCGAGCGGCGCGTACTCCACGTCGATCAACTCCAGCGCGTCGCGCGCCGCGTAGCGGTCCTCGGCGACGACGAAGGCGACCTCCTGCCCCTGGAAGCGGACCTTGTCGGTGGCGAGGACGGCCTGCACGTCGTTGGAGAGCGTCGGCATCCACGCCAGACCCTTGTCCGCCAGCATCGCGCCGGTGACGACCAGCTTCACCTTCGGGTGGGCCTCCGCCAGGCTCGTGTCGACGGAAACGATCTTCGCGTGCGCCATCGGTGCCCGCAGGATCGCCAGATGCAGCATGCCGGGCAACTGCACGTCGTCCACGTAACGGCCCTTGCCGCGCACGAAGCGCGGGTCCTCCTTACGCAGCATCCGGCCGTGGCCGCAGGGCTTCTTGTCGTTGTCCTCGAAGGCGGTGGCCGCGCCCGGGCCGGGCGCCGTTCCGTCGGGGGACGCAGGGGCGGGGAAGTCCGTGCCGGCAGTCGTCGTCATGCGGCACCCCCCGTGGCCGTGCCCGCGCCGGCATCGGCCACCTGGGCGCCCGGGGGCGACTGCGGCTCGGCTGCCGCGGTCGTACGGGTCCCGGCCTCCTCGGCCGCCGCCCAGCGCACGGACCGCACGATGGTCGCGTACCCGGTGCAGCGGCAGATCTGCCCGGACAGCGCCTCGCGGATCTCCGGCTCGGACGGGTCGGGGTTGCGGTCCAGCAGCGCGCGGGAGGTCATCATCATTCCGGGCGTGCAGAAGCCGCACTGGAGGCCGTGGCACTCCATGAACCCCCGCTGCACGGGGTCGAGTTCACCGCCCTGCTCCAGGCCCTCGACCGTGGTGATGTCGTGCCCGCCCGCCATCGCGGCGAGCACCGTACAGGACTTGACCGGCTCGCCGTCCATCCGGACCACACACGTGCCGCAGTTGCTGGTGTCGCACCCCCAGTGGGTGCCGGTCAGCGCGAGGTGGTCGCGCAGGAAATGGACCAGCAGCAGCCGCCCCTCGATCTCCCGGGTGACCTCTTCGCCGTTGACGGTCATGGTGACCTGCATGCTCAACCCTCCACTTCGCCGGTTCCGCGCACCGCGCCGCCCCCGTGGACCGTTCCGGGGCCGCCGTCCGGCCCGCCGATCCGGGCCACCGACGTGCGTAGCGCCCGCACGGTCAGCTCCCGTGCCAGGTGGCGCTTGTACTCGGCGCTGCCCCTGCGGTCGGTGACCGGGTCGCACGCCTCGGCCGCGATTCCGCCCGCCCGGGCGAACAGTTCTTCGGAGGGCCGCTCGCCCCGCATCGCCTCCGCGATGCCGGGGATGCCCGCCGTGTTGGGCCCGACCGCGGCCAGCCCGACCCGGGCATCCGCGACGGCGCCCTCCGCGTCCAGCCGGACCGCCGCTCCGGCGGAGACGACCGCCCAGTCCCCGGCGCGGCGCTCCACCTTCTCGTATGCGCTCGACCCGCGCGCTCGGACGGGGAAGCGGATCTCGGTGAGCATCTCGGCATCCCCGACCGCCGTTTCGTACGGCCCGCAGTGGAAGTCCTCCATCGACACCACGCGTTCGCCGTCCCGGCCCTGGATCACACACGACGCGTCGAGGGTGGTGCACACGGCCGACAGGTCCTCCGACGGGTCCGCCTGGCACAGGGAGCCGCCGAGCGTGCCGCGATTGCGCACCACCGGGTCGGCGATCACACTCTCCGCGTCCCGGAACACCGGGAAGACCTCCGCCAGTTCCGCGGACTCCAGCAGCTCCCGGTGACGGGTCATCGCACCGATCCTGATGCGGTCCGGCTCGCGTACCACGTAGCCGAGCTCGCCGTGCAGATCGTTGATGTCGATCAGGTACTCGAAGTTGGCCAGGCGCAGCTTCATCATGGGGATGAGACTGTGTCCGCCGGCCACCAGCCGCGCCGTGTCCCCGAGGCTGTCCAGCAGCCCGATCGCCTGGCCGACGCTGCTCACGCGCTGGTACTCGAACGGCGCGGGAACCTGCATACGGCACTCTCCCTCCGCTGTGAACCGTCGTCCGTGAGACCGCCGCTCACGGCCTGCGGCGTTCAGCCGGAGACCCCGGCCCAACGCGTCCCGGCACATTTGGCTCCCGACAGGCGGCTGCGTCAACACGGACTTCAGCGAATGCTTAACTCCACCCCCCGGGCTCCCCGCTTCCCCGGCCCGACGACCTAAGCGAACGATTAACCGGCCGTTGACACCCGCTTCCGGCCTCCGCATTCTCAGGTTGCCGGGGACACCGTCCGGGTGCGAGGGAGGGCACGTGCGGGACATTGCCGAGGGTCTCTGCGCCTGGCAGGCGGCAGGAACCCGTTTCGCCGTGGCCACGGTCGTCGACACCTGGCGCTCCGCTCCTCGCCGCCCGGGAGCAACGATGGCGGTCTCCGAAGACGGTGAGGTGCTCGGCAGCGTCTCGGGGGGATGCGTCGAGGGAGCCGTCTACCAGCTGGCCACCGAAGTGATCACGAACGGCCTTCCGGCACTGACGACCTACGGGGTCAGCGACGACGACGCGCTGGAAGCCGGACTGACCTGCGGCGGCATCCTCGACGTCTTCGTGCGCCCCGCGGGCCCCGGGCGGTTCACCGGCCTGCCGGCCGTACTCGACGCCCTCGCCGCACGGCGCCCGCTGGCAGTCGCGTCACTGCTGCCGGACGACTCCGCCGCTCCGGCAGCTCCCGCCCCGGAGCGCGATCTCCTCGTCACCCCCGATACGGCGACCGGCACCCTCGGCGACGCGGGTCTGGACGCCGCGGTGACCGTAAGGGCCCGCGAAATGCTCAGCCGGGGCAGCACGTCCGTGCTGCACCTGGGCAGGCACGGGGCGCGGCACGAGGACGACCTCGCCGTCTTCGTACAGTCCTTCGCCCCTCCACCACGGCTACTGGTCTTCGGCGCCATCGACTTCGCCGGAGCGGTCGCCCGGATCGGGAAGTTCCTCGGATACCACGTGACCGTCTGCGACGCCCGGCCCGTCTTCGCCACCCGCCGACGCTTCCCGGAGGCCGACGAGGTGGTCGTATCCTGGCCGCACCGCTATCTCGACCGGACCACCGTCGACACCGACACCGTGATCTGCGTCCTGACCCACGACCCGAAGTTCGACATCCCGCTGCTGGAGCGGGCCCTGCTCACCCCCGCCCGCTACATCGGCGCCATGGGCAGCCGCCGCACCCACGAAGACCGGCTCCGGCGGCTGCGGGACGCGGGCGTCGACGAGGCGGCACTGGAGCGGCTGGCTTCCCCCATCGGCCTGGACCTCGGCGGCCACACTCCGGAGGAGACAGCCGTCGCGATCATGGCCGAGATCATCGCACTCAGACAGGGCGGATCGGGCCGACGCCTCACCGCCACCTCCCCGCTCCCCATCCACCGCTGAGACGACTCCGACAGACGCCTTCGGCGGGGTCGGGAGAGCCGGTGGACGAGCGGGAGGTCGTGGCTCGGACGGCCTGGGGCATGGTCCTGCTCCGGACAGGGCGGTGCGCGATCTTGCTACGGGAGCGGCCGAACCGAGCGGTCGTCCTGGGCGGGAGACGGTTCGCTTCGATACCGCTGCCCCTGCACGCCATCTGTAGCGGATGCGCGTGCACCGAAGGGGCGTCACGCCGTCGGCCGCTTCGGGCGCTCGCGCGCTGCTCACGGTGCGGGACCGGGGCGTCGGCTCGGCTCCGCGCAGCCAGGTACCCCCCGCGCAGGTACGCAGCGCCCAGGGGACCTGGGTCCTGCTCCGGCTGTCAGTGCTCTTCGAAGACCGGGGTCACTTCCAGGCCCCCCTCGGCTTTGTCGGTCACCGGCAGACTGACCACGACAGGGACGGTGGCGGGCTGGGTCTCGTTCGGAGGGGTCACCACGAGCGCGGTGCCCTGGACACCCGAACCGCCGCTGTCGTTGATCGGATAGACGACGTTCGCAGTCGCCGTCTTCCCCGCTTGCAGGGTGAACGGAACCCCCACCTCCTGCTTGTTGCGGTCCACCGACTGGGTGCCGTAGTTCGTCTTCATGTCCACGCCCGGGAACCCCGACATCCGGCAGTCACCGCCGGTGTTCGCAAACGTGATGAGGATCGAGCCCACCCCCTCGCGGGCCGCACCCTGGTTCTGCGCCGAGATGCGCAGATCCGAGGTGCGGCACGCCGAGGACTTCGAGGGCCCCGGGGAGGCGTGCGCGCCGCTCCCGGACGACGACTGCGACCCACCGGAGGAGTGGGCCGACCCCCCGCCACTGCCCCCCGCCTGCGGCGACGAAGGGGAGGCACTCTCCTTGTCCGACGCGCTCCCCGCAGAGTCGCCCGGCACGGGCGCCGCCCCGCCAGGCACCTTCTTGGGAGCATCGGCCTCAGCACCACAACCGGTCAGCAAAGCCGCAGCCAGACCCGCACCGAAGACCACCGCGACACACCTCCGCGTGCCGGACCGCCGCCGGACAGTCCCGACCCGTCCGGACCGCCCGTCCACGCCCTCCCCCAGACGCTGTTCTCCCACCACTGTCACCTTCCGGTCACCCTCTCTCACCGACACGCTCCAGGGCGCCGTACTCCCTCCCGGCCCTCCCCGCCCTCTTGCACAGTCAGATGGCCGAGGCAGCAGAAAGGTTCATGAAACAGCCACTGCCCTTGCCCCGGATCCGCACGAGCAGCCACCCGGCCCCTCACCCGCCCCGGCTACCGCGGCAAACGTGCGGACAGCACAAGGACAGTGGGCACCAGGACCGTCAGCAACCACGAAGCCGCGCGATGGCCCGGTCGAAGCCGTGGACGTCCGATGACGGGTGCGGACCGTGGCAAACGCTCCAGCGCGAGCAAGAGCAGGCACGGCCTCGGAGCCGCGCAGCCGAGAGGCGCTCACCGCCGTCGGGACACGTCCGCCCCGCAGCGCAGCACGCGCCGGAACACGCGGAGCAGCGCCTTCTCTGCGGATGCGTCGCCGAGGGAGGAGGAGCGCCAGCAGACGAACCCGTCGGGGCGGACGAGCACGGCGCCGTCCGGCTCGACACCGGCGACGGACGGGAAGGAGCCCTCGGGGTCGCCAAGGGTCGCGGAGCCTTCCGCAACGCGGTTCTCCTCAGCGCCCACGACACGGTGCGCCCGCACCGCTGGGACATCGAGTGAGGCGGCTGCGGTCAGCCAGGGCTGTCCCTTCGCTCCGGTCAGCAGCAGCCAGTCGTATCCCGTCAACTCCGCCGTGGACACGCAGCGTTCGCCCGAGGTCAGCCAGTAGTGGGGAAACCGGTACCCGGGCCGGGCCACGTCCTCGAACGGATCGGCCTCCGCCGGCAGCGGATCGTCCTCGTCGAGGACGACGGCGTCCGAGTCGTACCCGTAGAACATCATGGCCCGTAGCAGGTCGTGCGCGCGATTGTCGCGGACGTACTCGGGCTCTTCTCCCTGCGACGCACCGATGCCCACGCTCCGGGACATCGCCCGCGAGTACTCGACGGACAGGCGGGCGGCTGCCCGACGCTCGGGCTCGTAGGAGTCCAGCAGGGTCGGGGCGGCCTGCCCGTCGAGTACGGCTGCCAGCTTCCAGGCGAGGTTGTGCCCGTCCTGGATGCCCGTGTTCATGCCCAGACCGCCTGCGGATGTCTGCACGTGCGCGGCGTCGCCCGCGAGGAAGACGCGGCCGGACCGGAAGGCCGAGGCCAGCCCCAGGTGCGCCTGCCACGGGTTGGCGGCGAGAAGCTCCACGGGGACGCCGGGATCGCCGATGGCCGCCTGCAAGAGTTCGCGTGTTCTGTCCGGTGGCAGGTGGACAGGCTCGTCGGGCTTGCCCGGATAGTCCATGATGTGGCAGACCCACAGATCCTCGCCGTCGAGCGCACCGAGTGCGGCGTACACCGTGTCATTGCGTACGAAGGTGAACCGGGCCTCGCGGTCGCGCCGGTCTCCGAGGTCCGCGCGGCAGAATGCGGTGTGTACGGCGCCGACCTTCTCGATGTCCGGCATGGCCAGCCCGAGTTCCCCGCGCACCGTGCTGTGCGCACCGTCCGCGCCGACCAGGTAGGCGGCCTCGATCGGGATCCGCTCACCCGTGGAGGTGTCTTCAGCGGTGACGCGAACGCCTTCCCTCTCCTCGCTCACCTGCGTCAGGCGCAGGCCGAAACGTATCTCGCCCCCACGGGCGCGCACCTCCTCCAGCAGCAGCCGCTCCAGCTTGTCGCTGGTCACCATGGTGCGCGGGGCGGGACTGCAGGTCAGCAGCCGGTGCAGGGCGGGTGCCGGCGGCCGGCCGCGGCTGATCGCAGGGCCGACCGCGCTGCGCCGGTAGACGACCCCGTAGGGGTGGGTCGGGTGCCAGCCCGACTCCTCCAGCGCGTCGCCGAGCCCGGCCGCCCGGAAGAGCTCGACCGTGCGGGGGCTGGTGTTCGCGCGCGGGTGCAGGCCGGTCGTCTGCCGTTGTTCCAGCACGATCGGGCGGATTCCGCGGCAGGCCAGGAAGAAGGCCGTGGACAGCCCCACGGGACCGGCTCCGGCGACGACCACGCGGGGGTGATGTTGCTCAGTCATGGGCCCGAGTGTCGACGCTGAAGCCGACTTCAGTTCAATGGTGCTCATGGAAGAGGAGCGCTATTCGATCAGTCGCGTCGCGGACGCCTTCGGTCTGCGCGTCTCCGCACTGCGGTACTACCACCGGACGGGTCTGCTGACCCCGGTGGAGCGGCGGGGTGGCGTGCGCTACTACGGTCCGGAGGAGCTCCGTACGCTGGGCCTCATCCGACTCCTGCACCACCAGGGCCTCGTCAGCCTCGTAAACACCGAGAAGTTGACAGCGGAGCCCGCTCGCGGCGACTTCCCGGCGTGGCACGAGGTGTTGGAGAAGACCGCCGACGACCTCGGCGAACGGATCCAGCATCTCCAACGGGCCCACGACATCGTCCGCCACCTGCTGCGCTGCCCCGACCCGGATCCTGTGCGCGCATGCCCGTACCTGCGCGAGACGCTGGACGCCTACGTGAGCGAGGCACTGGCCGGGAAGACCGGCCACGCATCTGTCACCGAAGTCGGCGTGGACCTCCCTGATCCGGACTGACCGCGGCTGCACGGCGAACCGGGTCCTTCGCGGCGCCCCGCCCGGGGAGTGAACGGTTCTCCAGGGAAGGGTCCGCCCCGCGAGCGCCCCGGAACCTCGCATCCGGCACCACCCCCGCCAGGCGGACGGCCGGTCTCTGCCACGGCGTTTCGCCCTGGTACTCGACCAGTTCGGCCCTCTGCGCAGCAGGGACCGGCGGCATAGCGGTGCGGGCACCGCTGTGCCGAGACGCACGGACAACGATGGTGGAGCCGACACAGACATCCCCGTCGGTCTCGCCCGCCGCACCCGCTGCGGCCGCACCTGCTCTGGAGCAGTCGCTCCCGCGCGCCGCGAACGCTGCCGCCCCTCAGCGAAGGGGCCTTCGTGGGCAGGTGCGGGTATCGGGGTGGCTGCCGTGCGCGCCCACGTCTCGCGCGTACGACGTGGCCGGAGTCGTCGCGCATCTCGTCAGCGGCCGGTAGGCGGTTCAAAAGGGGGCGACGGCCGCGTCGTGAGCAGATTCCTGGTCTTCCGAGGGAGAGACATGGGGAAGATGCATCCGGCGCCGCCGTGTCGCCGTATCCGACCGGCCACGATGCAGGGCGCAAATGAGCGACAGCGCTCTCAGAGTGAAATAGGCCAGGGGTACGCTGCATTCTCCGACCGCCCCCGCAAAAGACGGGCCGGCTTGTCGGTACATCCGCGATCGGAGTCACCAGTACCGGGCGATGGGAATTACTTCTCCGCGTTCGCGGTCTCCCTCGCGCAGGAACACGACCAAGTGGAATACGAGAGCGCTTGTCCTCCTCGCCGACACGCGACCGGATTCCCCGACTCAGGCGTTGCTTTCCCATTCGAAGGAGAGAAGAGAGCCGCCGGACTTTCGCCGCCTCGGTTCCCCAGACTGCCGGTCGGCCGAGGCGCTCGCCATACGCACTTGTGCGTAGGGGCGCTTCATGCGGCGCGATATCAGGCAGACGGCGAGTCGACGGCCTTGGCCGTGCAGTCAGGTGTCCCCCAGCGCGGCATCCCCGCCGCAGGTCGGCGATGGCCCACCCTCACCCCCGGTCTCTCCCTGGCGGCCGCTGCGCCCGGGGGTATCCGTCCCCGGGCCGGGACGACCGCACTGCCGAGGCGGCGTCAGGCCAGTGTCTGGTTGCGGGCACGCCGGAGCATCGCGGTCCACAGCCCGAGAGCGATCACCGCACCCGCGGCCCATGTGAGTGCCTGCGGCACGGCGTCGGACAGGCCGAGGACGGTGTCGACCAACCACTGCGACGCCATGTGCGCGGCGATACCGATGACGACGAGCGTGTAGACGAAGGAGACCGCGCCGTAGGTGACCAGGACGGCAAGGGTGCGGTCGCGCAGCTTGATCCGCCAGGGAGCGGTGGTGGCCAGCAGAGCCAGCGCGCGGTCGCGGAGGTTGTCCTCACCGAGGAGTTCCGTGAGGACGAAGTAGCCGTCGCTGCGCAGCAGCGGGTTGAGTCCGGAGGCGGCGCCCACGAGGGTCGACAGGAGCATGTAGGCGGCGAATGTCTGCGTCATGCCGTCGGGGGCGGCCAGGACGGTGACGCCCGAGAGGATCAGGAGGGCGACGTCGACGATCGGTCCGCCGAGGTGCACCAGGATGCGCTGCCGGCGGCTGCGCAGCAGCCAGATGTCGCTCACGTCGGTGAAGGCGACCGGCTGGAAGTAGTAGAGGCCGCAGCCCAGGGCGGCGACGTATCGGCCGAAGGACAGGCAGGCGAAGGCGTGACCGAGCTCGTGCACGACCGCGCGCAGGAGAATCGCCGGCCAGACCTGCCACGCCTGCGACCATCTGAGGGCGCCCCGCGCCTGTCCCATCATGTCCGTCCAGGAAGCGATGCACGTCGCGGCCCCCAGGACAGCCCCCAGGGCAGCCAGCGCGAGGAGCCACCGGGGCGGGATCCAGCGCTGCACGAATGCGTACAGCGTCCCGAGGGCACGCGGGTCGTGCCAGGTGAACTTGAGGAAGAACAGCGACTGCCGGTGCACGTCGCTGCCGTGCCGTTCCTGCCGCGGAGCGTCCGGGCCCTGCAGAAGGCCGCCGTCGCCGAGCTGGTCGGCGAGGCGCCGCACCTGCTCCTCGGCGCACCCCGCCTCTGCCGCAGCCTGCTGTACCGTCCGCGAGCCGTCGAGCAGGCGGGCGATGGACCACGCACGGGTGCCGAGCCTGATGTACGACGGCGGAGAGCCGATCCGCACGTACGCCTGCCCGCCGTCGACGGTGGCTTCGACGGGTTCTGCCAGCTTCGGGCGCTCGGGGGTGGTTGCGCAGCTAGTAGGCACTCGGGCTCCCTCTCACGGTGCTCTCCTCACGGGCAGGGGTGGGGCAATGGGTTGAGGCCGGACTCGGTCGCGGGTGCAGTGCGGTGGCCCATGCGCACGGGCACGGAGAAGAGCCGGTCGTTTGCCCGCGCCTGAAGTCTTCCGATGGAGAAGGGCTGAAGGCCCGGCACGATGGTGCGCCACACCTCCAGGCCCGTCGCCGCGTGGACGTCGGGGGTGGTCAGGTCCACCGCGAGGGGGTCGAGGCCGTTGGCCGCCAGCGTGTTCACCAGGCGG
Organism: Streptomyces sp. CNT360; assembly: GCF_000424785.1. Taxonomy (NCBI): domain Bacteria; kingdom Bacillati; phylum Actinomycetota; class Actinomycetes; order Kitasatosporales; family Streptomycetaceae; genus Streptomyces; species Streptomyces sp. CNT360. The sequence continues at coordinate 37,882 of NZ_AUKO01000013.1, read as the reverse complement.
CGCAGCTGCGCAGCCGGGTCCGTGGAGCCGCGGGGGTGGGCCGCGAGGTAGTCGCCGAGCGGCAGTCGCGTCTCCCTGTCCAGCAGCCAGCCGAGTTCGGCCAGGTACGCGGACGAGGCGCCCAGACTTTTGGCGTGTTCCCGGGTGGTGACCCAGTCCGGAGCGGGGACTGCGGCGAAGGCCCTGGCCGTCTCAGCCATCCGGGCATCCAGCCAGCATGTGCCGTGCAGCGCTTCGAGGACCGCCTTTTCCAGTGCGTCGGCGGGATCGGGCCGTGTGGCCATGCCGAACGTGGCCAGGGGCCCGGCCTCGTCGTACCGCTCGACCATCACCAGGACGGTGGGCACGGGAAGGTCCGTACCGAAGTCCCAGGCTCGCAGCCGTCCTCCCGCGGCCTGGACGGCCCGGTGGGCGCGGCCGACCCGGGAGAGGCGCGGACCGGCGCCGGTGCTGCCCGCCAGGTCGAGTTCGGGCACCGGGGAGCGGTTGAGGAAGTGGATGAGCAGAGCGTCCGCCTCGATGAGTTCGCACAGCCCGTGGAGCAGGCACCGGTCGGTACTGCGCCCGGCGGCCAGACCCTTGTTGGAACTGGGCTGTACCACGTCCTCGAAGGCTGCGGCGGTGTACGCCAGGAAGCTCAGCTGCGCGGGCACCAGCACCTGCTCCCCGCTGAGGAGGCTGCGGCCGGCCACCCAGCCGAGGCGGGATGCCGGTGTCGCGGTACGCAGTTCCTGGCCGCTCTCCCGGATCTCCGCAGGCGACAGCGTCGCGAACCGCTCGACCGGCACGGCCTCGGACAGTTCGCTCCCGGTTCCCCATACGACCCGGTGCGCGGCCCCGTGCACCAGGGCGCAGTACCGTTCGACCGCCTCGCCGAGGCAGCGCTGGAGGGCCCCGGCCATGGTCCACGCGCTGCCGAAGGCGTCGTAGGCCTGCGGTTGTCCGTTGGACGCGCTGATGCGCCGCAGGTCCGCGAGGTCGGCCGCGACAGCGTGGAAGCAGTCGGCGGCGAGCGCCGGTGTCTCGGGCCGGACGGTTCTCATCACCGTCGCCCGGTCACCGGCCAGGTGTCTGATGTCGTCGAACAGGGCGGTCAGCTCGGCCGGAGGCAGATCGTTCGAGTGCCGGCAGCGGTCGACGAGCTCATCGAGGGAGAAGGCTCCCTCGGCTGCGGCGGCGGGCGGGGGGTCCGGGGCGGAGCCGTCGTCCGGGTCCTGTGCAGCCGTCGCCGTGGACGAGGTGAGCAGCGGGCCCCCGCTCGCGTGCGGGGTGCAGGAGGGGCATACCGGCAGTCCACGCACGGGCGAGAAGACCACTCGGTCGTGGAGGAGCTCGTAGACAACCGGCTCCCCGGGCGCGTGCGGGTGCCCCGCACGCAGGCCGGCCAGGACATGTGCCAGAAGCAGCGCAGTGGAACGCGCGTCGCCGGAAGCGGACTCCCGGTGCGTGGGCGCTGGTGGACCGCCGGCCCGCTCACGCGACGCCAGGCATGCCAGGCACAGTCCCGAGGCAGCGGAAAGATCCGTGGTGACGACGGTGCGCCCGTGCTCGCGCCAGTAGCAGGCCCACCGTCCACCGGCCGCCAGGAGATCGCGTACGGCGGTGTTCTCGCGATCCGCAGCAAGGCGCCGGGGCAGAACGACATGCGCGGGCCCCCCGGCCGCCCGTCGCAGGACGTCACCCACGTCGTCGGTCACCAGCAGCCGCTCGGGCCCTTCGGCTGCGGCCGCGAGGCAGGCTGCGGGGACGGTGGGGTCGGCGGGGTCGGCGACCACGGCCTGAAGGACGGAGCGCCCAACCGGTTCCGCGGGCGGCAGCAGGGCAGGCCGGGATGCGGGCCTCCACTCCAGCAGCCCTCGTTCCACGAGCCGTTTCACCAGGGCCCGGACGGTGGACAGGGGAGCACGAGTACATCCGGCCAGCTGCTCAGGCGTCCGGCCTTCCCGCGCTTCGCGGAGGATCTGGCCGGCGAGCCGCGCGTGCTCGCCGGCCAGCACGGACCCGTGGCCCCACCCGCGGACCACAACGCGGTCTTCCGACCTGGGGAGCAGTTGCACACCTTCGGCCGACGTGACGACGGCGGGGCGGAGTGGGGGCATGGGGGTCACGTGGTCACGCAATCACGGTGAAACGGTGAAGGGGCGCTGCGCGCTCCTTTCAGCCCCGGCCGCCGCACATCGTGCCGCTGAGCGTGCAACTGCCCGTGACGGCGCTGCTGCCGCCCTCGGTGCTGTCGAGCGCGAGACGGGGCGTGAGCTTTTCGATCGTCAGGTCGATCGCTTCCAGTTCCGCGCCCTCCAGGCCGGTTTCCGGGATGGCGGCGGAGTTGTCTTCACGTGCCATGTATTCCTCCTCCAGGTGGTGTGGAAATCGATCTCTCGAATCGATTCAGCGGACGCTAGCCAGGATCGCGACTTCCGGTCAAGCGAAGGCGTCCACCTCGGAGGCGCAGCGTTGTGCAATCCACCTCGGAGCAAGCCGTTCCGCTTGTGTGAAATTGACGATCTCATAGTCGACCGTGTAGGCATCGCCCTTATGCGGAATGACGAGAGCGGGCACGTGGATCGGCGGCGGTCGAGGTGGAAATGACGTACGTTCTCAGCCCCGGTGCGTCGATAGCTTTCAGCGACGATTCGACACTCACCGTGCGGCTCGTGGACGGAGAAGTCGCACTGCGGGGCAGAACAGCCGAACTGGCCCGGCGAATTCTGTGCACCGTCGAGCAGCCGAAGACCGTCGAGGAGGTGGCGAAGGAAGCCGGCGCGTCGGCGGCAGTGGTCGCGCGCGTCCTGGCGCAGATGGAACCGCAGGGGCTGGTCACCACCGTGGCCGCACTCGACCGCGGTCCCGGTGCGGACCGGGCAGCCAACACGGTCCTCCGCCTCTTCCCCGACGAGGCGCTGTGCACCCTGGGCGCCGACGACGAGGCGGACGTCGTCTGCCTCGGCGACGAGGAACTCGGGGACCACTTCGCGCAGTTGACCAGCGGAAGCATCCGCGCCCGGGTGTCGCCCAGGCCTGTGCTCGACGAGGCGGACGCGCCCGCACTGAGCCGGCCCCTCCCCTCCCTCGCCGTCTCACTGAGGCGTGAGCGCGACGAGGAGCATCTGCGGCTTCTCGACCGCTGGGCACGCCGTGCCCGCGTGCCGTACCTCGCGGGCTGGTTCGAAGGCGTCACCGCCGTGGTGACGCACGTGGTCGTCCCCCTGCGCACGGCTTGCTACGAGTGCCTGTGCGTACGCGAGCGCGCGGCCGCGCACGGCTCCGGCAAGGAGGAGACCCCGCAGACACCCGGGCACGCCGCGCTGGCAGCCGCCCCGACCGGGCGGCTGCCCGCCGCCGACGGCCTGCTGGCCAACATGGCGGCCCTCCGGGCGGTCAACGTCTTCGCCGGACGGACCAACGAGGCACCAGCCCCCACCCTGCTCCAGCTCAGTTTCACCACCCTGAAACTCACCCGCCACCCGGTCCTGCGGGTGCCGATGTGCGAAAGCTGCGGCCATGGCGGGCAGTGACATGAGGGAGGCCCTGGTAGCGGGCGCCGGGATCGACACGTCGGCCGTCGTCTCGGCGCGCACCGGCATCGTCCGCAGCGTCGTTCCGTTCGTCTCCGAGCTGCTGCCGCGCTCGACGGTGGCCAGGCTGGCCCCGGCCTCACGCCCCGACCTGCTGCCCAACGTGCCCAAGGACTACGGGGTCACCGGATTCGGCATCGGCACCACCGAGGCGGAGGCACGGTCCGCCGCCGTGGGCGAGACCATAGAGCGCTACGGATCCCTGGTGGGGGCCGCGCACGTCCAGGTCGAGTACGGGACCTACGTGGAGTTCCAGGACGACGCCGTGCACGCGGAGGAGTTCGTACTGCCCACACCGGGGGAAGGTTCTGCCGCACCCTTCGACGAGAAGGCCCCGCGCGGTTGGGTCGAAGGCCACGACCTGACACACGACCGGCGCGTACTGGTGCCCGCGCAGCTCGCGCTCCCGGCCTACACCTACCGGTCCAGGTTCCAGGGCGAGGAACTCGCCCCGTGGACGACCACAGGACTGGCCGCCCACACGGACGCCTCGGCAGCGGTACTGTCCGGACTGCGCGAGATCCACGAGCGGGACGCGTTCACGATCCGCCACCTGAACCGCTGGACACCGCCGGAGATGCCTCTCACCCGGTTGTCCGACGATGTCGCAGGCTTCCTGGCCTCCGCACCGCGGTGGCACCCCCTGACCGTGCGGGCATGGGATCTGACACTCGACCTCGGCCAGCCCGTGGTACTGGCAGGAGTGCTGCCGCAGACCGGGAGCCTTCCGCCCTTCTGCTTCGGCGCCGCATGCCGAGGCGACTACCCGACCGCGCTGCGCAAGGCCGTGCTGGAGGCCTTCCAGATCCTCGCGGTGATGACCCGCCGCGGCTATCCCCGGGCAGCGACGCCGGGGCCCCTGGAACCCCTGGCGGAGCCCGAGGACCACATCCGGGTCAGCTGCCTGCCGGGCTACCGCGACACCCTCGACTGGCTGCTCGACCAGCACGCCGAGTGGAAGCCCGCACTGCCGGCCTCGGACCCTGACCGCACGACACTGTCCTCGGCGGTGGCCGACGTGGCCCGGCGCGGGATGCGCGTCATCAGCATCGACCTCACCCCGCCCGACCTGCGCGAGATCGGCTGGCATGTCCGCAAGGTGCTCGTGCCCGGCGCACAGCCGCTGGACTTCGGCCGGCTGCGGTGCCTTCAGGGGCGGCGGCTGTACGACCTTCCGGTCGAGCTCGGGCACAGGCCGAAGCCGGCACAGGAGTCCGAACTCAACCCCTCGCCGCACTTCTTCGCGTAACCGGACCGGAAGGATCCTCCCCCACGATGCCGGAACAACCGGACGGGTCACCGATGCCCGACCCAGGCGCCTTCGCACCCCTGGCGGCGAGCTTCCACGAGAACTCCAAGTTCACACGTGACCGCCAGATCAACTACTCGGAGTCCGTCCAGTACTTCGAGTCGGAGTTGAACGCGATGCGGGCCGGCCGGGACCGCTTCCAGGGCGCACTCACCATCCCCCTCGACGACGAGCCGCTGCCTCTGGCCCCCCTCGGAGAACTTGCCGCCCGCCGCCGCAGCCAGGTGGGAGGCTGGAGCGGTGAGACACCTTTGACCCGACGCGCACTGGCGACGATCCTGGCAACGGCCGTAGGCACCACCGAACAGCACCGACCCGCCCCCTCGGCCGGCGGCCGCTACCCGGTCGAGTGCTATGTCGCCGTCACGGACGTCAGCGGGCTCGCGCCCGGCATCTACCACTACGCGCCCGGAGCCCGCGAACTGCGCTGCATCGACCCGGCAGACCCGACAGAGGCACTCCACACCTCCTGCATGCAGCCCGAGAACCACCACGGCGCCAGAGCCGTGGTCCTGCTCACGGGCGTCTTCTCCCGTACGACATCCAAGTACGCAGAGCGCGGCTACCGCTTCGTCCTGCTGGAAGCCGGTCACATCGGACAAGGAATCTGCCTGGCCGCCGAAAGCCTCTCCACGAGCACACTGTGCCTGTCCGGCTTCTACGACCACGAAGTCGACGAACTCCTGCAACTCGACAGCCAGGCGGAGAGCGTGGTGCACTCCATCGTTCTGGGCGGGGCCCCCGACGAGAGCCGTTCGGGTCGCCGTGGAAGGGGTGCCTGACGTGCTGCCCCTGTGCAAGGAGTACACCGCCGTGCCGGTGGCGCCGGACGCGTGTCCGATGGGACTCTTGATCAATGACGAGTCGCGACGCAACTTTCACGCCGATCGGATGGGTGCCTGCCGCGCAGGGCGGTGAGCGGGTGCAGGGTGTCTGGACCAAAGAACTGCTGAGGCCCGCCGACGGCGACTCGTTCACCTTGCTCCGCATCAACCACGGGACAAGGTTCGAGCTGTCCGGCCGCGCGGTCGACCGGATCCTGGTGCTGGACGGCGAACTCGCCATCACGGCTGGCGACGAGCGGGAGCAGGCGCGACGCCACCTCAGCGGTGCGTACTGTGCTCTACCCGCCGGCGAAACCGCTGTCCTGTCGAGCCCGTCCCGGTGCCTGGCCCTCATGCTGACGGGCGAGCGGCTGGGTGATCCGGCGGACGACGTGTTCGGTCCCGACGGCTGGCAGGAGTCGAGTCCCGGCCAGTGGTTCAAGCTGCTCCTCGATGTCGAGTTCGACGAGAACTTCGACGAACGCGTCGTCGGACTCGCGCACTTCGAACCGGGCTCGGCCGCGCCGCGGCACCCGCATCGAACCGCGCACCGGTTCCTGTTCGTCGAGGGTGAGGCCGACGACGAGTTGGTGTTCCCGGACGGAACGCGGCACACCGCCCATCGAACGCGAGGCGACTTCGTCGACTACCCGTACCCCATCGAGCATCAGTCGTTCAGCAGGACGGGCTGCACGGTCCTCTTCCTCCACGAGCCCGTCGCCAGGTGACCCGGCGGGCTGTTCAGGCCCAGTGGCTGCCCGCGCAGTCGCCGCTGCCGTCGGCCTCAGCCGATCCACGACGCCGACGCCTGGCGGCAGCCGGGACGGGCACCTGCGCGGAGGAGCCGTCAGCTCCAGGGACCTGGATCTCTGTGTCAGGTCGAGCGGCGCGGTGTGTGCGGGCCGGTGCAGTGAGCGAGACGGCCCGGACCGAGCGGACGGGGGCCTGACAGCCGGCACGGTACAAGTGGTTCGTGGCGTCGTCAGGTCTGGGCCGGACCCAGCTTCCGCAAGAGGTCCCGGAGGGTGGTGATCTCGGTGGAGCTGAGGTCGGCGAAAGAGTCCGGCGGTGTGTTGTCGGCAAGCTGCGCCCGCTCGGTCAGCTCTCGCCCGCGGTCGGTCAGCACGATGACCTTGATCCGGCGATCGGTCGGGTGCTGCCGGCGCGAGGCGAGACCGCGTTGTTCGAGGGCGTCGACCAGCGACGTCACGTAGGAGTTGTCGCATCCGAGCCGCTTTGCGAGCTGCCGCATCGGGATCGGTTCGTCCAAGGGGAGGACGAGCAGCGCCCGCAGGGGGGCGAGTGGCAGTCCGGTCTCCTGGACGATCTGGTGGAAGGCGGCCATCGCGGTCGGGTTGTGGCTGATGGCGCGGATGCGTTGCCAAACCTCGGCGGCCGGGTCGTTCTGCCGGTCGCCCACACCCGGGGCGGGAAGCTCTGAGGCCGTAGTCACGTCATCGATGCTACCTCTCACCAATGACTGCCACTATCAATGATTGACACTGTCAACGATAATGTTACTGTCCGAGCCATGGAGTCTCGCCTGGATCAGAAGCTGGTCGTGGCGGTGGTGTATGTCGCCGCGATGTTCATGGCTGTCATGGACACCACCATCGTCAACGTCGCCCTACCGACCCTGGGCCGGGATTTCCACGCCCGCGCCGACAGCGTCGGCCTGGTCCCGATCGCCTATCTGGTGAGCCTGGCGGTGTTCATCCCGGCCTCGGGCTGGCTCGGCGACCGGATCGGCGGGCGGCGAGCACTCCTGGGCGCGGTAGGCGTGTTCACGATCGCCTCGGCGCTGTGCGGCACAGCCACCAGCCTCGGCGAGCTGGTCGCCTTCCGGGTGTTGCAAGGTGTAGGCGGCGCGGTGATGACGCCGGTCGGGCTGGCGATGCTGTTCCGGGTCCACCCGCCGGCCGAGCGGGTCCGGATCTCCAGCGTCCTGGCGCTGGCCACCGCGCTGGCCCCGGCGCTCGGACCGGTCCTCGGAGGCGTGTTCACGACCTGCCTGTCGTGGCGACTGGTGTTCCTGGTCAACGTGCCGATCGGCGCGGCGACGTTCGTGTTCGGTGCCGTGGCACTGACCGACCACCTCCCCGCACGCCCCGGCCGTCTGGACGTGAGTGGCCTGCTGCTGTCCGGCCTGGGGCTGGGTTCGGTCATGTACGGCGTCTCCGAGGGCCCGTCCCAGGGGTGGTCGGCCGTCCCGGTGCTGGCCACGCTCGGCATCGGTGCAGTGCTGCTTGGTCTGATGGTCGCCGTCGAGCTACGGGCAGCCGACCCGCTGGTCGATCTGCGCCTGCTCAGCAACCGTATGTTCGCCTGCGCGACGAGCCTGTACGGACTCGGCTCGCTCGCTTACCTCGGCGCGCTCTTCCTGGTCACTCTGTTCTTTCAAGACGGACTCGGCCTCTCCGCAGTGCAGTCGGGGCTGGCCATCTTCCCTTCTGCGATCGGTGTCATGACTGGCGGGCAGATCGTGACCCGCGCGCTCTACCCGCGCCTCGGGCCCCGCCGGATCGTCGCAGCCGGACTGCTGGTCATCGCGGCAGCACTGCTCTCGATGGCCCAGGTGGACGCCGGCACCGGCCCGTGGCTGGTGCGGCTGATCATGTTCGGCCTCGGACTCGGCGTGGCTCTCGTGTTCATCCCCAGCCAGGCCGCATCGATGGCCACCATCACCGCAGCGCAGACCGGACGGGCGTCCTCCCTCTTCAACGCCGGCAAGCAACTCGGAGGCGCCATCGGCGTCGCACTCCTCAGCACCGTGCTCGCCGCCGTGGACCCGGCCCAGGAGAATGCCGGCCGTCTCGACGTCCACCTGACCGCCTACCACGACGCCTTCCTCGCCGCCGCCGCAGCAGCCGCGCTCGCCGTCACGGTCGCTCTCGCCATTCGCGACGCTGACGCCTCCACCACCATGGAGCGTCGTCAAGACCGCCGTACGGTCAAGCAGTAGGTGTATCGAGCACGAGCGCTGTTGACTCCTGTGCGTCCTGGCCATGGCGGAGACCTCGGCCGTGGTGGAGCCGTCCAGCACTCCAGCCGTGGATCGTGACGGTGCCGGTCGGGTGCCAGGTCCCGGACGCACCGGCTTCCGTCTCGACCGGTCCGCTCCGGTGCGCTTGTGGTCTCAGCTGGAGTGGCCGGTGGAGGGTGGTGGGGCGTTGTCTGTGCCGTAGAAGCGGCCCTGTTCGCACAGGGCGTCGATCTCGGCGTTGTCCTCTTCGCTCAGTTGCGCACCCAGAGCACCACTGATGACGTGCCGGGCGCGGGCCAGCCGTCGGGCGACATCCCAGTCGGCGATGAACGCTCCGACGGTCCGGTCGTCGGCGGTTCCGGACGCCTGGCGGGACCCGAGTCGGTCGAGGGACACCACGAACTCGTTCAGGTCCCGCAGGACCGCGACGACCTCGCCGAGGGGAATGCGGATCTCCCGGGACGACATGTCCATAGACCGCATCGACTCCAGAATTCGTGCTCCGGTCCGCATCGCCTTGCCGCCCGGAGCTGGTTACCACCACGGGTGCGACAACCGATGGTCATCGGTGCGTGAAGGCACAAGATCAGACGATGGCCGCAGGTCACAGCGTAGAACGGCGGTGGCAGCGCGGAGAACCGGGTCCACAAGGTCGAGAACGATCGGGTGCCCTTGGACGGGGTTACCGTCCTCGTCGCTCTCAGTCACACCCCGTGGTGCGGCATGGAGGATCTGAGAGCGCGGCGCTCCTCCGTCTGCTGAGGCTCCGCTCCCGCTCGTACGCCGTCGCACGCCTGCGGGCGCCGGGCACCGACCGACCGCCCGGGGCCCGCCGCTTGCGCTTTCCTGCACCGCTAAGGTAAGCCTTGCCTTTCTTTGTGGGCTGGGAGAGAAGAGAGCGGTCATGGGGGTGCAGCGCAGCGGGCCAGCCGCCCTGCCCGTCCTGCGGCAGGTGCTCGCGGGGCAGCGGCGCGACGTCGTCGTCGGCTGCGGGCTCGGTGCCTGCCATCAGATCGGCGAGGCCCTCGTGCCCGTGCTGATCGGCTTCATCGTCGACCGCGCGATCGTCCATCCCGACGGTGCCTCCCTCGCCCGTTGGGCACTCGTGCTCGCTGTCGTCTACGTCTTCCTCTCCGGCGGCTTCCAGCTCGGTGCCCGCGCGGGCGAACGCGCTTCGGAACGCGCCGGGCACGCCCTGCGGATGCGGCTGGTGGCACGCGTACTCGCCCCGCTCGGCGGTGCCGACACGGGGCGCCCGCCCGGCGCCCTCGTCACCGTCGCCACCGAGGACGCCCGGCGCGCGGGCGCCGTCACCATGGCGCTGACCCTCGCCTTCCCCGCCGTCGTCGGGCTGACCGCCGGCGCCGTGCTGCTGCTCAGCGCCTCGGTCCCGCTCGGGCTGCTCATCCTGCTCGGCACCCCCGTGCTGATGGCGCTCGGACAGCTGCTCGCACGCCCCCTGGAGCACCGCAGCCACGCCGAGCAGGAGCGCGCGGCGCACGCCTCGGGCGTCGCCGCCGACCTCGTCGCGGGCGTCCGGGTGTTGCAGGGGCTACGGGCACAGCGCGCCGCCTCCGCGCGCTACCGCAAAACCAGCCGTGCCTCGCTGGAAGCGACGGTGCGCGCGGCCAGGGCCGAGGCTCTCCAGACCGGGCTGATGCAGACGCTGACAGGGCTGTTCATCGCCTGCGTCGCCCTCGTCGGCGGCCGTCTCGTCCTCAGCGGCGGCATCGGGCTCGGCGAACTGGTCGCCGCCGTGGGACTGGCGCTGTTCCTGCCCGGGCCCCTCCAGGTGATCGCCTGGGTCACCGCCGACTTCGCCCGCGCCCGCGCCTCGGCCGCCCGGATCGCGGAAGTGCTGGACACACCGGGCGACGTCCGCACCGACCAGGGCGGCGCGGCCGACGGCCACAGTGCCCGCATCGGCGACGACGGCGACCGCACCGCGCAGGCCCACGCGCGCACCCCGCGGACCGCCGCCCTCCGCCTGCGCGGCCTCACCCACGGCGGCCTCGACGGCATCGATCTGGAAGTCGCGCCGGGGGAACTGCTCGGCGTCGTCGTCACCGAACCGGCGCACGGGGAGGCTCTGCTGGCGTGCCTGGCCCGGCGTGCCGACCCGGTGTCCGGCAGTGTCGAACTCGACGGCGTGCCGCTGGGCGCGCTGGATCCGCGCACCTTGCGCGCGACCGTGCTGGTAGCGGAACACGGGGCCGCACTCTTCACGGGTTCCCTGCGCGAGAACGTGACCGCGGTGCACGGCCCCACGCCGGACCGCAGCGCCCCCGGAGCGGGCCGGGACCACGAGGGCACCGCCGCGTCCACCGTCGCGACGGCGCTGGCCGCCGCGGGTGCCGACGAGGTCGCCGCCTCTCTCGAAGGGGGCCTGGACGCGCCCGTCGGCGAGCGGGGCCGCGCGCTCTCCGGCGGCCAGCGCCAACGGGTCGCGCTCGCCCGCGCCCTGGCCGCCGACCGCGACGTGCTCGTCGTGCACGATCCGACGACGGCCGTCGACGCGGCGACGGAGGCCCGTATCGCCACCGGGCTGCGGGACGTACGGCGGGGGCGCACCACCGTGCTCGTCACCAGCAGCCCCGTGCTGCTGGCCGTCACCGACCGCGTCGCTCTTCTCGACGGCGGCCGTCTGGCCGAAGCCGCGCCGCACGAGGACCTGGTGCGCCGCAGTTCCCGTTACCGGACGGCGGTCTTCTCATGAGTTCGGCACCGCGCTCCGACGACAGTGCGATACGCCCCGGCCAGGCCGACGCCCCGGAGACGCCGCAGGTCCCGGCGGCACGTGCCGCCGGGCGTGCAGCGCCGCCCCGGGACTCCGGGCCCGGGGCCGCGCACGAGGCATCCGCGGGAGCGCTCGCGCCGCACGGGGACGGTACGCCCGACAAGGCACCGCGGGAGCTGCTGCCCGTCGCCACCGGACGCCGCACGCGTGCTGCGGCGCTCGAACTCCTGCGCGCCGACCGGGGCAAGGCAGTAGGCGCCGGGCTGCTGCTGGTCGCCGCGACGGCCGTCGGGCTGCTGACGCAACCGCTGCTGGGCCGGATCGTGGACCTCGTCGCTCAGGGCCGTGCCGCGAGCGCGCTGACCGCGCCGGTCGCCGCCCTCGCCGTCGTCGCGCTCGTCCAGGGCGGCGCCACGGCGCTCGGCATGGGGGCCGTGGCACGGGTCGGCGAATCGGTGCTCGCGCGGCTGCGGGAACGCTTCGTCGAACGGGCGCTGGCCCTGCCCGCCGACCGGCTGGAACGCGCGGGCGCGGGCGACCTCACGGCCCGGGTCACCGACGACGTGGCCCGGGTGTCCGAATCGGTACGCTCGGCCCTGCCCGAACTCACCCGCTCCGCGCTGACGATCGTGCTGACCCTGGGCGCGCTCGCGCTGCTCGACCTCCGCTTCCTGCTGGCCGCGCTGCTGGCCGTACCCGTCCAGGCGCTGACGGCCCGCTGGTACGTGCGCAGGGCCGTGCCGCTGTACGCCCGCCAGCGGGTGGCGACCGGACTGCAGCAACAGCAGCTTCTGGAGGTCATCGGGGGCGCCGACACCGTGCGCGCATTCCTGCTGGAGGAACAGCACAGCGCCCGTGTGGCAGCCAGGTCGCGGGAGGCCGTTGCTCTCCGGATGCGCGGCGTGCGCCTCGTTCTCGGGTTCTACGGCCGGCTGCACGTGGCCGAGTACATCGGGCTGGTGGCCGTGCTGTGCGCCGGGTTCCTGCTCGTGCGGGGCGACGCGGTCTCCATCGGCACGGCGACCGCCGCGGCGCTCTACTTCCACAGCCTGTTCGGCCCCGTCAACGCCGCGCTCGTGCTGCTGGACGACGCCCAGTCGGCCACCGCCGGACTCGCCCGGTTGGTCGGCGTGACGGACCTGACCAGCAAGAGCGGGGACCGCGAGGGTGACGGGGCCGGTGGGCCCGAGGAGACGGGAGCCGACGCCGCCGCCGTCTCCGTCAGGGGCGTCAGCCATGCGTACGGCGCCGGTGTCCCCGTACTGCACGACGTCGACCTCGACCTCCGCGCGGGCGAGCACGTCGCCCTCGTCGGCACCAGCGGCGCGGGCAAGAGCACTCTCGCGCGGATCCTCGCGGGCGTGCAGCCGCCCACCCGGGGCGAGGTCACCACCCCAGTGCCCCGCACCCCGTCCGGCCCGCCGGCGGTGCTCGTCTCCCAGGAGCTGCACATCTTCTCCGGAACGCTCGCCGACGACCTTCGGCTGGCCCGCCCCGACGCCGGCGAGGCCGAGCTGCGCGAGGCGCTGGCGACCGTCGACGCGCTCGGCTGGGCCGAGGCGCTGCCCGCGGGGCTGGACACCGTCGTCGGTGAGGGCGCGCACACCCTCGACGCCGCCAAGGCACAGCAACTCGCTCTGGCCCGGTTGGTACTGGCCGACCCGCCCGTGGCCGTGCTCGACGAGGCGACGGCCGAGGCGGGCAGCTCCGGTGCCCGGGTGCTGGAGCAGGCGGCACGGCGGGCGCTGCGCGGGCGTACCGCGCTGATCGTCGCGCACCGGCTCACCCAGGCGGTCACCGCCGACCGGGTCGTCGTACTCGAAGCGGGCCGGGTCGTGGAGAGCGGCCCGCACGCGCACCTCAAGGAGGCGGACGGCCCGTACGCGGCGCTCTGGGCCGCCTGGTCCGGCGAACGCGCCGGCCCCCACCCCTGATCCGGGCCCCGCCCCTCTCCCCCGCCCCCGAGCACATTCCCCTTGGAAATTGATCCGAAGGACCACGCACATGACGACCCTCCTCAAGCGCACCGGACGTACCGTGGCCGCGGCGGGCCTCGCCCTGCTCCTGGGTGCCACCGCCGCCTGCGGCTCCGGCTCCGACGACGACGGCGAGGGCGGCTCCACATCGGCCACCGCCAAGGCGGAGAAGGGCGCGTTCCCCGCCACCATCGAGCACAAGTACGGCAGCACCACCGTCAAGTCCGAGCCGGAACGCATCGTGACCGTCGGCCTCTCCGACCAGGACGCGGCGCTCGCACTCGGCAGGACACCGGTGGGCACGACCGAGTGGATGGGTGGCTACAAGGGCGCCATCGGTCCGTGGGCCCGGGACAAACTGGGCTCGGACAAGGCGCCGACCGTGCTCAAGGACACCGGCACAGGTCCGCAGGTGGAGAGGATCGCGGCGTTGCAGCCCGATGTGATCCTCGCCCTGTACGGAGGGCTGACCAAGGAGCAGTACCGCACCCTGTCGAAGATCGCCCCCGTGGTGGCGCAGCCCGGCGGGATGCCCGACTACGGCATCTCCTGGCAGGAGCAGACGGAGTCGGTCGGCAAGGCGCTGGGGCAGCCGGGGAAGGCGAAGAAGCTGGTGGCCGGGGTGGAGCGGAAGATCGCCGAAGCCGCTGACAAGCACCCGGAGTTCAAGGGCGCGACCGGCGTCATGGCCACCCCGTACCAGGGTCTGTACGTCTACGGGCCGCAGGACAACCGCACCCGGCTGATGTCCGACCTCGGGTTCACACAGCCAAAGGGGTTGTCCAAAGCCGTCGGCAAGGACGAGTTCGGCGCGAACATCAGCAAGGAGCGCACCGATCTGCTCGACAACGACGCGACGGTCTGGATCATGACCGCGCCCGGCAAGGACGCGGACAAGCTCCACGAGAACGACCTGTACGGCGGCCTCAAGGTCGTCAAGCAGGGCCGCGAGGTCTTCGTGAAGGAGAGGAGCGACTACGGCAACGCCGTCTCCTTCGTCTCCGTCCTGTCGCTCCCGTACACCCTGGAGCGGATCGTGCCGCAGCTCGCCGCGGCCGTGGACGGCAAGCCGTCCACGAAGGTGCGTACCCCCGCTGCGGACAAGTGACGGGACCGGCCCGAGAGACGCGTGCGCGGCGCGTCCTGCTCCTGGCCGGGCTCGCGGGGCTCCTGGTGGCTCTCCTCCTGCTCTCGCTCGGTCTCGGCGCGCTGAACATCCCGCCCACGCGGGTGCTCGGCGCCCTGGCCGGGCACGCGAGCTCGGCCCGGGTCGAGGACGTGGTGTGGACCGTGCGCGTACCCCGCACCGACCTGGCGCTGGCGGCGGGTGCTGCGCTCGGCATGTCCGGCTCGGTGATGCAGGCCCTCACGCGCAACCCGCTGGCCGACCCGGGCATCCTCGGGGTCAGCGCGGGCGCCTCGTTCGCGATCGTGCTGGCGGCCGGGGTCGCCGGGATCGGCTCGCTCCTCGGCTACATCTGGTTCGGCTTCGCGGGCGCGCTGATCGCCTCCGTCACCGTGTACGCCCTCGGCCGCCTGGGGCGTTCGGGTTCGACGCCGGTCAAGCTGGCGCTCGCCGGGGTCTCCGTCACCGCCGTCCTCTCCTCACTGACGAGCGCGGTCGTGCTGGTCAGCGACGAGGCCCTGGACCGCTACCGCTTCTGGTCGGCGGGCTCGCTGGCCGACCAGGACGGCGGGACGGTGCTGCGGGTACTGCCGTTCCTGGCGCTCGGCGCGCTGCTGGCGCTGACCGCGGCGCCCGCGCTCAACAGCCTCTCGCTCGGCGACGACGTGGCGGCCTCGCTCGGCCGCAGGCTGGGCCTCGTCCGGTTGCAGGGGGTCGCCGCCGTCACCCTGCTGACCGGTGCCGCCGTCGCCGCCATCGGCCCCGTGGTCTTCCTCGGCCTCGTGGTGCCGCACGCCGCCAGGGTCCTGGCGCAGTACGCCGGTTACGGGCCCGACCACCGCAGGCTGGTACCGCTGTGCGCGGTCCTGGCCGCCTGCCTGCTGCTCGCCGCGGATGTGCTGGGACGGCTGGTGGCCCGGCCCACGGAGGTCCAGGCAGGCATCGTCGTGGCGTTCGTCGGCGGGCCGTTCTTCATCGCCCTGGTCCGCCGACGCAAGCTCTCGGAGGTGTGAGATGCCCAGGACACCTGCCGCCGCCCCGCCCGGGGCCCGCGCCAAGGCCCGCACCGACGGGCGGCGTCCGGGTCCGGCACGGCTCCCGGGAGCCCTTGCGCCCCGCACCTTCCGCCTCGCGCTCCCCCCGGTGTCCGGCGTGCTGCGGCCCCGGCTCGTCGTGGTGACCCTCCTGCTCGCCGTCGCCGCGCTGGCGGCTGCGATCTGGCACATCTCCGTCGGCGAGTTCGACGTCCCGATGCCCGACGTGCTGCGCGCGCTGTCCGGTTCAGGGGACGAGGGAACCCGGCTGGTCGTCACCGGACTCCGGCTCCCCCGCGCCATGGCCGGCCTGCTGGCGGGCCTCGCCTTCGGGGTGTCGGGGGCGCTCTTCCAGACGATGACCCGCAACCCCCTGGCCAGTCCCGACATGATCGGTCTCACCCAGGGCGCGGGGACCGCCGTCGCCGCGGGCGCCGTCTTCGGCTGGGACGGCGGCCTGGGCCCGCAGCCCCTCGGCCTGCTGGGTGCGCTGGCGAGCGCGCTGCTCGTGTACGTCCTGTCCTGGCGGCGCGGCACGACCGGTTACCGCATCATCCTGGTCGGCATCGGCGTCTCGTGGGTGTGCATGAGCGCCACCGACTACCTGCTCGCCCGAGCGGGGCAGCGCCAGGCGCAGTCCGCCGTCGGCTGGCTCGTCGGCAACCTCAACGGCCGTGACTGGCAACAGGCGGGCCCCCTCGCTGCCGCGCTCGTCGTACTGCTGCCCGCCGCACTGCTCCTCGGGCGGCTGATGCGGACCCTCCAGCTCGGCGACGAGGTGGCCGCCGGACTCGGCACCCGCGTGCAGACCGTGCGGCTGGCGATCCTGGTGACCGGCGTGGGGCTCGTCGCCTTCGCGACGGCCGCAGCGGGGCCGGTCGCGTTCGTGGCCCTCGCGGCGCCGCAGATCGCGCAGCGTCTCGCGCGCACGTCAGCGCCCCCGCCGCTGGCGGCGGGGCTGACCGGCTCCGTGGTGGTACTGGTCTCCGACGTCATCGCGCGCGTCCTCGTCCCGGACACGGAGCTGCCCGTCGGGATCGTCTCCGGAGTGCTCGGTGCCCCCGTGCTGCTCTGGCTGCTCATCCGCACGAACCGTGCGGGCTCAGGAGGCTGAACACATGTCACCCCTCACGCCGCCCACAGCCTCCGGCCTGCGTGCCGAGGCACTGCACCTGGCCTACGGCGACCGCCCCGTGGTGTCCGGTCTCGATCTGGCCGTGCCCGACGGGCAGATCACCGCGATCGTCGGCCCCAACGCGTGCGGCAAGTCCACACTGCTGCACGCCCTGGCACGGCTGCTCGCGCCACGCGGCGGCAGTGTACGGCTGAACGGCGAGGACATCCGCTCGATCCCCACGCGCCGCCTCGCGCAACGGCTCGGCATCCTGCCGCAGTCCCCCGTCGCCCCCGAGGGCCTCACGGTCAAGGACCTGGTCACACGGGGCCGTTCGCCGCATCAGACGTGGTGGCGGCAGTGGTCGGCCTCGGACGAGCAGGCCGTGCACGACGCGCTCGCCGCCACCGGCACCGCCGACCTGGCAGAGCGCGCGGTCGACGAGTTGTCCGGCGGTCAGCGGCAGCGCGCCTGGATCGCGATGGCGGTGGCCCAGGGCACCCCCGTCCTGCTGCTGGACGAGCCGACCACGTACCTCGACCTCGCCCACCAGATCGACGTGCTCGACCTCGTCGTCGATCTCAACCGGACCGAGCGGCGTACGGTCGTCATGGTGCTGCACGACCTCAACCAGGCGTGCCGGTACGCCGACCATCTCGTCGCACTAAAGGACGGCGAGATCGTCGGCGAGGGACCCCCGCGAGACGTGATCACGGCATCCGCCGTCGAGCACATCTTCGGCCTCAGTTGCGAGGTCACCACCGACCCGGTGAGCCGCACCCCCCTGGTCATCCCCAAGGGACGCCACCACGGCACCCCGGAAGCCGTGGCCGACGACGGGCAGTGCGCGCCGGCGAACGGATAGTCGTCCGCGCGCTGTTCAAGGGTGGCGGGTCGCAGGCCGTCTCGTTCACGCGAGGGGTCCGGCAGAAGCCGACCCGCACAGCAACGCCGACCACGACCCGCTCCACGCCTCCCCTCAAGCGCGGCTGGACACGCAACTGCCCTCGCGGGGGCGCTCTCGCTGTCCGGCCCCGAGGGACTCGCGAGCTGCGAGCTCAACAGGTCAGCCCCGCGGCTCGGTGGATGATGCAGACGCGACGCTGATTGCCCGGCGGATCGGTTGCAGGCACACAGTGACAACTGCACGCTGCACGAGCGCAGACGACAGCACTGCGGACGCTCTGCTTACCGGCTCCGACAGGAGCTGACGCCCGTCTGCCGGTCCTGGTCGGCCGCGGCCGCGCACAGTGCCGCGAGCCCGCGGGCGACCGCGGGGAGTTCCTCGCTGCCGCGGCGCACGCAGGCGACGAACCGGCGCACCGGCGCGGCGGCGCCACGCAGGGGCACCCGCACCAACTCCGGCTGTCGCGGAACCGGTGCCAGGCGCGGTACCAGTGCGATGCCGAAGTCGTGTGCCACCAGCGCGGCCACCGCGTACCAGTCCACCGCGGCATGCGCCGTCTGCGGCGTGAACCCCGCCGCTGCGCCCGCCGCCGTCAGCAGTTGCTCCTGATCGAGCGGATCCCCGGCCTTGATCCAGGTCTCCTCGGCGGCCTCCGCCAGGTCGATGCCGTCCGTGCGGGCCGCGAAGCGGTGCCCGGGCGGCACCAGTACGTCGAGGGGCTCCTCCAGCAGCGGGAGTCGAGTGAAGCGTGCACGGCCACGCGGCGGGCCGCCAGGCGCCGGGATCACCACCGCGATGTCGGCGCGCTCCGTGAGCAGCAGGTCGTACCGGTTCTCGGCGTGGTCCTCGCCGATCTCCACCGTCATCCGCGGATGTTCGTCAAGGAGGCGCCGGACGGCGGGCGCTATCACTGCCGCGACGGCCGTGGCAGCCCCGGTGATCCGCAACCGCCCTGCCCGCTCCTTCCCGTAGGCCGCCAGCTCGGCGCTCGCCTGCTCCCAGCGTGCGAACAGCGCATCGGCGTGCCGGATCAGGGCCAGCGCGGCGGGCGTGAGGCGGACCCGCCGCCCGTCCGGTTCCAGCAGCTCGACGCCCACCTGGGCTGCGAGTTGCCGCAGCTGCTGGGAGACGGTGGAGGGGGTGAGGTGCAGCGCGCGGGCGGTCGCGGTGACCGTGCCCTGCTGGTGCAGGACCCGCAGGGTCTGGAGCCGGGGATCGATCATGCGGCCATCCAACCATTCGGTCTGGCCGCATGGTCATGGGCGGAAACATTCGATGGACGCGTACACTCGCGGCCCCGGAGACTGCCTGCATGACCGCCTCCGCACTTTTCACCGATGCCTTCCTGCCGGGTCTGTGGGCCGGGTACGCCCTCGCCGTGCCGATCGGCGCGCTCGCCGTCCTCCTGGTGAGCCTGACCGCGCGGACCTCGCTGAGAGTGGGCGCCTCGGCGGCGCTCGGAGTGGCCACCGCCGACGGTCTCTATGCGACGCTCGCCGTGCTCGGCGGGGCGGTCCTCTCCCGGGCCGTCCAGCCCGTCACGGTCCCGCTGCGCTGGGTCGCCGCCGCGGTCCTGCTGGGCCTGGCTGCCCGCACCGCACTGACGGCCGTACGGGAGCGCGGCAGCACCCCGGACGCGGCGTCCCAGCCGTCCGCCCTGGGCCGGCCGGGACGGGCCTGTCTCGGCTTCCTCGGCCTGACCCTGCTCAACCCCTGGACCATCGTCTACTTCTCGGCCCTCATACTGGCCGGGCCCGCGGGCGCGGACGCCGGCGGACCAGCCCGCGCCGCGTTCGTCGCGGCCGTCGTCGCCGCCTCCGCGAGCTGGCAGCTGCTCCTGGCCACGGGTGGAGCCGTACTGGGCCGGGCACTGACCGGCCCGCGGGGGCGGCTCGTCACCGCACTGGTGTCGAGCGCCGTGCTCGGGACGCTCGCGGTGAGCCTGGCGGCCACGCCATGATCCCCTCAAGGCCCTGGCGAAGGATGCCGCGGGCCCACAGCAGCCGCCGGTCCTTGTCGTGGCCGTCACCGCGGTCGGCGAGGCGGGCGTCGAGGGGGTACCCGGGCCGACCGACGAGGCCCGCCACGACGGGGGCCCTGCCGAGCAGGGGCAGGAGCACCACTTCTGTGTCCCACCCGGTGGAGCAGTTCCCGCCGAACGGCGCAGCACCCGAGGGCCCCGCCCGGAAGCCTGCGCAGTGTCCACCGGAGCATCCGGAAACCAGCACCTCGGGCTCAACGAGTCGCACAGTCCACAACATTCAGGCCGTGCACGCCATTCGCGCGCTCGCTCACAGACCACTCAGACCATGAGCAACGAGTGTCGCACGGGCGTCACGCGCGTCATTCCAACGTCAAGCTGTCGCCCGCAATACCCACACCGCCCACGATGCACCTCAACAAGCCGCAGTTCAGGACCCTTCCCCACCGGCTCCAACACCGCCACGCACTCCATGTGATGCGTCATCGGAAGCATGTCACCCGGGTGAACTCACAGAAAACCGCAGGTCAGGTCCGTCCCTCGTCTCTGTCTTGGGGCCACCAGGTGCGAAGAGCGTCAAACGAGCGTCACGGCGGATGCCCAGTGATCCCAGCAAGGAGTGCACCAGACCCCGTACCCGTGGTCAGGTTCAGGCTCCGGCGCTCACATGAGGGAAGCATTGATCCTTATCAGCGTCGATCGTTTGGGACTCCCCATGCAGGCGGCACCTCGCTCAGGAAGCGGACGACGTACCCTCCGCTGACGTCGTTCCGGCCACCGGAAGCACGTACTCACCGGCGAGACGCGCCCAGTGCAGCGGGAGAGGCCGGGCGAGCGGCGGGTAGTCGTCGTGGTAACGCAGCTGGTGCGTGAGCGTCGCCCACTCCGCCGGCCGGTCGGGCGGGTCACCAGCCCGCCCCGAGTCCGTCAGTGCCTTCTCCGACAGACAGCCGAGCACGGTGATCTCCAGTTGCCCGGGGTTCCAAGCGGTCTTCCCGGGCGCTGTCCGGCCCTGTGCCGTGGGCACCAGCTTCATGAGCCCCTTCGGCAGTTTGGCCACCGTGTGCGGCTTCGAGGCCGTACTCGCGAAGACACGGCCCTCCGTATCCGCCGTCCCCCACACACCCTCGGCGAATCCGACCCCGTCCTCGGTGTCGTGGGCGTACCACTCCGCCACTTCACCCCGGGCGTTGGCGTCCCGTACGAGCAGCACCCGCAGGTCGTGGCCGTAGAGCGTGTGCCGCTGGGCGGGTTCGGCCCCGAAGCCGAGCGTGTCGCGGTCCAGTGCGCCGTTGCGCAGGCCAGGCCAGCACTGGCGCAGATTGCCAGCGTCCGCCAGCAGCAGCGTCGGGCGGTCGCGGAGCTGGAAGAGCAGTGCCCGGATCTGCCGCTCGGTCTCCCGCTGCCTGTTCTGCTCCACACCCGGGCGGGCAGCGGGCCGGGATCCTCCCGGGGCTGCCCAGTCATCGACGAGCTTCCCCGTGCCGGTCTCCTTCCCGCCGCTCGCCGCCGGTTCCCGTGCCTGGGAGAGCAGCAGCAACAGCTTCGGATACGGCACCCATTCGGCTCGTTCTGCGTCCCACCCCTCGATGACGCCCGGTCCGTCCCCGGGGCGCACCCGCACCGCCACCAGCCGGTGGACGGGGCATCGCGTGGGCCCCTTCCTGGTGTGGCGTACGAGCCAGAGCGCCGCGTACTGAAGGTCGCCCGGAATGCCGGCTCCCACCCGATGGGCGGGCGGGCTGATCGCACCCAGCTGCCGGAAGGCGTCCAGCCAGGTCCACCTGGCCCGGTGTTCCAGAGCGCTGTCGGTGTCGTCGGGCGAGTTCACGAACTGGGTCAGCCGTCCCTGCCGTGCCCAGGCGATGCGCAGCGCGTGCTTGGGGTCGGAGTCCGGGACGGCGGCGAAGCGCTCCTTACCGGCGATCTCCGTGATCACGACTCCGGCCCCGCCGAGGAGCGGGTCCGCCCGGTCCGCCACGAGCCCGCAGCGCCCTTCGATGGCCTCGGCCAGCCGGACGGCCCTGAGGCGCCCGCGGGCTCGGGTGGTCGGCAGGGCGTCGGCCAAGGGTCCCGCAGGCCGGGCCCGGACACGGATGTCGACCCCCTCGCACTGCCACTGCCAGGTCTCCCCGTCGGCCGACGGCACTTGCTGCCCGGCGGGAAGACCAATGAGCTTGGGCAGCTCGGCGAGCAGCGCCGCACGGGTTTCCGGGGACTGCCAGAAGACGTCGATCTCCAGGGGGCGGCCGTTCAGTGCGCGTGTCAGCGCCGCCCGCCGTTGCAGAGCCAGCTGGGCGTCGCGGACGCCCGGGACGCGTCCGGCGCCGGAACGGGGCAGCAGGGAGGGTGTGTTGCTCCGAGAGACACGCGTGAGGTCGGGGACCCGGGTCAGCAGGGGGCGCAGCCCTTCCTCGACCCAGGCGTCCAGATCCGCCCGCTCCCGTGGCATCAGCCCGGGTCCGACCTCGTGCAGGCCGATCGACGGGTGGTAGACGATGCCGGCGGCCACGTCCCCGGAACCGTTGATCCAGCGTTCGGGGTCGTAGAAGAGCTCTTCGGGCCGGGGATAGTTGCGCACGATGTCCAGCTCGGGCACGAGCGGTGCGGGGCTGTGCCGGCGCCAGGCCAGTTCCTTCGACCGCCGGTCGTAACCCAGCGTGTTCACCATCAGTCGGTGGCCCCGGCCCGGCCCTTCCGGCCACGGCAGTGGAGCGTCGAGCAGGACAGTCGTACTGCCGAGCTGGTGGGGGCGTACGTCCAGTCGGGTGGCCCACCGGCGTACCTGGGTGGACACATGGACGCGGAACCGCGGGGCGAACGGCACGGTGTGGACGGTGATGGTGAGGCAGGCCGAGTAGTACCAGGTCTGCCCTCGGCGCTCGTATCGCTGGGGCGGCCAGGAGACAAGTCGCGCGCCGTCACCCGAGCTCTCGACGCGGAAGTGGAGTGTGGTGCCGCCCGTGCGGAACGTCCGGGCGGCCAGCCGGAAGGCGATCCACTCGGGCAGCAGGCTGTAGAGCCGCGCGGCGGGTTCGGCGGTTCCGCCGGCCGAGAGCACGCTCTCGGCGAGGTCGACCGGTTCCGTCTCCCAGTGGGGCAGACTTACCGTCTCAGCCGGACCACCGGAGCGGAGCCTCTCCTCGAGATCGGTGCCCTCCGAGTCGTCGTCCTCCCGGTGCATGCCCGCCGCCCAAGCTCCTACCACCGGGGCCAGCACGTCCGGCGGGACGGCTTCCCGCGCGTAGAGCCACGGCAGACGGCCATCCGTCCCGGCGTTGCGGCCGGTCGCGATGACGCCTGGTGCCATCGCCTGGAGCAGGGAGTTGAGCCTGCGCACAGGGAGCCGGTAGGGGTGGACGGAGTTCTTGTCCGCCTCGGCATGCATCCCGGTGAGCTCGGCGTGCAGGTCCTCGCCGAGCCGCAGCACTTTCATCTCCTCCCACCAGGGCCCGTGGAGCGGGTCGGGTTCGTAGGCCGCGACGCGAATGTGGTGGTACACGGAATTACCTCCTGGGACAGCGGTTTGGCGCTTACGGGTGGCTGGGTACGGCGGCGAGCAGGCGGGTGAGCATGCTGCGCAGTGGCGCGTACAGGGCGCGGACGATGAACTGCTCCTCCGCGGTCGTCGTGCCGCCGTCGAAATACGGGTCCAGGACGGAGAGGACGCTGTGCAGCAGACTGGATTCGGGGGTGTCGGGCCGCGCCGGTACGGCGCCGCGGTTGGGGGCGAAGGCGGCATCGACGAAGACCACCCGGGCCGGTACGCCACCGCGTACCAGTCGCCCGATCACTTGCCACAACAGGACCAGCATGTCCCAGGTGACCTGTTCCCGTACATCGTCGTCGAGGCGGCTCCACGCCATCGAACGGGCGAGTACCTGGTACCAGTACGAACGGGCGAGGCGGCGGAACTCCTCCGCTCCTTCCTCGACGGTGGGTTTTCCCTGTACCAGGGTGGCGAAGTCTCCGCCGGTGACGGCGCGGACGACCCAGTCGTTGACGGCATTGACGGCCAGGTGGAGGTCCTCTGGGTGCGGATGGGGCCGTGCCAGGAAGTAGACCGTGCCGATGGCCGCCTCGTCGTCCTTGTTGAGGATGTTGTGGCCGCGTTCCAGCGCGAGCAGGGGCGCCACCAGGATGTCCGCCTCGAGGTCCTTCAGATGCTCGACGTCGCCGCGGCGCAGTGATCGGGCGTGGTAGGCGGACGGCGTCTCGTCCTCCGCGGTGATCTCCTCGTCGTCCGACACCAGGCACAGCACCTTGTTGCGCCAGCGAACGTTGAGGTTGTGCAGTGTGTCGGCCACCACACGTGCCTCGGCATAGCTGCCGACCAGCAGAAGGATCTGGTCGCGCCCTGGAGGGAGAGAAAGCAACTCCTGCTGGAGCGGACCACCTTCAGTGACGTACTCGTCTCCGCCCTCACCTAGATGGCACGCGATGCGGCGCAACTTCTCCGGGCGGTCGTCCGGATGGGTTCCCGACAAGCGCAGATTCTCGTCGCCGTCGTCGATGAACTCGAAGCGCATGGAGCTCTCGTTGGCGATGCGTTCGGTCACCTCGGCCGGCGGTTCGATGACCACACCGACCGAGACGCAGACGTGGTAGCGGCTGGACGCGCCCGCCCAGCTGCTGCCCGACATGAGCAGCAATTGGGCACCGGGCCTGCCGTCGACGGAGGTGAGGTCGGGGATGGCGCGCAGCAGCTCACGTCCGACGCCGCTGCACCGGAAGAAGGTCAGTTCGCCACTGCGGACTCCGCCCTTGTCCTCACCCGGGACCCGGAACTGGAAGCCGAGCACATTGCCCATCGGGGCCTCGGGCACCATCGGGCCGTAGTCGAGCGGCCGGCGGTACATCGTGTTGAAGCCCAGGCTGAGGGCGGCCTCGACGCGGGGCCACATGGCGTTGATCATGGCGAGCCGTGGTTCCAGGGCGCTGAGCAACAGTGTGAACTCGAAGCGCTCCGCGAGTTGCTTCCGCCATTCCTCGGGAGTCTGGGGCGGAGGCTTGGGCTTCCTGCGACGTCCGCGCTTCTTCTCCTGTTCCGCCTCCTCGCGCCGCCACTCGTCGTACACCTCTTGGTACTTCCGCTGCCGGGCAGCCATGTACTTCGGGTCGATGGCGAAGACCTCGTCCATGACCTCGGTGAGGCGGCGCCGGGTGTTCTCCGGGTTGCCGGTGTGGAGCAGTTCGTTGAGGAGGGCGGTCAGCCGGCTGAAGTCCTCCTCCGTCCTACGGTGACGGTCACCGAAGGGGTTGTCCCGGAACGCGTCGAGCAGTTTCCCGAGAGCCTCGCGGGGGGCGTGATGAGGGTGGTCCCGACCGCTGTCGTCGGGGAGTTCGTAGCGTTCGTCGAGGAGCCCCAGCTGGAGCGTCCAGGCGCTGAAGTAGCCCGTCCGCACCCACTTGCGCAGCTCGTACCCGGCGACGAGCATCGCGTACAGCCGGTCGGTGGCCGCGCCTGCGGTGTTGAGGGCGGCGGCGAAGGTCTCGACGTCCCGTTCGGAGAGCTGGGTGCGTCCGCCAGCCGCGAGTTCCCGGATCTTGTGCCGACTCAGCTGGTCGATGAGGCCCTTGTCCTCGTCGCTGGCGAGGACCACGGCGGGTGCGAAAGTCCGGTCGAGCTGCATCTGGACACGGTCGGCTTCGTCGATGATCACGAGGTCACTACGGCGGCAGGCGAGTTCGAGAAAACGGATGCGCTCGCCATTCTGAGGGCGGGGCGGCGAAGCGTCGATCAGCCCGGCCGGCGTGGTTACCCAGATCAGGGCGCCGACCAGGGTGCGAGCTCCGTGGTGACGGGGGCAGGCGGACCAGTACGGGCAGCTCGTCACCGTCTTCTGCCACGGGGAGTGTCGTCCGTCGCTCGGGTCACGCCGCAGGACCGAGGGGGGCCGGAGCCGGGAGCAGGGTGCCTCGCCGTAGGCGAGTGGTTGGGTCGTCGACGTGGCGCCCTGCCGTTTGACGTTGAGCAGGCAGGACGTGCCGAGGTAGGCGAAGGCAGGGTCGTCGTGGGCTAGCAGTCGGTGCTCGCCCCGGCCCGCCAGCCGGCGGTGCAGCCGCTGGGCGTGCCGCTCACGGCCGGAGGAGCCGAGCACGGGTGCGGCGGTGCCGTCGGTGTAGAGGTCGTAGAGCCGGACGAGTTTCAGCACCTCCGCGACATCAGTGACGACGATGGTGGTGCGCTTGCCCAGCTTGGCGAGATGGACGGCGATGATGTCGCGCAGTGTGCTCTTGCCGGCGCCGACGATGCCGAGCAGGTGCTGGATGCCGTCGACCGTGAAGGCGAAGTCCTCGTCCTTCCTCGCCTTGCGGAAGATTCCGTTCGACTTCGTGGACAGGTCGAACGACCGTAGCCGCTCCAGCCACCGTGGTGCCCGGCCCTTGCCGCAGCGAGCGTGCTGCGCGTCCATCTTCGCCGCCGTGCGCTCCAGGCTCTCCCTGGTGAAGATCAAGGGCTCGCCGCCGCCGGCCGGTTCCAGGTCCATGTCGTGGGCAACGAGGGGGATGCTGGGGACCGGCGACAGGTCGACGACGGCCATGGTGCGACTGACGGGGAAAGCGTGCGGGCCCTGAGCTGCGACCGGCAGGCGCCTGCCCGCCAGCGGCGGTGCGGCACGCAGCAGCTGTTCGTAGGCGGAGAAGCGGTCGCCGGCGACGGAGAGGTCGCGGCGGGCAGCGGGTGCCTCGGCGTCCGGTACGTCGTAGGCGCGCACCCTGGGGTCGAACGTCTGGTAGGTGTCCAGCGCCTCGAGCCAGGTACGGCTCCGGCGCAGCGTCCACAGCGAGTACCTGGCGATACGCAGGGTCTTCGCCCCATCGGATGGCAGCGGTGCCCGGTGCGCCTCGGCGAACCCGTACCCGCTGAACAGCACCCAGGCGCTGCCCGCGGGGCTGCCCGGCATCATCTTCTGCTGGAGGTACAGACCGAGTTCGACCTGGCAGAGGGCTTCCAGCGCGGGCTGGGGCACGGAGGGCCCCAGAAAGGCTTTGAGCGCGTTGAGCACTTCGGTCAAGGGCGGGGTGATGCTACGCATCGTCCTTCTCCTCTCGCCGGGCCTGTCCCAGGTCGGGCACGAGGTCCATGGGGGTGGTGAGCACCAGCCGGTCCCGCAGGAGCGCGGGAAGGGCGTCGGTGAAGGTCTGCCGGTAGCCGTCCCGTCCGGCGAGCGCGTCGGGGACCACGACGAAGGTGCGGTCCGCGAGGGGTATGTGGTCGGTGAGATGGGCCGCGAGGAGCGCCGGCTGCAGGCGGTCGTACACCTGGATGTCCACGATGCGGGGGCCGGTGTCCCTGAGCCGCTCGGCGGGCAGAAGACCGGGCAGGGTCTCGTACGCGACTCCGGCGCGCTCCAGTGCCTCCCGGGCAGCTTCGTCCGTGCGGTGCGGCAGTACGAGGTACCACCGCAGCGAGCGCTGCAGGATCCACGCCTGGTCCGGCTCACGAATGAGCCGCAGAGGAGCGTCGCGCGGGCAGTCCTCCCCCTCGCACCAGACTTCCGCGCCGGTTCCGGACGGTCCGGGTACGGGCACGGCACTGTCCCGGGGCAGCGCGGGGAGCCTGCACGAGGGGCAGTACAGGAAGTCTCCGTCGACGAGCAGGTACTCGGGCAACGGACCGTAGAGGTTCTTGACCCGGCTCCAGACCGCCCTGTTCCAACCCGGCGCGAAGCGGTCCTGCTGGTGGACGACCGGGTGACACGCCAGGAACGCCCTGCACTGCCGGTAGCGCTCCTCCGTTCCACTCCGCGCGTGCAGGTCCCCGAGGAGCGCGCGGGCGTGTCCCGCCACGCCTCCGTCCGGTCCGTGCGAGGCCACCTCGAGACACGACCGGGTCGGCATCCGGCCGACCCGGTGCACCAGCGTGGTGCCCGGCGAGACCAGGGAGGAGGGGACGGCGAAGAGTGGGTCGTCGGACGGCTTGGTCCGGCACCACTCCCACAGCTCCGGAAGACTCCTCGGCGGCGCGTCCCCCGCATCGAGGCAGCGCATCACCGTGTGATCCAGCGCCCGCTGGGCGAGTCCGGGATAGGGCAGGGTGAAGGAGCGGAGCCCATGGACCTCGGAGAGAGCCGCCACCATGCGGGCGAGTTCGCCGAAGAGGTCGCTGCCCACGCCCTCGGGCGCCTCGTCGTCGCCCGGCCGATCGGCCCGGCCGGCCGACCCTACCCTCATGCTGCGGCCTCGCTGACGGACGACGCCGTGCACCAGCGGGCCACTTCGCACCGCTCGCAGGAGCGTCCGGGCCGGGCCGCGTACTGGTCGTCCTCGTGCCAGTCGGCCACCATCGCCCGCAGTACCTTCTCGGCGGTGACCCGATTGGCCGGGGCGAAGGGATCGATGATCTCCAGGTCGGCGCCGCCGGGACGCAGCACCTCCAGCTCGGCCCGAGCGCGGAACGGATCACCGCCCAGGTCACCGCGGGCGATCAGCACGACGGCCAGGGCCAACTGCGGATAGCGCTCCAACAGGGGGCGGCCGGACCGCCGATCGGTGACGGACGTCTTGGTCTCGCGCCACACCCATGACCCGGCATCCCGGTAGAGCAGGTCGGGCGCGGCCAGGACCACCACGTCGGCGGCGGTGTCGTGCCGCACCACCCGGGGCTCGGTCCGCACATCCGTGCCGTCCCCGACGTACCGCAGCGGGCAGACCGCGGCATGCCGCCGCAACAGCAGGGCGCCGAGTGCCCGTTCGTGGGCGGGCAGGTCGAATCCTTCCGGTACCCACTCCTCGGGGACCTCCACCGTGCAGGGCCGAGGCGATCCGTGGGCGTGCCGTTCGGCGAGGTAGGCGTGCAGGGCACGGCCGCGCTCAGCCGTCACCTCGCGTTCGACGGAGTCCGCCGTGGGCAAGTGCAGCCGGCGCATGTGGTCACGCGCCGGGCAGGCTCGGTAGGCCCGCCCGTTGGTGACCGACCAAGTGCGGCGGGGCCGGTCGTGCGCCTCGATGCCCAGCAGTCCGGGCGCTGTGCGCAAGGCCGGGCACACCGACAGGTAAGGGCATCCGCCACAGGCGGACCCCGGGCGGTACTCCCGTCCGTCCAGTACGCCGGCCAGGGCGGCGGGGCCGTGTTCGCGGTACCGGGCGCGCGCCTCCTCCCTGCTGCCCGCGAAGAGTTCCCGCGAACTGCCGTCGAAGAGCGCGAACTCCACGATCCGTACGTGCTCCGGCGGGGGTCCGGGGGCGCCCTCGGCGAGCACCAGGGCCACGGCCGCGGTGAACCCCTCGGGCGGCAGGTCCCGCAGGCGGTGCACGGGCAGACGAAGCTCGCGGTAGGCACCGTCCGGGGAGGACAGGCAGCGGCCCCACACGGTGAGGCGGTACTCCTGGGCGTCGCGCGGGTCGGGACCGGACGGCCGGTAGCGGTACGTCCACGGCTCGGGCACCTCGTGCAGAGGGCGTTCCGGGTCGAGGGGGAAGGCCGCCTCGTACATCTTCACGCCGTGCTCCGACCAGGTCCGCAGACCGTCGTGCAGAAGACCGGTACGTGTCCGGGGCGGGCGGCCGGCAGGCCCCGAACGGATGTCGCAGGCAGCCATGAAGGGGCCCAGAGCGAAGTGCTCCAAGCCCTCACGGCGGCGCGGTACGGGGTCGGTGATGTGGTAGCCGCGGGTCTTGAGAGCGTCAGCGGCGGGGCATCGGAATTCTCCCCCCTTGAACATTCCGGCGGATACCGTGATGACTTCGGAGGTGCGGGTCACCCCGTCGGGGGGCAACCATGGCTGTGACATTTCGTGCTCCATTTCCGTGCGGAGGAAAGGTGGATGGCCGTGAGGGAGATCGAGGAGATCGGCAATGTGGAGAGGCGCTACGAAGTGCTGGACATGGTCGGTGACGGCGGCCAAGGCGACCTTTTCCTCGGGCGTGACCGCAGCAGCGGGCAGAAAGTGGCGTTGAAGCTGCAGAAGGCCCGGGACCTCGGCCCCGAGAGCGATTTCCACTGGGCCGGCGATGAGCTCCTCAAAGAGGGATCACGCATGATGATGCTGACGAGAATCCAGGCGATTCCCGAAGTCATCGCCACGGGGACACACCGGCGACGCCGGTGCCTGGTCATGGAATTTGTCGAAGGGCACCAACTGCAGAAGGTCCTGTCGGAGGCCCTGCCCGTTAAGGATCCTGGGATCGTTGCGGCCATCATCGGCCAACTGTGCGAGATTCTTGCAGAAGTCCACGACCGGAATCTTGTGCACTGCGATCTCAAGCCCGAGAACGTCATCGTGCAGCCGGACGGCAGCCTCCGGCTCATTGACATGGGCCACGCGGTCGTGGCAAATCGAGAGACGGAATACGCACGCGGCACGCGCGGCTGGGCCTCCCCCGAGCAGTCCGACGCGTGCCCGTCAGGTCTGACGCGGCAAGCGGACATCTTCGCACTCGGCTGCATCCTGCTGGAGATGACCGTGATGCGCTTGCCCTACGGTGGACAGGACGAGCGGGCGGAAGAGGGCACCCCGGTGCTGCCGGCCGACCGGCTCGCCAAACTACCCCCGGAGTTCGCCTCCCTGGCGCTGTGGATGGTCCGGTGGGAGGCGGCGGAGCGCCCGGCGGACGTCCGTGAGGTGTTTGACCGGCTCCGGCCGCATCTGCCCCGGCTCGGCTCGCGACGGCCACCGAAACGCCTGCGCCCGGACCCGACCGAGTACTACCGCACGCATCCGCCCCGGCTATGACGGTGAGCCGACGACCACCGACCGGGCGGGTCACCTCAGCCCTTCCAGCCGCTCCCGGACCTCGCGCGCCCCCTCACCGTCCATCAGCTCACGCAGCACGATGAGTCTCTCCAGCTCCCGCACCGCCCCGTCGGTGTCGCCGGCGGACACCAGGACATCAGCGAAGAGCATCCGTACCTTGTCCTCGTTGGGCCAGTTCTCCTGTTCGCGGTAGATGTCGGAGGCCTGCTGGTACAGGGTGATCGCCTCGTCCCGTTCGGAACGGGCCAGGTGCACCTTGGCCAGGGTGAACAGCACATCGGCCAGGCCGCTGCGCTCCGTCGTGCGCTCCACCATGCCCAGGGCGTCGGCGCACCGACGGAGCGCCTGCTCGTGCTCGCCCCGGTCGAGGTCGATCGCGCCGAGGACGTTCAGAACAGCCGCCTCCCCGACCCGGTCGAACACCTCCCGGCACAACTCCAGTGCGCGGCCGAGCGCTTCCTCCGCTCCCGTCAGGTCGTCCTGCTTGCGCAGGGTGAGCCCGAGCCGGTGCAGCGTACGGGCCAGACTCAGCCGGCCTTCCGCGCTGCGGTCCTCCTCGCTGAGCCGGACGGCCCTGCGCAGGTTGCCCACAGCCAAGTCGTACTCACGGAGCCGCCAGTGGGTCCCTGCCAGCGACCGGTGGACCATGGCGCGATCGACCGGGCCGGCGACGGTTTCCGCCGCCTCGGCGGCGTACCGGAGGTTCTGCCGCGCATCATTGAGCAGGCGGCGGCGCCACTGGTAGATGACCAGGGCCATCGGAAGCAGCCATACGTACCGGTCGATACGCCGATTGATCGCCAAGTGAATGCCTCGCTGGACGGTGGCGTACTCCTCGTCCAGGAATGCCATCGCCTCCGCGAGGTCCGCGGGGTCGGTGACCCTGACCGCTCCGGGCTCGCCGGTGGGCAGGGTGCGTTCGCGGTCGAGCACCCGGTCGCAGGCTCGGACGTTGTGCAGCTGGTGTTCCAGCACCTGTCGTACGGTCGCCCGCTCGATCTCCGCGTTCTCTCCGTCCGGTACCGGCCGCACGTGCCGAAGGGCGAAGGCCCGCACGAGGTCGTGCAGCCCGTAGCGGTCGCCGTGATGTTCCACCAGGTTCGCCGCCACGAGGTCGACCAGGGCCCGGTCGGTACGCGTCCCTTCGTCCATTGCCCGTCCCAGATCCATCACCGCCTCCCAGGAAGCGCTGGGCCCGGGGTGGACGGCGAGCTGCCACAGCAGCAGCCGGGCTTCCTCATTCAGCACGCGCACGGAGCAGTTGAGCGCGGCGCGGACCGACAGTTCGTGCTCGGGCAGGTCCAGGGTGTCCAGCTTCGCCCGCTCCAGCTCCTTCTCCATCTCCCGCACCAGGGCAGGGAGGGTGTGCAGCGGACGCGCACCGACCTCCAGGAGTCGGGCCACCACCACGAGGGCCAACGGCAGCCGACCGCAGAGGTGGACCAGCCTGCTGAAGGGCACGGCGTGCTTGGCCCGGTCCTCGGCCGACACTTTCTCCTGGAGTACCTCCAAGGCGTCCGCCTCGTGCAGCGGCTCCATCTTGCGGAACAGCACCTTTCTCTCGGACTGCAGCCGCAAGAGGTCGTTACGACTGGTGACGATCACGGCGCAGGTACCGTCTCCGGGAAGCAGCGGCAACACCTGCTGGGCGCTGAGCGCGTCATCGAGGACGATGAGCACCGACCGGTGGGCCAGCGCCGACCGCAGCGCGTTGCTCTTGCTCTCCGTTCCGGTCACCGTGGTGTAGGGCGGCAGCGCGGCCAGAAAGCCGTCCAGGATCTCGTCCGGTTCGGCGGGCCGCACGTCTCCGTCGGCGAATCCGTTCAGTTCGCCGCGCAGCACCCCGTCGGGAAACCGCTCCCGCAGCCGACCGGCGAGGTTCTCGGCCACCGTGGTCTTCCCGACGCCCGCCATGCCGCTGATCAGGACCAGCGCCAGATTGCCGGCGTCCTGTTCCCCGCACACGGCCTCGAAGAGATCGCCGATCAGCTCGTCCTGCCCGATCGGCTTGCGCCTGCCGCCGGGCAACTGGTCGGGAACGGGGGGTAGGAGCGCCCCGCCCGGTCGGCGGCCCTCGCCCCGGACCTGGTCAATGGCGCTCTGTACATCAACATCCGCTTTTCCGTTGCGCTTCTCCCACTTGTTGATGAGCCGCTCACGTTGGGACTCCGGCAGGTCTGCGTGGGCGAGCAGGTAGAACCGGAAGATCTGGGGCAGTTCCGGCGCACGCTCGAACCATTTCTCCGTCTCCTCGCGCAGCCATTTGACCTCCCTGGACTTGTAGGCTGCGTCCAGCCGCGCGTACACGGCAGCCATCAACTCGGCCCGTAGCACCTCCCGCCGCAAGTGGAAGCCGGTCTCGGACAGTCCGTGCAGCGGTTCGTCCTCGCCGTCCCACTCCTCCAAGGCCGCGCCGAGCAGCTCGAACTGCGCCTTGCAGGTCAGTCCCTCAGCCTGCTTCACCTTTTCGCGAAAACGGAGCAGGTCGACGTCTCCCACCGGCACGCGGAGCGTGCAGTAACCAGACTTGCCGCTATGGGGCACCGACTCCCGGCCCAGCCGCTTCCGCAGGTCGGCGACGACGCGGTTAACCAGATCGCCGACGTCCTCGACGCCCTCCCAGAGGACTTCGGCGATGTCCTCTCTCTGACATCGACAGTCTGGCGAGGTCACCAGGAGCGCGAACAGGGCCGCTACCTTCGACCCTTCAACCACCCTCCTGCCGCCATCCCCTTCGGCTCGCACCGGGCCCAGCACGTACCCCTCCATCGCCCTCCCCCTCACCGCGCCGCAGTCAGTGACCCGGCCCCTCGCCGACGCTCCTTCATCTGTGCGCCGCGCTGTGCCGCTTCACACACGCTTGCTTCTTCACGCCCCCCCGGGGACTCAGTTATCCCTCAGTTTTCGCTCTGCGGCCCCGCTTCACCCCCGGGCACGATGGCACCAGCCGCTCGCAGAAGCACGAAACGGCGGCTTAGTCATCCATCGACTCATCAGAGAGGAACCGCGAACCCGATGAACAGTCGTCAGCGCAACCGCCGGGCAGCCCGTCTGCGCAAGTCCCCCGACTGGCCGCCGAGTCACCGCCGGCGGGCGGCCGTCCGGACCGAGGACACCACCCCGGCGACCCCGCCCACCGAGGCGCCGGACACCTCGTCCTCCGAGACCGCCTGAGCGCAACAGTTCGTGGGTGCCCGTTCTGTGCGGGCACCCACCAGCCTCGCGAATTTCGTCACTGGCGAACTCGCGGCCTGGCTGCCGCGCTTGTTACACGCTCGTGGTCAAAGGCGGCGCTACCTGGTCGAGAAGACCACTACCGCATGCTCACGCATCAAAGTGAGGCTGGTGGGACTTGTCACCGCTTGACGTGGATATGAGGCGGTACGTCCCCACCACAGGACCCACCTCGTCCAGCATCTCGGTATCTCCAGCACCTCCGGACTCAGGTTCCGTAGTCTGAAGAGAGGACATTTCTTGATGTATCCACCGCACAGCAGTGCGTTCGCCTCGGTGAGGCGGCACTTCGACGATCCCCGGACCAGTGACGCGGTCTTCGTGCTCGTCCCCACGGACGCCGACGAGGCTGATCCGGTCCGGCTGACCGCCGCCGAGACGCACGAGGCCTTGTACGGCCCCCGCTCCGACCCGCAGTTCGCCACCGCGGTCTGGAAGGAGGTCATCCGCACGGCGCAGAGCGACCTGACTCCAGACAGCACGGGGAAACTCCTGGCGATCTGGCTGGCCCTGCCCCGTTTGACCGGGACGGTCCACCGGGTCTGCACGCGCCTTCGGGCCGACCGGTCGGACGTGGAGGCCGAGATGGTCCTGGCTCTCCTGGAGAAGCTGGCGGATCGGGACGGTGCGAGCTGTCTCACCGACTCCTCCCTGCTGCACGCGGCGCGCGCCAGGGCGTGGCATCTCGCCCGGGAAGGGCTGCGGGAGCTTCCCTCCACCCAGATCGAACACATCACCGAGGAGCACGCTCTCACTGCGTCCGGCGAGGAGGCGGACGCTCCGGCGGCGGAGAGCCTGGACGTACGGGTCGCCCGTCCGGACGACCCGGACGGGCTGTGCGCACCGCTGCGTTTCCGGGTGCGCGCGGAGCATCTGCGCCGACAGGGAATCTTCATCGACACCGACGACGGGTCGCAGGGCCGTTCGGCGGGTCACAGCCCCGGGAGGAGGCGACGGCCCGGGCGCCGCGCGGACGCCCGGCCGGTCCGCCGTGCGGGGAGGCGGAGGTGAAGGACCCGGCAGAGGGCCGCCTCAGTTTCACGGAGATGTTCGACCTGCCCGTCGCAGTGGACCTGCGCACGGCGGCCCGAGCACTCGGAATCGGCTCGACGACCGCGTACCGACTGATCCGCGAGCACGAGTTCCCCTGCCCCGTTTTCCGCATCGGACGTAGGTACAGGATTCCGACCAACGAGCTGATGCGCGCCCTGGGGATCGAGGACCGCCCGCTGTACAGCGTGGACCCGGAAGAGGACACGGACGATCCGAGCGTCGGCTTCTGAAGGTAACCACCGTGCGGCTCCGTGGCATCGGCCACGGAGCCGCACGGTTCCCCACAGGTGCGGCAATCGGAGGGCGAAGGGATGCCCTCCTTTTTCGCCGAGCGGTTCGGCGGCCGACAGCCCGCGCGCGTCGGCCAGTTCGTGAACTCGCCGGCGATCACCGACCCGAGCTACGGCGAGCACACCCGTCGGCCCCGAACCTGCCGGTGAGCCGTCGACGCACGCTTCGGCACCCGCGTCATGATCGCCGCGCCCGGTCGGGGCGCGGATCTGAACGGCCCGGCGGCCCAGCCCTACGCACCGCTCGCCACGACCGCCTTCGAGGAGATGGCCCCGAAGGTCCTCGTCGTCGTGGGCACGAAGGACTGGCACCCACCCAATCTTCTCCGTCCGGCAGGACTGGGGAAGCGACGTCTACACGGCGTCTCCGGCACCGAAAACCAGGTTGGACAACTTCGACACGCGGAGCACGGGCTGGGCGGCATCCCGGTCTTCGACGCTGCCGAGGGCACCGACGAGAACCCCGACCGCGTCACCGCCGCACGAGCCCGGGTCCGGGCGCACCTGCGCGCCCGTTGTG
This sequence comes from Streptomyces sp. CNT360, assembly GCF_000424785.1. Classification (NCBI taxonomy): domain Bacteria; kingdom Bacillati; phylum Actinomycetota; class Actinomycetes; order Kitasatosporales; family Streptomycetaceae; genus Streptomyces; species Streptomyces sp. CNT360. Next base: position 2,519 of record NZ_AUKO01000013.1, on the reverse strand, counting down.
CCCGCAGGAACCGGACTGGTACCGGGCCACCGCGGTCCGCGCATCAGCTCCCACTGCTCCCGGTCCCGCTTCGTGAAGCCGCCGTCGGGCGTGACGTCGTGCCCTGGCGCTTTCAGTTCCAGGAAGCCGGTGATGCACCGCGATGTCTCCACCGCGTAGTCCGGACGCACCCGGGCCTCGGGCAAGGGATACTCAGGACGAAGGCGAGGACTCAGCTTCCAGCGCGCCCCGCATGTTTTTTACCAGCTTCGCCACCGGCAGGCTGATGGACACCTCCGTGTCGCTGCCCGCAGACGCTCCCTGCACTCGGATCCAAAAGTTCGCCACGAGAGCCCGTATCTATTCCTCCGGCACCTTGTCCCCCCTCCAAGCTGTGGACGTGGACGGTGGATACCGCTGACACAGCTTGCCGGAGGCGAGAGGACCGGCTCAGCGCGCGAGGGGCACAGCGCATTCCGTGACCGCTTGGAAAGCAGGGGCGGGTGATGGTTGGGAAGAGACCGCCGTAGCCAATTTGGACCTGGCCTGCCGCCCAAACAGGAAGGCGCGTGGGACGCCATTCTCGCGCCGAGCGGACCCGCTGCCCCATCTCGCGAATGCATACGAATCCACCCGCTGAACGAACGGGTCAGTCCCCCGGTGGACCGCCAGAAGCCAGCACCGCTCTCAGAACCAACCTCATTCCGTCCCGTACCCACGACGTCGAACGTCAGGAAACGGGGAACCATGCCGACAGGCACTTGGCAATAGCCAGTACATCGATCTTGTCCTGCGCGACTTCCTCGACGAACGGGCCAGCCACGGAAACGGGTGGCGGGGCGGTACTGGCGCTGACGCCGTTGAACCGCAGGAAGACACGCATGGCAAGCCAGGCGGTGCGCTTGTTGCCGTCGATCAGCGCGCGATTGCGAGCGACGGAGTGCAGCAGTGCCGCCGCCTTCTCGTGCAGCGTGGGATACAGCTCCGCCCCGAACACGTTCGTCCGGGGCCGTTCGATCGCTGACACCAAAAGTCCCATGTCACGCACGCTGTGCTCGGTGTCGTTGACCGTGCGAGCGATGGCCAGGATCTCGTCGATATGGATGTAGCGCACTTGGGTCACTTCAGGTAGTCCAGGATCTCCGCATCGCTGTCCATCAGCTCGGCCAGGAGGTCATCGACCTTCAGCTCAGCCCGGTGCTGGGCGTCACGGATGGCCTCGATGGCAAGTTCCTGCTTGCTGCGACCCTCCCGACGAGCCCGCTCGGTGAGCTTCGCGTCAAGATCTTCGGGGAGTCGGAGTGTCATCGCCATACAGGAATGATACCGGGCTGGTATCTGAGTGCGAGGTGATACCAGCCACTCAAGACCTCGGACCACGACGCCGTCCTTCGTGGCCCGGTCGGGCCACGGTCTCGGTTCCGAGGCTCGCGAGCAGCAGATCGAGCAGCACCGGGCGACGGTTCTTAACGAACAGATTCGGGCCTGGCGGCAGGCCGACGAGATCCGCGCCTTCTGCCAGGCAGCCCGCACCCGAGCCGGCGACGCACCGAATGCGGCGGACGAGGCGTACTGGCTGGAATGGGCCGAGGCGTACGCGGTGCAACTCGATCCCCTGCAGGAACCCTTGGGCACTTCTGTGGATCCGCCGGCCGCGCGGGAAGTGCTGCGTGAGCTGGCGAGAATCGATGCCTACGCCTATCCGTGGCCGCTCGACGCCGACGGCCGCTGGGCGCTTCCCGACGACCGGCCAACCGGCCCGCGAACGTGACCCAGCCCTGTCCAACCGGGAAACGAATTCGCCCTATCCGTGGAGGACAGGGCGAAGGAACGCTCATGCGACGATGGTGAACGAGGTTTCCATGCGTTCCCATGCTCCCAGCACGGCCTTGTGGGCATCCGGCTGGAGGTGGGCGTAGCGCTGAGTGGTCTGGAAGCTCTCGTGGCCGAGAAGGTGCTGGACCTCGTAGAGCGAGACTCCCCTCTGGACCAACCACGAAGCGCAGGTGTGACGCATGGAGTGCGGCGGGTAGTGCGGGACGAGCTGCAACTCGCCGTCGTCGCCGAAATGTTAGGCAGCCTCGACAGCAGGCCACCAGGTCTGCTGACGCCAGTTGCTATCGGTGAGGAGGCGCCCGGAGCGGCCATTGGTGATGGTCGTGAAGACCACTGCGTCGCAGTCGAGCCGGTGGATGTGACGTTCGAGGGCCTCCAGGGCGTGGGGCGGGAGCGGGACCTCCCGGCGGCTCCTGGAACTCTTACTGATCATTTCAGAATGAGGTTCGGAGTCTTCGCAAGCAGATGAGGCTGCAGGCGAGTTGGAGCAGTCCGAGGTGGAGGTCGGCTCGTATCTCGTAGCGGATCCGCAGGCGTTTGAACTGGTGGAGCCAGGCGAAGGTGCGCTCGACAACCCACCTGGTTCTGCCCAGACCGGATCCGTGGGCGGCGCCCTTGCGTGCGATCTTCGGCGTGATGCCGCGAGCGCGGAGGAGCCGACGGTACTTGTCGTAGTCGTAGCCGCGGTCGGCGAACAGCCGCCG
>NZ_AUKO01000012.1:0-359955 GCF_000424785.1 Streptomyces sp. CNT360 | reverse complement strand
CCACATCCGGCACCACACCCCACGACTCCAACAACCGGAACAACGCCACCTCGAACGCAAACAACACCGGCTGCGCCACACCCGTACCCTCCAACACAGCCCCCTCACCCCCGAACAACACATCCCGCACACCCAGATGCTCCAACACCTCATCCAACGCCGCCGCAAACACCGGGAACGAGACATACAACTCCCGCCCCATACCGGCCCACTGCGCACCCTGACCCGTGAACAGGAAGCCCTTCTTGCCTGCTCGTGCCGTCCCGGTGACGACACGTGTGTCCGCCGCCCGGCCTTGTGCGAGCGCCTGTAGCCCCTCGCGTGCCTCGTCTGCGTCGGCCGCCAGTACCACCGCGCGCTGCTCCAGCATCGACCGCGAGGTCGTCAAAGCGGCGCCGAGGGTGGACACTTCCGTGCCGGGATGTGCGTCCAGGTGGTCCAGCAGTCGCTTCGCCTGCGCACGCAGTGCGTCGGCGGTCCTCGCTGAGACCGGCACCGGCACCGGTACGGGCATCAGTGGTGCCGGCCGGTGCGAAGACGTGGCCTCAGCGGACGCGTCCGGCGGGGACCCGGTCTCGGCCTCGGGGGCCTGCTCCACGATGACGTGGGCGTTCGTTCCGCTGATGCCGAACGAGGAGATGCCCGCCCGCCGCGGGCGCTGAGTCTGCGGCCAGTCCGTCGTCTTGGTCAGCAGACGGACTCCGCCCTCGTCCCACTCCACGTGCGGCGAGGGCTCGTCCACGTGCAGCGTCGCCGGAAGCACCCCGTGCCGCATCGCCATCACCATCTTGATGACACCCGCCACACCCGCAGCCGCCTGCGTATGCCCCAGGTTCGACTTCACCGAACCCAGCAGCAACGGACGCTCGGCCGCACGCTCCGCACCGTACGTCGCCGACAGTGCCTGGGCCTCGATCGGGTCGCCCAGTGGCGTTCCGGTGCCGTGGCCCTCGACGGCGTCCACCTCGGACGCCGACAGGCCGGCGTTCGCCAGGGCCCGGCGGATCACGCGCTGCTGCGACGGACCGTTGGGTGCGGTCAGACCATTGGACGCGCCGTCCTGGTTCACCGCGGAGCCCCGGACGACGGCAAGTACCCGGTGTCCGTTGCGCCGCGCGTCCGACAGGCGCTCCAGCAGCAGCACGCCGACGCCCTCGGAGGAGCCGAAGCCGTCCGCGGCGGCGGAGTAGGCCTTGCAGCGGCCGTCCGGTGCGAGGGCGCGCTGGCGGCTGAACTCCACGAACATGTCCAGGGAGGACATCACCACGACGCCGCCCGCGAGGGCGAGCGAGCATTCGCCGTGGCGCAGGGACTGAGCGGCCAGGTGCAGGGCGACCAAGGAGGACGAGCAGGCGGTGTCCAGGGTGAGCGCGGGGCCTTCGAAGCCGTATGTGTAGGCCACACGGCCCGAGGCGACGCTTGCGGTGTTGCCGGTGACGACGTAGCCCTCGACGTCGGCGGGGGTCCGCTCCAGGCGGGAGGCGTAGTCCTGGTAGGTCGAGCCGACGAAGACGCCGGTGTCGGAGCCGCGCAGCGAGGTCACCGGGATGCCGGCGCGTTCGAACACCTCCCAGGTGGTCTCCAGCAACAGGCGCTGCTGGGGGTCCATCGCCAGTGCCTCACGCGGGGAGATGTCGAACACCGCGGGGTCGAAGTCGGCGGCGTCGTACAGGAATCCGCCGCCGCTCGGGTAGAAGGTGCCCGGCACGGAGGGGTCCGTGGCGTGCCGGCCGCCCAGGTCCCAGCCGCGGTCGGTGGGGAACTCCGAGATCGCGTCCCGGCCCTCGGAGACCAGGTGCCACAGGTCCTCGGGAGAGCGGACGCCACCGGGATAACGGCAGCTCATGCCGACGACGGCCACGGGCTCGGCGGTGGGGTTCTCCAGCTCGGCGACGCGGTGGCGGGTCTCCTGGAGTTCGTGGGTGACGCGGCGTAGGTAGTCGCGGAGCTTTTCCTCTGTCGCCATGTCAGGACACCCCCAAGTCCTTGTCGATCAAGTCGAACAGCTCGTCGTCGCTGGTCTCGTCGAGACCGTCGCGGGTGGTTCGTCCGGGGTCGGCCCACTTCTCCAGCAGCGAGCGGAGCCGCTTGCGTACGCCTTCCCGGTCGTTCTCGTCGACCGGCAGCCCGGTCAGTCGGTCGAGCTCCATGATCATGGACGCGTCGGCGGCCGCCGCGGGTTCCGCATCCGCTGAGGAGATTGTTTCCGCGCCGGGCAGCCGCTCGTCCAGGTAGCCGGCGAGTGCCGCGGGGGTCGGGTGGTCGAAGACGGCGGTCGCGGGGAGTCTCAGTCCGGTGGCCGTCGCCAGCCGGTTGCGCAGTTCGACTCCGAGTACCGAGTCGAACCCGGCCTGTTGGAACGCGCGGTCGGGTGCGACGGAGGCCGTGTCGTCGTAGCCGAGGACGGCTGCCACGTGGGTGCGGACGAGGTCGAGCAGGAGGTGGGTGCGCCGACTCCCGCTTGCCTTGACGAGCTGCGCACGCAGCGGTTCCTCGGCCGTCTCCGGGCCGCTGTCGGCGGGTTCCAGAAACCGTGCGACGTCGGGGATCTCCGCGAGCAGCGGGCTGGGCCGCAGCGCGGTGAACGCCGTGTGGAAGCGGTCCCAGTCGACGTCGGCGAGCACCGGTGCCGGCTCGTCGCCGGACAGCGCCCGGTGCAGTGCGTCCAGCGCACGGTCGGGCGCCATCTCGGGGAGCCCGTGGCGTCGCAGCACGCTGGAGACGGTGCCCTGTGCCATGCCGCCGCCCGCCCAGGCGCCCCAGGCGACGGAGGTCGCGGGGAGGCCCGCGGCGTGGCGTTCGTGGGCAAGGGCGTCCAGGAAGGCGTTGGCCGGCGCGTAGTTGCTCTGGCCCGGCAGGCCGAGGGTGCCGCCGAGTGAGGAGAAGAGGACGAACGCGTCCAGGTCGCCGGTGAGGTCGTGGAGGTGGCGGGCGCCGTCGGCCTTGGCGCGCAGTGCCCGGTCCATCTGTGCGGGGGTGAGGGTGTCGAGGGAGGCGTCGTCGAGGAGTGCGGCGGCGTGGAAGACGGCGCGCAGCGGACGGTCTGCGGGAACGGTGGCGAGCAGTTCCGCCACGGCTGTGCGGTCTGCGATGTCGCATGCGGCGAGGGTGACGTCGGCGCCGTGCGCGCGGACCCGGGCGGCGACTTCCGCCGCGTGCGGGGCGGCCGGGCCGCTGCGGCTGACGAGCAGGAGGTGTTCGGCTCCCTGCTCGGCCAGCCAGGGCGCCAGCTGGGAGCCGAGGGCGCCGGTGCCGCCGGTGACCAGGACCGTGCCGCGGCCCCGCCAGGTGGGGCGGGCCGCGGCCGGTTCGGGTGCCCGGAGCAGGCGCCGGACGTACCGGCCCGAGCTGCGGAGGGCCACTTGGTCCTCACCGGCTGCCGGGGCCAGGCAGGCGGCGAGCCGGTCCTTCGCCCGGTCGTCGGCGATGGCGGGCAGGTCGATGAGGCCGCCCCACTGTTCCGGGTGTTCCAGTGCGGCGACTCGGCCCATGCCCCACACGAGGGCCTGCGAGGCGCTGGTGACGGGGTCGGAGGCGCTGGTGGAGACGGCTCCGCGGGTGAGGCACCACAGGGGCGGTGCGTCTTCGAGGGTGCCGAGGGCCTGGAGGAGCTCGATGGTGCGGGCGTACCCGTCGGGTACGGACGGGAAGCCGTCGCGGGGCTGCTCGTCCAGGGCGAGCAGGCACAGGACACCGGTCGCGTGCTGTGCCCTGGCGGCCAGGGCAGGCCGGTCGAGGGCGCCGGCCGGTACGGTCACGGCGTGGGCGCGGGCTCCCGCGCGGGTCAGGGCGTCGGTGGCGCCGCTGGCCCAGGGGTCGTCGGACAGTCTGTCGGGGACGACGACGAGCCAGTCGCCGGACAGTACGGCCTCGGGGTCGGCGGCGAGGCGCCAGGCGATCCGGTACCGCCAGGTGTCCGTCTCGGCCCGGGCCCTGCGGGTGTCGCGCCACGCCGTGAGCAGCGACATGGCCGCGTCGACCGCGGCCGGGTCGTGGTCGGGGGCGCCTGCCAGCAGGTCGGCGAGCGCCTTCGGGTCGTTGTGGTCGACGGCGGCCCAGAGCGCCGCGTCGTCGTCGGCCGCCTCGACGGATGCCCCGGTGGGCGCGGGTGCGGCGGGGGCTTCGAGCCAGTAGCGCTGCCGCTGGAACGGGTAGGTCGGCAGGGGGACGGTGCGGCGGCGCGGCCCGCCGAGGGCGGCGCTCCAGTCCACGGGGACGCCTCGTACGTGCGCCTGGGAGAGGGAGGTCAGGAACCGTGCGGGGCCGCCGTCGTCGCGGCGCAGTGTGCCGATCGCCGCGTCGCTGTCGTCCAGGATGTCCTGGAGGGGGGAGGTGAGCACCGGGTGCGGGCTCACCTCGACGAAGGTGGTGGCGGGCGCGGCAGCGGCCAGCCCGGCGGCGGTGTCGGCGAACCGGACCGTGTGGCGCAGGTTGCGGACCCAGTAGTCGGCGTCCAGCGTGGCGGTGTCCACGGGGCGGCCCTCGAGGGTGGAGTGGAACGGCAGGTCGACGGACTTGGGGGCGATCGGTGCCAACGCGGCCAGGAGTTCCTCCTGGAGGGCGTCGACCTGGGGTGAGTGGGACGCGTAGTCGACGGCAATGCGGCGGGCCCGTATGCCGTCCTCGACGCAGTCGGCGACGAGCGCGTCGAGCGCCGCGGGGCTGCCGGAGATCACCACGGAGGCCGGTCCGTTGACGGCCGCGATGCTGATCCGGTCGCCTTTTGCGGCGGTTCGGGCGCGTACCTCGTCCACCGGGAGCGGTACGGATGCCATGCCGCCGGAGCCGGACAGTGCGGCCAGTGCCTTGCTGCGCAGCGCGACCACGCGGGCGGCGTCCGCGAGGGAGAGCGCCCCGGCGACGTAGGCGGCGGCGATCTCGCCCTGGGAGTGTCCGATCACCGCGGAGGGGCGCACGCCGTGCGCCTGCCAGAGCCGCACCAGTCCGGCCATCATGGCGAAGAGCGCGGGCTGGACGACGTCGACGCGGTCGAGGGAGGGGGCCTCGGGGTCGGCGCACAGGACGTCGGTCAGCGACCAGTCGACGTGCGGTGCCAAGGCGTCGGCGCACGCCTCGATCTCCGTGCGGAACGCCGCGGAGGTGGCGAGGAGTTCCGCGCCCATGCCGGCCCACTGGGTGCCCTGGCCGGGGAAGACGAACACGGGCGCCGCGGCGCTGCCTGCGACACCCTGGACGAGTCCGGGCGCGGCCCCGCCGTCGGCGAGCGCGGCCAGTGCGCGGTCACGTCCTTCCGCGGTGTCGGCCACCACGACGGCCCGGTGCGCGAACAGCGACCGGGTGGTGGCGAGCGCGTGTGCGATGCCGCCGGTGTCTGCGGCACCGCCTCCGGTGGCCGTTGCCTCGCCCGGCCGGTCCGGCGGGCTGCTGAACGCGCGCAGTGCGGCCGCCTGCCGGCCCAGTGCGCGGTCGGTGCGGGCCGACAGGATCCAGGGCAGGGGGCCGTCGGGGGCAGGCGGGTCCGCAAGCGTGGTGTCGGGTTCCGCCGGGGCTTGTTCGAGCACGATGTGGGCGTTCGAACCGCTGATGCCGAACGAGGAGACGCCGGCGCGCCGGGGCCCGCCGTCCGTGCGCCACGGTGTGGTGGCGTTCAGCAGCTGTACCGGTCCTGCGGCCCAGTCCACGTGCGGGGTCGGCTCGTCGGCGTGCAGCGTCCTGGGCAGCGTCCCGGCGCGCATGGCGAGCACCATCTTGATGAGCCCCGCGACGCCCGCCGCCGCCTGCGTGTGCCCGATGTTGGACTTCACGGAGCCCAGCCACAGCGGCCGGTCGCGATCCTGCCCGTAGGTGGCGAGCAGGGCTTCCGCCTCGATCGGGTCTCCGAGGGCCGTGCCGGTGCCGTGCGCCTCGACCGCGTCCACGTCGTGGGGGCTCAGCCCCGCCGCGTCCAGTGCGGCGCGGATGACACGCTGCTGGGCGGGGCCGTTGGGTGCGGTGAGGCCGTTGGACGCGCCGTCCTGGTTGGTCGCGGACCCGCGTACGACGGCGAGCACCGGGTGGTTGTTGCGCCGCGCGTCGGACAGCCGCTCGACCACCAGCATGCCGACGCCCTCGGCCGGGCCCATCCCGTCGGCCGTGGCGGCGAACGCCTTGGAGCGGCCGTCGGGGGCGAGGCCGCGCTGGCGGCTGAACTCGACGAGGAGCTTCGGGGTCGACATGACGGTCACGCCTCCGGTGAGCGCGAGCGAGCATTCGCCCTGACGCAGCGCCTGGCAGGCCAGGTGCAGCGCCACCAGGGAGGAGGAGCAGGCGGTGTCGATGCTGACCGCGGGGCCCTCCAGGCCGAGGGTGTAGGCGATGCGGCCGGAGGCGACACTCGCCGCGCTGCCGTTGCCCAGGTGGGCTTCGAACTCCTCGGGCAGCCGCGGGAAGCGGGTCGCGTAGTCGTTGTACATCAGGCCGGTGAAGACGCCGGTACGGCTGTGCCGCAGCGACTGCGGGTCGAGGCCGGCGCGTTCGACGGCCTCCCACGAGGTCTCCAGCAGCAGCCGCTGCTGGGGGTCGATGGAGAGGGCTTCCCGGGGGCTGATGCCGAAGAACTCGGGGTCGAAGTCGGCGGCGTCGTAGAGGAAGCCGCCCGAGCGGGTGTAGCTGTGGCCCGCGCGGTCGGGGTCCGGGTCGTAGAGCGCGTCGAGGTCCCAGCCGCGGTCGGTGGGCAGTTCGGAGATCGCGTCGCCGCCGCGCAGCAGCAGGTCCCACAGCTCTTCGGGGGTGCGGACCCCGCCCGGGAAGCGGCAGGCCATTCCGACGACGGCGATCGGTTCACCGGCCGCGGCGCTGTCGGCGGACGGGGTGGCGGCGGGCTGCGCGGTGCCGTGCAGGAGGCTGTCCAGGTGCGCGACGAGGGCTGCCGGGGTGGGGTGGTCGAAGAGCAGCGCGGCGGGCAGCCGCAGGCCGGTCGCGGTGGCGAGCCGGTTGCGCAGGCCCAGCGAGGTGAGCGAGTCGAAGCCGATGTCGCCGAAGGTGCGGTCGAGGTCGATCGCGTCGGGCGAGTCGTGGCCGACCACCGCGGCGGCGTGGCGCCTCACGAGTGCGGTCAGCGCGTCGGTCCGTTCGGCCGGCGGGAGGCCGGCGAGGCGGCCGGAAGCGTCGCCGGGCGGTGTGCCGCCCGCGGCGGGGTCGCGTCGGCGTGGCGGGCGCACCAGCCCTCGCAGCAGCGCGGGTACGGGTTCCGGCGCCCCGGGCGTCCGCCAGGTGGAGAGGTCGAGCCGGGCGGGCACCAGGAGGGCCTCGTCGGACCGCCAGGCGGCGTCGAACAGGGCCAGTGCCTCGTCGGTGCCGAGCGCGGCCACGCCTGTCGTGGTCGGTTCCGGGTCGTCCAGGTGCCGGGTCAGTCCTCCGGCGGCGTCCCACAGGCCCCAGGCGAGGGAGGCGGCGGGCAGTCCGCGGTGGCGACGGTGTGCCGCGAGCGCGTCGAGGAAGGTGTTCGCCGCCGCGTAATTGCCCTGGCCCGCGTTGCCGAGCAGGCCCATCGCGGAGGAGAACAGCACGAACGCGTCGAGGTCGCCGGTGAGTTCGTGCAGGTGCCAGGCGGCGTCGACCTTCGGCCGGAGTACGGCGTCGAGGCGTTCCGTGGTCAGCGTGGGGACGGTCGCGTCGTCGAGCACCCCGGCCGCGTGCACCACGCCGGTCAGCGGGTGGCTGTCCGGGACGGTGGCCAGCAGGGCGGCCAGGGCGTCGCGGTCGGCGACATCGCAGGCGGCGAGCGTCACCTCGGCACCGAGCTCGGTCAGTTCGGCGACGAGCGCGGGCGCCGTCCGGGCGCGCTCACCGCTCCGGCTCACCAGCAGCAGGTGCCGCACGCCGTGCCGGGTCACGAGATGCCGAGCGAGCGTGCTGCCGAGCGCTCCCGGGGCACCGGTGATCAGGACCGTGCCGTCGGCCCCGAACCCTTGGCCGCGCGCCTGCTCCTGCTCGCCTTCCCGCCGTCGGCCGGGTTCCTCATGCCGTCCCGCGCCCGGGGCGGCCGGCTGCGCAATGCGGGCGCGGGCGAGACGGGGTACGAGCAAGCTGTCTGCGCGGATGGCGAGTTGGGGCTCCCCGGAGGCGACCGCGGCCTCGGCGGTCGAGGTGTTCAGCGCGGTGGCCGGGGGCGTGTCGGTGTCGAGCAGGACGAACCTGCCGGGGTTCTCCGACTGTGCCGACCGCAGAAGTCCCCACAGGGGGGCTGATGCGAGGTCGGTGACCGCGTCGTCCCGCCCGGTGGCCACGGCTCCCTGGGTGACCACGACGAGCCGCACCTCGTCGAGCCGGTCGTCGGCCAGCCAGTCACGCAGCAGCCGGTGCGTGCGCCCGGTCACGGCGTGGGCGGCCGCTGCGAGGCCGGCCGTTCCGCTGCCGGCGCCGGCGGTGGCGGGAGCCGTGCCGTCGGCTGTGGCGGTGGGCGGACACGGCAGGAAGACCACGTCGGGCAGCACCGGGGCGGCGGTCAGGGCGTCCAGGTCGTGGTAGGTCGTCAGGCCCGCGACGTGGGTGCCGAGCACGGCCCGGCCGCCCCGCTCCCGGTCGGGGACCGGAACCTGGTCCTGACTGCGGCTTCGGCGGACGGCTGACCGCTCCGGTGCGGTCCAGTCCACCCGGAAGAGGGTGTCACCGTGCGTCGCGGTGGCGGGCCGCATCACCAGCGAGTCGACGGTCAGCACGGGCGCACCGGTCTCGTCGTACGCGGTCAGCGTCGTGGTGTGGGGCCCGGCCGGGGAAAGACGGACGCGCAGCGAGGTGGCACCGGTGCGGTGCAGTTGCACGCCACTCCACGAGAACGGCAGCAGGCCGGCTCCGCCGTCGCTCAGGGCCCGCAGTTCGAGAGCGTGCAATGCCGCGTCCAGCAGGGCCGGGTGCAGGTCGAACCCGGCCGCGTCGGCCACGCTCACCTCGGCGAACAGCTCCTCGCCCCGCCGACGCAGCCGCCGCAGCCCCTGGAAGGCGGGCCCGTAGGCGAACCCGCCGTCGGCCAGGCGGTCGTACGCCCCGGCCAGATCGACCTCTTCCAGGTCCGCTCCATGGTCCTCGGGCCAGGAAGGCGCGGTGCCGGTCGCGGGGGTTCCTGCCTCGGTGCGGGCGGGGTCCGTCAGGGTGGCGGTGGCGTGCCGGGTCCAGTGCTCTTCCCCTTCGGGGCGGGCGAACAGGGAAAGGGCACGCCCGTCGGCGCCCTCGGGCGCGCGTACGACGATCTGTACGGTGACCGCCCTGTCGGCGGGCACCGGCAGCGGCGTCTCGATCGTGAGGTCGGCGATCCGGCCGTGACCGGTGGCGGCGCCGGCCCACAAAGCCAGCCCGAGGAAGGCGGTGCCCGCGAGCAGCGGCGCGCCGGAGACCTCGTGGTCGGCCAGCCAGGGCTGCGACCGCAGGGAAAGCTGCCCGGTGAAGACCGCACCGGCGTCGTCGGCGAGGTCGACGGTGGCGTGCAGGAGCGGATGCCCGGCGTCCTCCAGGCCGAACCGTCGGGCGTCGGCGGGCTGCCCGGTGCCGGGGACCCAGTAGCGCTCACGCTGGAAGGGGTAGGTGGGCAGTTCGACGCGCCGCGCGCCGGAGCCGGTGAAAACGGTGTCCCAGCGTACGGGGACGCCGTGCACGAACGCCTCGGCCAGCGAGGTCAGCAGGTGACGAGGCCCCTCGGCGTGCCGCCGCAGCGTTCCGACCACGACGGCGCCGCGCCGGTCGGTCCCGGTTCGACCGGACTGCTGCCGGTCGGTCCCGGGACGGCCGACGTTCAACGGACCGCTGCCGGAACGGTCGGCGTCGGGTCGGTCGGTGCCGGGGTGGGTCTGCTCGGTTCGGGGCCCGTCGGTGCCGGTGGTGGCCTCGTCGAGGGTCTCCTGGATGCCGAGCGAGACCACCGGGTGCGGGCCGACCTCGACGAAGCAGGTCGTCCCCGCGTCGAGCAGGCCCCGTACCACCGGGGCGAACCGTACCTGTTCCCGCAGGTTGCGGTACCAGTAGTCGGCGTCGAGTGCCGTCGTGTCCAGGGGCCCGCCGGTGACGGTGGAGTGGAACGGCACCCGGGAGGCCCGTGGCGTGACGGGGGCGAGGTCGGCCAGCAGACGGTCCCGGACGGCTTCGACCTGCGGCGAGTGCGAGGCGTAGTCCACCGGTACCCGGCGGGCGTGTCCGTCGCGGGCCAGCAGCGCCTCCAGAGCTTCGGTGGAGCCGGAGACCACCGTCGAGCGTGGCCCGTTGAGCGCTGCCACGGACAGCCCGTCCAGGTCGATGTCGGTCACGGGCCTGGACACCGACACCATGCCGCCGAGCCCGGAGAGGGCCAGGAGGGCCTTGCTGCGCAGGGCGACCACCCGGGCGCCGTCCTCCAGCGACAGGGCGTCCGCGGCGCAGGCGGCGGCGATCTCACCCTGGCTGTGTCCCGCGACGGCGGCGGGCTCCACGCCGTGGGCCCGCCACACCTCCGCCAGCGACACCATGACCGCCCACAGCGCCGGTTGCACGACATCGACCCGCTCCAGCAGTTCGGCGTCGGTCAGCGCGTCGAACAGCGACCAGTCGACGAAGGGCCGCAGTGCCTCGGCGCATGCGGCCATGCGGGCCGCGAACACCGGAGACGCCGCGACGAGGTCGGCCGCCATGCCCACCCATTGGGCGCCCTGGCCGGGGAAGACGAACGCGACAGTCGCATCGCTCACCGCGCGGCCCTCCACCGCCTCGTCGGTGAGCCGCGCCAGCAACTCCTCGGTGTCCGCGCCGATCACCACGGCGCGGTGTTCCAGCGCGCTCCGGCCCGTGGCCAGCGAGTAGCCGACATCCACCGGGTGGAGCGGGGTGGTGTTCAAGGCGGCGCGCAACTGCCCGGCCCGGGCGCGCAAGGCCGGAGCGGTCTTGGCGGACAGCACCCACGGCACCGCGGGTACAGCCGTGGGCCCGGCGGCTAGGCGGGCCACCTCAGCGATCCCCGTACCGGTGTCGGCGGGGTTCTCCGGGGCGTACGGGTCAGCCTGCTCCGCGGCGTGTTCCAGGATCACGTGGGCGTTGGTGCCGCTGATGCCGAACGACGACACCGCGGCCCGGCGGGGTCCCTCGTGTTCCGGCCAGGCGACCTGTTCGGTGAGCAGCCGCACCGCACCCGCAGACCAGTCCACGTGCGGGGTCGGCTCGTCCACGTGCAGGGTGCGGGGCAGCGTGCCGTGCCGCATCGCCATGACCGTCTTGATGACGCCGGCGACTCCGGCAGCGGCCTGTGCGTGCCCGATGTTGGACTTCAACGAGCCCAGCAGCAGCGGCCGTTCGGCGTGCCGGTCCCGCCCGTAGGTGGCGATGAGCGCCTCGGCCTCGATCGGGTCGCCGAGTTCGGTGCCGGTCCCGTGGGCCTCGACGGCGTCCACGTCCCGGGGTGCGAGCCGAGCCTGTGCCAGCGCCTGGGCGATCACCCTGCGCTGTGAGCCCCCGTTGGGCGCCGTGAGGCCGTTGGAGGTGCCGTCGGAGTTGACGCCGGAGCCGCGCACCACCGCCAGCACCGGGTGTCCGTGCGCCCGGGCCTCGGAGAGCCGCTCCAGGAGCAGGACGCCCACGCCCTCGGCCCAGGCCGTGCCGTCCGCCGCCGCGGCGAACGGCTTGCAGCGGCCGTCGGCCGCCAGCCCGCGCTGGCGGCTGAACTCGATGAACATGCCCGGCTCGGCCATGACGCTGACGCCGCCTGCCAGCGCGGCCGTGCACTCGCCCTGGCGCAGCGCCTGGCACGCCATGTGCAGGGCGACCAGCGACGACGAGCACGCGGTGTCGACGGTGACCGCTGGGCCCTCGAATCCGAAGGTGTAGGCGATGCGCCCGGAGGCGACGCTTCCGGTGGTGCCGGTCAGGACGTACCCGCCGAGGCCGCCCGACGCCTGGTGCATGCGGGGGCCGTAGTCCTGGGGTGTGGCGCCGACGAAGACACCGACCGGCCTGCCGCGGAGTGCCGCCGCGTCGATCCCTGCCCGCTCGAACACCTCCCAGGAGGTCTCCAGCAGCAGCCGCTGCTGCGGGTCCATGGCCAGCGCCTCGCGCGGGGTCACGCCGAATACCGCGGGGTCGAACTCGCCCGCGTCGTAGAGGAATCCGCCCGCCCGCACATAGCTGGTGCCCTGACGGTCGGGGTCCGGGTCGTACAGCCCGTCGAGGTCCCAGCCGCGGTCGTCGGGGAACGGTCCGATCGCGTCCGTGCCGGCGGTGACCAGTCCCCACAGCTCCTCGGGGCTCGTCACCCCGCCGGGGAGCCGGCAGCTCATCGCCACGACGGCGATCGGGTCGTCGGCGTCGGGCCCGGCGGGCGCCGTGTCGGCGCCCGGCTCCGCCCCGCCCCCCGGGGTGCCCTGGCCCCGGGTGCCGTCCTCCGGCCGGGCCTCCGCGTCCAGCGCCCGGAGGACGTGGGCGGCCAGGCGTGTCGGCGTCGGGTGCTCGAACAGGACACTCGGCGACAGCCTGAGACCGGCGAGCGCGTTGAGCCGTTCGAGAAGTTCGACACCCGCAACGGAGTTGAGACCGAGGTCGTGGAAGGTACGCCCCGGATCCACACCCGCCGCCCCCGCCGAGCCCGCCACGTGGGCGGTCTGGGCCCGTACGAGGTCGAGGACCTGACGCATCCGCTCCGGACCCGCCACCCCGGCGAGTTCCCGGCGCAGCGCGGGTTCGTCCCTCCCCGCCGACGCCTCGGCTCGTGCCCGCTCGCCCACCCAGTGGCGGTCGCGCTGGAAGGCGTACGTCGGCAGCTGGACCCGCACGGGCTTCCACGGCTCGTACAGCGCGGCCCAGTCGACCGGGACGCCGCACACGTGCAGGTGACCGAGTGTGCCGAGGACGGACCGCACCTCGCCCCACCCCGGGCGCAGCGCGGGGAATGCCTGCGAGGGCTGTTCCGCACGCCGCATTCCGGTGAGGGTCCCGTCCGGACCGATCTCGACGAACGTGTCCACCCCGTCGGCATGCAGGCGCTGCACCGCGTCGGCGAACCGCACCGTCGCCCGCACATGCTCCACCCAGTAGCCCGGCGACGCGATCTCCTCCACCACCCGCTCACCCGTCACCGTCGAGACGAACGGAACCCGTGGCGGGTGGAAGGAGAGCTCCTCCACCACCTCACGGAACCGGCCGACCATCGGCTCCATCAACGGCGAATGGAACGCATGACTCACCCGCAACCGCCGCGACCGCCGCCCCCCGAACGACGACACCACCCGCTCCACAGCCGCCTCGACCCCCGACACCACCACAGCGTCCGGCCCGTTCACTGCAGCCAACGCCACCTCACCGCTACCCGCCACCAGCGGCGCGACCTCTTCCTCCGAGGCTTCCAGCGCCACCATCGCCCCACCGGCGGGCAACTCCTGCATCAAACGGCCACGCGCCTCCACCAACACACACGCGTCCTCAAGCGACAAAACCCCCGCCACATGCGCAGCCGCAATCTCCCCCACCGAATGACCCGCCACCACATCCGGCACCACACCCCACGACTCCAACAACCGGAACAGCGCCACCTCGAACGCGAACAACACCGGCTGCGCCACACCCGTACCCTCCAACGCGGCCTCGTCCACGTCACCCTGCCCGAAGAACTCCTCCCGCACGCCGAGGCGTCCCAGCGCCTCGTCCAGGACGGAGGCGAACACCGGGAAGTGCGCGTACAACTCGTGCCCCATGCCCAGCCACTGCGCGCCCTGACCGGCGAACAGGTAGGCGAGGTGGGGGCGTTGTGTCACGGTGCCCGAGGTGACCGCCGGGTCGACGTGGTCCGCCGCGAGGGCATGGAGACGGTCGAGGAGTTCGGCGCGGTCCTCGGCGAGGAAGAAGCAGCGGTGCTCATGGGCGGTGCGGGTGGTCGCGAGGGAGAAGGCGACATCCAGCGGCCGGAGGCCGGCCCGCCCGTCCGTCAGGTACGCCGCGAGCCGTGCGGCCTGGGCCCGGCGGGCCTCGGCGGTCCGCCCGGACAGCAGGACGGGGAGGGCGTGCCCCGCGGTCTCGTGTGGCGGGGCCGGCGGCGGAGTGGGGGGCTCCGCGACCACGACGTGGCAGTTGGTGCCGCCCATGCCGAAGGCGCTCACTCCGGCCAGCAGGGGGCGGGACGCGTCGGGCCAGGGGCCCAGCTCGCGGCACACCTCCAGGCCGAGCGCGTCCAGCGGGATCGCGGGGTGGGGGGTGCGGAAGTTCAGGCTCGCCGGAAGCTGCCGGTGGCGGACGGCCAGCGCGGTCTTCACCAGCCCGGCGATGCCCGCGGCGCCCTCCAGGTGGCCGATGTTGGTCTTCACCGAGCCGACGGCGAGCGGCAGCGCACGGTCCCGGTCGGAGCCGAGCCACATGCCCAGTCCGGCCGCCTCGACGGGGTCGCCGACCGCGGTGCCGGTGCCGTGGAGTTCGACGTACTGGATGTCCGCCGCGGTGACCCCGGCCTGCTGGTGGGCGGCGCGTACGACATCGGCCTGGACGGGGGCGCTCGGCACGGTGAGGCCGTCGGTGGCTCCGTCGTTGTTGACGGCGCTGCCGCGGATCACGCAGTAGACCGGGTCACCGTCCGCCAGCGCCGCGGCCAGCGGTTTGAGCAGCACGGCGCAGCCGCCCTCGCCCCGTACGAAGCCGTTGGCGCGCGCGTCGAAGACGTACGCCTCGCCGTCCGGTGACAGGCCACCGAAGGCGGCCGCCGTCCTGGTGCTGTCCGGCACGAGCATCAGGTTGACGCCGGTCGCCAGCGCCAGGGTGGACTCGCCGGTGCGCAGGCTCTCGCAGGCCAGGTGCACCGCCACCAGGGAGGAGGACTGGCCGGTGTCGACGGTGAGGCTGGGCCCGCGCAGCCCGAAGGTGTACGAGACGCGGTTGGCGATGATCCCACGGTGCAGCCCGGTCATGGTGTGGGCACCGATCGCCTCCTCACCCGCGCGGTAGGTGAGGGTGGCGTAGTCGTCCCAGATGGCGCCCGCGAAGACGCCGGTGCGGGTGTCGCGCAGCCGCGCGGGCAGGAGGCCCGCGTCCTCCACCGCCTCGACGCACAGTTCCAGCGCGAGCCGTTGCCGCGGGTCCATCGCCGCCGCCTCGGTCGAGCTGATGCCGAAGTAGGCGGCGTCGAACTCGTCGACGCGCTCCAGGAAGCCGCCGCGCTGCGGCGCACCGAAGCGGTCGGTCCGGCTCAGGCCGCTGCGGCCCTCGCGCAGCAGCGACCAGAAGGCGTCGCGGTCCCGGGCCTGCGGCAGCCTGCAGGAGATGCCGACCACGGCCACGGCATCGGGGGTGGCAGCGGCAGGGGTGGGGCCGTGCATGGTCGCCGTCCTCATCGGGTGTCGCCGCCGGTGGTGCGCAGGGAACGGGAGACGGGGCGGTCCGGGTGGGCGACCAGCTCCGCCAGGGTGGCGGTGAGCCTCCGCAGCAGCCGCTCGACCGTGGCGGGGTCGAACAGCGACCGGCGGTACAGCGCGTGGGCTGTCACCTCGTTCCCCTCCTCCATGAGCGTCACCTCCAGATCCATCCGCACTGCCACCCTCCCGTGGTCGAAGGTCTCCAGCCGGGTCCCGGCCAGTGACGGCTCGTCCCGTGGTGTGTTGACCAGTTGGAACATGGCCTGTACCAGGCCGTGCCGGTCGTGCCCGAAGCGTTCGGCGAGGAGATGGAAGGGCATGTCCGCACGTGCGTAGGCCCCGGTCGCGGTCTCATGGGTACGCGCCAGCACCTCGCGGAAGGTGGGGTCTCCGGACACGTCGGTGCGCAGCACGAGCATGTTCGCGAAGCCGCCGATCAGGTGCTCCAGCTCGGGGCGGGACCGCCCGGCGACCGGGGAACCGAGGACGACGTCGCCATCCCCCGTCTCGTCGGCCAGGACGGTCTGGAAGGCCGCGAGGAGGACGATGAACAAGGTGGCGTCCTCCGCCGCGCCGAGCTCCCGTACCGCACGCACGAGGTCCGTGCCGAGCGTGACGCTCACGGTGCCGCCCTCGGAGGGTGCCTCGTCGGTGCGGGGCCGGTCGGTCGGCAGGGCCGCCGGGGCCGGGCAGCCCTCCAACTTCCGGGACCAGTAGTCCCACTGCTCGCGCAGGGCGTCTCCGGACAGCCACCGGCGCTGCCACACCGCGAAGTCGGCGTACTGCACGGGAAGCCGTGGCAGGTGCGGTGCGTCCCCGGCCAGGTGTGCGGCGTAGCCGGCCGACAGCTCGCTCCACAGTACGTCCTGCGACCAGGCGTCGGTGGCCATGTGGTGGGTCGTCAGAGCGATCACATGGTCCTGTTCGCCGAGGCGCAGCACGCGGGTGCGCAGGATCGGGCCGCGCACCAGGTCGAAGGGGCGGGCCGCCTCGTCGGCGATCAGGTCGCGCGCCGCCGACTCGCGTTCGGCCGGTGCCGCACCCGGCACCGGTTCGGCTTCCAGCAGTACGGGCGGTGCCGGATGGATGTGCTGGAGAGGGGCGTCGCCCGTCGGGCGGACGGTGGTACGGAGCGCCTCGTGCCGCTCCAGGAGCGCGGAGACGGCCGCGCCGAGCGCGTTCAGGTCGAGGGGACCGCGGGCCCGCATGACGAACGGCACGTTCCACAGGTGGGTGCCCGGGCGGGCCCGTTCGACCGCCCAGTAGCCCTCCTGGGCGAACGACAGCGGAAGGTCCGCGCTCCTGTCGACGGGTGCCAGGGCGGGCCGGGCAGGGGCCGGGGCGGTCGCAGGTGAGGCGGCGGCGCCCGGCGAAGTGGCCTGCGCCAAGGCGGAGTCCGGGGCGGCGAGCAGGGTGGCGAGCCCGCGGGCGGTACGCAGGCGGAACAGCTCCGCCACCGGCACGGTGACACCGGTCGCGGTCTCGATGCGGGAGACGACCTGGGTGGCGAGGAGGGAGTGGCCGCCGAGTGCGAAGAAGTCGTCGTCGACCCCGACCTGCTCCGCCTCGAACACCTCGGCGAAGGCGGCGCACACCACCTTCTCCTCCGGTGTCCGCGGTGCGGCGTAGGTCTCGTCCGCGTCCGTTCCGGCCGGGTCCCGGGCCTCCGGGGCAGGCAGCGCGCGGCGGTCGATCTTGCCGGTGGAGGTGAGGGGGAAGTCGGCGAGCGTGACGAACGCGGACGGCACCATGTAGTCGGGCACCGCCTCGGACATGTGGGCGCGCAGGGCCGCGGCGGAACACGCGGTACCGGCGTGCGGGACGACGTAGGCGACCAGCTGCCGGTGTCCTGAGCCGGTCTCCCGGGCGACGACGGCTGCCTGGCCGACCGACGGGTGCCGGCGCAGCACGGTCTCGACCTCGCCGGGCTCGACGCGGAAGCCGCGGATCTTGACCTGGTCGTCCGCGCGGCCGAGGTACTCCAGGTTGCCGTCCGGCAGCCACCGGCCCAGGTCACCCGTGCGGTACATGCGGGTGCCCGGCTCGCCGAACGGGTCCGCCACGAACCGCTCGGCGGTCAGCCCCGGCCGCCCCACATAGCCCCGCGCCAGCCCTGGTCCTGCGACACAGATCTCACCCGCCACCCCCACCGGGACCCGGCGGCACCGCTCGTCCACCACGTAGATGCGGTGGTTCCAGGTGGCCGTGCCGACGGGCGCCTTCCGGGGCCAGACCGTCACGTCCCGGGGCAGCGTGTAGGAGGTGACGACCTGGATCTCGGTGGACCCGTAGTGGTTGTGCATCCGCAGGTCGGGGCAGCGCTCGAACAGGGTGCGCAGGTCGGCGTCGAGGGCCAGCGGCTCCCCGGCCTGGCTGATGTGGCGCAGCGCGCCGAGGTCCGCGTTCTGCCGCCCGGAAGCCGAACAGATGGCGCGCACCATCACGTTGGGCACGAACACCTGGTTGATCGCCTTGTGCTCCAGCCAGCGCACGAACTCGGCCGGATCACGCCGGGTCTCCGCGCTCGGTACGACGAGGGTTTCCCCGTAGAGGAAGGCGGAGAGCACTTCCTGCACCGACACGTCGAAGGTGAGCTCGGTGAACTGTGCCGTGCGGGTCCCGGGGCCGCCGGGCACCGCCGTCTTCTGCCAGGCGAGCATGTTGACGACGCAGCGTCCCGACATGGCGATGCCCTTGGGTTCGCCGGTCGAGCCGGAGGTGTAGACGACGTAGGCGAGGTGGTCGGGGGTGACACCGCTGTCGGGCACGGTGGCGGGCAGGGTGCTCAGCTCGTCGGCCGCGAGGTCGGGAAGGAGCACCGTGTGCACCGTCTCCGGGAACACCTCACGGAGGGAACGCTGTGTGACGGCCGTGGTCATGCGCGAGTTGTCGACGATGTGGCGGATCCGTTCAGCCGGATGCTCCGGGTTCACCGGCAGGTAGGCCGCACCGGCCTGGAGGATGCCCACGAGTCCGACGAACATGTCGATGCCGCGGGGCAGGCACAGGCCGACCATGCTGTCCGGGCCGACGCCCGAGGCGCGCAGGTGGTGCGCCAACTGGTTGGCGCTTCGCAGCAGTCCGGCGTAGGTGAGGGTCCGGTCCTCGTGTTCGACGGCGACGAGGTCGGGGGTGCGGGCCGCCTGTTCGGCCAGGAGCTGGGGCAGCGGCCGGATGTCGACGGCGACCTCGGCGGCGGTGTGGGCGGCACGCTGACGTGCGTCCTCCTCGTCGTCGAGGAGGGAGAGTGCGGATATCGGCCGGTCGGGGTCGGCGAGCAGCTGTTCCAGTGCGGTGTTCAGATGGCGGATGAGCCGCTCGATGGTGGACGCGTCGAAGAGGGCGCGGCTGTAGACCACGGGCCCGGCGACGCTGCCGTCGTCCTGCTCGACGAGGTGGGCCTCGATGTCGACACGTGTGGTGACGTCGTTCACCTCGAACAACTCGGCCTCGGCGTCCGGCCAGGGCACCCGCTCGAAAGGCGTGTTGACGAGCTGGAACATCACCTGGACCAGTGGGTGGCGGGAGAGGTCGCGTTCGGGTTGCAGGCGCTCGACCAGGTACTCGAACGGCAGGTCCTGATGCGCATACGCACCCAACGCCGTCTCCCGCACCCGCCCCACCACCTCATGTTATTTTTAGCGCAGGCGTTCCACGAGGTGTTGCCGGGAGAGAGCTGTTCGAGGAACCACAGCCGCCGCTGCGCGAAGGACAGCGGCAACGGCCCGCTCCGGTCCACACGCGGAATGGGGCCATCGGCTCCGCGCCGACGCAGCATCTTCTGCAGCAGTTCCCGCTTCTTGCCGGAGAGGTGGGCGATGCGCTCGTCGGAGTCGTGGGTCATGGATGCTCAGCCAATCTGGAATCGTGCGGTAGGCAATGGATCACTCGTGTTCCAGCCGCCGCAGCGCCTCTTCGACCTGCTCGTCCGTCATGCCTTCCACGGCGCTCAGCACGTCGTCCATCTCGTCCTCGGCCTCCTGCCGCTGGGCTGCCAGCCGGGCCCCCAGGGCACGGGCGGTGGGGTGGCGGAAGAGCGTCTCCAAGGACACCTGCGTCCCGGTCGCGGCCCGCAGCCGGGAGATCGCCCGGGTGGCGAGCAGCGACTGCCCGCCCAGTGCGAAGAAGGTGTCGTCGATACCGACGTCCGTGACATCGAGGACCTCGGAGAACACCTCGCAGACCAGTTCCTCGTCCGGGGTGCGGGGGGCGACGTACGCCGCTGCCTCGGCGCGCCGGTCGGGTACGGGCAGCGCGTTCCGGTCGATCTTCCCCGTGCCGGTCAGCGGCAACGCGTCGAGGACCATGAAGGCGGCGGGCACCAGGTACTCCGGTAGGGCGGCGAGGGTGTGCGCACGCAGGGCTGACAGCAGTTCGTCGAGGTCCGCGGCCGGATCCGCCGGCACCACGTAGGCCACCAGCCGCTTGCCGCCGGGGCCGTCGTCCCTGACGACGACGAGAGCCTGGCCGATCGAGGGGTGCCGGCGCAGGACGGTCTCGACCTCGCCGGGCTCGACGCGGAAGCCGCGGATCTTGACCTGGTCGTCCGCGCGGCCGAGGTACTCCAGGTTGCCGTCCGGCAGCCACCGGCCGACATCGCCCGTGCGGTACATGCGGGAACCGGGCTCGCCGAACGGGTCGGCCACGAACCGCTCGGCGGTCAGCCCCGGCCGCCCCACATAGCCCCGCGCCAGCCCGGCACCGGTCACGAACAGCTCGCCGGGCACTCCCACAGGTACGGGCCGCAGCCAGTCGTCGAGCACCAGCACCCGGTGGTTGGGCAGTGGTCCGCCCAACGGCACGCCGCTCTCCCCCGGGGGCTGCGCGGCTGTCATCCGGAAACCGGTGACGATCACGGTCGCCTCGGTCGGACCGTAGACGTTGACGATCTCCACCTGCGGATGCGCCGCGAGGAGCCCCGCAACGGTCGCCGTCGGGGCGGTGTCCCCACCGACCTGCACCTCACGGATGCCGGCGAAGGCGTCGGGGCACTCGTCGGCGAGGAGTTCCAACAGCCCCGGGGTGAGGAACAGCGCGGTGACGTCGTGCTCGGTGATGGCCTTGTGGAACGCGGCGGCGTCGAGCTCGCCCTTCGGTGCGAGGACGAGCGTGCCACCGTGCAGCAGGGCGGGCCACAGTTCCGCGGTGGACACGTCGAACGCGTACGAGGAGTGCACCAGCACCCGCTCGTAGGCGCCGCTGCCGAAGAGAGGGTCGTGAGCGAAGGCGACAACGTTGCGGTGGGTGACGGCGACGCCCTTGGGGATGCCGGTCGACCCGGAGGTGTAGATGACGTACGCCGTCGAGTCCGGGTGCGGGACGCGCTCGGTCACCAGGTCTTCCGGCAGGTCGTCCTGGGTGGTGGCCACGTCGATCACTGTGACCTCTCGGCCGTGCGGCAGGTCCGCCGGCTCGGCGGGGCGATCGGTGAGGAGGAAGCGGGCACCGGACTGCTCCAGCATCCACCGCCTGCGGGCGCCGGGGTTGCGGGCGTCCAGCGGCAGGTATGCGGCCCCGGCCTTGAGGACGGCAAGGGTGGCCTCGACCGTTTCGGGCGAGCGCGTGATGTCGAGGCCGACGACGTCCTCGTGGCGCACGCCGAGTCGGATCAGGTGGCGGGCCATCC
Organism: Streptomyces sp. CNT360; assembly: GCF_000424785.1. Classification (NCBI taxonomy): domain Bacteria; kingdom Bacillati; phylum Actinomycetota; class Actinomycetes; order Kitasatosporales; family Streptomycetaceae; genus Streptomyces; species Streptomyces sp. CNT360. Next base: position 339,045 of record NZ_AUKO01000012.1, on the reverse strand, counting down.
GATCGGTGCGCCGGTCGAGTTCGGCATAGGTGAGGCTGCGGTCCCCCTGCCGGAGCGCTGTTGCGTCCGGTGTGCGTGCGGCCTGCTCGGTGAACAGCTCCGGGAGGGTGCGCGCTGGTACGGGGTACCGGCGTCCCTGCCACGTGGTGAGCACGCGCTCGCGCTCCTGGGTGCCCAGCATCGACAACTGGGACAGCGGGCGGTCGGGGTGGGCCGTGACTTCCCGCAGCACGTTCTCGAAGTGGTCGAGGAGACGCTGCACCGTGGAGTGGTCGAAGAGGGCACGGCTGTAGAGCGCCTGTCCCGTCAGGCCGCCGTCGGCGTTCTCGACGACGTGGAATTCGAGGTCGACCCGGGTGGAGACCGTGTCGGTCGGGAAGAGTTCGACCTCTTCGCCTGTGGCGTCGAGACGCCCGAAGGAGGGTGCGTTGACGAGTTGGAAGATGACCTGGACCAGTGGGTGGCGGGAGAGGTCGCGTTCGGGTTGCAGGCGCTCGACCAAGTACTCGAACGGCAGGTCCTGATGCGCATACGCACCCAACGCCGTCTCCCGCACCCGCCCCACCACCTCACGAAACGACGGATCCCCCGACACATCCGTCCGCAACACCAACGTATTCACAAAAAACCCCACCAACCCCTCCAACTCCCGCCGCGACCTGTTCGCCACAGGAGACCCCACCACCACATCCTCCACCCCACACCACCGCCCCAACACCACCTTGAACACCCCCAACAACACCATGAACAACGTCGCACCCTCCCCCTCCCCCAACACCCGCGCAGCCGACACCACACCCGACCCCACCCGCCACTCACACGACCCACCCTCAAACGACGCCACCACCGGACGCACCCGATCACCCGGCACCTCCAACACCCCCGACACACCCGCCAACCGCCCCTCCCACCACGCCCACAACCCCTCCAACACCCCACCCGAAAGCCACCCACGCTGCCACACCGCAAAATCCCCGTACTGCACCGGCAACACCCCCAACTCCGGCACACCACCCCCCGACACCAACCCCCCATACACCGACACCAACTCACCCCACACCACACCCTGCGACCACGCATCCGTCACCACATGATGCATCGACAACACCACCACATCATCACCCACACCCAACCGCACCACCACCAACCTCACCAACGGCCCCACACCCAAATCAAACCCACACCCCACCTCACCCTCCACCACACCCCGCACCAACCCCAACCGCTCCCCCTCACTCCCACCCTCACCCACCACATCAACCACCCGCACCCCGACCTCCACCTCCGACAACGGCAACACCACCTGCACCGGCTCACCACCCACCACCCGAAACACCGTCCGCAACACCTCATGCCGCCCCACCACCACCGACCACGCCTCACCCAACAACCCCACATCCAACCCACCCCGCACCCGCACCGCGAACGACACGTTGTACGCAGCGGTGCCGGGAGAGAGCTGGTCGGCCAGCCACAGCCCCCGCTGCCCGTGGGAGAGCGGCAGCGGACCGCTCCGGTCGACGGGGACCAGGGCGGGTCCGTCCGCCCGGTGTGCCTCGTCCGTCACGAACGGGGCCAGCTCGCGCACCGTGCCGTGCTGGAAGAGCATCCGCAGGGGAAGTTCCACGCCGAGATCCGAACGGATCCGGGCGACGATACGAGCGGCCATCAACGAGTGCCCGCCCAGCGCGAACAAGTTGTCGTCGATACCGACCGACGGGACTCCGAGCACGTCGGCGAACATCGCGCACAGCGACCGCTCCTCCGGCGAGCGCGGCCCGGTCTGCTCGGCCGCCTCCCGCCCCTCCGGGACGGGCAGGGCACGGCGGTCCACCTTGCCCGCTGCGGTGAGCGGGATCGTGTCCACCACGACGAAGGACGACGGGATCATCTGGCGCGGCACCTCCGCTGCCAGGGAGGACCGCAGGGCCGGCACGTAGTCGTCACCCCCGGCGCCCGCCGCAGGGACGACGTAGCCGACGAGCTGCCGTTCGCCGGGCTGCGCCTCGCGGACGACCGCCACCGCGGCGGCGACCGACTCCTGGCGCTCCAGCGCCGCAGTGACCTCCGCCGGCTCGATGCGGAAGCCGCGAATCTTCACCTGCTCGTCGGCACGTCCCACGTACTCGAACACACCGTCCGCACGGCGGCGCACCAGGTCTCCGGTGCGGTAGAGGCGTCCGCCCGGCCTGCCGAAGGGGTCGGCGACGAACCGCTCGGCGGTGAGCGCGGCCCGGCCGAGATATCCGCGGGCCAGGCCGGTGCCGCCCAGGTAGAGCTCTCCCACGACGCCTTCGGGTACGGGCCGCATGCGCTGGTCGAGCGCGTAGGCACGGGTGTTGTCCAAAGGGCGGCCGATCGGCACCGTGCGGACCGGCAGGTCTGCGGCGGTCACCGGGAAGCTGCACGCGAACGTGGTGAACTCGGTGGGCCCGTAGCCGTCCACCATCCTGATGCCGGGGTGTGCGGACAGCAGTGCGGCCACCGCCTCCGGTGATACTGCCTCGCCGCCGGCCCACACCTCCCGTACCGTCGCCAGACTCTCCGGGCTCACCTCCACCAGCAGGCTGAAGAGCCCGGCGGTCAGCCACAGGCCGGTCACGCGGCCACGTGTGAGGGCCCTGCTCAGGTCGAGGGCGCTGAGTTCACCTGGCGGGGCGCACACCACGCGCCCGCCCGACAGCAGCGGCACCCACAGCTCGTACGTGGACGCGTCGAAGACGTGCGGGGAGTGCAGCAGGACGCGTTCGTGGTTGCCGTTGCGCCAGCGGGAGTCGAGTGCCAGGCCGACGACATTCCGGTGGGTGACGGCGACACCCTTGGGCGTGCCGGTCGACCCGGACGTGTACATCACGTACGCCAGCATGTCCGGGTGGAGGACGGTCTCGGGCCTCGTGTCCGGCGCCTGGTCGTCCGCGGCTGCGTCGAGGGTGGTGGCACCGGTGCCCTTGAGCACGGTCTCCGTGGCGTCCGTCCGGTCGCTGAGGACGAGGCGCACGCCCGCCTCGCGGACGATGGTGCGGGTGCGCGCCGCCGGATCGCCCGTCGCCAGCGGCACGTAGGCACCGCCCGCGTGCAGCACCGCGAGGAGGGAGACGATCAGGTCGGCGCCACGGTCCAGGTGGAGGCCGACGGGCTGCTCGGGGGTGACCCCCGACCGCAGGAGGCGGTGGGCGAGCCGGTGCGCCCGCTGGGCCACTTCGGCATAGCTGAGGGTCGAGCCGTCCGGCAGTTCGACGGCGACCGCGTCAGGGGTCTGCTCCGCCTGGTGGGTGAACAGCGCGGGCAGCGACGCCTCCGGGAGCGGAGTGTCCGTGTCGTTCCCCGCGGTCAGCACACGGGCGTGCTCCTCGTCGTCGAGGAGGGAGAGTGCGGATATCGGCCGGTCGGGGTCGGCGAGCAGCTGTTCCAGTGCGGTGTTCAGATGGCGGATGAGCCGCTCGATGGTGGACGCGTCGAAGAGGGCGCGGCTGTAGACCACGGGCCCGGCGACGCTGCCGTCGTCCTGCTCGACGAGGTGGGCCTCGATGTCGACACGTGTGGTGACGTCGTTCACCTCGAACAACTCGGCCTCGGCGTCCGGCCAGGGCACCCGCTCGAAAGGCGTGTTGACGAGCTGGAACATCACCTGGACCAGTGGGTGGCGGGAGAGGTCGCGTTCGGGTTGCAGGCGCTCGACCAAGTACTCGAACGGCAGGTCCTGATGCGCATACGCACCCAACGCCGTCTCCCGCACCCGCCCCACCACCTCACGAAACGACGGATCCCCCGACACCCCACACCCTCAACCTCATCCTCTACATCAACCACCCGCACCCCGACCTCCACCTCCGACAACGGCAACACCACCTGCACCGGCTCACCACCCACCACCCGGAACACCGTCCGCAACACCTCATGCCGCCCCACCACCACCGACCACGCCTCACCCAACAACCCCACATCCAACCCACCCCGCACCCGCACCGCGAACGACACGTTGTACGCAGCGCCCCCGTCGCTCAGCTGGTCCACCAGCCACAGCCGCTGTTGCGCGAAGGACAGCGGCAACGGCCCGCTCCGGTCCACACGCGGAATGACGTCCGGCTCGGGACGGGTGTGCTTCATCAGTTGCCGCAGTGCGGACTGGAGTCCGCCCGAGCCCGGTTCAGTCCCCATCGCGGGCCGTCCTCTCCTGGTGCGAGCATGCCGCGCCGTTGTGCCGGCGCATCTGGGCGGCGAGTTCTCGGTGCACGCCTGCGTCACTGTTGCGGAACGCGCACTCAGCCTTGTCGCGCAGCTCCGCGGGTTGGTCCTGGGACAGCTTGAAGATGCTGTCCACTGCTTCCACCGCGATCTCGAAAGCCCCCACCCCGGGGACGATCCGCTCGAAGTAGGGAAGCGATTCCGTCATGTCCCAGCCGGCGCCGAACCGGCGCTCAAGAGCGGTTACTGTGCGGCGCACCACTTTCAGGGCGGGCTCTCCGGGGCCGAGGAGCCGGACGGTGCCGGTCACGTGCACCGCGGAGAAGTTCCAGGTCGGTGCTGCCGGAACGGTGTCGTACACGGTCGGCGAGATGTAGCCGTGCGAGCCCTGGAAGACGACGAGAACCCGGTCACCGTCCGCGAGGACGCCGTACTGGGGGTTCTGCACGTTCAGGTGGCCGAAGAGGGTCACGCCCACGAGGTCGTCCGCCTGCTCGGCCTCGTCCTCCGACGCGAACACCACCGGGATGTGGGACGCCACCGGCACGCCACCCTGCGTGGTCACGAAGACGGCCAGCGGGTTCGCCCGGATCAGCTCGACGACCGGTTCGGTCTCGTCGACCGCGAAGTGCTGAGGTACGTACATGGAGCATCCTCGTTCAGGCGGCCGCTCGCGGGCAGCGCACCGTTGGGAGCGTTCTCGGGGCACGCGCCCCGGACATCCGGCGGGTGGGGTTCGGGAGCAGGGTGGAGGCGGCGGAGCCGGTCACTCGCGCGTCACTCGTTCGTCTCGGCGAGCGAGTTCCAGAACAGCAGATCGTAGGTGCGCAGGAAGTGGGCGTACCGGTGTGCGGTGTCCGGCGCCCAGCCCGAGGACAGGCGTTGGTCGAGGATCCGCAGCCCCTGCTCCTCAAGCTGCTCGTTGGGGGCGCTGAGCGCGTCGAGGAACGCGCACGCCGCGTCGTCGAGACCGTAGTGCTTCCGCAGTGCCTCGCTCATCCTGGCGAAGAACCCGGTCCAGTCGGGGAAGTTGGCCAGCAGCGCGGCCACGACGTCAGCGGGGTCCGCGTTCAGGGCCAGCCAGGCGACGTAGGAGGGGTACACCTGGCACATGGGCTGCGGACGGTACGCGCGGCGCTGTTCCTCGCCCACGCCGAAGGCGGCCGAGAGGGCGTCCAGCCCGGCCAGACCCATGGTTTCGCCGATCGCCAGGCCCATGAAGAACTGCCGCGTATCGGGCGCGGCGGACCGGCCGGCGAGGGACAGGTAGCTGCCCCAGTCGCTGGTGAAGATCGCGTGCTCTTCGTTGACGAACCGGCGCAGCGTCCCGTGCGTGGCACGACCAGTGGAGACGAGCTCCACCAGGGCGTTCTCGCCCTGCGCACCCGACAGTTCGGCACGTATGGCGTCGAGTACGTGCGCGGCGGAGTCAGCCATGTTCAGTGTTCCCCCGTAGTGGTGTTGCAGTGAGTATGCCCCTGCCCGAGCCGGGAGGGCACCCGGAAATCAGGTGCTCACGGCCGGCGCGGCGACCTCCCGTACGGGCAGCGAGCTCATACCCCGCACGACTCGCGTCCGGCGGCGCTCCGCCCCCTCGGCGAGGCCCAGGTCCGGGCATTTGCGCAGCAGTACGCGCAGGGTGGCCGCTGCCTCGATGCGCGCCAGGCCTGCCCCGACGCACAGGTGGATGCCCTCTCCGAACGTCAGATGCTCGCGGCTGTTCTTCCGCGTGATGTCGAACTCGGCGGCGTCGTCCCCGAAGATCTTGGGATCACGGTTGGCACCTCCGACGACCACGAACACCGGGGAGTCCTCGGGGATCTCGACACCGGCGAGCGTCACCTTCTCGGTGGTGACGCGGAGCAGATACTGCACCGGCGCGTCCCACCGCAGCACCTCTTCCACCGCGTTGGGCACCAGGTCGGGTTCGTCGACGAGCCGCCGACGCACCTCCGGCTTGCCCAGCACGGTGAGAACGCAGTTGCCGATCAGGTTCACCGTGGTCTCGAAGCCGGCACCGAGCAGGACGCCGCACGTGGCGATCATGTCGTGCCAGGTCAGCGGCTCGCCCGCCGGTTCCGCCTGGACCATGAAGCTGACCAGGTCGTTGCCCGGTTCCTGTCGCCGCTTCTCGATGAGGTCCCCGAAGAAGTCCTGCATCTCGATGAGCATCTGCCGGAACGTCTTGAGGTCCGCCATGGTGCGGATGCCGTCGACGGAGGTGCCGATGATGCCGCCCCAGCGGCGGAACCGTTCGAAGTCCTCCTCGCCGATGCCGAAGAAGGCCGATATGACGCGGATCGGCACGCGCACGGCCAAGTCGTTGACGGCGTCCCACTGGTCGCGCTCCGCCAGGTCGTCGAGCAGTTCCTCGATCATCGTCTCGATGGTCGCGGTCCGCTCCCGGATCGCGCGCGGCGAGAACCAGGGGGCCACCATGCGCCGCAGCCGCGTGTGGTCGGGCGGGTCCATGGAGAGGAAGGAGTCGTCCATCGGGACGATGAGCTGCTCGCCGCGGTCGTCGTACACCGTGGTGTCGATCGGCTTCGCCTTCGCGGCAGCGAACGAGCCGAAGCGGCCACTGTCCTTCAGGATCGCCGAGGCCAACTCGTGGTCACAGGTCGCGAAGGCGCCGATATTACCGCGCACCAGTTCGCCCTTTTCCCTGATGCTTTCGTAAACCCCGTACGGGTCCCCGTCGGGTCGCCTCGCGATGAGCTGGGCAACGGGGTCACCGGACATCATAAGAAGCCGCAGCATGGCACGTGACATCAGCATCTTGGAGGCCGACGTCGCCATAACCTTCCTCGCCATGCGGAGATGATCACAGCAGCCGTCAACGGCAGTCAAGTGACTTGAGTCACAGTTGCATTGCGATTATTTTCCCCCTAGCGTCATCAGTCCTGAGAGGGGGAGGATCGGCGGACCTGTGCGCAATACTTCACCAGAGCGTCCGGCGTGACCGAATAACCGCCCCGTCCATTCTCACCACTCACCACAGCTTCCCACGACTTCCCACAATTTCCCACGATCGCCCACGAGTTTCCCCTATACCATCCGCCGGATTACCGCAGCCGCCACCCGCGCACCGCGGGCGCGTACCTGCGACGCATTCCCCGAATGCGAATCCGGCGCAGCGAGAGGCGAGGACAGCCCCATGGCGCAGCCCCCGAGCCGCAACGAGAAGTGGATCCGCAGGTTCCAGCCGTCGCCCGACGCGGCGGTCAGGCTGGTCTGTCTCCCCCACGCGGGCGGGTCCGCGAGCTTCTTCTTCTCCACGGCCCGCGCGCTCGCCCCGGCCGTCGACGTGCTGGCCGTCCAGTACCCGGGCCGGCAGGACCGCCGGGACGAGCCGTGCCTGGAGTCCCTCCCGAAGCTGGCCGACCTGATCACCGAGGAAATCCTTCCCTGGGCCGACCGGCCGCTGGCCCTCTTCGGGCACAGCATGGGTGCCACTCTTGCCTACGAAATCGCGCACCGGCTGGAGGACCGGCAAACCGTCCCCGCGGCGCTGTTCGTGAGCGGTCGGAACGCACCCGACAGGACTCGCCAGGAAAACCTTCACCTGCTCGACGACGATCAGCTCGTCAAGGAACTCGCGAAAATCGACGGGACCGATCCCTCGATTCTGGCCGACGAGGAGATCATGCGCATGTCCCTCGGCCCCATCCGTGGTGATTACCGGGCTCTCGCGGCCTATCGCTGGGAGCCCAGGGAACCTTTGCACATCCCCCTTCACGCGCATATCGGCGATGCCGACTCCAAGGTGAGCAGCGAGGGCGCACAGGCCTGGCAGGATCACACGACCGGGCCTTTCACCCTGACCACCTACACAGGCGGCCATTTCTACCTCAACGACCACGCCCCCCAGCTTCTCGAATCCATTTCGACGTCTCTGACCCGCGCCCCGCAGCAGCGGTGAGCGCAGAGATGTATTCGCAGAAGTGACGTTGCATGCGCAGCGGTGCCGCCCGGATCGATGCCCACCCCGTCGCCCCCGTTCCGGTACCGACGCTACAGAGCCGTTCCCGGCGCTGTCGACGATTCGCGGGAATTGCTTTGCTCGCCGCCTCCGAGCCAGGCAATCGGCGGATTCCCACACGCCGGGCCCCGGCAGACGACCTGGTGCGGGGTCAACTGCGTTACCACGGCGACCTTTTCATGATCCAAGCACCATTGCACCGTACTGATCGGCGGATTAGGCTCTTTCCCGCCACGACCGACGCGCGTAAGCGACCCGCCACAAAAGGGATCGACGAGGGACCACCATGTCCAACCCGTTCGAGGATGCCGAGGCCACGTACGTGGTGCTGGTGAACGCCGAGGGCCAGCACTCCCTTTGGCCTGTCACGATCGACGTTCCCGAAGGGTGGGAAGTCGCGCACCCGGAGGCGAGCCGGAGCGAGTGCCTCGCCTACGTGGACGAGCACTGGACCGACATGCGACCGCAGAGCCTCATCGAGGCCACCGCCGGCTGACGGTCCGACGGCGAGAAGTCATCGTCCTCCGGACGCTCAGGGCAGCGGGGTGCCGCCGGTGGCGTTGAGGATCTCGGCGGTCACGTAGTTGGCTTCCTCGGAGGCGAGGAAGACGTACCCCGGTGCCATCTCGGCTGGCTGAGCGGGCCGTTGGAGCAGGCTCTTGGCGCCGAACTGGCTGGTGTCGGGCAGGGTGGAGGGGATCAGCGGCGTCCAGACAGGCCCGGGGGCGACAGCGTTCACGCGGATGCCGCGCTCGGCCAGATTCTGGGCCAGCCCCTGGGTGAAGGTGACGATGGCGCCCTTGGTCATGGCGTAGTCGAGCAGGTGCGGCTTGGGCTGGTATGCCTGGACGGACGTGGTGTTGATGATGCAGCCGCCCTCGGGAATGTGGGCGAGGGCCAGCTTGGTGACGTGGAACATGCCGTAGAGGTTCGTCCGGACCACGCGGTCGAACTGCTCGACGCTGATGCCGTCGATGCCGTCGGACTGCGCCATCTGGAACGCGGCGTTGTTGACCAGGACGTCGATCCCGCCGAGCTCGCCCGCCGCCCGCTCCACCAGGCGGCGGCACTCGGCCTCCTCGCGGATGTCGCAGGCCACGGCGACGGAGCGGCGTCCCGCGTCCTCGACCAGCCGTACGGTCTCCTGCGCCTCGCCCTCCTCCTCGGGCAGGTGGCTGAACGCCACGTCGGCGCCCTCACGGGCGAAGGCCAGCGCGACCGCACGCCCGATCCCCGAGTCCCCGCCGGTGATCAGGGTGCGCCGCCCGGCCAGCCGCCCGCTGCCGTGGTAGCTGCGTTCCCCGTGGTCCGGGCGGGGTTCCATCTCCTCCGTGTCCCCGGGATGGGACTGCTCCTGCTGCGGGTACTCCGGCTTGGGGTGCTTGTCGGCGGGGTGCCCGCCGGTCGGCTCGTTGCCGGTGGTCTCTGCGCTCACGCGTGCTCCTCCCCCATACGGGCGGACGGGTGCTGGTGGATGGCGGGCACGGCGCCGGGCGAGCCGACAGGGCGCGAAGGGCGCCGAGGGGCGCGCCGGGCGCTCACGGACACGCGGTGCCCGGCGCCGTGCCGTGGGCGGGTCAGGCGTTCGCGGTACCGGCGGCGGGCGGGAAGCGGTCCCAGGCCCGGTGCCTGCCCAGCAGTTGGGTGACCTGGCCGAAGACGGCTTGCGGGTCGTCGGCCACCACCACACCTGCCGCGTCCTGGGGGCAGTTGGCGGCGGCCAGCACGTCCGCGCCGCCTCCCCAGGCGCCGACGGCCTTGGCGTGCCGGTACGCCTCGGAGACCAGCAGCAGCACCCGCGGGTCGACGCCGCCCGCACCCGGACCCCGGCCCGCCTTCGCGTCGCGCGCCCCGTAGGCGTCGTCGCCCGCCGCGGGAGCCCCGGCGACCAGCACCGCGTCGAACTCGACGGAGCGGGCGTTGGCGAAGGTCCGCTGGACGACGACCGGGCCGCCGCTGCCTGCCAGTTCACCACCGTGCGGAGCGATGACCAGTGGGACCATGCCGCCGTCCAGAACCGTGGTGCGCAGGGTGCTCAGCGCCGCCAGGTCGCTGGTCTCGTCGGCGACGATGCCGATGACCCGCCCGTCGGTCGGCCAGACCTTGCCGACCTGGGAGAGGGCCGGGCTGGGCTCGACGTCGGCGAGCGGACCCGAGGGCTGCGGTGCGGGCAGGCCGAGCCCGGCCGCGACTCCGGCGCACAGCTCCGGGTCGATGTCGGCCAGTACGCGCAACTGGCGCTCCTTGACGGCCTGCTCGTAGCACTTGCTCAGCTCGAACGTGTACGCGGCGATCACGTGCTCGCGCTCGACGGGGGTGAGGCTGAGGTAGAAGCGGCGCGGGTGGCTGGTGTGGTCGGAGAAGGAGGCGGGTGCGGCCCGCACCTTCGTGGACTGCGGGACGGTGACCGGGGTCTCCACGTACCCGCCCTGGTCGGCGCCGGCGAAGAAGGGGCAGCCGCCGTCGAGGGAGTTGGGCTGGTAGGGGGCCACTCCGCTGTGCACACCGGTCTGGTGCATGCCGTCGCGCAGCATGTCGTTGACCGGCGCGTGGGTCCGGTTGATCGGGACCTGCGCGAAGTTCGGCCCGCCCAGCCGGGTGATCTGGGTGTCGATGTAGGAGAAGAGCCGCCCGGCCAGCAGGGGGTCGTCGGTGATGTCGATCCCCGGTACGAGGTGGCCCACGTGGAAGGCGACCTGCTCGGTCTCCGCGAAGTAGTTGGACGGGTTGGCGGTCAGCGCCAGCAGCCCGATCGGCTGGACGGGCGCCCACTCCTCCGGCACGATCTTGGTCGGGTCGAGCAGGTCGATGCCCTCGAAGGTCTGCTCGGGGTTGTCGGGGAAGGTCTGGATGCCCAACTCCCACTCGGGAAAGGCACCCGCCTCGATGGCGTCGGCCAGGTCCCGGCGGTGGAAGTCCGGGTCCACCCCGTTGGTGATCTGGGCCTCCTCCCAGGTGAGGGAGTGCACGCCCAGCTTGGGCTTCCAGTGGAACTTCACCAGCGTGGTGCCGCCCTCGGCGTCGACCAGCCGGAAGGTGTGGACGCCGAAGCCCTCCATCGTCCGGTAGGAGCGCGGAATGCCCCGGTCGGACATGTTCCAGAGGGTGTGGTGGGTCGCTTCCGTGTGCAGGGAGACGAAGTCCCAGAAGGTGTCGTGAGCGCTCTGCGCCTGCGGGATCTCCCGGTCGGGGTGCGGCTTGCCCGCGTGGATGACGTCGGGGAACTTGATGGCGTCCTGGATGAAGAAGACCGGGATGTTGTTGCCCACCAGGTCGAAGACGCCCTCGGTGGTGTAGAACTTCGTCGCGAACCCGCGGGTGTCCCGCACCGTGTCGGCCGATCCCCGGCTGCCCAGCACCGTGGAGAAACGCACGAAGACGGGGGTCTCGACGTCCTTGCCGAGGAAGGCCGCCTTGCAGACCTGGGAGGCGGTGCCGTAGCCGCGGAAGACACCGTGGGCGGCGGCACCCCGCGCGTGCACCACTCGTTCCGGGATGCGCTCGTGGTCGAAGTGGGTGACCTTCTCCCGCAGGTGGTGGTCCTGGAGCAGGACGGGGCCGCGCTCGCCGGCCTTGAGGGAGTGGTCGGTGTCGTACAGCCGGGTACCCTGCGCGTTGGTCAGCCGGCTGCCGGTCTGGGCCCGCACCGTCGGGTCGGCGTCCAGGTGGGTCCCGGTCGCCGTGTACACCTCGGGGCCCGACTGGTCCGGCTTGGGCGGCAACGGCTCACGCGGCTCGGTGGGTTCCTCCAGCGGGGGCGCCTCGGGGCCGGGGCGGCCGGGGATGGGCGGCTCGCCCCCGGACTTCTTCTCGTGCTTCGGGCCGGCCATGGAACCTCCAAGAGCGAGTGGGGCGGACCACCGCAGGGGTAACCGGCCCACTCCGCGCCGAAACAGGCAGTGGAGGAAGTAACCGCCGATGCTATAGGAACCGGTACATGAGTCCCGCACACCGCGGGAAGGGGCGCGCTGCCGGGTTCACCTGGCCGGCACCGGTGCTGCCCGCCAGGTGCGCGCGTCAGTCCTCGTCAGGGGACGCGTCCGGCAGCCGCACCTCCAGCACGCCGTCCCGCTCCCGCGTCTCGAAACCCGGCTGCGGCACGGTGGCGGGGCCGCCGACGTTCGCGCCGTCCGCGAGGCGGAAGGTGCTGCCGTGCCACGGGCACGTCACGCAGCCCTCGGAGACCGTGCCTTGGGACAGCGGCCCCGACTGGTGGCTGCACCGGTCCGCCAGGACCCGCGTGGGACCGGACGGCTCGCGGTAGACCAGCAACCGCAGCTCGCCGAGCATGGTGCTCGCCGCCTGTCCCACGGGGTAGCTGTCGACCTTGCCCACCGGGTGCCAGCCCTTGCTCACCAGGTGCTGAACGGGCTCCGTCTTGGCGGGGCCCACGGCCTGACGGTAGGCCAGGTGACCGCCGATCAGCCCGCCGAGCCCCGCGGCGGTCAGTCCGGCGTACCCGAGCACGCGTCCGCGCAGCTCGCGGCCGCGGACCCGGGCGCCCAGGGAGGCCGTGTACAGCCCCAGTGCGACGGTGTTGGCCAGGCCGTGCACGAGGCCGGTGCGGAGCTGGGGTTTGTGCAGTTCCGCCCAGTCCACCGCGCCGCTGGCGGCGGCGGGGACCGCGGCCAGGACGCCCGTACCGATCAGCACGCGGCTGGCCCAGCGGGTGCGCGGCAGCATGTCCAGCACCCCGGCCGACATCCAGGCACCGAGGGGCAGCTGCACCAGTGCCGGGTGCAGCGGGTGGCCGAGCCAGCGGCCGTGCAGGACGCCCCGCAGACCCCCGAGGGGGAGCTTGCGCACGGCGTTCTGCAGCGGGCTGACCGCCGTGTCGAGGGCCCGCATGCCGCCGAGCGCGTCGAGCGGCCCGGCGAGCGGCAACCGCTCCAGGCCGCTCTCGACGGCCCGGACGGCCTGGGGGCGTTCGAGGCTCTCGTAGCTTTTCGTGTCAGACGACATAACGCTCCGGTTGCCACGTGCGCTCGTACACAAACGGTCCGGGCCGCGCACCACTCCGTCAGCTCTCCTCCCGTCACGGGGCGCCGACGGCTGCCCCGGATGCGTCGTTTCGAGGCGGCTCCCGGTGATCGACGAGGAGCAGCTCGTCGGCATGGTGGCGGTGGCCGATGTGGCCCGCTCGCTGCCCGAGCCGCAGGTGGGCCGGCTGGTGTAGGTGCTCTCCGCGGACTGATCCGCCTTAAGGACGGAGCGGGGCGCGGCACCCGCTGTTGGTGTGCCGCGCCCCGGTGTCCGAGGCAATCTCGGACCGGCGGCGTTTGGGCCCGGTGCGCCGGGGCACTGAGGATGCGGTCTTTCCCGAGGGAGGGCGTCCGCATGAAACACTCCCGGGCCCGGGCTGCCCGGCGGGCCACGTTGCGCAAGGCGGCCGAGCGCGGTTTCCACGGCGCGGACGAACGGCTGCCCGTCGCGGCGGGGGGAAGGGCCCTGCTGCGCAAGGCGTTTCCCGAGCACTGGTCGTTCCTGCTGGGCGAGCTGGCGCTCTACAGCTTCCTCGTGCTGCTGCTGACGGGCGTCTACCTCACTCTTTTCTTCGACGCCGACATGACGGAGATCCGCTACCACGGGGCCTACGTGCCGCTGCGGGGCGAGCTGATGTCGAACGCGTACGCCTCGACGTTGCGGATCAGCTTCGAGGTGCGCGGCGGGCTGTTGGTGCGTCAGATCCACCACTGGTCGGCGCTGATCTTCCTGGGCGCCATCGGCGTGCACATGCTGCGGATCTTCTTCACCGGCGCCTTCCGCAAGCCCCGGGACGCGAACTGGCTGGTCGGGATGACGCTGTTCGTGGTGGCGCTGGCGGAGGGGTTCTCCGGGTACTCGCTCCCGGACGACCTGCTGTCGGGGACGGGCCTGCGCATCGCGGAGGGCGTCATACTGTCCGTCCCTGTGGTGGGAACCTACCTCGCGCTGTTCGTCTTCGGGGGCGAGTTTCCCGGCCACGAGATCGTCGAACGACTGTATCCCTTGCACATCCTGCTGCTGCCGGGGCTGCTGCTGGCCCTGGTGGTCGTCCACCTGATCCTGGTGGTCTACCTCCAGCACACCCACTGGAGCGGGCCGGGGCGGACGAACAAGAACGTGGTCGGCCACGCGATGGTGCCGCAGTTCGCTGCCAGATCGACGGGGCTGTTCTTCATGGTGGCCGGCCTCATCGGGGTGCTGGCGGCGGTGGCGCAGATCAACCCGGTGTGGAACTACGGCCCCTACAACACCGCACAGGTCTCCACGGCAGCCCAACCCGACTGGTACGTCGGGTTCCTGGAGGGCTCGCTGCGGATCATGCCGCCGTTCGAGACGAACCTGTTCGGGCACACCCTGATGTGGAACGTACTGGTACCCGCCGTCGTCCTGCCGGGGCTGCTGTTCACGCTGCTGTACGCGTATCCGTTCTTCGAGCGGTGGATCACCGGTGAGGACACGTCGCCCCACGTCTGCGACCGGCCGCGCAACCGGCCCGTACGCACCGGTCTGGGAGTCGCCGGGATCACCTTCTACGGGGTGCTGCTGATGGCCGGCGGCAACGATGTCCTCGCAGACACCTTCACGCTCTCCCTCAACGCGCTGACCTGGGTCTTCCGGATCGCTCTGGTGCTGGCTCCCCCGGCGGCCTTCCTGGTGACCAAGCGGCTGTGCCTGGCCCTTCAGAAGCGGGACGCCGAGCGGGTCGAGCACGGCGAGGAGACCAGCCGGGTCCACCAGTCGGTCGAGGGCACCTTCGGCGCCGACCACGAGCCGCTGCCCCGGAGCGAGACCTTCCGGCTGGTGGCGCAGCGCTTCCCCCGCCCACTCGTGGCGCCACAGGACGCGGGCCGCCCGCAACGGCTGCGTGCCGCGCTCAGCCGCTGGTACTACCAGGGCGCCGTCTCCCCCGGGTGGCGGGCCATCGGACGGCAGCGGGAACGTGCCGAGGCCGCCGTCACCGGTGGCCCCGCGGGCGGCGCCGGGCCACAGCGTCCGGCGCGGCGCGGGCCGGGAGGTCAGGCCCGGCGCGGCGCACAGCAGGACGGAACCGCACGGCAGGAGGGGGCGGCGCGGCGGGCGCTCAGTGGTCGGTCCGGGCGTACTGGAAGACGAATCCGCACACCGCGGCGCCGGTGATACCCGCTCCGATCAGGGCGAGCCACAGTCCGAAGACCGCGCCGGCGGCCAGCAGGGCGACGCCGACCGCGGTCATCGGGGGCCAGGGGCTGCGGGCCGGGAAGAAGTCCAGCGGTCCGCCGCGCTCGTGGATCTGCCCGTCCCTGCGGTCCTCGGGCCGCGCTCCCCGGCGCTTGTACTGCACCGCCAGGAAGAAGGACACCAACGACGCCATCAGGCAGGCGATGAGGACGGCCGCGGTACCGGCCGGGTCCTCCGCGTAGCGGGCATACGGCACGGTGACGCAGGCGAAGAAGACGGCGACGCCCGCGAAGAGAACGGCTTCGAGCTTCATGAGGGCAGCCCCTTCGTCGGTGTCCGCTTGGAGGCCGGATCCTGCATACCGGGCATCTCAGGGCCGGGCGGCTCGTCCGGTTCCGCGGGCCGTACCCCGGGGCTGTCGGGTGCGCCGGGCTCCACGATGGCCGCGCCCTCCTCGGCCTCGGGGTGGTGGACCCAGAAGGCCGGCGAGTCGGAGCGGATGGTCGGCAGGGCGACGAAGTTGTGGCGCGGCGGCGGGCAGGAGGTGGCCCACTCCAGGGAGCGTCCGAAGCCCCAGGGGTCCTCCTCGGTGACCTTCTGCGCATGTGTCGTGGTCCACCACACGTTGTAGACGAAGACGAGGGTGGAGACGCCGAGGAGGAACGCGCCCAGCGAGGAGATGCTGTTGAGCACCGTGAAGCCGTCGGCGGGCAGGTAGTCGGCGTACCGGCGGGGCATGCCCTCGGCGCCGAGCCAGTGCTGCACCAGGAAGGTGGTCTGGAAGCCGACGAGCGTCGTCCAGAAGTGCCATCTGCCGAGGCGTTCGTCGAGCATCCGCCCGGTCAGTTTCGGCCACCAGAAGTAGAAGCCGCCGAACATGGCGAAGACGACGGTGCCGAAGAGCACGTAGTGCAGGTGGGCGACGATGAAGTAGCTGTCCGTCACGTGGAAGTCGAGCGGGGGCGAGGCGATCAGTACGCCGCTGAGCCCGCCGAGGAGGAAGGTGACCAGGAAGCCGATCGACCACAGCATCGGGGTCTCGAAGCTGAGCGAGCCGCGCCACAGGGTGCCGATCCAGTTGAAGAACTTCACCCCGGTCGGCACGGCGATCAGGAACGACATCAGGGAGAAGAACGGCAGCAGTACCGCGCCGGTGGCGAACATGTGGTGGGCCCAGACCACGGCGGAGAGCATCGTGATGGCGGCCGTCGCGCCGACCAGCCCGATGTAGCCGAACAGGGGCTTGCGGCTGAAGACCGGGAAGATCTCGCTGACGATCCCGAAGAACGGCAGCGCGACGATGTAGACCTCCGGATGGCCGAAGAACCAGAACAGGTGCTGCCACAGGACGGCGCCGCCGTTGGCCGCGTCGAAGATGTGCGCACCGAACTTGCGGTCCGCCTCCAGGGCCAGCAGCGCCGCGGAGAGCACCGGGAAGGCGAACAGCGCGAGGATCGAGGTGAACAGCACGTTCCAGGTGAACAGCGGCATCCGGAACATCGTCATGCCGGGGGCGCGCAGGCAGATGATGGTGGTGATGAAGTTGACGGCGCCCAGGATGGTGCTCAGGCCGGCGACGCTCAGCCCCATCGTCCACAGGTCGCCGCCGATCCCGGGGCTGTAGGTGGGGCCGTTGAGCGGCGCGTAGGCGAACCAGCCGAAGTCGGCCGCGCCGCTGGGGGTGAGGAACCCGCTGACGACCATCAGCCCGCCGAACAGGTACACCCAGTAGGTGAAGGCGTTCAACCGGGGGAAGGCCACGTCGGGTGCCCCGATCTGGAGCGGCATGACGGCGTTGGCGAACCCGGCGAACAGCGGGGTGGCGAACAGCAGCATCATGATGGTGCCGTGCACCGTGAACGCCTGGTTGTACTGCTCCTGCGAGACCAGTTGCATCCCCGGGTGCGCCAGTTCGGCCCGCATCACCAGCGCCATCGCTCCGGCACCGAGGAAGAAGCAGAACGCGGTGACCAGATAGAGGTTCCCGATCACCTTGTGGTCGGTCGTCGTCAGCCAGCGCAGCACCATGCTGCTTGCCCCTTCAACGTGTGATCCGGATGCGGGACGCGCGGTGCAGCCGCCCCGCGCGGAACACGGTGGCGACCCCGGTGGCGGCCGAGACGTCCAGGACGCCGGGCGGCGCCTGCGGAGCGGCGTGCGGTCCGCGGTCGCGGGGTCCGTGGGCCTGGTGGGTGTCCCGGTCGGCCGGTCCGGCGGCAGTGCACCCGGTACGGCCCGGCGTGCGCCCAGCGCACCTTCGGGCCCGGTCCGTGGCGGTAATGGGCGGACGGCAGCGCTCCGTCGACCGGGCGCAGCACTCCGTCACACAGAAGGTGCCCGACCCGCACGTGGTCGCGGGGGTGCTCCGGATGGCGCAGCCGCTGCACGGCACCGTTCGGGGAGCGAGCTGCGAGACGACGGACGCGGCGGTGGCTTCGTCACCGTACGGGTATCCCACTCCGGTGCGGCCGCCCGCGGGGTTCGTCGTGCTCACCGTCCGCCCTCTCCTCTCCCGTCCACCGGCCGCCGTCCGACCGCTGATGGGTACCTCGCCAGGACCCGGCGAAACGGTCGGGGCACGGGCGGGCGCATGCGTCCCCCTCTCGGGGGCGCTCTCTGCGGTGACCGGCGGTTTGCCGCCCCTCGTGGCGTGGGACCCGGACCCGGACCGTCGCGTCGACACGTGAAGGGGTGCACCGATGGCGCAGCAAGTGGCCGACTACGTTCTGGGACGTCTCCGCGAGTGGGGCGTGCACCGCGTCTACGGATACCCCGGCGACGGCATCAACGGCATGCTGGGCGCCTTCGACCGCGCAAAGGGTGATCCCGAGTTCATTCAGACGCGGCACGAGGAGATGGCGGCGTTCATGGCGTGCGGACACGCCAAGTTCACCGGTGAGGTCGGTGTCTGCGCCGCCACGTCCGGCCCCGGCGCCATCCACCTGCTCAACGGCCTCTACGACGCGAAGCTGGACCACCAGCCGGTGGTGGCCGTCGTCGGGCAGCAGAAGCGGCTGGCCCAGGGCACCCACTACCAGCAGGAAGTCGCCCTCGAACACCTCTTCGCCGACGTCTCGGAGTTCTGCCAGATCGTCATGGACCCGGGGCAGATGCGCCACGTGATCGACCGGGCGTTCAAGACCGCGCTGACGATGCGCGGCGTCGCCACCGTCATCGTTCCCGAGGACGTCCAGGAGGCCGACGCGGTGCCCTCGCCGCCCAAGTCGCACGGCGCGGTCTTCTCCAGCGTGGGCTGGAGCCGGCCGCGCGTCCTCCCCGACAAGGAGGAGCTGCGCAGGGCCGCCGACATCCTCAACGAGGGCAAGAAGGTCGCCATGCTCATCGGGCAGGGCGCCGCGAACGCCGAGTCGGAGGTCATCGAGACCGCCGAGCTGCTGGGCGCCGGTGTGGCGAAGGCGCTGCTGGGCCGCGAAGTCGTCCCTGACGACCTGCCGTTCGTCACCGGGCCCATCGGGCTGCTCGGTTCCAAGGCCAGCGACGAGATGATCATGAACTGCGACACCCTGTTCATGATCGGCAGCAGTTTCCCGTACGCGGAGTGGCTGCCCGACGAGGGCAGCTGCAAGGGCGTCGAGATCGACATCGACGGGCGGATGATCGGCATCCGCTACCCGATGGACGCGCATCTGGTCGGCGACTCCAAGGAGACACTCAAGGAGCTCATCCCCCTTCTTCACCACAAGGAGGACCGCTCCTGGCGCGAGGAGATCGAGTCGAACATCAGGACCTGGAACGAGGTGCTGGCGAAGCGGGCCGGACAGACCTTCGAGGGCAAGATCAACCCGCAGGCGGTCGCGCACGAGGTCTCCCCGCTGCTGCCGGACAACGCCCTGCTGACCGCGGACTCCGGATCGGCCACCAACTGGTGGGCCCGCCACATCAAGCTTCGCAAGGGGATGCAGGCGAGCCTGTCCGGCACCCTGGCCACCATGGGCCCCGGCGTGCCGTACGCGATCGCCGCGCGCTTCGCCTACCCGGACCGCCCCGTGATCGCCTTCGTCGGTGACGGCGCGTTCCAGATGAACGGGATGAACGAGATGATCACTGTCAAGCGGTACGCCGACCGCATGGCCGGTTCACCCCCGCTGGTCTTCTGCGTTCTCAACAACCAGGACCTCAACCAGGTCACCTGGGAACAGCGCGCCATGGGCGGCGATCCCAAGTACCCCGGCTCGCAGTTCCTGCCGGACTTCCCCTACGCCGAGTACGCGGAGCTCACGGGGTTGAAGGGCATCCGCTGCGACGATCCCGAGCAGGTCACCTCCGCCTGGGAGGAGGCCCTCGCCAGCGACCGCCCGGTCGTCCTGGAGTTCGTCGTCGACAACGAGATCGCCCCGATCCCGCCGCACATCATGAAGGAGCAGGCCAAGAAGGCCGTGAAGGCCGGCATCCGGGACCCGGAACGTACCGGGATCGCCGCTCGCGGCTTCCGCCAGAAGCTGACGGAGATGTACGAGAACCTGCCCGGCCGCAAGCACGACTGACCACCGGCCACACCCGCCCTCCCTTCGCTGGACCCGGCGTGGCCGACTTCCGGTGACCGCTCCCTGACCGGGCCTCAGTAGGCGTGGTCGGGGCCGGAGATGACGTGCCAGGGCGCGTGGTTCCACGGGCTGGCGCGGTTGGCCGGGTCCAGCAGGGTGCGCAGATGGGCGTCCGAGACGGCCTGCGGCGCGGGGAAGTCCTCGTCCGGAGTGCCCTGGAGGTTCTCCCGCCAGACCATGCGGACCAGCAGGTAGTCGTCCGCGAACTCCGTCCAGGAGGTGTATCTGGCCGTCGCCGGCGCGATGGTGCCCCGCAACAGGTGCCAGGCCGTCACTTCGTCCAGGTGCCCCGCGGCGTAGCCCTTGCGGACGACGTCGGCGTAGAGAGCCAGGTCCCAGGCGAGAGCCTGATGCCGCAGGCGGCCCGGGAGGGAGCGGCGGAAGCCCTCGGCCAGCAGCCCCTCCAGGCGGCTCAGCAGTTCCGGCCTGTCGGCTATCTCCCACTGCTCCCGCAGCCACCGCTCGGCCCGGGAGTCGTCGGAGTACCGGAACGGGTACAGCGTGCCGCTCGCGGCCTCGGAGCCCCGGTTGACGGGGGCACACAGGGACACCATCCAGAGCTGGTGAGCGGTCAGCGGCGGCGCCTGGGGAGCCGCGCCTTTGCGACGCCGGCGGAGTCTGTCGAACATGTCGAGCATGGTGCCGCAGCCTACTGCGCGTCCCCCGGCCCGCTCGGGGGCCATGGCCGGTTCCCCGCGCACACGCCGCACCCCCACGCCTCACCGGTCGCCGGGCGGGACTCCGTCCACGGTGACGACCAGGCCGCGCAGCTCGTAGCTGCCCAGGCTGTCCTTGATGCGCACGATGGGCTCACTGCTCATCCGCAGGCCGGGCAGGGCGAACAGGCGGGTGAGGAAGATGTCGGTCTCCTGGATGGCGACGGCGGCGCCGGGGCACTTGTGGGGGCCGTCGCCGAAGGAGAGGCCGGGGCCGTCGAGGTGGCCGTCGGCGCCACGCGCGGGGCACACCTGCTCCGGGGCGGGGCCGAACACCTCGGCGTCGAGGTTGGCGTCGTCGATGCGTATCTCGACCACGTCACCGGCCGGGACGGTCACCGCCGCACCGCCCTCTCCGGGCAGCTCCAGCGGGGCGGTCGTCCGGCGGCGCAGGGCGGAGACGATGGGTTCCACGCGGAGGATCTCGTGCAGGACGGCGAACCGGTCGGCCTCGTCCGCGGCCAGGTATGCGGCGCGGAGCGTGTCGTCGCAGAAGAGGTGCCAGGCGGCGACGTTGACGAACTCGCGGGTGGTGATCATGCCCGCGGCCGCGAAGGTGACGCACTCGCCCAGGATCTCCCCGGCCGTGCAGCCTTCGTCCAGCAGATGGGAGAGGAGGTCGTCGCGGCGGCGCCGGCGGCGGGCCCGTACGGCGGGTCGGACGTCGCAGAAGTACAGGGCCAGCCAGGCGACGTTGCGCCGCATCATGAAACGCAGCCCGCGCAGGCTGGTGAAACCGGGCTCCTCGAAGGTGTCCGGGAAGAAGCGCTCCAGTCTCTTCAGCAGCCCCGGTCTGCTCTCCGTCATGCCGATGACGGCCGCGGTCACCTGGACCGCCAACTCGAAGCTGAGGTCGGAGAGCTGAGCGCTGCCCGCCCGGCGCAGGTGGGCGAGCTGTCCGTCCGCCACGCGGATCATCAGGTCGCGGTAGTGCTCCGAGACGCGGCGCGGGGTGAAGTACCGGGCGGTCTGGCGGCGGTGCTCGCGGTGCTCGGGACCGTCACGGTAGAGCACGGGGCGCCGCACCGAAGAGGGCAGCTTCTCGACGGTCTCGACGCCGAGGCCCGCCTGCAGGGTGCCGCCGCCGCGCAGTGCAGCGCGGGCCGCGTCGTGGCCGCCCACCCGCCACACTCCGTCGGTCTCGTGCCGTACCGGGCACCGGTCGGCCTCCGGCGTCACCGGTGCCGTCTTGCGCCCCGCACCCGGCCCCCGTCTGCTGTGCGCGTCGTGCGTGCCCTGGGTCTTCCCGCCACTCACCTGCGTCCCCTTCTTCCGACGTGCGGCTCCCGACGAGCGGGCGGCGGTACCGGATGTGCTCCGCCCGCGGTGCGGACACACGGCCGTACGCGCTGCGGGACACGCCGTGCGGGGCACGCGATGTGCCTCGCGCCCGTGGCGGTGTCCGTGTCCGGGTGCGTCCGCAGCAGCCTGTGCCGCGCCCGTACCCGCCCGCACATGCCACGGATTCGCACACGCGCTCGCCTCGGTACGTGAGCGCGCAGACTATCGTGCCCATGTGCCGGGTCCGCACGCGGAGTTGCTGTTCTTCGGCCACGCCCCGCCGGCTGCGCACGGCGCTGTTGCGACAGCAGGTGCCCCGTGCCCCGGGACGCTGCGGGGCGACCCGGTAAGACGCCACGTGCAGTCCGGCGTCCGGCCAAGGACTTTCCCATGTCGGCGTGTGCGCGCCGGTCTGGCGGCATGCGCGCGCCCGTCGGTGTTCGGCGCGCGCGTCCGCTTGTCGGGCGGCCCCGCCGCTGCTTGACTGCGCCACGTCAGGCTGGCTCCCGGGGGGAGACCCATGGAGATCGCGCGCAGACATGTCCTGTCCCTGCTGTCCGCCGCCGGGCTGGCCGCGGTGATCCCGCCGGGCCAGGCCGCGGCAGCGGCCGCGGGCGGTCCCACGAGCGGCACCGGGACCGAACGGTTGCTGGGCAACGCGACCGCCTCGCTCGCCGGGACACCGGCGTCGAACGCGCGCCCGGAGACGGCAGCGAAGCTCGCAGACGTCGCCCGGACCGCCACCGAGAGCCTCGACCGCATGGCGGCGGCCGGCAGGGGCGAGCTGTTCGCGGGACTGCCGTTGGGCAGCAGCGACACGAACCTCGACACCTCGTTCCGGATGCTGTCCCAGATCGCCGTGGCAGCGCGGGCGCCCGGGCTCGGTACCGGCGGCGCCGCGGCGCGCCGCAAGGTCGTCGACGGGCTGGCCAGGCTGCACGAGGAGTTCTACGGCGACCAGTCGAAGGGCTACTACGGCAACTGGTTCACCTGGGAGATCGGCATCTCCACCAGTGTCACGGCGACATGCGTGCTGCTCGCGGACGACCTTGCCGAGCAGCGTCCCGAACTGACCCGCACCTGCATCGCCTCCATGGACGCGTACCTGCGCAACGGCAAGAATGGCGACGTCGACCTCGACTCCCGCTTCCACACCGGCGCCAATCTCGCCGACATCACCACCAACCGCCTGCTGCAAGGTGCCCTCCTCGGCGACGAGGGACGCATCCGCAAGGCGCTGGAGGACCAGCTCACGGTGTACGCCACGGTCGACCCGTACCACCTGCGGCACGGCGTCACCGACGGGCACTACGCCGACGGATCGTTCGTCCAGCACGGATCCGTGGCCTACACCGGCTCGTACGGGAAGGGACTGCTGGCGCGGGCCGTGCAGACGCTGAAGGTGCTCGACGGAACCGGTTACGCGGACACCGGGGCCCTGGTGCCCGTCATCGACCGGTGGGTGACCGACGGCTTCGCACCGGTCGTCTTCGAGGGCTGGATGATGGAGATCGTCAAGGGCCGGGCCGTCTCCCGGAAGGACAGCGGGTACGCGGACTCGGCCGCGGTCGCGGAGGCCGTCACGGACCTGTCGGTGTACGCGGGCGACGAGCGGGCCGCGGCGCTCAGGAGCTACGTCAAGCACCTGCACGAGTCCTCGGCCACCGCACCCGAGACCGCCCGGTTCGCCTCGCCGCTGACGGTGGTGCGGTACGCGGAGATCGTGGGCGACGCGTCCTTGCCGGCCAGGGACCTCAACCCGGCGGCGCGCAGCACCGCGTTCAACGCCATGGACAGGACCGTGCACCGCCGCCCCGGCTTCGCGTTCGCGCTCGCACGCAGTTCGGAGCGGGTCAGCAAGTACGAGTACATGAGCGGCGAGAACCTGCTGCCCTGGTTCCAGGGCGACGGGGCCCACTACCTCTACCTGTCCGGGCAGGACCAGGCGCAGGCGTTCGGCGCCGACTACTTCACGACCGTCCCGCCGTACGGGCTCGCCGGGGTGACGGCGCCCGAGGAGCGGCGCCGCACCGTCCCGGAGCTGTACGGGAAGCCCTACTACGACAACCCCGGCCATCCGCTGCACTTCACCGCCTCCTCCGAGTCGCAGAACACGTACGTGTACTTTCCGCGCGGCACCAACCGGCACTCGGGAGGCGCGGTGCTCGGCACCTACGGCGCGGCCGGCATGGTGCAGTCCGACGACGTGGCGTACGCCGAACGCGACCGCCTGCCCGACGACTTCACCGTCTACCGCAACGCCACCGCGACCAAGTCGTGGTTCCTGCTGGACGAGGAGATCGTGATACTGGCGGCCGGTGTCGGCGACCGGGGCGGACGTGCGGTGACGACCACGGTGGACGCCCGCATCGCCGACCCCGGCGCCGACATCGGTATCGCCGGGGAACGGTACGGAGGCGGCGCCTTCTCCGCCGCCGGTACGGCACCGCTGCGCTGGCTGCGGTACGCCGACGACACCCGCGGCGTCTCGGTGGGCTACGTCTTCCTCGACCCGCGGCCGCACCCGGTGACCGTCGGGCTGGAGACCGTCACCCGCAATCGCCGGGCCGTACGGACGGGCAACCCCGACGAGACCGTCACCCGGCAGGTCTTCCGCGCCGCGTTCCGCCAGGAGGCACACGCCGGGCCCCGCTCCTACGCCTACGCCCTCGTCCCGCACGCGACGGAGCGGGGGCTACGGGCGTACGGGGCGCAGCAGTTGCCCGGCGGCCGGCGGGCGCACGGAGCACCCGACCGGCGCCTTGCCGTCCTCGCCAACACCACTGGGGTACAGGCGGTGCACCACGCCGGGCTCGGCTTGCTGGCGGCGAACTTTTTCGCCCGCGGCCCCCGGACCGTCGCGGGCCTGCGGCTCGACGGCCCCGCTTCGGTGCTGGTGCGACGCGCGGGGCGGGCGGTGACCGTCGCCGTCTCCGACCCGACCATGCGGCGCGACACCGTCACGCTGCTGCTGCGCGGTCGGCGGCTGCGGCCGGTGGAGGAGGCGGAAGGCGTCCGGATCCGCGCCGCACGGGGCGGCACCCTGCTCAGCTTCCGTACCCGCCACGCCTACGGGCGCAGCTTCTCCGTCACCCTCCGCTGAATGCGGTCCCGATCCCGTTCGCGGCCCCGGTCCGGGGAGCGGTCCGGGCTGCGGGTGCCTCCGGCGGTCGCGGCGTACCCTTGTTGCATATGACTTGCAACAGCGTGGGTAATGCAGCAAGCCGGGGCCGCCGCCCCGACCCACCGACCGCACCGCACCACCGCACCGGAGTCCGCCTTGCGCACCGCCGAGATCCGCAGCCGCTTCCTCGACTTCTTCGCCGAGCGCGGTCACACCCTCGTCCCCAGCGCCCCCCTGCCGACGCCCGACCCGACACTGCTGTTCGTCAACGCGGGCATGGTGCCGTTCAAGCCCTACCTGACCGGTGAGAGCGCACCGCCGTGGCCACGTGCGGCGAGCGCGCAGAAGTGTGTGCGCACCCTCGACATCGAGGAGGTGGGCCGCACCACCCGGCACGGCTCCTTCTTCCAGATGATGGGCAACTTCTCCTTCGGCGACTACTTCAAGGAACAGGCGATCGCCCTCGCCTGGGAGCTGTCCACCGCCCCCGTCGCGGAGGGCGGCTTCGGCCTGGATCCCGACCGGATCTGGGTGACCGTCCACCACTCCGACTCCGCAGCGCGTGGACTGTGGCAGCGGATCGCCGGACTGCCCGACGAGCGCATCGTGGCGCGGGGCGACGAGGACAACTTCTGGTCGATGGGCGTGCCCGGCCCGTGCGGCCCCTGCTCGGAGCTGTACTACGACCGGGGCCCGGAGCTGGGCCCGGCGGGCGGACCGGCGGTCGACGAGGACCGGTACATGGAGTTCTGGAACCTGGTCTTCATGCAGTACGAGCGCGGCGAGGGGCAGGGCAGGACCGGGTACCCGGTCCTGGGCGAGCTGCCCCGGCCCAACATCGACACCGGCATGGGCCTGGAGCGCATGGCGACCCTCCTCCAGGGGGTCGACAACGTCTACGAGACCGACGAGATCCGGCCCGTCCTGGAGCGCGCCGCCACCCTGGCCGGGGTCCGCTACGGCGCCGGTACGGAGTCCGACATCCGGCTGCGCGTCGTCGCCGACCACGTGCGGACCGCCCTGATGCTGCTGGCCGACGGCACCACTCCCGGCAACGAGGGCCGCGGCTACGTGCTCCGCCGCATTCTGCGCCGCGCCGTCCGCTCCATGCGGCAGCTCGGCCACGAGAACCCGGCGCTGGGCGAGCTCCTCCCGGTCGCCCGGGACTGCATGGCACCCGGCTACCCGGAACTCGCCGAGGCCGAGGTCTACGAGCGGATCGCCGACCGGGCGTGCGCGGAGGAGGACGCCTTCCGGGCCACCCTGCGGCAGGGCACCACCGTCCTCGACACCGCCGTGGACCGGGTCAGGGCCCGGGGCGGCAGCACCCTGTCCGGCGACGAGGCGTTCCGGCTGCACGACACCTACGGGTTCCCCGTCGAGCTGACCCTGGAGATGGCCGCGGAGAAGGGCGTCGACGTCGACCGGGAGGGTTTCGCCGCCCTCATGCGCAACCAGCGGGAGCGCGCCCGCCAGGACGCCCGGGCCCGCAAGGCAGGGGTCGGCACGGCAGCGGGAAGCCCGGCGGACCCGGCGAGCACAGCCGCGCTGCGGTCGGTGCTGACGGCCCACGGGGAGACCGACTGGCTGGCCTGGGAGACGCTGGAGACCGACTCCCGCGTGCTGGCGCTGCTGGCCGTCGACGGGCCCGTCCCCGCGGCCCGGGAAGGCGAGATCGTCACCCTGCTGCTGGACCGGACGCCCTTCTATGCGGAGTCCGGCGGGCAGGAGAGCGACGCCGGCCGCATCGTCGGCCCTTCCGCGGCAGCCGAGGTCCTCGACGTTCAGCGGCCGCTCCCCGGGCTGATCACCCACCAGGTCCGCGTGAGTGCGGGAGAGCTGGCTGTCGGTGACAGCGTGCGGGCAGCCGTAGATGCCGAGTGGCGGCTGGGTGCCCGCCAGGCCCACTCCGGCACCCACGTCCTGCACGCGGCGCTCCGCGAGATCCTGGGCCCCACAGCCCTCCAGTCCGGCTCCTACAACCGCCCCGGCTACCTGCGTCTGGACTTCCCCTGGCGCGGTGGCCTGTCCGCGTCGGCGCGCAGCGAGATCGAGGAGAGCGCCAACCGGGCGCTGCGCCGGGACCTGCCCGTGGACGTCCGCTGGATGACGCTCGCCGAGGCCCGGGAGATCGGCGCCCTCGCCCTGTTCGATGCGGCGTACGGGGAGCGGGTCCGCGTCGTCGAGATCGGCGGCGCCTGGTCCCGCGAGCTGTGCGGCGGTACGCACGTCGCGCACGCCGCGCAGATCGGCACGCTCGCGCTCACCGCCGAGTCCTCGATCGGTGCGGGACTGCGTCGGCTGGAGGCGGCTGTCGGGCTGGAGGGATTCGCCTACCTCGCCCGCGAACGCGATCTGGTCTCCCGCATCGCCGAGCAGCTCCAGGCACCCCGCGCCGAGCTCCCGGACCGGATCGGCACCCTGCTGGAACGGCTCAAGGCGACCGAGCGGGAGAACCGGCGCCTGCGGCAGGAGGCCGCCACGGCTCGGGCGGCGGAGTGGGCGGACGCGGCGGTGGACGCGGGGGGCGTCCTGGTGGCCGTGGCGACCGCCGAGCACACCGACGACGCACGCGCCCTCGCCACCGCCGTACGGGACAGGCTGCCCGCCAGGCAGCCCGGTGTCGTCGCCGTCGGAAAGGCAGCCGACACCGCCGACACTGCCGACACCGCCGACGCCACCGCCACGGTGGTGACGGCCGTCAACGAGGCCGCGCAGGCCGCGGGGTACTCGGCGTCCGCGCTGGTCGAACGGCTGCTGCGCGGTCGGGGCGGCGGCTCGGACCGGATCGCCCAGGGCGGCGGCCTCCCCGCCACCGAGCTCCCGGCCCTGCTGGCGTCGGTGCCCGGCCTGGTCGCCGGAGACTGACGGTCGGCGCCCGTGCGTCACCGCCCCCGCACCCTGTGGAGTGCCTCTCGCACCGGGAGTCGCCCCTCCGGTCACGGGAAACCCGTGGGGCGGACGGGACGCGGGCTCCGAGGCGGGGTACCCGGGTCGGAGGAAGGCAGCCTTTCAGAGGGGATCGTCATGAGTGAGCAGACTCCTTCGCAGGCCGAGGGCGAGCGCGACGACGACGTCCAGGAAGTCCGCTCCGGTCCGTCCACCGGGCGCCGCAAGCCCGAGCAACACCCGGACTGCCCCCGCACCACCCCCTCCCAGGCCGAAGGGGAGCGCGACGAGGAACCGGGCAGGAGCTGAGCCCTCCACGGAGCACGCCAGGCGCGGCCCCCGCGCGCCCGGGGCCCGCGTGGGCGCGGCCCGCGATGCGCGGCACCGCGCTCAGCCGGCCTCGGGGCCCGTATCTGCCTCGGGAGCCTGGGCGGCGAGTCGGTCGACGCGGGCGGCGGTCTCCTGCGACCGGTGCCGGGCCCGCTGCACGGCGCGCTCGGCCCGGCGCACCGCGTTGTGGGCGTCGCGGGCGGCCGCCTTCCGGCCGTGCTGCTCCTGCTCCGCGTCGCGCAGCTTGTCGTCCAGCTCGTTCACGCGCCGCTCCGCACGCTCCTGCCGCTGCGTGGCACGGTCGGCCTCCTGCTGCGCCGAACGCTCCTCCTTCTCCCGCGCGCCCAGTTCACGCTCGGCCTCGCGGGCCTGCTCGCGTGCCCGGGCGAGCTCCTGTCTGTGCTGCTCGCTCCGGTGCCGGCCACGGCGGGAGCCGGAGGATGATCCGGCGGACTGCTGCTCGGAGCCCCGTACGGCGCCGCTCTTCTTGCCGCTCCCCCGCCTGCGGGACGGCGCTGCGGGGGCCGCGGGCGCGCCCGTGTCGCCGGTGAACCCGACCGGGGCGGCCAGCGGGCGGTCGAGGCGGCCCGCCGCCCACTCCTGACCGGCCTGCGCGTCGGCCAGGGCGGCGTGCAGCGTCTCGGCCACCGCACGCAGGGCGTCGTCGCTGATGCGGTGACCGGAGGCGGCGGCCAGGTCCGCCGCCTCCCGTGCGAGCCGGCTGGTCACCTGGTGCTGACGGGTGGAGAGCGCGCGCAGTTGCGCACCGTCCAGGTCCCGCTGCGCCTGCCGCAGCGCCTCGCCCAGCTCCCGCAGCAGGCGTACCTGTTCGGGCTGTTCACGGACCAGGAGGTTGCTCGCCCAGGCCGCCAGGGTCGGCCGACGGAGGCGGTGGATGCTGCGGGCCAGCTCCGCGTGGCCGGCCTTCCGCGCCTGCCGCGCCCGCTCGTCACGGGTGCCGGTGAAGTCGGCGGGCGGCAGTCCGTACAGCTCGTCGGCGACCGTCTCCAGGTCCACCCGTCCTCCCGCGGTGCGAAGGCCAGTACGTGCGCACCAGCGGTACCCGCCCGCGGCGCCCCGCTTCGTGCTGGGAGGAAAAAGCACTCGTCGGCGCCATACGCCACCCTTTCCGGCAGTCATCACCCTTTCGGCGGAAAGCAGCTGTCACGTCATTCAAACGGCCCAAGCCGGGACATGCTCCCAGTGTCCTACCGGCAAGAGGAAAGGCAGCCCAGATGCGCAAGCTCCGTCCCGTGTTCGTCGCCGCCGCAGCCGCTCTCACGACGCTCGTCCTGGGTGGGGGCACCGCCAGCGCGGCGACCGGTGACATCACCGTCTTCGAGACCGAGCTCCAGCCGCTCACGACGTACGAGAACCCCGAAGGCTGCCACAAACTGCCCGCGTTCGCGCATGTGCTGACCAACAGGACGGACAAGCCGGTGAAGGTGTACGGCGACCCCTTCTGCCTGACCCCCGCTCTGACGGTGCAGCCCGGACACGGCTCCCATGTCGCCCCCGGCAGCGGCAGTTTCTCCGTCTGACGCCTTTCCCGCCCCGGCACGGGGACTTCGCACCTCGAACGGCATACGGGCAGAGAGGTCCGCATGACATGTGACCTGGCCGTCGTGGGCCTGGGCTACATCGGATTACCGCTGACACAACGCGCGTGCGCGACGGGCCTGTCGACGGTCGGGTACGACGTGTCCCGGCAGGTGGTCGACGCCCTGCACGCAGGGCACTCCCACGTCGACGACGTGAGCGACGCAGAGGTCGCCGCGATGCGCGCGGCCGGTTTCCGCGCCACCACGGACCCGTCCGTCCTGGCAACTGCCGGCACCGTCGTCGTCTGCGTACCCACGGGTCTCGGCCCGACGGGCGCACCGGATCTGGGCCCCCTGCGGACGGCTGTCGAGCAGGTGGCAGCCCACCTGCGGCCGGGCACGCTGGTGGTCGTCGAGTCCACCAGCCACCCGGGCACCACCGAGGAAGTCGTACGGCCCCTGCTGGAGCGGGGCAGCGGCCTGAGAGTGGGTGAGGACTTCCACCTCGCCTACTCACCGGAGCGCATCGACCCAGGCAATCCGTCCTTCACCATGAGCAACACCCCGCGCGTGGTCAGTGGTTGCACACCGCTGTGCGCGAAGCACGCGGTCGCCTTCTACAGCCGGCTGGTGGACACCGTGGTGGTGGCCCGCGGCACAAGAGAAGCCGAGATGGCGAAGCTGCTGGAGAACACCTACCGGTACGTCAACATCGCCCTGGTCGACGAAGTCGCCCTGTTCTGCGACAAGATGGGCATCGACATCTGGGACGTGCTCCACTGCGCCGCCACGAAACCCTTCGGTTTCACCGCGTTCACTCCGGGCGCGGGAATCGGCGGCCACTGCATTCCGGTCGATCCGCGCTATCTCGCGGTCAAGGCCGAGTCCGAGGGTTTCTCCTTCCGCATGCTGTCGGCCGCCAAGGACGTGCTCGGCATGATGCCCCGGCACGTCGTGCAGCGCGCCGCCGCGCTGCTGGCTGCGCGGGGCACACCGCTGCACGGTGCACGGGTACTGCTGCTGGGAGTCACCTACAAGCCGGACATCGCCGACACGCGCGAGTCCCCCGCTTTCCAGGTCGCGGCGCACCTGCGCTCGGGCGGTGCCTCCGTGGCCTACCACGACCCGTACGTACCCGCCTTCCACTGCGAGGGGCAACCGCTCAGACGCCACACGGACGTGGCCGCGGGGCTCGCCGAGAGCGATGTCGCGCTGCTGCTGCAGGACCACTCCTGTTACGACCCGACGGTCCTGGCACGGGCGCGCTGCCCCGTGCTGGATACGCGGGGCAGAACCGCGGGGGCCCACGTCACCCGCCTGTGAGCCCCCTGTCCTCCGCGCACTCGGCCGGGGCCTCTCGCGGCCCGGCCGCTCACAGACTTGCGTGCCTCACGGGGAGACGCACGCGAGGGCGGCACCGGACACCGGAAGACCGGCGCCGTCTGTCACCGCACCACCGGAAAGGAACGGCATGACCACTGCCATCGCCAACGACCGTCTGCTCAAGCGCTTCGACAAGTGGGACGCGGACGCCAACGGCGTCCTGGAGAGGGGGGACTTCAAGGAGGAGGCCGCCAAGATCGCGCACGCGTTCGGCAAGCCGGTGGACTCCCGGGAGGTGCAGGCGCTCCGGGACGCCTTCGAGGGGCTGTTCGACTACCTCGCCCGTGAGGCGGGTGCCGGACCGTCCGGCACCCTCACCAAGGAGCAGTTCCTCCAGGTCACCGGCAACCTGATCTTCCAGGGCGGCGAGGCCAACTTCAACCGGGTGCTGGGCCCCGTGGTCAAGGCCATCATCGGCATCTGCGACAAGAACGGCGACGGCCAGATCAACGCCGAGGAGTTCGAGGCCTGGCTGGCAGGCATCGGCGTCAACCGCACGGAGGCGAAGGAGGCCTTCCAGCAGGTGGACTCCAACAGCGACGGGGAGCTGTCGCTGGAGGAGCTGCTGGCGGCGGTCCGCGAGTACCACTTCGGCCGGCTCGACGTCGAGCTGCTGGGCTGAGCCCGGTCACGGGCCCGATGTGAGCGCCGGTGGCCCCGCCGAGCGGGGCCACCGGCCTTTGCGTGCGGTGGGTGCCCGGGTGCCGGACACCGGACATCGAAGGGCTCACTCCGCCGGGGTGAAGGAGACCGGCATCTCGGGGCACAGACCCAGGTCCTCGCCGGTGAGGAGCCGGCCGGCGTGGACGAGGATGTTGTAGTGGTTGGGGAAGTGGCAGGCGTCGAAGCCGAGCACGGTGCCGATGTGGGCACCGTCGAGCCACAGGTCGTCGCCGCGGTCGAGCACACCACCGCACGACAGCTCGACGAAGCCGAGGAAGCCGACCCGGTCGATGCGGGAGCCGGGCGCGGTCTCGCGGTGGTCGGTGGTGACCAGCTCGTGCACCTCGCCGCGGCGCACGCAGCGACTGGCGTACGGCTCCAGCGCCATGCCGCGTTCGGTCCGTGCGTGCAGCAGCACCTTGACGAGGGAGCCGTGCACCGGCCGCTTCGCTCCGTTCTCCCGCAGGGCGTCCGGGCCTCCCCGCAGGGCGTCGGCCGGTCGGGGCAGCCGCTTCTGCCGGGCCGTCCGTGGTGTCACAGGGCCACCTCTCCCTCCGCCGCCCGCGCCGGCGGCTGTGCGTACCGGTAGCTGTCCGCCACCAGTTCCAGCGCGGCGAGCCCGCCGTCGGGGCGCGTCCGCGTGTCGATCGCGGCGGCGAAGTCGGCGAGGATGCCGACGTACTCGTGCCACAGCGACGCCTTGAACCCGGGGTGCAGGGCGAGCATGTCGGCGTACAGGGCGGTGCCGTCCGTCAGCCGGACCTCGATGTCCTTGGTCTCCCCCGGCCGGCTCCAGTCCAGCTCGACGCGGGCCGCCGTGCCCTGCTCGCTCCGCAGATCGACGACGGCCTGCCGGTCGGTGCCGTGCCGGTCCCGGACGACGGTGGCCCGGCGGACGGTGACCTCGCCGATCAGGAGCCGCACCAGGTCGAAGGCGTTCGGCCCGTTGTCGGCGACGCAGCCGCCGCCGCAGCACTCCGGGTCCAGGTACCAGGTGTCGCCGCCGATGTGTTCCTCGATGCGCTCCAGGTAGCGGACGCGTACGGAGGCGATCCGCCCGGCGGCGGGCAGTTCGCGGCGCAGCCCGGCCACGGCGTCGTTGTAGCGCCGGTGGAAGGCGGTGAACAGCGGGGTGTCCGCCTCCCGTGCCAGGGCGGCCAGTTCGCGCCCTTCCCCGACGGTGAGAGCCAGGGGCTTCTCCACGCAGACGGCAACTCCGGCATGCAGGGCGTCCGCGCACACGGAGGCGTGCACGTGGTTGGGGACGGCGACGACCACGGCGTCCAGACGTGCTTCCGCCAGCATGCTGCGGTGGTCGGAGAAGCAGGGCACCCGGCCGTGGTACGGCTGCAGGGCCGGGGCGTGCACGTCGCACAGGGCGGCCAGTTCCCAGTCGGGCGCGGCCTCGACTGCGGCGAGGTAGTACCGCGAGATGGAGCCGAGGCCGGCCAGGCCGATGCGGCGGCGGGTCATCGTGCGCTCCTTCCCGCGCCGCCGTGTACGCCCCGGTGGCGGGGCGGCAGCAGGCCGAGCTCCACGAGTTCCGCGTACAGGTGGGCGGGGAGCGGGATGCCGTCCCGCAAGCGGTCGCGGGCGCGTTCGGCCTCCCACCACCCCGGATAGCGCACGGGAGGGCGTCCGGGCACGGCCGGACACCGGGTCAGCGTGCCGAAGAGGGACGCCGCCTCGGCGCGGAAGTCTGCCCCGACGCGCGAGCCCTCCCCGGCGCGCGGGCCCGCCACTCCGCGGGCCTCCGTCTCAGCGCCGGGATCCGCCTCGGCCGGAAGCCCCACATGCGGGCAAGGCCCCGCAGCAGTCCGGGACTTCGCGTCGGTGCCGGGCTCCGCGTCATCCGACGGGTGCGCATCATGACGGGGCTCCGCGTCGATACCGGGCTCCGCGTCGGTGACGGACTCCACATCAAGACGGGGCTCCGCCCCGATACCGGGCTCCGCGTCGGTGACGGGCTCCGCACCGGCGTGGGGCTCCGTGCGGCCGCGGGGCTGCGTCCCGGTGCGGAGGGCGTCCGGGGAGACGGCCAGGGCGAGGAAGCCGATGTCGTCGTCCCGGCCGTGCGGGCGCCCGTCGCCGTTCAGCGCGCCGGGGGCCGGACCCACCTGCGCGCCGGGCAGCAGCGCGGCCAGCACCTCGACGGCGAGGCCCAGCCCGTACCCCTTGAAGGCCCCCGTCTCCGGGTCGCCGCCCAGCCACCGCAGGTAGGCCTCACCGCGGTCGAAGGCGGCCGGATCGGTCACGGGGGTGCCGTCGCCGTCCTCCAGCCAGCCCTCCGGTACGGGCTCACCCCGGCGGGCCGCGGTCCGCACCCGCCCGGTGGGGACGACGGTGGAGCTCATGTCGAGGACGAACGGGTGTCCCTCCAGTGCCGGGGCCGCCACACTGAGCGGGTTGGTACCCAGCATCGCGAGCAGCCCGTGCGGGGGCCGGGCGATGCGCTGGCCGCCGCAGTTGCCGGCCAGGATCCCGATCATGCCCTGCCGGGCCGCGCGCGCCGCGTGGTAGCCGGCGCAGCCGAAGTGCGTGGCGTTCCGTACGGACACCAGGCCGACGCCGTGCCGCCGGGCGCGCTCCGCGGCCAGATCCATCGCCTCGGCAGCCGCCCACAGCCCCAGCGCCCGGCCCGAGTCCAGCAGCACGCAGGCCCCCAGGTCCGTCACTGTGCACGGTTCGGCGCCCGGGTCGGCCCGCCCGGACTCCAGCAGCGGCAGGTAGAGCCGGGCGAGGTTGAACAGTCCGTGCGAGCCGAGCCCGGCCAGGTCGCCGTAGCACAGGGCGTCCGCCGCGAGGCGGGCCCGCGCGGGAGGCACGCCCCGCGCGGCGAACGCTTCCCGGGCGGCCGCCAGCAGCTCGGCGTGGCCGACGACGACGGTGTCGTCATTGGAGTCGGAGCCGGAAGCGCTGTCGGCGCCGGTTCCGGTCCCCGTCGCGGCTCCGGTTCCGTGACGGCTTCCAGGGCCCGGGCCCGCGTCGCCGGTCGCAGGGGATGCGTTGTCGGAGCGGTCCGAGGCGTCCTGGTCCTGCACTGTCATGCGGTTCCCTTTCTGGACGGAGCAGGTGACGTAACTGGTGGGGCGGCTCCCCCGGTTGCCGGGGGCGTGGTCGGGCACGGGAGGACGGAGGTACGCCACCCGCGCACAGGGTCAGCGGGGCCTGCGCCGCTCCGCGAAGGCGAGCACGAGTGCGCGGATCCGCGCGGCGAACGCCTCCAGGTCGGCGAGGGAGACGAACTCGCCCGCCGCGTGCGCGTTGTTGGCGTCCAGCCGCCCGGGCCCCAGCACGGTGGTGTACGTGCCGGGTACGCCGTGCAGCCACAGGGCGTCACAGGTGAAGGCGGGTTCGGTCTCCGCATGCCGGGGCACACCCGCGGCGGTCAACAGGTCCTCCGCCCAGGGGTCGCTGTGTCCGTGCCCGCTCAAGCAGGGCAGGCCCCGTTTGTCCCAGCTGAGGCGGGTGCGGGTGGCCGCGTCGGCGGCGGTTCGCGCGTACTCGCGGGTGCCGGCGAAGCGGGTGGTGAACGCGCGCAGGCCGTCGGCGACGGTGTCGGCCAACGCCCGTTCGGCGGCGGCGCCCTCGGCCGTGGTGGCGTAGGCGATGTTGACCAGCAGGGTGCCTGTCCCGTAGACGCGGTTGTGGGCGTGCCCGGTGTGCAGTCCCGCCACGCATGCGGCTCCGACGGCCCCGGCCCGTGCCGGGTGGGACTCGAAGCGGGCGGCCAGGTGGTGGGCGAGGAAACCCAGCAGCACGGTCGCGTTGTGGCCCGCGCCCGGGCGGTCGTCGACGGCGTCCTCCCCGGCCACGGTCAGCCGGGCCGTCATGGAGGCCGTCGCCCGCGGCAGGTGCCGCAGCCCGGTCGGCTCGCAGAAGACGTTGACGCGGCCGACGTACCCGGCCTCCACCAGCGGGCGGGTGCCGAACGTGCCCATGGCGCCGCCCTCCTCGCCCGAGACCGCCTGCACCAGCACGGACACCTCCCGCCCGACGGCTTCCTCCGCGGCGGCCGCGGCCCGCACCCCGGCCAGCAACGCCACCGCCGGGCCCTTGGCGTCGACGGCGCCGCGCCCGGTGAAGCACGCGCCGTCGAAGCCGGCCTCCTGGACCCCGGCGACGGTGTCGAGGTGGACGTTGAACATGACGGTGTCCCGCCGTGGCCGCTTCGGACCGAGGCGCAGCACCAGGCTCGGCTGGGCCGCGAGGAAGGCGGGATCCCGGCCCGCTCTTCGCACCACGGCGGGCACGTCGTCCCGGCGCAGGACCGCGGAGTCGGGTGCGGCGTGCCGCACCACGCGCAGGCCCGCCGCACGTGCGGCCTCCGCGTACAGGCGCTGTGCCTGCCACAGTTGCGGCGGCGCGTCGGCCTGTCCGGCCTCCAGGGGACCGACCGTGGGGGTGCGCATCAGGTCCAGGAGCAGCGCGTGATCGGCCTCGTTCAGCAACGCGGCGGTACCGTCCGGCGCGGGACGCCCGCCGTCCGCGGCGCCTCCGGCTCTCACGGCGCCTCCCCGGCGGAGGGGGCGGTGGCCTCCAACTCGGTGAGGAGCCGGCCGAGTCGTCGGCCCGCGGACACGAAGGGCGGGGCAGCGTACGCGTCGGCGGCGAGGCCGTCGTGCGGTCGCGCGGACAGGTGGGGTTCGAGGCAGAAGGCGCCTCGGTAGCCGGCCTCCAGCAGGGTCCGCAGGCAGTCGGCCACGGCCGCCTCGCCGTCGCCGGGCAGCACGTAGGTCGTGGTGCCCGGCGCATCTCTGCGGGCGTCCTTGATGTGGACGTGGGAGACGTGGGGCACGATCTGTCGCAGCAGGGCGGCGGCGTCGTAGCCGTAGGGCACGCCGTTGCCGGTGTCGAACAGCAGCCGCAGCGCCGGGCTGTCGACCTCGTCCAGGAGCCGCAGCATGCGGGTGGCGCTCTCCCCCGCCCAGCCGGCGCAGTTCTCGTGCACCAGGGTGACACCTGCCGCCTCGGCGCGGCGGGCGAGCCGGGAGAGGCGGTCGACGACGGTGGCCGCCCATTCCCGCTCGCCCAGCCCGTCGTTGGGGTAGGACATGACGCGGATCAGCCGGCAGTCGAGGACGGCGCACTGCTCCAGCAGCGTCTCCAGCTCCACCAGGTCGGCCTCGAAGGGTGTG
This sequence comes from Streptomyces sp. CNT360, assembly GCF_000424785.1. NCBI lineage: Bacteria > Bacillati > Actinomycetota > Actinomycetes > Kitasatosporales > Streptomycetaceae > Streptomyces > Streptomyces sp. CNT360. The sequence continues at coordinate 302,105 of NZ_AUKO01000012.1, read as the reverse complement.
CTGACGGGCCGCGCCCAGTTCCCGATCCGGGAGGCCAGGCACACCACGCCCAGGCCCGCGGCCCGTAACCGGTCGGCCACCTGACGCACCTGCGGCCGGTTCAGGTCGGCCAGCGCTCTCCCGTCGATCGTGCGCAGCTCGATGCGGTGCCATCCCAGGGCACGTACCGCGTCGATCTGCCCGCGCAGGCCGGGGGCCGCCTCGTCACCGATGCCCGCGCACCGTCCGGCGAGCGGGCCGGGCGGGCGGCGCTGCTCGTGCGAGGCGGCCGGAGCACTGTCTTCAGACGGCACGGGCGTCCTTCCGTACGGGGAGCGGGGGGCCGCCGGCGGGAGGTCCGTCGGCGTGGCAGTACGCCTTCGCCTCGCACAGCAGCCGCGCGACGGCGTGGTGCAGCGCGAAGTCGTCGGTGCGACCGCGGGCGAACCGCTGGTAGGTGCGGCGCAGGAACGCGCTGAGCGCCTCGTCGCGGAAGGTGCGGTGGGCGCGTACCGCACCGGTGAGGAGGAGTTGGGCGTGGTCGTCGCGCTCGCTGATCGGATAGTGCGCGGTCGCGGTGCCGTCGGTGAAGCGGAGCGTGAAGCTGCGCTGCTGCACCGGTGAGGCCAGGTCGGAGGCGATGTCGGTGCAGACGCCCGAGGCGTGGCGGAGGGTGAGCGCCGCACTGCCCATGTGCGGGACGACGGCGGTGTCGCAGACCAGGTCGGTGCAGCGTGCCGAGACCAGCTCGGCCTCCCCGGCGAGATCGAGCACCACCCCGAGCGAGTGCGGTGGTTCCACGTCGAAGGCGGTCGGATGGCCGCGGGTCGCCAGGGTGCGGTCGAAGCGGGGCTTGTGCTGGGCCACGTCGATGCTGAGCAGGCGGCCGAGCGGCCGGTCGGTCACCAGGCGCCGCACTTCCTGGGTGAGGCCGGCGGCCAGCCAGTGGGCGACGACGGTCAGGTCGAGCCCGTACTCCGCGCGGAGCCGGGTGACGCTCTGGAGCTGACCGGGGTCGCCGGCCAGCGGTTTCTCGACCAGGACCCGCGTGTAACCGAGTCCGGCGAGGCGTCCGAGCACACCGGCGCGGGCTTCGGGCGGCGTGCACAGGTGGACGACGGTCCGTGCGGGATCCGTGTGCTGTGCGGCCGCCGCGAGGGAGGGCAGGACGGTGACGCCGTCGAGGCCCGCCCCGGCTCCCGGCCGGGCGTCCCAGGCCAACGGCGGCCAGGCGAGCGGCACTTCGGCCTCGGTGGTCTCGGTGGCCTCGGGAACCGAGACCGGATCCCGGCTCCGGCCCCGGCCCACGTCGGCATCCGCGTCCGGGCCAGGGCCGGGGTCGGGTTCCGGGTGGGCGAGGGTCTTGAGTGCGTTGAGGTGCAGGCCGGCTCCGGAGCGGCCTAACCCGACAATGAGCGGTCGCAGCATGTCTTCCTTGCAAGTGTGACGACTTTCTCAGGGTCAGCGACCGACTGTGACGCCCGGTATGAAGAGAGGTCAAGACGCACAGCCCAAGTCGTACCGGCACGGGTGAACCTGGTGCGGCGCGCGGTTGCTGCCGGACGCCGGGGGTATGCCTCGGGTCGCCGGAAACCGCCGTTCGTGACGAGCAATTGGGGTGTCAGTGTCTTTCGGAGGGAACGCGGGAGGGGTGCGGCGCCATCCCGGTCCGCGGGCCGACCCAGCAGGGGTCCCGTTCTTCTCCCAGGCTGCGAGCTTCGAGGCGCTGTGGCCACTCGTGGAGGAGCGGATCAATGAAGTGTTCGCGGAAGGGAAGTTTTCACACGGTCGCCATGTGGCCGAGTGGGAGCGGGAACTGGCCGCCTACACCGGTGCCGGGTTCGCCATCGGGGTGAACAGCGGCACGGACGCGCTCGTCCTGCTGTTACGGGCCTGCGGCCTGCGCCGCGGCGAGGGGGTGCTGGTCCCGGCCTACTCGTTCGTCGCGACCGCCTCCTCGGTCGTACTGGCGGGCGGGCGGCCGGAGTTCGTCGACATCGATCCGGTCAGTTACGCGATGGACCCGGCCGGTCTGGAGTCCGCCGTCACCCACGCGAGCCGCTTCGTGATGCCGGCGCACCTGTTCCACCAGATGGCCGACATGGCGGCTCTCGGTCAGGTCGCCTCCCGGTGCGGGCTGACCGTGCTGGAGGACAGCGCCGAGGGGATCGGGATGCGGCAGGAGGGGCGCCACGCCGGTCTGCACGGCAAGGGCGGTGTCCTCTCCTTCTTCCCGAGCAAGACCCTGGGGGCGCTCGGCGACGCGGGGGCGGTGCTGACCGACGACCCGGAGATCGCGGAGATGGTCTGCGCGCTGCGGCACCACGGCCGGATGGGGCGGACCCTGGGGGACTTCTCCACGATCTCCACCGAGACCGACGTGCCCGGCTTCAACAGCAAGATGGACGACATCCAGGCGGCCGTCCTCTCGGTGAAACTCACCTGCCTGGACAACGACATCGCCCGCCGCGCCGAACTGGCGGCCGCCTACCACGAGCGGCTGCGGGACGTCCCCGGCATCACCCGGCTCCCCCAGGTCGTCGAACGTCCCGGCGAACCCGGAAGCGCAGGCGCCGTCTTCTACGTCTACCTGATCGAGGCGGACGACCGCGACCGCCTGGCGGAGCACCTGGCCCGCCGGGGTGTCGGCACCGAGGTGTACTACCCGACTCCGCTGCACCTCCAGCCGTGCTTCGCCCACCTCGGCCACTCGCGGGGCGACTTCCCGCACGCCGAGGCGGCCAGCGCCCGCGCACTCGCGCTGCCTCTGTATCCGGACCTGGACAGGGAGCAGCTGGAGCGGGTCAGCGAGGCCATCCGCGAGTTCTACACGGGAAAGCCCACGTGAGCGACGGGAAGACCGACGTGACCGCCCAGCACACCAACGCCATCTCCTTCTTCCAGCCGGACGTCTTCGAGGGCGAGCGCACAGCCATGCTCGACATCGTCCGCCAGATCGGCACAGCCCCCGAACAGCGCTTCATCCTCGGCGAGCACACCCACGCCCTCGAACAGGCGCTGGCCGCCTCGCTGGGCGCCGCGGACGTCGTGGCCTGCGGCAGCGGCACGGCAGCGCTGGGGCTGGCGCTGGCAGCCATGGGCGTAGGAGAGGGCGACGAGGTGGTGGTGCCCGCGTTCGGCTGCGCGCCGCTGGCCGCCGGTGTGGTGCAGGTGGGCGCCGAGCCGGTGTTCGCCGACATCGATCCGTGGACGATGGTCGCCGACCCGGCCGACGCGGAGCGCCGCATCACGGCACGCACCACGGCGTTGATGCCCGCCCACATGTTCTCCGTGATGGCCGACATGCCGGCCTTCGCGGCACTGGCCGAACAGCACGGGCTGCGGCTGATGGAGGACTCCGCCGTCGCGCAGGGTGCGACGCTGCGGGGCGTTCCCGCGGGGCTGTGGGGGGAGGCGGGCGTCTTCTCGTTCGTCCAGGTCAAGTCGTTCGGAATGCCCGGCGAGGGTGGCGTGGTGGTGACCCGGGACGCGGCACTCGGGCAGCGGGTGCGGATGCTGCGCAACCACGGGCAGGACGGGCGACGCCGGTTCCTGCACCACGTGGTGGGGACCAACAGCCGGTTCGACGAGATCCAGGCCGCGTTCCAACTGCGGCGGCTGGCCGGGCTGCCGGAGCGGCTGGCGCGGCGCGCCGCCATCGCCGACTACTACACGGAGCGGTTCGCCCCGCTCGCCGAGCGGGGCCTCGTGCCGCCTCCGCGGGGGCGGGAGGGCCGGTGCTACTACGTCTACTCGCTGCTGGCCGACGAGCGCGACGCACTGCGGGCGCACCTGACCGAGCGCGGCGTGGGCAGCCATGTGTACTACCCGCTGCCGCTGCCGAGGCAGTCGGCGTTCGCCCCCTACACCGAGCCCGGCGAGCGCTGGCCGCATGCGGAGCAGGCCAGCAAGCGGATCCTGTCGCTGCCGGTCCATCCCCACCTGACGGACGGGCAGGTCGAGTACATCGCCGACGCGGTGTGCGACTTCGCGCGGCGCGGCGCTCCCGACCGCGCCCGGCACGGCTGACCGTCCGGCACCGCTCACCGCCCGGCACGGCTGACCGCCCGGCACCCCCGAAACCGAAACCGGCCCGTCCACAGATCGAGGAGAGACGTACGCACATGACCAGTCACGCCCAGCCCGGTCCGCTCACCGTCGCCGGGCTGCGCCCGGAGAGCAAGGCACGCAGCTACGTCCGGCTCGGCAAACTCGACGTCTACGACTACTACCCCAGCATCGTCGTCGCGCTGGCCGCGGTGCTGCTGCCCCTGTCGCGGTTCGCCCCGGCGGCGGGCTGGTCGATGGCGCTGTTCCTGCTCGGCGAGGTCTTCGTCGTCATGTCGATGGTCGCGCTGGACGACGTGACCGGCTACCGGGACGGCAGCGATGCGGCCAACTACGGGCCGAACGACCCCCTGCGCAGGAAGCTGCGCAAACCGCTGATCGCCGGGACGCTGACCGAGCGGGAGGCGCTGGGCTTCGCGTGGGGCACCGCGGCGACCGGCGCCGCGCTGTGGGCCGCCGCCGTCACCGCGGCACCGCACCGTCCGGTGTGGACGCTGGTGCTGGTGCTGGTGCTGTTCGTGGTGGCGCTCCAGTACTCCTACGGACTCAAGATCAGTTACCGCGGCTTCCAGGAGCTTTTCCTGGTGGGACTCGGCGCCGCCCTGGTACTGGCGCCCTACGGGCTGGCGGCGGGACGCTTCTCCTGGTTCGTACTCGTCCTCGGGGTGCTGTTCGGCTTCGGCCCGCTGATGTTCGGTGTCTACTCCAACACCAACGACATCCCGGGGGACCGTGCGGTGGGCCGGCCCACCGTGGCCTGCCTGGCGACGCCGCGGGGCAACGCCGTCTTCATCGGGGCGCTGTCCGCCGCCGAGTTCCTGCTGGGCGCCCTCGCCAGTGCGACGGGCGCCGCACCCCGGTGGTTCGTGCTGGTGATGCTGCCGGTCACGGTGTTGCGGGCCCGCCAGTACCGCACCGGCTTCACCGGCGGCGGTGACATCATGCGGGCCCGGCGGCAGGGGTTCGTGGTGCACCGGGTCAGCACGGTGCTGCTGATCGGTGCGGCGCTGCTGCACGGCGCGGAGGGCGCGGCGTGAGCGGGAGCCGGAGCGGTACGGCCGGGAACGGCGGGACCGGGAGCGGTCCGCGTCCCGAGGTGGACGTCGTCGTGGTCGGTGCGGGCATCGCGGGGCTGACGGCCGCGCACGAGCTGCGGCGCGCCGGGCTCCAGGTACGGGTGCTGGAGCAACGCGCCGACGTCGGCGGCCGGATGCACAGCTTCCGGCACGCCGGCTGGACGGTCGACGAGGGTGCCGAGCAGATCTCCGAGCACGGCTACCGGGCCACCTGGGACCTGCTGCGGCGGCTCGGCGTACCGGAAGCGGACGTGCCGTTGATCGGCAGGGAGATCGGCGTGTGGCGGGCGGGCCGGGCGCACCCCGGTGTGGCCTCCCGGACCGCGGCGCTCACCGGCGCCGGGCTCTCGCCCCGCGCCCGTCTCGATCTGCTGCGGTTCACCGCGGCGACCGCTCGGGACCGTGCCGCCTACGACGGCGACCGCCCCGAGCGGACCCCGGTGGGCGCGGCGACGGTGGCGGAGCTCGCCCACCGCTACCACCGGGACCTGCACGACTACCTGCTCCAGCCGGTCGCCGGGAACTTCTTCGGCTGGAACACGGCACGGTCCGCCGCAGGACCCCTGCTCAGCCTGCTCGGTTCGGTCGGGACCACCGAGTGCTGGCGCACGTACCGGGGCGGCATGGACCTGTTGGCGCGGCGGCTGGCGAAGGACCTCGACGTGGCCACCGGCGTCGCGGTGCACGAGGTCGTCGGCGCGCCCGGCGGTGCCCGGGTGCGGTCGTCGGTGGGCGAGGTGGCGGCGCGGGCCGTGGTGCTGGCGGTGCCGGCCCCGGTGGCGGCCCGGCTGCACGCCGGTCTGCCCGCCGACGAGTCGCCGTTCCTGACGGCGTCCACCTTTACGCCCGTACTGAAGGTGAGTTGCCTGCTCACCAGGCCGCTGGCACCGCCGTCACCGAGGCCGCTGTACGTCCTGCTGACGCCGGCCGCCGAGGAGAGCGTGCTGTCGGGCATCATCGTCGACCACGCCAAGCACCCGTCGCGGGCGCCGGCGGGCAGGGGGCTGCTGACGTTGATGGCCGCTCCCGGACAGCTGCCCGAGCTGCTGCACGCGCCCCGCGGCGAGGTCGCCGACCGGCTGGTCTCCGCGGCCGAACGGTACGTACCGGGGCTCCGCGCCGCCTGCACCGACACCTTCGTGCACGGCTTCACCCACGGCCTGCCGGAGGCCACTCCGCGGGCGCTGCACCACCGCCGGGCCTTCGCGGCCCGACCGGTACGCCCGGTGGAGTACGCCGGGGACTGGATCAGCCTGCGCCCCGCCAGTGAGGGCGCGGTGCGCGCCGGGGCACTCGCGGCCTCCCGTGTCCTGGCCCGGCTGCGGCCCCGGCCCGCCGGGCAGCGGTCCCTCCCGCTGCCCCGCCGTTCCACGACCGGCGCCCTGGTGGGCGGCGGGAAGGAGACCGAGTGAAACCGCACGACATGGGCGTGCTGTTCGACGAGTGCGCCGAACGCGGGGTCCGCACCCGCTTCCACCTGGACCGGCCCTTCGACCTGGCCGGCTATGACGCGACGGACTACAGCGTTCCCGAGCTGGCCGCGCTGGTGCGGCGAGCCGCGGGATGGTTCGCCGCGGCAGGCGCGGAACCCTCTGACCGGGTCGCGATCGTCAAGCCGAACCACTGGGACTACGACGTGCTGGCCTGCGCGGCCGTGCGCATCGGCGCCGTACCGGCCCAGTTGTCCGCCGAACTGCCCCGGCAGTCCCTGCTCGCCCTGCTCCGGCGGTTGCAGCCGAAGCTGCTGGTAACCACCGCCGGTCTGTGGCAGGAGCTACGGGAGGGGCAGCCGCCGGACCTGGCGCCGGCCGTCCTGCTGTTGGACGGCTCCGCCCCCGGCGCCCTGAGCGTCGAGGACGTGGCCGGCATCCCGGCGCCGTCCCCGTACCGGCGGCACGACGACGAGCCGCTGGTCGTCAACCACACCTCCGGCACCACCGGGGTGCCGAAGCTGGTGGTGCACTCGACCCGCACCATCATCGGGAAGCTGGCCAGGTTCGAGACCGTGCGCTATCCGAAGATCGGCGTACGCCGCGACGACACCCTTCTCAACGCCAACTCCTTCGCCCACGGCCGGACATTCTGCTGGACGGCGAGCGCGCTGTGCCTGGACCCGGCCGAGATCGCGATCCTCACCACCCAGGACCCCGACCTGGCCGACCCGGTACTGCGCGCCCACCCGCCGACGATGGTCGAGGCGCTCCCCGCCGTCTACGTCCGCTTCCGTCCGCTGACCGCCCGACTGGACAACCCCTTCCGCAGGGTGCGGCTGTTCATCAGCACCTACGACGCGATGCACCCGCCCACCATCCGCTCCTACCTGCGGGCCAGTGCGCACCGTGCCCCGCTGTGGATGCAGGGCTGGGGGCAGACCGAGACGGGCCCGCTGACGTTCCGCTTCCACACCCGCCGCTCCGCCGCCCACGACCGGGACACCTCGCGGGGCGTGGGACGGCCGGTACCCGGCAAGACCCGGCTGCGCGTCGTCGACCCCGACTCGTTCCGCCCGCTGGGCCGCGGCCACACCGGGCTCGTCCTGGCCCGGACGGCTGCCTGCGCCGCCGGGTACGTCGAGGAGGGCGAGCGCTGGGCGGCCAAGCGGCACGGCGGCTGGTTCAACACCGGCGACCTCGGGCGGATCCGCGGGGACGGCAGCGTGGAGCTGCTGGACCGGGAGGTGGACCGCAGCGAGCGGCTGAGCTGTCTGCGCACCGAGGACCTGCTGGAGGACCGGTTGCCCCAGGCCGCCGAGTGCGTACTGCTCAGCCCCTCGGGACGCACACCGCTGCCGGTGGTCGTCACCGACGACGGAACGCTGGACCGCGACGCCTGGGACCGGGCGGTGCGGGGGCTGCCGCCGCTGGGCGAGCCGGTGGCGCTCACCTGGGACCAGGTGCCCCGTACCGGCACCGGCAAGGTGCGCCGCACCGCGCTGCTGCGGCAGTTGACCGGCAGCGGCGAGACGGTGGGCTCCGGGCGGTGGACATGAGCGGCCGGGGGCACGCTCCGGTGGCACCGGGAGCGGAGGGCGCGTCCATGGGTGACGGGAGGAGCACGGGCAACGTGGCGACCGGCACGGGGCGTTACGCGTTCGACAACGACACCGAGCACAGCCGCGAGCAGCACCGCTGCCTGGCCGCCGCCTACGATGCCGCGACGTTCGAGATGTTGGACGGCACGGGAGTGGGCCCGGGCCTGCGGTGCCTGGAGATCGGGGCGGGCGGCGGCACCGTGGCGCACTGGCTGGCCGACCGGGTCGCCCCGGGCGGCCACGTCACGGCCACCGACGTCAAACCCCGCCATATCGCCGCCCGCCCCGGGCTGACGGCGCTCGCCCACGACGTGGTCCGCGACCCGCTGCCGGAGGGCTCCTACGACCTGATCGTGGCGCGCCTGGTGCTCCAGCATCTGCGGGAGCGGCGGGCGGTGCTCGACAAGCTGGTGCGGTCGCTGGCCGTCGGCGGGGTGCTGCACATCGAGGAGTTCGACACCTCCTACGAGCCGCCGCTGCTGACGCCGGACGAGGAGTCGGCGAGGCTCTACCGCGCGTTCCTGGACGCCAAGTGTGCCGTCTTCCGCGCGGCCGGCGGCGATCCCCACTGGGGGCGCCAGGTGCCCTCGGCGATGCGGGACGCGGGCCTCGTCGGCATCGAGGTGCGGCCCCGGATCGAGCTGCGCAGCGCGCGGACGCCGGGTCTGCGGTTGCAGCTCCACCACACCTACCACCTTCAAGAGGGGCTGCTGGCCGCCGGGATGACCCGCGAGGGTCTGGAGCGGGTACGGGACCTGATGCGGGACCCCTCGTTCCGCGCCGCCTCCAGCGTCCTGTACGCCGTCCAGGGCCGCCGTCCAGGGCCCGGGGAGGGAGCCGCGTGACGACGAGCCCGCCTGCCTCCCGGGCCACGCCCGCGGTCGCGCACCGCGTGGCGGCCCGGCTGCTGTCCCTCCTCGACGATCCCGGGGCGGCCTCGGTGCCGCTCCGACTCGACTGGGCGGGGCCGGTCGATCTGCCGCTGCACAGCGAGCGTGCCGTGCAGGCGGCGTGCGGGGTCATGGAGGTGCACGGCCGCGCCGCCGGGCGGCCCACGCCGCTGGCCGTCGACTACGCGGGCACGGTGGCCGGTGTGCTGGCGGCGCAGGGGGTGAGCGCCGCCCTGCTCGGTGCCCGCACCACCGGGGCGGGGCCGGCCCAGGTGCGGACGTCGGTGAGCGAGGCCGCGCTGTTCGGCGTCGGCCAGTACCTGGCGGCGGCAACCGCCGGGGACGACGACACGGCCGCACCCGTCCTCCCGGCGGCGCGTGACCTCGCGGAGAGCGCGGGCCACCGGCCGTTCGTCTCCGCCGACGGCGTGCCCTTCGAACTCGAAGCGCTCGACGCCGAACGGTGGCGGGGTTTCTGGCAGCGACTCGGCGCCCCGCACGCCGCTTACCGCGCCGGCTGGCGGCCCTTCCAGCAGCGCTTCGCGACGGCCACGTGCCTGCTGCCGCAGGCACTGCACCGGACGGTCGAGACCTCGCCGTACGCGGCGATCCGCGCGGCGGCCGGGCAGGCGGGTGCCGACGTGCTGCCCGTCCGCGCCGACCCGGCCCCCGGCACGTCACCGGGAGACGGCGGCCCGCCGTCGTGTTGCCCCACGCCGTGGAGGCTGAGCCCGCTGGGCGGGTACGCGTGCGGGGACGCACCGGCGCGGGCCGTGCCCGGACCGCTCCCCCTCGCCGGGGTGCGGGTCGTGGAGTCCACCCGCCGGGTGCAGGGGCCGCTGGCCGGTCACGTCCTGCGGCTGCTGGGCGCCGAGGTGGTGCGGATCGAACCGCCGGGCGGCGACCCGATGCGGGGGATGCCGCCGACGGCGGGCGGCTGCTCGGCACGCTTCCGCACGCTCAACGACGGCAAGACGGTCGTCGAGGCGGACATCACGACGCCGTCGGGGCGGCACACCGTCCGCGAACTCGTCGCGGACGCGGAGGTGTTCCTGCACAACTGGGCGCCCGGAAAGGCGGCACGGCTCGGCCTGGACGCCGAGGAGCTGACCGCCGTACGGCCCGGTCTGGTCCACGCCTGGGCCTCCGGCTGGGGCGATATGCCGGGCCCGACCCCGCCGGTGGGTACCGACTTCCTCGTGCAGGCGCACAGCGGGCTGGCCGCCGCCCTGTGCCCCGCCCCGCTGCCCCCTGCGCCCTCCCTGATGACGCTCACCGATGTGCTGGGCGGTCTGCTGTCGGCGCAGACCGTACTGGCGGCGCTGCTCGCCCGCCGCCGTACCGGACGCGCCCAGCGTGCCGTCTCCTCCCTGCTGTCCGCCGCGTCGCTCGTGCCCCGGCCCCGGCGCCGTGTCCGCTGGGGCCTCTGGGAGCAGCCGGTGGCCACGGCGGACGGCTACCTGTGGCTGGACGACGCGCTGGACGACGCGCCCCTCGCCGCGGGGCGGGCCGGTGCGGTGCTGGGAGCGGACGCGGCGGGGTGTCCCGGCACCGTCGCGGCCCGGCTGCGGTCCAGGACGAGCGCCGACTGGTCGGCGCGGTTCGCGGAGGCCGGGCTGACCGCGCTCGCCGTCTGCACCGACCTCGCCCACCTCGCCGCCGATCCGCGCTTCGCGGCCACGGTGACCGGTGGGGAGTACGCCCGCCCCGTAGCCCCGTGGGAGTTCCTGTGACCGGCACGCGACCTGTGGAGAGAGCGGACGCTGTGTGGACCTCGAACGCGGGGGTGCGCGTCCCGGACCTCGTACCGGCGTCGCTGCGCCGCGCATGGGTGCGGCAGGGCCACTGCCCCGACCGCGACGTGTACGCCCTCTTCGCCGCCCGGGCCCGCGCCCACCCGCACCGCGCCGCGGTCGTCGACGAGACGGGCACCTGCACCTACGCGACGCTCGACGCCACCGTCCGCCGCTTCGCGGCCCGGCTGGCCGAACGCGGTCTGGGCGAGGGCGACATCGTCGCACTGAGCCTGCCCAACGGAGGGGCGGCGGTGGCGGCGGAGCTGGCCGTGGCCGCCGTCGGCGCGGTGGCACTGCCCTGCCCGCCGGGGCACGGCGGCTGCGGACCGGCCGGGCTGCCGGCCCGTGCGCGCGCCCGCGCCCTGGTGGTGGCCCGCGAGCGGGACGCGGCGGGGCACGCCGCGCTCCCCCACCTGGAGACGGTCTTCCGGTGCGGGGGCGGCCCGCGCCATGCGGTGCCCCTGTCCGCGCCGGCCGCCCGCGCCTTCGTGCCGCGCCGCCGCGATCCGGAGGCGCCCGTCCGCATCCTGGTCTCCTCCGGTTCGGAGGCGGAGCCGAAGATGGTGGCGTACTCGCACAACGCGATGGCGGGCGGCCGCGCCTCCTACGTGCGGGCGCTGCACGAGGGCGGGGAGCCGATGCGGAACCTGGTCCTGGTCCCACTGGCCTCCTCCTTCGGCTCGCTCGGCAGCTTCGTGACGCTCGCGGCACTGGGCGGCACCCTGCTGCTCCAGGAGCGGTTCGATGCGGCGGACGCCCTGTGCACCCTCGTCACGCACCGGCCCACCCACGTCTTCGGGGTGCCCACGATGCTGCGCCGCCTGGCCGAGCAGCCGCCGCTGCCGGGAGAGGACACCACCGGGCTGCGGGCGCTGGTCTCCAGCGGGGCGGCACTGGAGACGACGACGGCCGAGACGTGCCGGGCCCGCTTCGGCCGCCGCGTCCTGACGGTCTACGGCTCGTCGGACGGCGTGAACTGCCATACGGCCGCGGCGGCCGGCGGGCCCACCTGTGCCGGGCTGCCCGACCCGGCGGTGACCGACATCCGCATCGCGGACCCGGCCGGCGGCGAACAGCCGCTGCCGGCCGGGCGCAGCGGCGAGATCCTGGCCCGGGGCCCGATGACCCCGCTGGGATACGTGGCCGCTCCGGAGCTGGATGCCCGCTACCGCACGGCCGGCGGCTGGGTACGCACCGGCGACCTGGGCCGGTTGGACACGGACGGCCGGCTGCACGTACTCGGCCGCCTCAAGCAGATCGTGGTGCGCGGCGGGTACAACATCAGCCCCGCCGAGGTGGAACGCGCGCTCGGCGCCCACCCGGCGGTGGCGGAGGTGGCCTGTGTCGGGGTGCCCGATCCGGACCTCGGCGAGAGGCTGTGCGCCTGCGTCCGTCAGGCCCCCGCTGCCCGGCGGACCTCCTCCCCCGGAAAGGCCGCCGAGGACGCTCGGCCGCTGACCCTGGAGGAGCTGACCGGCTACCTGGAGCGCGAGCGCGGCCTGGACCGGCGCAAGCATCCCGAACTACTGCTCCACGTCGCAAGCATGCCGCTCGGGCCGACCGGGAAGGTCTGCCGGGCCACTCTCACCGGAATGGCCGCACCCCTCGCCGTCGGGGGTGCGGCCCCGGTGGGTGCGCGGGTCAGTCGGTACGTGTCGCCGGGTCGCTGACGCCGGGGGCACCCGTCTCGACGTGCCCGGCCAGCCGGCGCAGCCACTTCTCGTCGCTGTCGGTGGTGACGGACAGGTCGTACCAGCGCTTGCTCTCCCGCAGGCCCACCCGCCGCACGACCCGGGCCCCCGCCCGGACCTTGTGGGTCTCCTCGGCACCGCCGTAGGCGTTGGCCACCGTCAGGTTGCAGTCGGTGTCGCCCGCGTTGGTCAGGGTGAGCTCGATGTCACCGCTGTCCCGCAGGTGGCGGGCGGTGACCTCGGGGCCCGCCTTCTTGCCGGGGCCCTTGAAGGTGCGCAGGAAGCCGTTGGGGCCGTGGGCGGTCAGATCGTAGGAGCCGTCGGAGTAGGCGGTGTTCCAGGTGTCGGTCAGCTCCTCACCGGCGCCGGTGGAGTAGGTCCAGGGGCCGTCGGTACGGTTGGCGGAGGTGACGAGGAAGAAGGCGCCCGCCTCCTTGCCGCCGCCGAGGGTGAGGGAGAACTTCCCGTCGGCGACCTCGGCGGAGCCGTCCACCAGCGGCGCGTACCGCAGGGGCCGCGTCGGCCGGGAGCCCGCCTCCTGCTTCGGCAGCACCGGCGTGGCCGGCGGCTTGGGCACGTACGAGTCGTGCCGCTCGTTGTCCGGCGGCTCGAAGGCGTCGGTGCCCGGCAGGTCGGCCGGGTCCGTGTCCTTGAGGCCGAAGTCGAACGCCGAGGTCAGGTCGCCGCACAGGGCGCGCCGCCACGGGGAGATGTGCGGCTCGTGCACGCCGAAGCGGCGCTCCATGAAACGGATGATGGAGGTGTGGTCGAACAGCTCCGAGCAGGCGTAGCCGCCGGTGCTCCACGGAGAGACGACGAGCATGGGAACCCGCTGGCCCAGCCCGTAGGGGCCGGGCTCGTAGCCGGTGATGCCGCCGCTGTAGTAGTCGAGCTCGGTGGCGGCGGTGGAGCGGCCCTGGTCGGCGGAGGCCGGCGGGTAGGGCGGGACGACGTGGTCGAAGTAGCCGTCGTTCTCGTCGTAGGTGATGAACAGCGCCGTCTTGGCCCATACGTCCGGGTCGGAGGTGAGGGCGTCGAGGACCTGGGAGACGTACCAGGCGCCGTAGTTGGCGGGGAAGTTCGGGTGCTCGGAGAACGCCTCGGGGGCGGCGATCCAGGAGATCTGCGGCAGCTTGCCGGCCTTCACGTCGGCCTTGAGGACGTCGAAGAAGCCGTCGCCCTTCTTGGCGTTCGTGCCGGTGCGTGCCTTGTCGTAGAGGGGGTCGCCGGGCTTGGCGTTCTGGTACTTGGTGAACCACAGCAGCGAGTTGTCGCCGTAGTTGCCGCGGTAGGCGTCGTCGATCCAGCCCCAGCCGCCGTCCTCGTCCAGACCGTCGCCGATGTCCTGGTAGATCTTCCAGGAGATGCCCGCCTGCTCCAGCCGCTCGGGGTACGTGGTCCAGCCGTACCCGGCCTCCTCGTTGCCCAGGACGGGCCCGCCGCCCTTGCCGTCGTTGCCCACGTGGCCGGACCACATGTAGTAGCGGTTGGGATCGGTGGCGCCGATCATCGAGCAGTGATAGGCGTCACAGATGGTGAAGGCGTCGGCGAGGGCGTAGTGGAAGGGGATGTCCTCGCGGGTCAGGTAGGCCATGGTGCCGGTGCCCTTGGCCGGGATCCACTGGTCGTACTTTCCGTCGTGCCACGCCTGGTGGCCGCCCGCCCAGTCGTGGTTGAGGCCCGCGATGAACTGCATGCCCAGGTTGTCGGCGTCCGGGTGGTAGGGCAGCACGTCCTTGCCGCCGCCCGACTGCTGCCAGACCGTTTTCTGGCCGGTCGGCGCCATGGGGCGCGGGTCCCCGAAGCCGCGGACACCCCGCAGCGAGCCGAAGTAGTGGTCGAAGGACCGGTTCTCCTGCATCAGCACGACGATGTGTTCGACGTCCTCGATGCTGCCCGTTCGGCGGGCCGCGGGGATGGCCGCGGCTCGCTGGATGCTGCCGGACAGGGCGCTGAAGCCCGCGGTGGCGCCGGCGATCTGGAGGAACCTGCGGCGGTTGAGTTCTGGCATCTCTCTGCTGACCTCACAAGGGTGTGCGGAACGGTCCGGGTCACCAGAGTCTTTCAAGAACATCCGCCGGTAGGAAAGTCACCTGTATGAACAAGTTGGCAACACCTGGGGGCGAGGCGCTGTCCTCGTACCGTTCCTACCTGCGTAGATGAGGTATTACCGATGGGCGACCGCTGCACGGTGGTGCGCGGCGCCGACATGGCGGCACCTACCACGGGAGGCGCCGCCTCAGTCCGCCGCCCTCCGGCCCGCCACGCGTCGGCGGCTCCAGACCAGCAGGCCCGCCAGGATGAACGCGGCGAGGATCAGGCCCGAGCCGGCGCTCCAGCCGCTGAAAGGGAGTTCCGGGACCAGACCCCAGGCCACCCCGGCTGCGAGCAGGGCGAGGACGGCGAGCACGGAACCGGCCATGCGCAGCGGGGAGGAGACGCTCTCCTCGGCGGCCTGCAGAGCACGTTCCCGCACCGGCTCGACGTACCGGTTCAGGCCCGGGAACTCGCGGGAGAGCACGACCAGCCCGGCGAAGACGAGCAGCAGCCCCGGCCCGGGGAGCACGAGCAGCGCCACCCCGACGAGCAGCAGCAGCCCTCCGGCCACCAGGACGCCGACGCGCCGCACGTGCCTTCCGGTCGCCATACCGCTCCCTTCCGCCTGCGCACGCCGTCCGTCCTCGGCAGCGTGAGGAGCCTAACGGCGTGACTGGGTGTCAGCCCGGCACCCGGCGACGTGTTGCGGCACCGGGACCCCGCCTGTGCGGACATTCACCGCGACGGTCCCGGTACCCCGATGAGCGCGCCGACCACACGGCGGTAGCCGCCCGTCTACCCCCCGGGCGTGAACTTTTCCGGCCGAAGGGGCATCACACCCTCGTGGAAAATGATCAAGCTCGTGCGACAGGGGGACGGGGCGGTATGACCGAACAGCACCGGGGAGGGGCACACCGGTTCCGCATCGGAGCGTTGGCAGCCCGATGCACGCCCGGAATCGGGCGAGGTGATTTCCGGGTGCGAAGCTCCCGACGCACGACGGGGGCGGGGCACGGGCTCGTAATGTCGAGGCCGTACGCCGCCGCCCACATCACCGAACGGTGCATGCGCACAGGCCGGCGGCGCCGCACCGTGCCCGTTTACGGGATCAGCCGCCCGGGTGGTGACCGAACGGGTACCGCGCATCCGAAGACGTTTCGTACCATCGTCGTCCGTACGTACAGTGCTCTTTTTCTTGACGCAGGGTGAGTAGGGCAGTCAAGTCCACGGGAGGGGCTGCGGGTTCGGCAATGCAGATGTCTTCCAGGCCGGCGCGGGCCGGCTCCCGGCGGAAACAGCTCGCGTCCCTGCGGCGCAAGGTGTTCACCGGGCGCGCGGCCGAACTGCGGCTGCTGCGGGAACTGATGCTCGACGAGCAGCGCGGCTGCTTCGTCGTATGGCTGCACGGCATGGGCGGAGTCGGTAAGAGCACGCTGCTGCAGCGCTTCGGGGACGAGGCGGAGGACGACGGCCGCATCTGCCGCACCGTCGACATGCGCACTGTCGAGCCCACCCCCGAGGCCTTCCTCGCATCGCTGAGGCGACAAGGCCAGGGACGGGGTCCGGGTCGGGACGAGAAGCGAGAGGCGGGCCAGGACCAGGGGGACCTTCGGGGCCCGGATGTGCTGCTGGTGGACTCGGGCGAGCTGCTGGGGCCGCTGGAGCACTGGCTGCGCCACGAGTTCCTGCCCGGCCTGCCGGCCGACGCCCTGCTGGTGGTCGCCAGCCGCCGGCCGCCGGCCGCAGAGTGGCGGACGGACCCGCAGTGGTGGCACGCGCTGCGCAGCGTGCGGCTCTGCGGCATGGACGACGCCGAAGCCGCCCTCCTGCTGCGCAACAGGCAGGTCCCGTCGGCCGACATCCCCGCCGTCGTCCGTGCCGCGCACGGCCTTCCGCTCGCCCTCGCCCTGTTCGCCGACGCCTTGGCACGCACCCCGCCGCCCCCCGGCCAGGGCCGCCCCTGGGAGCTGGGCGACGCCCCCGACGTGGTGGGCGAGATGCTGCGTCTGCTGCTGCGCGAGACGCCCACTCTGGCCCAGTCCGACGCGCTCTACGTACTGGCGCTCGCCCGGACCACCACCGAGGAACTGGTGCAGCACACACTGGACCTGCCGCGTCAGGAAGCGCGGCAACTGTGCGCCTGGCTCCGCCGCCAGTCGTGGGTGGACAGTACGGGTGAGGGGCTGGTACCGCACCCGCTGGTACGGGACGCGCTCGTCGCCGACCTGCGCTGGCGGGGCACCGACAAGTACGAGCGGCTGTTCACCCGGGTTCACGACCATCTGACCAGCAAGCTCCTGCAGCACACCGGAGACCGCTGGTCCTTCGGGGCGGGCCTGGCCTACCTGGGCCGGCAGCACCCGGCGTTCCGGGCCGCCTTCGACTGGCGCCACGCCGACACCGTCCGGGTACGCCCCGCCCACCCGGAGGAACGCGACACCGTCCTGGGTGCCGTCGCCCATGACTTCGGTACGGAGGCCGAGCGGCTGGCCGCGCAGTGGTGGCGTCGGCGGCCCGCCTCCTTCACCGTCGTCGAGGACCCGGTGCGGGGCGTGGTGGGCACACTGGTCGCACCGTGCGTGGAACCGGACGCCACGGATCTGCCGGACGACCCGGTCGTCACGGCCGCACGCGAACAGCTCGCCCTGCGCGCACCGCTGCGCCGCTCGGAGCGGCTGCTGGTCGCCCGGTGGATGACGCACGACCACGAGAGCGACGTCGGGTGCGTGTTCGCGCTCCTGACGCTGTGGGCCAAGACCCCCGGCCTGTCGGTAAGCCTGACGTGCGTACCCGAACGCAGGCCCGCGCTCTCGGCCGCCCTGGCCCTGCACGGGCAGCGCCAGGCCGCGCCGGTGACCGACGTCGACGGGCAACGTGTGGTGCCGCGGGTGCACGACTGGCGGCCGCTCCCCTTCCCGCGCTGGAGCACCGAACTGCGGGCCCGACTGCTGGCGGACGACAGCGCGGGCGGCCTCACCCCGGAGGTGCTGGCCGAGCCACCGATGCCGTGGCCGGAGTTCAGCGAGGCCGTCAAACAGGGGTACCGCAACCTGTTGGAGCCCGGACTGCTCGCGGAGAACGCCCTGCTGAGCACCCGCCTGGTACCGGCAGGGTCGGACGCCTCGGCACTGCGCGAGGTGCTCACCGACACGGTGGCCCAACTGCGGTCGAGCCCCGGCAGGCAGGAGCTCGGCGACGTCCTGGAGCTGACCTACGTGTCCGGGCCGCGCAGCCAGCAGGCCGCGGCGAACCGGGCTGCCCTGTCCTTCAGCACCTACCGGCGACGCCTGTCCACCGCCCTCAACCAGGCCGCCGAACTGCTGCGCGAGCGCGCCACGTACGGCGCTCCGGACTGACCCGGCGGCCCGTACCGGGACGAGGTGGTCGTCTGCGACGACGATCTCGCCGTCGCAGGCCCGCGCCGCCTGCCGGACACAAGCCTCGCGGGCCAGTTGCCGCCGTCAGCTCCGCCTGCGCGAGGACGGCCGACGCGGTTCCGCGACGTGCGACCGCCCCGCGCGATCAGCAGGACGGAGCCGGGTGGATCGGGCGGGCAGGAACCAGGCGAGGGCAGCGGCGACGACACAGATGCCGGCGGAGATCCACAGCACCATGATGTAGCCCCCCTCGGTCGGCCGGCCGTCGCCGCCGGCGTGAGCGGCCAGGAGGGTGGCGGTGAGCGCGCTGCCCAGCGAGAAGCCCGTGAAGCGGACCACCTGGTAGAAGCCCATGGCGCTGCCCGTCTCCTGGGCGGGGACCGCCTGCACGATCACACCGGGAATCGCCGCGAAGGTGGTGCCCAGTCCCACCCCTAGAACACCCGTCATGCAGA
Source organism: Streptomyces sp. CNT360 (assembly GCF_000424785.1). Lineage (NCBI taxonomy): Bacteria > Bacillati > Actinomycetota > Actinomycetes > Kitasatosporales > Streptomycetaceae > Streptomyces > Streptomyces sp. CNT360. The sequence goes on along the minus strand of NZ_AUKO01000012.1, from coordinate 283,705 downwards.
AGGCCTGCCACAGGGCGCCATGGAAGACGGCGAAGAATGCGCATCCCAGCGCAGCCACGAGGCACCCCAGCGTCAGCACCGCACGGCTCCCTACGCGTGTCACCAAGGTGGGCAGGGTGCGGGAGCTGCTCAGCATGAACAAGGACAGGGGGACGAGGACAAGCCCGGCCACGACGGCCGATGCGGAGAAGCCGAATCCGCCCGAGCGCGGGGACTGTACGAACTCCGTCACCCCCGAGAGGACCATGTACATCGCGGCACCGAGCACCATGGCGCAGGCGTCGGCCGAAAGCACGGCAGGATGGCGCAGCAGACGCAACTCGACCAGCGGGTGCTCGGCACGCAGTTGCTGCACGGCCCACACCGCGAAGAGCACTGCACCGGCGGCCGACAGGCCGATGATCGCCGGCGAACCCCAACCCCACTGTGTCCCCTCTGCCACCGCCACCAGCGCGGTGACCAGCGCGAGTCCGAGCAGTACGGCACCGACCCGGTCGAGCCGGGCAGGGGTGCCCCGCCCCGCGCTCGACGGTACGACCGCGGCGACACAGACCAGCGCGAGGCCGGACACGAGCGCGCCGAACCAGTACGCACCCGCCAATCCCCACGCCTCGGCGATCAACCCGCTGATCGGGTAGCCGGCACCGAGGCCCGCCCCCGCCGAGACCGACAACAGCGCGATCATCGGCGCGACCTCGGCGTCAGACAGGTGGTCCCGGGCGGTGGCCATCGCCAACGGCGCCAGCCCGAGCCCGGTGCCTTGCAGTCCACGGCCGACGACCAGCATCTCCAAGCTGTTCGCGAGCGCCGCCACGACACCGCCCGCCGTGACCACGGCCAGGCCGACGAGCATCGTCCCTCGCCGTCGCGTGCCGTCGCCGAGCCGGCCCAGGACCGGCGAACTCACCGCGCCGACGAGCAGCGCCACCGTCAGCGACCACTGCGCCGTGCTCAGCGGCTCGTGGAAGTCGCGGGCGACAGTGGGGACGAGGGGAGCACCGAAAGAGCTGATGACGCTGGAGACCAGCGTGGCCAGCACCAGTACCGGTCCGATCAGTGCGCTGTTGCGCCTCCTGGCCGTCACCGTGCACCGTCGGTCCGCCGCGTGCCGATGCCACGCTCCTCAACTGCGGTGGCATAGAGCGGTGTTGCGGGTGCGGCGGCGGCCACAGCGTCGTCCGTCCGGCCGATGGCCCGCCGGGGCAGGGCGTGAACGATGACCATGAGACCTCCCGGTAAATGCGTGCGACTCGCACGCAACACCCTACGACTCCTCCGTGCGTTTCGCACGTATCATCGGGTGATGGCGAACGCGGCTTTGGCACGGGACCTGGAGCAGGCGCTGGGACAGTTGTTGCTACGGCGCAACCGGAGCGCGCTGTACGACGCGGTCCTCGACTCGGCACCACCCGGTGTCGACCGACAGACCTACCCGGTGCTCAGCGGGCTGGCCCGGCTCGGACCGCAGTCAGCGGCGCGGCTTGCCGACGAGGTCGGTATCGACCGGTCCGGCGCGAGCCGCTATGCCGACCGGCTCGAAAGCGCGGGTCTGCTGGAGCGCAGCCCCGACCCCTGCGACGGCCGAGCCACCCTGCTCACCTTGACGCCCAAGGGCCGCGCCGCGGTCACCGCACTCCGCGACGCGCTGACCCGGCACCTTGCGGGCCGGATCGCGGACTGGCCCGATGGGCAGGCACAGGCACTCGTCGACGGAATCCGCCTGCTCATCTCCTAGGAGCGGGGCACGATGCGGGGAGGTGTGGACCGTTCCCCGGCAGCGAGGCCAGGGGACGTTGGACGGCACCCCGTCCCCTGACGTACAAAGCATTGTCCGGGGCACCCGCGGCGACGCCGTCTGTGCGTGCCGGCAGCCCTCCACCCGGGACGTGGAACCGGCCCGCAGCACACTTCACCATATCGTCCGTAAGAAGCGGGCCGGCGAACCCGTGGGAATCGACAGCAGGGACCGCTCGTCGGTGACCTCCACCGTGTGCGGAGCGGCGTCGGCCAGCAGGGGCTCGTAGGCGTCGTGCTGCGGCTGGGTCACGCGCGGCGGGCGTCGGTGCGCCGCAGTGCCTCGGTCAGTGCGGCGCGGCACGTGGCGTCCACGATCACCACCACGGCCTCGGAGCGGTCGAGGATGCAGGCGAAATCCGCGGCGATCGGCCGGGTGTCGAGGGCGACGAGGACCGCGCCGTCCAGTGGCACTCCGCAGTGGGCCTCCAGCACCCGGGGGCAAGCTGTCGAGTGGCGGGCGAAAAGGTGCTGTACGGGTGGCGGAGCGCGCCGTCACCCGTACCGCACCCGTAGGTACCGGCGGCGAGGTCGTGGGCGTACGGGCGACCGCGATGGCCACGCCGGGGCCATCGCGGCGGTCCCGGGAGCCGGGACCGCCGAGACGTTGCGGCGACCGTCCGTCCCGCCGTCGTCCCACCGGGCCCGGAGACCGCCGGCCGGATCGTGACAGTGGGGCAGGAGCTCGACATGAGCGGGCCCCGGCGGCGTTACTCGGTCAGGGCCTTCTCCAGGTCGTCCAGGACGACCTGGGCGGAGAGCGGGCCTCCGGCGCTGTTCCACGCGGAGCCCTCGACGACCACCACGTGCTTGCTCTTCTCCGCCTTCAGCTTGTTGAAGTTCGTGGCCTTCTTCGCCTCGCCGTACGCCTTCTCGCCGTCGGCCTTGTCACCGAGCGTCCCGAACACCAGCCAGTCGCCGTCGATGGTGTCGAGCTTCTCCAGGGAGACCGGCTCGCTGTGTCCGGTGCTCGCGCCCCGCTGGTCCGCGGGCCGGCTCATCCCGAGCGCTTCGAGGGTGGAGGCGACCACACCGTCGCCCTTGCCGACGACGGAGGGCGCCCCGTCCTGCCAGCGGATCACCGAGACCGACTTCCCGGCGTTGTCGCCGAGCTTCTTCCTGGCGCCGGCGACCTGCGCATCGAAGTCCTTGAGCCACTTGTCGGCGTCCGGCTTCTTGTTGAGGGCGTCGGCGGTGTCGGTGAACGACTTCTTCCAGTCCTCGTTGAGCTTCGCGGTGACGACGGTCGGCGCGATCTCCTGGAGCTTGTCGACGGTCTTCTTCGCACCGGTGGTCTCGTCGAGCAGGATCAGGTCGGGCTGGAGCGCCGCGAGCTTCTCCATGTCGGCCTCGGCGACGGTCGCGACGACCTTGCAGGAACCCGCCTTGTCGGCGAGGTAGCTGGACACACCCTTCTGGCCGCGGCCCGCGGTGGCGCCGACCGGCTCGACCCCGAGCGCCAGCGAGGCGTCGAGCGTGGGCTCGCTGAGCGTCACGACCTTCTTGGGCGCGTCGGGCACCTTGACGCTCCGGCCCTTGGCGTCGGTTATCCGCCGGGTACCGCCGGAATCGCCCTTTCCCGCACCGTCTTTCCCCTCGCCACTGTCGCTGCCGCAGGCGCTCAGGAGCAGGGCTCCGGTGACCGCGGCGGTGCAGGAGAGCAGGGCGGCGCGGCGAGAGGATCTGATGGAGGACATGGGAAGAGGGCTCCTTGGTTCTGGGCGGTGAAAGGGCGAGGCCGGGGGCGCATGCCGACTGCGCCCCGACGGCCTCGACGTCCGGCAGGACCAGCACCGGGCGTGCTTCATTTAGGTTAGCCTAAGCTAACCGCATGTCCACTGATGTGCAGCTTCATCCCGGGGGAACGCAGCACCTCCCGCCCCCCAGGCGCCGTCGGCCACCGCGCTCCACCGGCCTGCTGCTGGGAGTGGTGCTGCTGATCGCGTCGGCCCTGTTGTCGCTCGCCGTGGGCACCGAACACGTACCGCTCCCCCACGTGTGGTCGGGCCTGTTCGCCCCTGACGGGTCACGGTTCGACAACATCGTGCGGGAACTGCGGTTGCCGCGCACCCTCATCGGGATCGCCGTGGGCACGGCGCTCGGTCTCGCCGGCGGCGTGATGCAGGTCCTCACCCGCAATCCGCTCGCCGACCCCGGACTGCTCGGGGTGAACGCAGGCGCCTCCGCCGCCGTGATCACCGCCATCGGCGTGTTCGGCATCACCTCGGTCACCGGATACCTGTGGTTCGCGCTGCTGGGCGCGGCGGTGGCCGCCGTCGCCGTGCACGCGCTGGGCGGCACCCGCTCAGCCACCCCGGTCCGGCTCGCACTGGCCGGAACCGCCCTCAACGCGGCCCTCTTCGGCTATGTGAACGGGCTGCAACTGTGGGACCTGAGCGCTCTGGACGCGATGCGCCACTGGTCCGTCGGGACACTCGACAAACGCGACCCGGACCTGCTGCTGTTCACCCTGCCGTTGCTGATCGCGGGCACACTGCTGGCGTTCGGGCTCGCCCGGCCGCTCGGCGCGCTGTCCCTGGGTGAGGACCACGCCCGCGCCCTCGGCTCCGCGGTGACCCGCACGCGCGTCCTGTCCATCGTGGCCATCACGCTGCTGTGCGGCAGCGCGACCGCCGTGTGCGGTCCGATCAGCTTCGTCGGCCTCATGATCCCGCACGCGGTCCGCGCGTTCACCGGCCCCGACCCCCGGTGGATGCTGCCCTACTGCGCCCTGTTCGCCCCCACGCTGATGCTCGTGTCCGATGTGATCGGCCGCATCGTGGTGGCGCCGTCCGAGATCGAGGTCGACATCGTGACCTCGTTCCTGGGCGGACTGCTCTTCGTCCATCTCGTACGCCGGCGGAAGGTGGCCCAGCTGTGAGCCTGCTCAAGGACAGGCCCGGTCAGGGCCCCTCGAAGGCGCCGGTGCGCTGCGAACCGCGCGGCGGCCGGATACGTGCGGGCCGCTTCTCCCTCCGCTTCGACCCGCGCGCCGTTCTGACGTGCCTCGGGTTGATCCTGATCGGCGCGGTGGTGGTGGTCTTCTCCGTCGGCACGGGCACCTTCGAGCTGTCCCCCCTGGAGGTGCTGGAGACGTTCACCGGGAACGGCCCGCCCGGCGCCGACTTCATCGTGCTGGACCTGCGGCTGCCACGCGCCGTGGTGGCCCTGCTGGTCGGCTTCGGCTCGGGGATGGCCGGTGCCGTCTTCCAGTCGCTGACCCGCAATCCGCTGGGCAGCCCGGACATCATCGGGTTCGGCAACGGTGCCTCGGCGGGCGCGCTGGTGGCCATCATCTTCCTGAACGCCGGGGCGCCGCAGACGGCGCTCGGCGCCATGGTGGGCGGTTTCGCGACAGCCATCGCGGTGTACGTGCTGGCGTGGCGCCGCGGGGTGCACGGTTACCGGCTGGTGCTCGTCGGCATCGGTCTGTCGGCGGTGCTCGGCGCGGCAACCAGTTTCCTGTTCATCCGCGCGGAGCTCGGGAAGGCCGCGGAGGCCGCCACCTGGATGATCGGGTCCCTCAACGACCGCGGCTGGAGCGAGGTCTGCATCGCCGCGCTGGGCCTCGTCCTCTGTGGCCCGGTCGTCCTGGCGCACGCGCGCCGCCTGTCCATGCTGGAGATGGGGGACGACACGGCCGGTGCGCTCGGCGTGCCGGCGGAGCGCAGCCGCCTGGTGCTGCTGGGCGCCGGCACCGGGCTGACGGCGATGGCCGTGGCGGCGGCGGGCCCGATCCCGTTTCTGGCCATGGCCGCGCCCCAGTTGGCGCGCCGTATCACCCGGGCCCCGGGCCCGAATGTGCTGCCCGCGGCCTGGATGGGGGCCGTCCTGGTCGCCACCGCCGACCTGGTGACCCAGCGGGTGACCGGTTCGGCGCTGATGCCGGTCGGCGTGGTGATGGGAGTGGGCGGCGGCCTGTACCTGGCGTGGCTTCTGTTGCAGGAGCGCCGGGCCCACCGTCTGTGACCCGCCTCGCGTGACGACCGGGCCCCCGCGGTGTCCTCACCGCGGGGGCCCGGTGCCGCCCGCCCGGGCGCGGGGCAGCATCAGGTCACCGACCCGACCTCCGCCCCCTTCCCGGACCTGGCCCGCGACGCGCCCCCGGCCTCGGACCCGGCCCCGCCGCTCTCGGCCGCCGCGTCGTCCCCGGGGTGCTCCGGGGTTTCCGGGGACGACGCCGAAGACGCCGAAGACGCCGAAGACGCCGAAGACAGAGCCGCGTTCTGCGCGCTGTTCCACAGCCGGGCGTAGGCACCCTCCTGGGCGAGGAGTTCGTCGTGGGTGCCGTACTCGACCGGGCGTCCGGCGTCCAGGACCAGGACCCGGTCGCAGCGGGCGGCCGTGGTCAGCCGGTGGGCCACCAGCAGGGCGGTCTTGTTCCTGGCGGCCTGGAACATGCCGTCGAGGACGGCGCTCTCGGTGCCCGAGTCGAGCATCGCGGTGGCCTCGTCGAGCAGCAGCACATCGGGGTCGACGAGTGCGACCCTGGCCAGCGCGATCAACTGCCGTTCGCTGGCCGACAGGTTGCCGCCGGCCTGGCGTACGGCGTGCCGGAACCCGCCCGGCAGCCGGGCGATGCTCGCCGTCGCACCCACCGCGTCCGCCGCCGCGCTGACCTCTTCGTCGCTCGCGTCGGGGCGGCCGTAGCGGATGTTCTCCGCGATGTCGCCCTCGAACAGGTGGGCCTCCTGCGGGACGATACCGATCCGCCTGCGGTACCCGGCAAGGTCGTAGCGGCGGATGTCGACACCGTCCAGCCGTACCGTTCCCGAGGCCGGGTCGTAGAAGCGGGCGAGGAGTTTCACCAGGGTCGACTTGCCCGCCCCGGTGGCGCCGACGACGGCGACGCTGCGCCCCGCCTCCAGCGTCAGGTCCGGGACGGCGAGGGTGGTCTCGGCCGCTCCCTCGTAGCGGAAGGTCGCCTCCCGCAGTTCGAGGTGACCGCGGAAGCGCTCCGGAACCGGCACCGGGTCGGTGGCAGGGCGCTGGGTCGGTTCGGTGGCCAGCAGTTCGGTGACCTGCCGGACGCTGGTGCGGGTCTGGAGGTAGGAGTCGTAGATGGTCGACAGCTGCTGGATGGGCCCGTAGAACTGGCCGAGCAGCAGCAGGAACGCCGCGAGCACACCGGCGGACACCGAGCCGCCGGCCACCAGGTATCCGCCGGCCAGCACGACCAGTGCCATGGACAGCTCCGAGCAGAAGGCCAGGAACGGGAAGTACAGCGAGATGTAGCGCTGTCCCTTCACCTGGATCAGCCGGTTGAGGTTGGACAGGGCGCTGAAGTGCTTGGCGGTGCTGCGCTGCTTGCCGTGGGACTGCGCGATGCGCAACCCGGCGACGTTCTCCCGCAACGAGCTGTTCACCTTGCCCAGGTGGTCGCGCGCCTCCTTGTAGGCGCCGGAGCTGAGCCGCCGGAACACCGGGGTCACCAGGGCGATCACCGGGAAGGGCGCCAGCGCGGCCAGGGCCAGCCGCCAGTCCAGGACCACCATCGCGACCGCGATGCCGCCCATCGTCAGCACGCTGACCAGCCCCTGCACCATGCCCTGCTGGAGGAACTTCGACAGCGCGTCGATGTCGACGGTCAGCCTGGTCAGCAGGCTGCCGGCGCTCTCCTTCTCGTAGTGGTCCAGGCCGAGCCGCTGGAGGTGCCGGTAGCTGCGCAGCCGCAGCGACCACTGGACCGACTCCGAGGCGCGGGCACTGGTGAGCGTCTGGTAGGTGTAACCGAACCAGTTGGCCGCGCACAGCAGCAGACAGATTCCGGCGACGGCCCACACGGTGCTCATCGAGCCGAGCGTGATGCCGTCGTCGATGCCGCGTTGCAGCAGGATCGGGACGAGCACCCGTGCCAGCGCGTCGAAGGCGATCAGGGCGAGGGCGACGCCGAGCAGACCGCGCACCGGCCTCAACATGGCCCGGACGGTGGGCGGGAAGTCCCCGCCGCCTGCCGCGACGGCCTTGGGCGGGATCTCGGCGAACCGGTCCCTCCGGGACGGCGGGCCGTCCTGCTGCCGCTCCGTGTCCCCACCAGCAGGTGCGGTCCACAGCTCGGCCGGGGTGCGGGGGGTACGGGCGTCGATGTCCTCCGTGTCGCCCGCGAGCAGTTCCTGGAAGACCACGCTGCGCTCGGCCAGTTCGGAGTAGGTGCCGGTGTCGGCGACACGGCCGCCGTCGAGCACCACGATGCGGTCGGCCAGCTCCAGGGTCGAGCGCCGGCGCGCGATGAGCACGGTGACGTGGTCACCGCCGATGTAGCTCGCGAGCGCACGGTGGATGGCGGCCTCCGTCGTGGCGTCCACGGCGGAGGTCGCATCGTCGACGATCAGCACAGGCGGTCGGTTGAGCAGCGCGCGGGCGAGCGCGAGTCGCTGCCGCTGGCCTCCGGACAGGTTCTGTCCGCGCTCGGTCAGCTCGGTGTCGTAGCCGGCGGGCAGCGCGCTGATGAAGGCGTGCGCGCCGGCCGCCTCGGCGGCGGCGACGATCTCCTCGTCGTCGGCGTCCTCGTGCCCGTACGCGATGTTCTCCCGCACGCTGCGGGCGAACAGGAAGGGCTCCTCGAAGACGACGCCGACGTGGGAGCGCAGGGACTCCAGCCGCAGGTTCCGGATGTCGGTGCGGTCCTGGCCGGTGCCGAGGGTGACGGCGCCGGACGTGGCGTCGTAGAACCGCGGGATGAGCAGCGACAGCGTGGACTTGCCCGATCCCGACGGTCCGACGACGGCCACGGTCTCCCCCGCGGCGACGCGGAAGGAGACGTCCCGCAGGACCGGTTCGTCGTGCGTGTAACCGAATCCGACGTTCTCGAAGGCGAGTTCGGCGGGCCCGTCGGGCAGCTCCTGCGTACCGTCGCGGATCTCCGGGCGCGAGTCGATCAGCTCGAAGATCCGCTCGGCCGAGGCCCGGGTGCGCTGGGCGATCACCAGGTAGGTGGCGAACACCCGGGTCGGCCCGGTCAGCATGGTCAGGTACGCCGCGAAGGCGATGAAGGTTCCGATGTCGATCGAGCCGTCCATGACCAGGCTGCCGCCGTAGACCAGCACCCCGATCTGCCCCAGGACCGGGAGGGCGAGCATCGTCGCCCCCGGCGCCGCATGCACCCGCATCATCCGCATCCGCTGGCCGAACAGGCCACGGGTGGCCCGGTCGAGCCGGCGGATCTCGCGCTCCTCCTGGCCGAAGCCCTTGACGACGCGGACGCCGTCGATGGTCTCCTTCAGATGCTCGGTCACCTCGGCCGCGTCGTTCGCCGCCTTGGCGGAGGTCTCGAAGACGCGGCGTCTGGTCCACAGGGCGACGGCGCCCAGGGCGATGACCGTGCCCACGGTCACAGCGGTCAGCCGTGGCGAGAGCCAGAGCATCGCGACGACGCCGAAGAGGTAGTAGGTCACCACCGTCAGCGGCACCGGCAGCATGGTGAGCATCTGCTGGAGCTGCTGGAGGTCGCTGTTGGTGCGGGAGATGACCTGGCCGGTGCGCAGCCTGTCCTGACCGGGGCCGTCCAGCCGCTGAATGCTGGCGAACACCTCCTCGCGGAGTCCGTGCTGGACGTCGAGGGCGAGTTTGCCGCCGGTGAAGCGGCGTACGTAGTTGCCCACGAAGTCGACGGCGGCGATCAGGACGAGCCCGCCGGCCACCCAGCCGATTCCGTCGCTGTTCCCGGCCACCGCGTGGTTGATGCCGTCCTTGGTCAGCAACGGGCCCAGCGTCGTCAACACGATGCTCAGGATGGAGGAGAGGACGATCGCGGTCATGAGCCGCCGACGGCGCAGGCACAGGCCCATCAGCCGGCGCAGCCAGCCGGCACCGCCGGTCGCGGGGAGTGGTGAAGTCGGCATGTTCTCCTCAGCCCTCGGTGAGTGCGGGGGCTGCCTGGTCGGAGTGCGCGGGGGACGCGACGAGCCGGGCCAGACGGCGGGCGATGACGGTGGGCGGGTCCTGGGCGCACATCTCGGCACGCACCTGAGTGGCGGCGACCCGCAGGGAGGTGTCGGTCAGCAGCCGGTCGATGTCCGCCCTGACGAGCCCCTGCTCGCCGGGGACGAACCCGCAACCCCGGTCCTGGACGGTCTTGGCATTGACCGGCCGGTCCGCGCCCTGCCCGAAGACGATCTGCGGAACACCGGCCGACAGCGCGGTCAGCGTGTTGCCGGCGCCGCCGTGGTGGATGAACCCGGAGGCGCGGCCCAGCAGCGGCCCCATCGGGATCCAGGAGACCAGCCGCACGTTCTCGGGCAGGGAGTCGATCTCACGCTGCCCGTGCTCCCCCAGGGACAGCACGAACTCGGCGTCCGACTCGTGCGCGGACTCGACCACCCACTTGATCAGGTCGATGCCGTCCACCATCGGCTTGAGCGTGCCCAGGCTGACGACGATGCGTGGGCGCCCGGTGTCCCGGCTCCACCAGTCCTCCAGCACGGTGCCCCCGTTGAAGGGCACGTACCGCATGGACCACAGGTCGGGCTCGTCGAGCACGCGCATGCTCGGCGGGGCGACGTCCACCCACCGCAGGTCGGCCGGGGGCCCGGCGACCCCGTGCCGGGCGTAGGCGTCCTCCATCGACCGGGTGACGCCCTCGATGTGCCAGCGCTGGTGCCCGAAGCCGACGGTCTGCATGACGACGGGCACGTCGTACTTGGCCGCGACCAACGGGCCCGCGACACCCAGCGGCGGGTAGACGATCAGGTCGGGGCGCCACTGCCCGGCGAAATCGACGAGGGCGTCGGCCATCTCGTCCCCGAAGAAGGAGAACCTGCCCATCTTGGTGCCGAGGTTGAGCCGCTTGCGCCGGCTCTCCCCCTGGCGGTACTCGGCTTCGGAGTCCAACTCCGGCGCGGCGTCGAACCCGACGAGTCCGGCCTCGGCGACGCGCCGGGTGAAGTCCCCGGCGCTGGCCACCACGACCTCGTGCCCCTCGGTCCGGAAGGCCTGCGCCAACGACAGGACGGGATAGAGCAATCCATACAGCGGCGGCCCGACGAAGAGCACACGCATGACGTCTCCCTGCTGGTTACTTAGGTTAGGCTTACCTACGTAGCTATCACAAGTCGTTCGGAGAGGGCGAGGCCGTCTTGAGCAACGCGACAACGTCCGCACAGATCGAAAGCCCGCTGCTGGCGCGGCTCCTGGAGGAACGCGGGGCCCGGGGCCAGGAGGCGGTGGAGGACTTCTGGCGGGCGCTGCCGACCAGGGGCGCCCCGCTGGTCGAACCGGTCCCCGGCGCCCCCGGGGAACGACTGGTGACGGTGGTGTGGCGGGAGGACAGGCCGGTCTCCGGCGTCTACGTACTGGCCAATCGCGTCACCGACAAGCACCGTGCGCGCCAGGGAATGATGCGCCGCCTGGAGGGCACCGACCTCTGGTACGTCAGCCTGCGGCTCCCCTTGGGGCTGCGGTGCACCTACCGCGTCCATCCGTTCGGCCCGGACGACCCCCATCTGACCGCGGACGGCCCCCGCAGCGGCTCCTCCCGCTCGCTGCCCGACGACCGGATGGACCCCTTCAACCGGCACGCCACCGGCCCCTTCGGGTCGATGATCGAACTGGACGGCGCACCCGGACTCCGCGAATGGCTCGCACCGCCGCACACCACCCCGGGCGGCCGCACCGACGCGTTCGACTTCACCGCCGGCGACGGCACCGTCCACCGCGTACGGCGCTTCGTCCCGGACCTCGCCGATCCGGCGACGGAGTTGGGCCTGCTCGTCGTCTTCGACGGCGAGCAGTGGTTCGACAGATACGGCATCACCCGCGCCGTGACCACGGCCCTCGCCGAGGGCACCGTCCCGCCCCTGGCGGTCGTCGGCATCGAGGCGGGCTCCGACCCCGCGCAGCGGATGCAGCAACTCGGCGCCAACACACGGTTCATCGACACACTCGTCGACGAACTGGTGCCCGCGATGACCGCGCAGCTCCCCCGCTGGGCCGGTCCCGGCCGCACCATCCTGTGCGGACAGAGCCTGGGCGGCCTCACCGCGCTGGCGACGGCGCTGCGCCGACCGGGTACCTTCGGTACGGTGCTCGCCCACTCGGCCTCCACGTGGTTCCGGCCCGGCATGACCGCGCGCCCCGAGACCACCGGGGCCGCCAGTGACACCTGGCTGCACGAGCAGGCAGCCGCGGCCCCGCCGAGCGACACCACCATCCGCATGGACGTCGGCAGCAACGAGGGAAGCATGGTCGACGACCTGCGCAAGCTGCACGGCCTCCTGACGGCCCGCGGGTTCGACGCCGCACTGCACGTCTACACGGGAGGCCACGACCACTCCTGCTGGGCCTCCGCCCTCATGAGCGGCCTCACCGCCACCGCCGCAGCGCCACACGCCGCGACCTCCCCACACTGACCGACCCGGGGGCCTCCCCTCCCGGGGAGCCTCCGCACACTGCCCGGATGCCACCGCGCGTTCCTGTGCGCGGTGGCATCCCGGGCGCCCGTGCACCGGTTCAGGTCAGCAGCCGGCCCGGGTGGGCCGCACGGCGTGCGACGGCGAGCAGCGAGTGGATCTGGGGGCCCAGGCGGTCGATATGGCTCACCGGCGTCCGGAAGGGCACCCGGGCGTCCCGGTGGGAGTGCGCGTACTCCAGACGGAGAACGATGCCGTAGCGGTCGATCCCGACCGGGAGCGCCCGCACGACCCCGGTGTCCGGACGAGGCCGCACGAGACGCAGGAAGAGCGAGACGAACTCGGGGTGGTCGTCGAGGAGATGGGTGAGCATGCTCGCCTCACCCGGCGCGACGGGATCGGGCTCGGCCACCTCCAGCTCCCGCAGCGTCACATACCTGCGCCCGCTGCCGTCCTCCAGCACGGCCTGCCCGAACTCCATGCAGACGCTCTCCTGGGACCTGGGGTCGTACGGGGCGGCCAGCAGTCCCGTCAGGGTCACCCGGGCACGCACCCGGTCACGGACGGGCGTGGGGGCAACATCCGTGAGTTCCAGCCGCACCGGCACCCGTCGGCCACCCGGCGGTTCCACACCCTCCCCCGGTGCGTGCAGGTGGAAGTGGCCGAGCACCTTCTCACCGTCGAGACGTCGTACTTCGGCGCGGGTACCGTCGCTCACCGCCGTCAGCGAATGGGCGGTGGCCAGGACGGAACGCACCCGCTCCGCGGCTGTCGGTGCGGTGGCACGGGCATGACGAAGACGCATGCGGACACTCCTGAACCCGAGGGCAACTACTTAGGTAAGCCTAACCTAAGCCAGCCGAGCGGGCAGTGGCGGGCACCGTCGGGGGCAGCGGGAGCCGGTGGATCACCCCCGGACACGCAAGCGCCGTCGCAGGTCTTCCCGTCCACGGCTCGGGAGTGCCAACGCTTCTCTTGCCGCTTCGGGGTCGTGCGGTTGACGTATTCGGTGAGGACGGCGAACGCCGACTCCGCTACTGACGGCGACGAAGTTGCCAGGTTGCGGTACAGGTGTCACGCGCCGCCCCAGCACGCGCAGTACGGCGGAGTCCGCACATCACGCGGCCTGGTCGTAGCCACCTCCGTCATCCGGCCACACGGTGTCGGTCGGCATTCCGTGACCACCTGCTGCGGTCTCCTGCCGAAAACGATCCTTCTCCAAGGTGCGCAGGGCCGCCCAGACGAGAAGGAGGAGGGCGGTGAGCGCCCACAGGCCGATCCACAGGGCGCGCCACCAGAGCAGGTCCGGATGGGCAACGGCCTGAGCTGTGTTGACGAGCATGGCGCCGCCCAGGCTCCAGCACAGCAGGCGGCCTGTGGTGTTGGTGACGGGGGTCAGGTGGTTGGTGCGAGGTGGCGGCAACGGTGTCTCCCTCGGCCTCTGGCTGAGTCCGTGACCGCCGGTCTGCTGTGGCGGCACCGAACGGCGGTGAACTCGACTTTCCGACTACGTCCGACTGCGGAAGGTTGTGCTTGCCGCATGACAACTTTTGTCAGCGGTCTCCGGTTGGGTGGACACGGTCCGGGACAGGGCTCCTCGCGGGCATTCGTACATGGACTCTTGTCCTGGCGTCAGGGGTGTGCCGGTAGGGCGAGATGTTGGCGTATTGGTATCGGTCTCACTTGTTTTCTTGCCGGTGAGCAAGAATTTCCGGATGGGGAGTGTGCACCCTATGGGTTTGTGCGGTGACGATGTGAAAGCGTGCAGCCGCTGCCGGTCAGGGTGACCGGCGGGTTCTTCCGAGGGGGGAAGATGCGCAACCGTGCTTCTGGCACGTCCACTTGGCGTGCCCGCTCACATTCCAGACGCACCGTCACTGCCGCGCTGGCCGTGCTGGCGGTCACGGCTACCGGTGCGGCCATGCTTCCGGCCGCCGCGCACGCCGCAGCCCCGGCGAAGGAGGCGCCGACTTCGGCGTGGGGCCAGGGCAGCCCGGATGCCGAGGTTCCGCCGGTGAAGGTGGGGGAGACCAAACCGGCCGCCAACAAGAAGGAGGCCGAGCCGTCTGCGGAGGTGGCGGCCTGGCGCCAGGCGCAGAAGGAACGCGCCGGTAGGCCGTCGGAGGCCACCGCGGGCACGAAGGCAGGAAAGACCGGGGCTGCCGCATCGGAGGTGGTGCCGGAGGGGCAGGGTGAGGTGCCCTGGCATGAGATATCCGATTTCCGGGTCACGGATGCGCTGGTGGCGCGGGTCAACTACTCGACCGGCAACCTGATGCTGGCTGCCACCGACTTCGACATCGCCGGTGTGGGGCAGCGGTTGCAGCTCTCTCGTACCTACAACTCGCTGGATGCCCCGTGGGGGAGGGTCTCCCAGCGCTGGTGGCAGGGGTATGAGCGCTACCTGCACCTGGCCGGTGATGAGGTCGTCCTCTACGACAAGACCGGGGAGAGCCTCCGTTTCGCCAAGGACGGCGACTCCTACACCACGCCCAAGGGCTACTCCAAGGACCTGAAGAAGAACGCGGACGGGACCTACACGCTCACCGACCGCACGTCGGGGGTGAAGGACACCTACAACGAGCACGGCAGCCTGACGAAGGTCACCGACAAGAACCACGGGGAGATCACCGTGGCCCAGCACGACGAGGGCGGTGAGAACAAGGGCTTCAAGCTCACCGACAAGCGCTCGGGGCGCTGGGTCGACCTGGTCAGGACCGATGCGTCGCAGTGGCAGGCCAGGGACCACACCGGCCGTACCGCCGTCTTCGACCTCAACTCGGCCGGGGATCTGGCCAAGACGACGGATACCGAGGGCAAGGCCACCGTCTTCGGCTACGACTCCTCCCGCCGTCTGACGAAGATCACCACTTCCGAGGGGCGGGTGACGGTCTTCACCTACGACGACCACAACCGCCTCACCTCCATGCTGCGCGCCACCGGCTTCAACGGCGACGGCCACACGGGTCCGACCTACCGCTACCGCTACAGCGCCGACGCCCCGGACAAAGCCGGCACCACCACCGTGCGTGATCCGCTCGGGAACGAGACGAAGTACGAGCACGATGCGGACGGTGAGGTCGCCAAGGTCACCGACCCGCTCGGCCACAGCCGTTCGCGTACCTATGACGCCAACCGCAATCTGGCCACCGCCACCGACGCCATGGGCACCGGCGGCGACCCCGGCAACGTGACCGCCTACGGGTGGGACGGGCGCAACAACCCGACCTCGGCCAAGCTGCCCACCGGCGCCACCAGCTCCCTGACCGGCTACCAGACCATCGCGGGCGCGGATCTGCCCGGCACGCTGAAGAGGCCCGACGGGGAGGAGACGAAGTTCTCCTACGACACCAAGGGCAACACCGCCTCCGTCGCCGTCTCCGGCGACGGAGGCGGCAAACGCACCACCGACTACAACGAGGCCGACCCGGCCTGCGGGGGCTTCGAGGGCCAGGTGTGCTCGGTCAAGGACGAGCGGGGCAAGGAGACGACGTTCTCCTACGACGGCCACGGCAACCTGACCAAGGCCACCCCGCCCTCCCCCCTGGGGCAGACCAGCTACACCTATGACGAGAAGGGCCGCCCCGCCACCGTTACCGACGGCCGCGGCACCAAGCTCACCTACGCCTATGACGAACGTGACCGCATCACCAAGGTCACGGGCCCCTCGAAGTCGGTGGCCTACCACTACGACGGCGACGGCAACCTGCGCCAGCGCGACGACAGCACCGGTGTGGTCAAGTACGCCTTCGACCCCCTCTCCCGCGAGACCGTCCGCACTCTCCAGGACGGCTCCCAGACGGTGCTGACCTATACCGCCGACGGCAACGTCGACACCTACGAAGATCCCGGCGGCACAACCCAGTACCGCTACGACGAAGCCAACCGCCTCACCGCCTTGACGGCCCCCGGCGGGAAGAAGACCACGTTCGGGTACGACAACAACGACAAGCGCACCTCCACCACCTACCCCGGCGGCACCCAGCAGACTGTCACGCTGGACGAGTCCAGCCGCCCGACGAAGATCAAAGCCACCAACGGCGACACGACCCTGGTCGATCTGGCCTACACCTACAGCTACACCTCGGGCGGTAAAACCGTCGACGGCACGAAGTTCCGCACCGTCACCGACGCGGTCAAAGATCTGAAGCGCAGCCACACCTACGACAGCGCCGGACGCTTCTCCTACGCGAAGGAAACCAAGGGCACGACCACCAACAACTCCTGGCAGTACTGCTACGACGGCGCCGGCAACCTCACCTCCCAAGGCATCACCGAAGGCTGCCCCCGCGGCACCACCTACAAGTACAACGACGCCTCCGAACTGATCCAGAAGAACGACGACACCACGGGCTGGTCCTACGACAAGGCCGGCAACGAAACCGCCGGCGCACCCACACTGGAGACCGCCCGCACCAAGAGCACCTGGTCGGAGTTCTCCCAGCTCACCTCAACCACAGTGAACGGCAAGACCTACGACGGCCAGTACGCCTCCACCGACAACAGTGAACGCGTCAAGGTCGGCGACACCTACTTCCACCACGGTCCACTCGGCCTCTCCGCCACCAGCACCAGCGGACAGGACACAGGCTTCGTCCGCGAAGCCGAGGGCACACTCAACTCCGTGACCAGGGACGGAAAGAGCTACTACTACCTCACCGACGCACTCGGCTCCACCGTGGCCATGGTCGACGAGTCGGGCAAGAAGACCGCCTCGTACTACTACAGCCCCCGCGGCGTCACCGAAGCCACCGAGGACAACGGCAAAGGCCAGCCCTACCGCTTCGCCGGCACCTACCAGGACCCCACGGCCATGTTCCACATGGGCGCCCGCTACTACGACCCACGCATCGGCCGCTTCACCCAACCCGACCCCAGCGGCCAGGAAAAGAACCCCTACCTCTACGCCGAAGGCGACCCCGTCAACCGGATCGACCCGACAGGCCTTGCCTCGTGCAGTGAGAACGTGGTGATGGGCATCTTTTCGGCAGGTGGCGCAGCGGCTTCCACGATCGGCCTTTTCACAACTCCTCTCACCGGAGGGGCTTCCACATGGGCTGCTGTGGTGGGGTTTGAGACCTCAATTCCATCTCTGGTATACAGTGCTGGAGGAATCGTGAATGAGTGCTTCTAGAGAAGAGCAAAAGGGTTTGGCCTGGGCAATGTTGGGGTCCCTTCTTACTGCTGTCGGAATGCTTAGCTGGGCCATCCCTGGAGTTTCCGGTAGCGGCGAGTTCGGAACCTCGCGTGTTCTCGTCCCCCTGACGCTTGGCTCGATTAGCACCCTAGTATTTGTCATGCAGCTTTCGCTGTACGCCAGGAATCGACGCAGAAAGTAACAGTCCGACTTTCGGGGTCCAGATTCGAGTTACTCTGGGCCCCGAGAGCACATGCATGACGGGCACATATGCGGGGCCGGATCAGCTATGCGTCAGCGAGAGTGCGCTCCTACGGATCCCGCATCAGCCGCTTCACCCAACTCGGTCCCAGCGCTACTACGACCCGCGCATCGGCGGGAGGTGCTTCGTGCACCGCGGGCATCTTTGTTGCAGAGAACTGCGACGAAGCCCCCGTCGGGTAGCCGCGAAAGCCATTCCGGCATCTTTGAGATCACTGACTGCTGTCGGTTCCGAAGTGCGGCGCCGACAGCAGTCAGTGCGACAGATGCATGAGGAAAGAAAGGAAAATCCAGATTAACCATCGTGAGCGCGCTTTCATCATATTCAATATCGTTCTCCTGGTTATTGGTTTCGCTGCAATCTTCGAGGGTGCCCTGGAGGGCGGAACCCAAAAAGTTCTCTATATTGGCCTGGGTGTCGTTATCTTGGGCCTCTCGGGCTACATGGTGTATAAATACGTTAAGCGTGATTTCAGAAGTCACCTCTGAGGTGATACCCAAGGGATTTCCTGTGCATGATCCCTGTCATCCCGGGTTACCTGCTCGTTTCCTACCAGGAGCCCACAGCTATCTACCACATGCGCGCCCGCTACTACGACCCATGCATCAGCCGCTTCACCCAACTCGGTCCCAGCGGCCAGGAAAAGAACCCCTACCCCCATGCCGAAGGAGACCCCATCAACCACATCGCCGCCACCGGGCTGTTCGGGCCCGATGTCATCTCGGATGTGCTGAGTGAAGGCATTAAGATCTTTGCGGTTGCCAGCGGGCGCGAAAGCGGAGTCACCGCGGTAACCCACAATGTAATTACCACCGCAGTCACAACTCTTGATGGTCAGACAGGGAGTGCCGCGGCGGTCGGAGTAAGTTGCGCGGTGGGAGGGGAACCATCGGATACAGCGGTGGTGAGGTAATAGCCAACTGACGCGAGACAACCCGGATTTGTGACAGGCTAACCAATCCAGCAGATTCATCAGTGAATTGCAAAACCGTGCTGCGGCGCCGGTATTCACTCCGACGCCGCAACCGCGCCATGTTCCGCCGTATTGGATCCGATCAAGAATCGAGAGACATACTTGAAAATGAAGACGAAGTGGCAGCTCTCCTCGTAACTACAGCACCATTTGCGATTGCTTCCGACGCCCGTGGGGAGGGAATCAACTTGCCGAGAAAAATCAACGGAAGCATCGGGCTGGCCGGCGTGACGATCCACAGAGTGAGGTTGGCGCATCACGAGCGCTAGCCACGAGACATCACAGCGACCCGCGAAGCGATCACTGCGCATCACGGGCCACTGCCACCGCGCCCCTTGCCGACACCCGCTTGGCCTTCGCACGATACGAGCTCGGCCACCCTGTGCCTTCTGCCAGCGCGCAGACCACTGGGGCCACTCCGCCCGCTGGGCACGAGGCCCTTCTCGCCGGCCGTTGCAAGAGCTTGAAGCAAGATCGTTGGCGCGTTGGCCGCGCAGTCGGGCAGGAGCAGGGGCTCCAGACCGCGAGATCGCAGATCGGAGGAGAAAGGTGGTGTCCGAGGGGGGACTCGAACCCCCACGCCCGATAAAGGGCACTAGCACCTCAAGCTAGCGCGTCTACCATTCCGCCACCCGGACCGGGTCGTGCCACGTCAGCTCGGCTGTCGTGGCGACGCCCGTAACGATACCAAGGGTTGAGGGTGCTTCTCACCAGGGTTTCCTGGCGAATAGTGCCGGTATGCACCATTCGCCAGGATCCGGTGCCGCGGAGTTACCGCCTGCCGCGCAGGTACGCGGCGGAGCGGCGGGCCGAGGTGAGGGAGCCGGCGGGGTTGGCGGCCGGGTCGACGGCGTCGTCGCGTTCCATCAGCCAGTGGTGGTCGGCGCGTCCGTGGCCGTGGTGCCGGCGCAGCACGGTGGCGACGAAGCGCTCGTAGTCGAGGTCGCCGTCGCCGACATCGACCATGCGGTAGCCGTCCTCGTTCGCCTCGTCGTGTTCGCCGTCCTTGACGTGGAAGAGCGGGTAGCGGTGCGGGGCGGCGAGCACGTAGTCGATCGGCTCGAAGGGGGCCGGGGTGCCGTCGGGGCGGGTGCTGAAGCGGTACTGGCCGGCGTAGGCCCAGTAGATGTCCATCTCCAGGAAGACCAGCTCGGGGTCGGTCTCGGCGAGGAGGACGTCGTAGAGCCGCACGTCCGGCCGGTCCTCGGCGAAGCCGAACTCCGTCTGGTGGTTGTGCTGGTAGAACTTCAGGCCGCGTTCGCGGGCCGCCGCCCCGTAGGTGTTGAAGTCCTCGGCGGCCCGCTTCCAGCCGTCCACGGTGCGGCCGTAGCGGTCGGGGCTGGCGGCCGTCCCGACGTGCGGGAGGCCCAGCGCGGCGGCGTCGTCGACGACCTTCTCCAGTTGGGTGGCGAAGGTGTAGTCGTCGGGGTTGTCCGAGTAGTAGCCGACGTGGCTGCCGATGCCGCGCAGCCCGTGCTCCCGCATCAGGCGCCGCAGCTGCCGCAGTGTGAGGTCGCCGGTGCCCTGCGTGTAGCCGGCGAATTCGACGGAGTCGTAGCCGTAGCGCTCCAGTTCGCGGAAGACCGTGGCGAAGCCGAGCTTCTCGATCTGGTCGCGGACGGTGTAGAGCTGGATGCCGAGCTTGCCGCGCGGGACGATCGGGTGGTGTCCGTGCCGGGTGGCCGTGGCGGGGGCGGACTCGGCGGCCGCAGCTTGCGGGGTGGTGAGCAGCGCGGCGGCCGTGGCGCCCGCGGCGACGCCGAGGAAGCCGCGGCGGCGCAGCGTGCGGTCCAGTTCGGGGTGGCCGGGGCCGGAGAGGTGGGCGGATCTGTGCGTCATGAGGCATCTCCCAATGCGAGGTCGAGCAGCAGGCGTTTGACGTCGGTGGCGGGGAAGGGGTCGTCCTGCGCCTCCGCTCCGAGCGCGCCGGGGCGGGAGCAGAGGAGGAGGGGGCCGTCCTCGGTGCGGTCCGGCAGCCGGCCGTGGCTGCCGCGGATCGGGGACGGGTCGAGGGGCACGACGGCCATGCGGTACCGCATGCCGGCCTTCTTGCGGGCCAGCGCGGCGGCGGCGCGCAGCTTGACGTACGGGTCGTGCGGGTCCATGAACAGCTCGACGGGGTCGTAGCCGGGCTTGCGGTGGATCTCCACGAGTCGGGCGAAGTCGGGCGCCCGGCGGTCGTCGAGCCAGTAGTAGTAGGTGAACCAGGCGTCGGGCTCCGCGACGGCGACCAGTTCGCCGGAGCGCGGGTGGTCGAGCCCGGCCTCCTTCTTGCCCGTCTCATCAAGCAGGACGTCCAGGCCCGGTACCCCGGTCAGCGCCTCGCGAGTGGCGGGCAGGTCGGCGGGGTCGCGGACGTAGACGTGGGCGAGCTGGTGGTCGGCGACGGCGAACGCGCGGGACGTCCACGGGTCGAGGTACTCCATGCCGTCCTGGGTGTGGACCTCCAGCAGCCCGGCCCGCCGCAGTACGCGGTTGATGTCCACGTGCCGGCGTACCCGGGTGATGCCGTACTCGGAGAGGGCGACGACGGTGCGGCCCTCGGCACGGGCGTCGGCCAGCAGCGGGGCGAGGGCGGCGTCCACGTCGGCGGCGGCGCGGTGGGAGCGGGGGTCGTCGGGGCCGTGGCGCTGCAGGTCGTAGTCGAGGTGGGGGATGTAGGCCAGGGCCAGATCGGGGTGTCGGGTGCGCAGGAGGTGCCGGGTGGCACCGATGATCCACTCCGAGGAGGTGAGGTCGGCGCCGGGGCCCCAGAAGGTGAACAGCGGGAAGTCGCCCAGTTCCGCCACCAGTTCGTCGTGCAGGTCCACGGGGCGGGTGTAGCAGTCGGGCTCCTTGCGGCCGTCGGCGTAGTAGACGGGCCGCGGGGTGACGGTCCAGTCGACGTCGGCTCCCATCGCGTACCACCAGCAGATGTTGGCCACCGTGTACCCGGGTCGCCGGGCGCGTGCCGCGTGCCACAGCTTCTCCCCGCCGACCAGGGCGTTGTGCTGCCGCCACAGCAGCACGTCGCCGAGTTCCCGGAAGTACCAGCCGTTGCCGACGATGCCGTGCCCGGCGGGGAGTTCGCCGGTCAGGAACGTGGACTGGGCGGCGCAGGTGACCGCGGGCAGCACGGTGCGCAGCGGTCGGCAGGAGCCCTCCTGGGCCAGCGAGCGCAGGTGGGGCATGTGGGCCAGCAGCGCGGGGGTGAGGCCGACCACATCGAGGACGAGAAGCGGGGTGCTCATGGCAGCTCCGTGAGACCGAGGTCGAGGAGGAGGTCGCGGGCCGTGGCCAGTTCGGCGGCCAGCCCGTCCGCGAGCCGGCCCCGGGTGGTGGGCCGCAGCCCCGGCGGGAGGGCCTGCCAGGTGTAGGTCTCCACCTCCAGGTGCCGGGTCAGCGGGGTGGGGCCGCCGACGAGGTGGGCGAGCGATTCGCGGAGTACGTCGGTGGTGGCCCGCAGCGGCTCGGCGAGCGGGGCGTGCAGCGGCACGTGGAAGTGGGAGCGCCAGGGGCCGTGGGCGGGCAGGGCACCGGGGGCCAGGGCGCGGTCGAGGTCGTCGGTGGCGCGCAGCGCGCCCGCGGGGGTCAGCGCCCGCGTCTGGTGCAGGAACCGGGGCTCGGCGAACTCGGCGAGGGCCGCGCGGACCTCGGGCCGCTCGGGGTGTTCGGCGTGCAGGGCGGCGGAGAGCTGGGCCTTGACGACGGGCAGCCCCGCCTCCTGCAGCGCCGCCAGCGCCTTGGCCGGGTCCTCGAAGGCGGTCGCCAGGTGGCAGGTGTCCACGCAGACCCCGATCCGGTCGGCGGGCGGGCCGTCCTGACCGGTCAGCGCGGCGACGGCGTCGGCGCTGGTCTCCACGGTGCAGCCGGGTTCTGGTTCCAGTCCGACGCGGACGGAGCGGCCGGTCAGCTCCTCCAGTGCGTCCAGCCGTGCGGCGAGGGTGTGCAGCCGGGTGAGTGCCCGGCGCCGGGCCTCGGCGTCGAAGCCGGTGCGCCAGGCGAGCGGCAGGGTGGAGATGCTGCCCTCGTGCACGTCGCCGGGGAGGAGGGCGGCCAGCAGGCGGGCGAGGTCGGTGGTGTGGTCCAGGCGGGCGTCCTCGGTCCAGTCGGGGCGGTAGACGCGGTACTTGACGCGTTCGTCGCCGAAGCCCTGGTAGGGGAACCCGTTGAGGGTGACGACCTCCAGGCCGGCGTGCTCCAGGCCGGAGCGCAGCCGCCGCACGGCGGCCGGGTCGTCGGTGAGGGTGCGGGCGGCGTCGCGGGCCAGCCACAGGCCGATGCCGAGCCGGTCGCGGTGCAGCCGGCGCCGTACCGGTTCGGCGTACTCGGTCAGCTGGGCCAGTACGCCGTCGAGCTGCTCGGCCGCGTGCACGTTGGTGCAGTAGGCGAGGTGGACGGTGGAGCCGTCGGGGTGCCGGAATCGCATGGCCGCGCTCTCCTCACTCTCCGCCGCGCAGGATGGAGTTGCCCTCGAAGACCTGCGCGTCGGGGGGTACGACGTCGAGGCTCAGGCGCCCGCTTAGGCCGTAGAAGGCCACCGGGTTGCGCCACAGCACCTGGTCGACGTCGTCCTCGTCGAACCCGGCGGCGCGCATGGCCTCGGCGACGTGCGCGGTCTTGAGCGGGTCGCTTCTGCCCCAGTCGGCCGCGGAGTTGACCAGTACCCGTTCGGTGCCGTGCACCCGCAGGATGCGCACCATCCGATCGGGGTCCATCTTGGTGTCGGGGTAGATGGAGAAGCCGAGCCAGCAGCCGCTGTCGGCGGCCGGGCCGACCGTCGTCTCGTTGAGGTGGTCCAGGACGACGCGCTCGGGCGGCAGCCCGGACTCGCGCAGCACGTCCAGGGTGCGGGCCAGCCCGGCGGCCTTGTCCCGGTGCGGGGTGTGGACCAGTGCGGGCAGTTCGTGGGTGCGGGCCAGGTCGAGCTGGGCGGCGAGCGCGGTGTCCTCGGCCGGTGTCATCGCGTCGTAGCCGATCTCGCCGACGGCCACCACCTTGTCCTTGAGGAGGTAGCGGGGCAGCTCCTCCAGCACCGGGAGGCAGCGCGGGTCGTTGGCCTCCTTCGGGTTGAGGGCGAGTGTGCAGTGGTGCGCGATGCCGTACTGGGCGGCGCGGAACGGCTCCCAGCCCAGCAGGCCGTCGAAGTAGTCGTAGAACGTGGCCGGGGAGGTGCGGGGCTGGCCGAGCCAGAAGGCGGGCTCGACCAGGGCGCGGACCCCCGCCGCGTACATCGCTGCGTAGTCGTCGGTGGTGCGGGAGGTCATGTGGATGTGCGGGTCGAAGATGCGGCGGGCCGGGGAAGGGGACGGGGACGGCATGGGTGTCACGCTCCTCGTGCTGGGGGCCGGTACCGGCTACGGCTCGGGGGCGGGAGGGGGAGCTGGCGGCGGTGGGGTGCTCTCGAACCGGGCGAGGCGCAGCACGTGCCCGAGGTCGTCGGGAACGGTGCGGCCCGCGGCGGTGCGCTCGCGCGCGTAGTCCTCCAGCATCCGGGCGAGTTCACCGTCGCCGGCCGCACGGTGGCCGAGCCCGGCGACGACGGCCAGCGGCACCCCGGTGAACAGGCACTTGAGGATCGCCTGTCGCCACTGGTGTGCCTCCAGGTGGGCGGCGGCGTACGGGCCGAGCGCGGCGGCGATCAGCCGGGTGTCGTTGGTGCGCAGCGCGTCCTCGACCAGGGCGAGGGCCCGGGCGGGGTCCGGCGCCGGGTCGAGGTGCGGCAGCGCCAGCAGCAGCGCCCGCCGTTCGTCGGCCGACCCGTGGTCGTACACGCGGGCCAGGGCGTCGGCTCCGGGGGCGGCCGCGTGCAGGACGAGGATCCGGGCGGTGTCGACGAGGTCGTCCGGTGTGCGGGGCTGCTCCCCCGCCGCATGGCACCTGCGGCCAGCGGTGGCGAAGTGGCGCTCCCACGGCGGCAGTCGGCGCTCCGCCTCCGGCCGGGTTCCGTCGGCGGCCTCGGAGAGCGCCTGCCGCAGCCAGGCGCGGGAGTCGGCCGTCAGGCGCAGCTCCAGGCCGGTACGGAGCGAGGCGAGCGGGGTCAGCACGAGGCTCCCTCCCGGGGTGCGGCCGTGGCCGCCCGGGCCTCGGCGGCGGTCAGGAACGCCAGCGAGTCGGCGGCCCGTTCGGGTCCCGCGTGCGAGTCGCGGGGCAGCTCGACGGTGACCAGCCCGTCGTAGCCGGCTTCGCGCAGCGCCGCCAGCACGGGCGGGAAGTCGATCTCCCCGGCGCCGAACGGCAGGTGTTCGTGCACGCCGCGCCGCATGTCCTCGATCTGTACGTGCCGCAGCCAGGGTGCCGCCGCCCGGACGCAGGCGGCCGGTTCCTCCGGCTCCAGGCACTGGCAGTGTCCGACATCGAGGGTGAGGCCGAGCAGTGCGGGGCTGCCGAGCGCCGAGCGCAACCGGTGGAAGCCCGCCAGATCGGCCAGCAGGTGACCGGGTTCCGGCTCCACAGCCACCGGCACCCCCGCCGCCTGTGCCGCGTCGAGCACCGAGCCGATACCGTCCGCGAGCCGTGCCCAGCCCTCCTGGGGCGCGGCGCTCTCCGGGAGGGTTCCGCTGAAGCAGTGCACGGCGTGCGCTCCCAGGTCGGCGGCGACCCGCACCGCTTTGAGCAGCAGTTCGGTGCGGGCCGCGCGGGCCTCGGCGTCCGGGTCGAGCAGCGTGGGGTGGTGCTTGCGGCGCGGGTCGAGCACGTACCGCGCCCCCGTCTCGACGGTGACCGTCAGCCCGTGCCGCCGCAGGGCGCGGCCCACCCGTGCGGTGCGGGCCGCCAGGCCGGGGGCCGTGGGGTCCAGGTGCATGTGGTCGAGCGTCAGTCCGACGCCGCTGTAGCCGAGGTCGGCGAGGAGGCCCAGCGCGTCGTCGAGCCGCAGGTCGGCCAGGCCGTTGGTGCCGTACGCGTACCGCAGCGCCGGGGCGGGCCGGGCCTGCGGCGGGTGTGCCGGTGTCATGTGGGGCTGACCTTTCGGGACAGGCGACGGGCGAGGGGCAGCAGGCCCAACAGGGCGGCGACCGGCACCACTGGCCCCGCGCCGCCGCGCCCGTCGCCTGCCGCGCGGGCGGCCAGTGCGGCCTGGAGCGGGATCATGGCCCGGATTCCGCCACCCACTGCCCGTTGCAGCAGCGGCGGCGAGGGGTTGAGGGCTGCGTGCAGGAGGGGCCGGGCGGCGGTTGCGGCGTACACGGCGCTCGCGGTCACCGCCGCGGGGGTGCGGTGCCGCGCGGTCCACGCTGCGACGGCCCCCACCGCCCCGAGGGCCGCGAGCGGCACCCCGGGCGCTCCGCCCTCCGCCTCCCGGCGCGAGACGGCGGTCACGGCCAGGGTGTGCCCGGCCATCAACGCTGCCGCGCCGAGCGCGGACGGGGCGCCGTCCCGCCGCCGGTCCCTGCCTCCGTCACCCACGAACGCCCCCCTCGACACCGCAGGCCCCTCACCGGACACCGCCGCGAGCGCCCCCGCCGAAGCCGCACCGGTTGCCGCCTCGGGCGGCCGGGCGGAAGCCGTACCGCACGCCGCGACGAGCGCTCGGACAGATGCGGCCACCGGTGACGTGGTGGAGACGGTCGGGGAGGCCGCAGCCGGAGCGGTGGCGCACACCGCTCCCAGCAGGACGTCGAGGAAACGGGCCGTCGCCATCGTGGCGGGGCCTGCCGGGGTGCGGGCCAGGCGCAGGTCGTAGGCCCAGACGGTGGCGGCCAGTGCGGTGGCCGTCGTCAGGGGGAGGCGGCCGGCGCGGGCGGCGAAGGTGAGCCCGGCCGCGGTCAGGGCTCCTGCGGCCGCGAGGGCCGCCGCGGGGCGGATGCGGCCGGCGGGCAGGGGGCGTTCGGGGCGTTCGCGGGCGTCCTCCTCCCGGTCGGCCCAGTCGTTGAGGGCCATGCCCGCCTCGTACAGGCACAGCGAGCACCCGGCGGCCAGTGCCGTGCCCCGGCCGGGTGCGCGGCCGGCCGCGAGGGCTCCGGCAAGGGCGTCGCCGGGGACGGTGAACAGGGCGGAGACGCGCAGGAGTTGCGCCCAGGCGGCGGCCCGCCCCGTCATGCGGTGCCTCGCGTCGTGGCCAGCCGGGCGGCCAGGGCGCGCAGTGCCTGCCACTGTCCCGGCAGATCGGCCGGGCCGTTGTCCGGGTCCTTGAAGTAGAAGCCCAGCCCCCGCACGGGGCCGGTCAGCCCGGTCTCGTCGGCGCGTGCCAGCAGCCGGGCGAGGTCCAGCACGAGGGGCGCGGCGAGGGCGGAGTCGCAGCCCTGCCAGATGGTCTGGAGGATCATGCGGGAGCCGAGGAAACCGTCGAAGGCGATGTGGTCCCAGGCGGTCTTCCAGTCGCCCATGGCCGGGACGTCGTCGATGTGCACCTCCCCCTCGGGGAGGGTGCCGAGGGTGTCGCTCAGCACGCGGGCCTTGCCCGCGTTCTTGGCCGCCGCCGCGGCCGGGTCGGCGAGGGCGGCGCCGTCACCGCCGCCGAGGAGGTTGGTGCCGGACCAGCCCCGCACGGTCAGGGCCCGCTGGGCGAACATCGGCGCGAGGACCGAGCGCAGCAGGGTCTGGCCCGTCTTGCCGTCGCGACCCGCGTAGGGCACCTCGGCGGTGCGGGCGACTTGGGCCAGGCGGGGGTGGTG
Source organism: Streptomyces sp. CNT360 (assembly GCF_000424785.1). Lineage (NCBI taxonomy): Bacteria > Bacillati > Actinomycetota > Actinomycetes > Kitasatosporales > Streptomycetaceae > Streptomyces > Streptomyces sp. CNT360. The sequence continues at coordinate 256,599 of NZ_AUKO01000012.1, read as the reverse complement.
CAGCCCGGTGGACGGGGTGAAGTTGACGTACGGGCAGCCCGCGCGCAGCGCAGCCGCCGCATACAGGGAGCTGGCCGGGAGCGGGTCCTCTGGGTCCGGGGGGTGGGGTTCGGTGCTGGCCACGTTGACGACGACGGTGCGGGCCAGGCCGTGGGCTCGGGTGAAGTCGGTGATGTCGCGCGCGCAGGCCGCGACGACGGCGTCCTCGGTGCTCCGGTCGGCCGCCGAGGTGCCGGGACGGACGGCGGAGTCCGCCGCCGCCAGTTCGGCGCCGAGCGCCGAGGGGAGGCCGTGCGGCACGACTCCGGCTTCGGCGAGGGCCTCCGCCCGCTTGGGGAGGGGGCAACTGGTCGTGTCGTGGCCGCCGAAGACGAGGGAGTCCAGGGGCGGGAGGGCGGCGTCGGCGAAGGCGGGGGTTTCCGTGACCAGGCCGGTGGGCGGGTGGAGCTTCGCGGCGAGTGCCGCGGCGCCGGTGACGGTGGTGGTGGCGACGGAGCCCCTGGCCCCTATGAGCCAGATGCCCGTACGGGGTGGTGTGCTCACGGTGTCCTCCCTGGTGCCGGGCCGCTGTGCGTGCCGGGTGCTTTGCGGTGCTGTGGTGGGCCGGAGCCGGCTGGGTACGGTCCCGGGGCCCCGCAGGACGGGGCTCCGGGAGGGCGCGCGGGCCTCAGCCCAGTTCGCGGACGCGGACGTTGCGGAACGCCACCTCGTCGCCGTCCCCGTGGTTCTGCAGCCCTACGTGGCCGTCGGTGAGGCTGCGTGCGGGATCGGTGTTGGTGTAGTCGTTGACGAGCACACCGTTGAGGTGGATCCGCAGGCGTTCGCCCTCGACGCGGATCTCGTAGGTGTTCCACTCCCCCGGCGGGTTGAGCGCGGCGTCCCGGGCGGCGAGGTCCGCCGACTGGAAGCCGTACACGGAGCCGGTGGTCCTCTCGTCGACGTCGGTGGCGTCGATCTGTATCTCGTAGCCGTTGTCGACGGCCGACCAGGGGTCGTCGGAGGCGGGGAAGCCGACGAAGACACCGGAGTTGTCGTCGCCGTCGGCGCTCGCCGTCCTCCAGTCCAGCTTGAGCGAGTACGAGGAGAACTCCCGCTCGCCGTACCAGAGCAGGCCCATGCCGCCGCTGCTGGTGAGCGTCCCGTCCTCGCTCTCCTCGAACGAGCCGGGCCCCGCCTGCTTCCATCCGTCCAGCCCGTGGCCGTCGTACAGCGGTGTGTAGCCGCTCTCCGGACGGCAGTCGGCCTGTACGGCTCCGGTGGCGTACTGGATGCCGCCCAGCAGGTGCTGCCGGAAGGCCGGGTCGGTGTAGGACTCCTTGGTGTGTCCCGCGCCGGTGTAGAAGGCCCGGCCGCCGGAGTACTCCTGGCACCAGGCGAAGGGGTGGTCCTCACCCATGGTGCCGCCGGTGTAGGAGCCCTCGTCGAGGGTGGCCAGGACGTGGGCGTGCTCGCGCGGGTTGGAGCGGTAGTCGTACCACTCGTCGGTGCGCTCCCAGCTCTCGTCCAGGTGGGCGGTGGCCGGGTGGCCGCGGTCCTCAATCTCCATGGTGGCGGGCTGGACCGCCGGGTGGGAGGAGAACCAGGCGCCGGCCAGGCCCCCGTACCAGTCCCAGTCGTACTCGGTGTCGGCGGCGGCGTGCACCCCGACGTAGCCGCCGCCGTCGCCGATGTAGTGCTCGAACGCCTCCTGTTGCGGCTGGTCGAGCACGTCGCCGGTGGTGGAGAGGAAGACGACGGCGTCGTATCCGGCGAGTTCTTCGGGGGTGAAGGTGGCGGCGTCCTCGGTCGCGTCGACGGTGAAGCCGTGCTCGGTGCCGAGCTGTCGGATCGCGGCGATGCCGTCGGGGATGGAGTCGTGGCGGAAGCCGGCCGTCTTGGAGAAGACGAGCACCCGCTCGCCGTCTGCCGCGCGGTCGGGCTGCTGTGCCGCCTGACCGGGGACCGCGAACGCTCCGGTGAGGAGCGCGGCGGCCGCCAGGGTGAGGCGGGCGCGGTGTCTGCCGTGTCCGGTCATGGGCCTGCCTCCTCTCATCCGGTGGTGACGGTGAAGCTGTCCAGGTCGAAGAGGTCTCCCTCACCGCCGGTGAAGACGAGGTAGAGCTTGCCCGCGTCCTCGGGTACGCCGGTGACGTCGGTGCTCACCTCACTCCAGCCGTCGCTCGCGGAGACCTTCGCGGTGCCCAGCAGCGGGCCGTCGGGCGCGTCGGCGTGGACCTCCACGGCACCGTCGGCCTTGCCGGCCACGCGGGCCGTGAGCTCGGTGACGCCGGTGGGGGCGTACGGGTCGTAGGCGATCCACTGGCCGTTGTGCGCGCCGGTGACGGCCTTGCCGCCCTCGGCGCCCTCCGGGCTGCCGACGGTGACGCCGTCGGCGGAGGTGGTGAAGTGCTCGGCCTGACGGTGCTTGGGCTGCAGGATGCTCTGGCCGTGGCTGGTCAGCGGGGGCTGGCCGTTCGCGCCGTTGTCGGTGTACGACGCGTCGATGACGCCGAAGATGTTGGCGTTCGGGTCGTGGTCACCGTCGGCCTGGGTCTTGAGGGTGCCCTTGCAGCCCTTCGCGGAGGTCATCGGGTGGCCGTGGCTGTCGTGTCCGAGGATGTAGTTGACCTCGACCTTGGAGCAGTCGATCTCGGACTCCTCGGGGTCGGTGACCTGCACCTCGAAGGGCACCTCGTCGCCGAAGGTGAACGGCTGCCCGTCGGCGGGGATTTCGAGTTCCACCTTGGGTGCCGTGTTGCCGACGGTGACGTGCACGCTGGCCGAACCGGTGCGGCCTGTGGGGTCCTCGGCGGTCACGGTCGCGGTGTAGGTGCCGTCGGCCTCGTACGTATGGCTGGGGTCGGCCTCGGTGGAGGTGGCGCCGTCGCCGAAGTCCCAGTTCAGCTTGGTGTCGTCGCCGTCCTCGTCGCTCACCTTCGAGGTGAAGGCGACCTTGAGCGGTGCCTGTCCGTCGCTGACGTCGCTGCCGGCCTCGACGACGGGGCTGTGGCCCTCGGTGGCGTTCTCGATCCGGTAGAGCGCGGAGTTCTCGTCGCCGTTGAAGTAGCCGGTGCCGTAGTCGAGGACGTAGAGGGCGCCGTCGGGGCCGAAGTCCATGTCCATGACCTGGGTGCCGGACCACGGGAAGTCGTTGATCTTGGTGACCTCGCCGTCCTCGCCCTGCTCGATCCGCTTGATCCACTGGCGGCCGAACTCGCCGGCGAAGAAGTCGCCGTCGAACTCCTTCGGGAACTTCGCCGGGCTGTCGTTGTTCTCGTCGTAGCGGTAGACGGGGCCGCCCATCGGCGACTCGGAGCCGTCACCGAACTCGGGCACCGACGGGCCGTCGTAGGCGATCCACGCGGCGTGCGCCGGGGGCAGGTCGGTGAGCCCGGTGTTGCGGGCCGAGGTGTTCTTGGGGGCGGCGCAGTCGAACTTCTCGCCGGAGGTGCCGGTGGCGAAGTCGTAGTCGGTGTAGGCGTCGTTGTCACCGGTGCAGTAGGGCCAGCCGAAGTTGCCGGCCTCGGTGACGCGGTCGAACTCGACCTGGCCCGCGGGGCCGCGGTCCGGGTCGGCGGTGCCCGCGTCCGGTCCGTAGTCACCGACGTAGACCGTGTCGGTCTTCTTGTCGACGGTCATCCGGAAGGGGTTGCGGAAGCCCATGGCGTAGATCTCGGGCCGCGTCTTGTCCGTGCCCTCGGGGAAGAGGTTGCCGTCGGGGACGGTGTAGGAGCCGTCGTCCGCGACCTTGATGCGCAGGATCTTGCCGCGCAGGTCGTTGCTGTTGCCCGCCCCACGCCGGGAGTCGAAGGCAGGGTTGCGGTCGGCGCGGTCGTCGATCGGGGTGTAGCCGTCCGACTGGAACGGGTTGGAGTCGTCCCCTGTGGACAGCAGCAGGTTGCCCTTGGAGTCGAACGCGATGTCGCCGCCGACGTGGCAGCAGGTGCCGCGGTCGGCGGGGACGTCCAGGATCTTCTTCTCGCTCGCCTTGTCGAGGGTGCCGTCCTCCGTCAGCACGAACCGGGCGAGCCGGTTGACGCCCTCGAACTTCTTGAAGTCCTCGGCCGTGCCGGTGTCCGGGGCGTCGCCCTGGGGGGTCTCCAGCGGGGGTGCGTAGTAGAGGTAGACGAACCGGTTCTGCTCGAACCCGGGGTCGACGCCGACGCCTTGGAGCCCCTCCTCGTCGTGGTTGTAGACATCCAGGGTGCCGGCGACCTTGGTGTCGCCCTTCTCGTCGGTCAGCCGCAGGGTGCCTTCGCGGGCCGTGTGCAGGACGGAGCGGTCCGGGAGCACCGCCATCGTCATCGGCTCGCCCATCTCCTCCACGCCTTTGGCGAGCGTGACCTGCTGGAACTCGCTTGCGGCAGCGCTCTGCGCGCCGTTCGCGCTCTTCGCGGGAGGCGTGGCGGGGGCGGATGCGGCCTGTGCGCCTGCTGTCGCGGCGCCGGCGATGAGGAGTGCGCTCGCGAGGGACGCCAGTCCCTGGCGGAGTCTGTGGTGTCGGGTGTGCACAGCGGATCCCTCCTGGGAGGTCCGGGGATGTGACGGGTGCGGGTGGTGGGGTGCCGTCGCTCTGTGCCGTGCCGTGCCGTACTGCGTGCGCTGTGTTGCGCTGTGTTGTGCTGTGTTGCGCTGTGCCGTGTTGCGTTGTGCGGTGATGTCCGGGACGTCTTCTGGACCGTAGCGGCGTTTGTCGGGGGCGGGAACCCCTTTGACGCGTACCGGTGTTGGAATGTCCAGTGGGTGGACAAAGCTCGGATCCGCAGGCTCTCCCCGCTCCGCCCTGCCCCGGGGAGGCAGGCCGGAGCAGGCCGGAAGGGTCAGTTGCCGAAGGCGGAGTCGAACGACGCGCTCGGCGGCTCGTAGTCGTACGCCCGCAGACGCGCCAGCGCCTCCGGGGCGCCGGCCAGCCGGTCCATGCCGGCGTCCTCCCACTCGACGGACACCGGACCCTCGTACCCGATGGCCCGCAGCATCCGGAAGACGTCCTCCCAGGCGACGTCGCCGTGCCCCGCGGAGACGAAGTCCCAGCCGCGCCGCGGGTCGCCCCAGGGCAGGTGGGAGCCGAGCCGGCCGTTGCGTCCGTCCAGCCGGCGGCGGGCCTCCTTGCAGTCCACGTGGTAGATCCGGTCCCGGTAGTCGTAGAGGAAGCCGGCCGGGTCCAGGTCCTGCCACACGAAGTGGGACGGGTCGAAGTTGAGCCCGAAGGCGGGCCGGTGGCCGACCGCTTCCAGGGCCCGGTGCGTGGTCCAGTAGTCGTAGGCGATCTCGCTGGGGTGCACCTCGTGGGCGAAGCGCACCCCCTCGGCGTCGAAGACGTCCAGGATCGGGTTCCAGCGCTCGGCGAAGTCCTCGTATCCGCGCTCGACCATCTGCGGCGGGGTGGGCGGGAACATGGCCACCAGGTGCCAGATCGAGGAGCCGGTGAAGCCGATGACGGTGTGCACACCGAGCGCGGCGGCAGCCCGCGCGGTGTCCTTCATCTCCTCGGCCGCCCGCTGCCGCACGCCCTCCGGATCGCCGTCGCCCCAGATGCGGGGCGCGACAATGGCCTGGTGCCGCTCGTCGATGGGGTTGTCGCAGACGGCCTGACCGGTGAGGTGGTTGGAGACGGCCCAGCACTCCAGGCCGTACTTCTCCAGCAGGGCGCGCCTCCCGTCCACGTACCCGGGATCGGCCAGCGCCTTGTCCACCTCGAAGTGATCGCCCCAGCAGGCGAGTTCGAGGCCGTCGTAACCGAAGTCGCGGGCCAGCCGGCAGACCTCCTCCAGCGGGAGGTCCGCCCACTGGCCGGTGAAGAGGGTGAACTTGCGTGCCACGGTGCCTCCTAGGCGGCGGGCGGGGTCGGGTCCTCGACGGGCGTGTAGACGCTGTTCTTGCGGGCGCTGTCCTCCACGGCGGCCAGCACCCGCTGCACCTGGAGCCCGTCCTCGAACGAGGGGGCCGGCTGGGCGCCCGTCGCGATGGCGTGCACCAGGTCGCGGGCCTGGTGGGCGAAGGTGTGCTCGTAGCCGAGTCCGTGCCCGGGCGGCCACCAGGCCTCCATGTACGGGTGGTCGGGCTCGGTGACCAGGATGCGGCGGAACCCGGCCTCACCGGCCGCCTCCGTGTGGTCGTGGAACTCCAGCTCGTTGAGGCGTTCCAGGTCGAAGGCGAGCGAGCCCAGGGTGCCGTTCAGCTCGACGCGGAGCGCGTTCTTGCGGCCCGCGGCGACGCGGGTGACCTCGAAGGAGGCCAGCGCCCCACCGGCCAGCTTGCCGGTGAACAGCGCCGCGTCGTCCACGGTGACCTGCCCCCGCTCTCCGTCGGGGGCGCCCTCACGCAACGGGCGCTCCCGCACGAACGTCTCCGTCTGCGCGGAGACGCCTGCCAGCAGGGAGCCGGCCAGGTGCTGGGCGATGTCGATGGCGTGCGCCCCCAGGTCGCCGAGGGCGCCGGAGCCGGCGTTCTCCTTGCGGAGCCGCCAGGCGAGCGGGAAGGCGGGATCGACCAGCCAGTCCTGGAGGTAGCTGACCCGTACGTGCCGCAGCTCGCCCAGGCGGCCGCCCGCCACCATGCGGCGGGCGAGCGCGAGCGCCGGGGTGCGGCGGTAGTTGAAGCCGACCATGGCGATCTGGCCGCGTTCACGTGCGTCCCGGGCGGCGGCAACCATGGCCTCGGCCTCGGCGACGGTGTTGGCGAGCGGCTTCTCGCACAGCACGTGCTTGCCCGCCTCCAGGGCGGCGATGGCGATGGTGGCGTGGCTGTCGCCCGGGGTGCACACGTCCACCAACTGGACGTCGTCGCGGGTGATCAGGGCGCGCCAGTCGGTCTCGGCCGCTGCCCAGCCCAGGCGTCCGGCAGCCGTGCGTACGGCGGCCGGGTCGCGCCCGCACACGGCCGCCAGGGCGGGGGTCAGCGGCAGGTCGAAGACCCGGCCCACGGTGCGCCAGCCCTGCGAGTGGGCCTGGCCCATGAAGGCGTAGCCGACCATGCCCACGCCCAGGGGCGGTGCGGTGGCGGGCGCGGTGCTGTCGTACGGCATGAAGGTCCTCCCTTTACGGGGTCGCGGCCCCGGACGCCGGCTGCCGCGGTGCGGCAGCGGGACGGTGCCCCGCCGCGGTCGGGCGGCGGGACGGCGTCCGGGGGTTCCCATCTGCGTCAACGGTCCGGGGGCCCGGCAGCCGGGTGCGGCCGGCCGGGCCGGCCCGTCAGGTGAAGCCGATCGGGAGGTACTCGTCGACGTTCTTCTTCGTCACCACGGCCGAGTAGAGGGTGACCTGCGCCGGGATCTCGTACTCGGCCATGCCGGCGATGCCCTTGCCCTGGCCCAGCGCGCGGGCCAGGTCGATGGCGGAGGCGGCCATGGTGGGCGGATAGAGGACGGTCGCCTTCACGACGCTGTCGTCCTTCTTGATGGCCTCCATCACGCGCTTGGAGCCGGCGCCGCCGACCATGATGAACTCGTCGCGGCCGGCCTGCTTGATGGCGCGCTCGGCACCGACGCCCTGGTCGTCGTCGTGGTTCCACAGGGCGTCGAAGCTCTTCTGCGCCTGTAGCAGCGCGGACATCTTCTGCTGCCCCGACTCGACGGTGAACTCCGCCGCCTGCCGGGCCACCTTCTTGATGTTGGGGTAGTTCTTGAGCGCGTCGTCGAACCCCTTGGTGCGCTGCCGGGTCAGCTCCAGGTTGTCGATGCCGGCCAGCTCGACGACCTTGGCGTTCTTCTTGTCCTTGAGCTGTTCACCGATGTAGCGACCGGCGTTGAGGCCCATGCCGTAGTTGTCGCCGCCGATCCAGCAGCGGTAGGCCTGCTGGGTGGAGAAGATCCGGTCGAGGTTGACCACCGGGATCCCGGCACGCATCGCCTTGAGCCCCGCCTGGGTGAGGGCCTTGCCGTCGGCGGGCAGCACGACGAGCACGTCGACCTTCTTGTTGATCAGCGTCTCGACCTGGCCGACCTGGGTGGCGTTGTCGTTGGAGCCCTCGGTGGCCACCAGGCGGACGTCCTGGTACTTCTTGGCGCGGTTCTTGGCCTGGGTGGTGATGGCGTTCAGCCACCCGTGGTCGGCCTGCGGGCCCGCGAAGCCGACGGTGACCTTCTTGCCGGGCTTGGAGTCGGCGACGTCGGCACCGGCCGACTCCGGCTCGCCGTCGTTCTCGTTGCTGGTGCAGCCGGTGGCCAGCAGGGCCGCCCCCGCCGCCGTACCGAAGAGCATGCTTCTGCGGCTGGTGGCCGCCCATGGGACGCGTGGGTTCTCGGCGTTGTCTCTCATGTGGTGGAACGACCCTTCTGGACCAGGACGGCCGCGACGATGATCGCGCCCTTGGCGATCTGCTGGATGTCCGTCTGGAGGTTGTTGAGGGCGAACAGGTTGGTGATGGTCGTGAAGACCAGGACACCGAGGACCGAGCCGAGGATGGTGCCCCGGCCGCCGCTGAGCAGCGTGCCGCCGATGATGGCCGCGGCGATGGCGTCGAGCTCGTAGAGGTTGCCGTTGGTGTTCTGGCCGGATCCGGTCAGGATGATCAGCAGGAACGCGGCGATGCCGCAGCACAGCCCGGACAGCAGGTAAAGCAGCAGCCGCTGCCGTTTGACGGCGATCCCCGCCAGCCGGGAGGCCTCCGCGTTGCCGCCGACAGCCACCGTGCGGCGGCCGAACGTGGTGCGGTTGAGCACCAGCCAGCCGAGGACGCACACCGCGGCGAAGACGAGCACGATCGGCGGGACGCCCAGCACGTAGGAGTCCTTGACGCCGAGGTCGAGGACGGAGTCGACCTTGACGACCTGGGTGTTGCCGTCGCTGATCTGCAGCGCCAGCCCGCGTGCCGAGGCCAGCATGGCCAGCGTCGCGATGAACGGCACCATCGGCCCGTAGGCGATCAGCAGCCCGTTGACCAGGCCGCAGCCGACGCCCACCAGCAGGCTGCACGCCAGCATGCCGCCGAGGCCGAAGTCCTGTGTGGCCACGGTCGTCGCCCACACGGAGGCGAGCGCGACGATGGCACCGACGGACAGGTCGATGCCACCCCCGATGATCACGAACGTGACGCCGACGGTGACGACGCCGATGACGGAGGCCTGGGTCAGGATCAGGCGGAGGTTCTCCGCCGCGAGGAACTCGTCGGGCTTGGTGAGCGCGCCGACGACCGCGAGGGCGATCAGCACGCCGACCAGCGAGAGCTGCCGTACGTCGAACCGCGCCCGGCGCGGGGCCGGGGGTTCCTTCTTCTTCACCTGCGGCGGTGTGGGCCTGCCGGCCACGCTGGCAGGGGCTTCTGCGTTCATCTGCGGTCACCTCTGGGGGCGGAGTGGGCCGGTGGGTGCTGCGCGTCGGCGGCGCCGGGTGCGGGCCCGCCTTGAGGGCGGTGCTGCCTCACGCCGGGGCGCCTTCCATGACGAGGTCGAGCACCCGGTGCTCGTCCAGTTCGCGGGCCGGGGCCTCGTGCACGACGCGGCCCTCCCGCAGGACCAGCACCCGGTCGGCGAGGCCGAGGACCTCGGGCAGTTCGCTGGAGACGAGCAGGACGCACACCCCCTCGTCGGCGAGCCGCCGGATGACGGCGTACAGCTCGGCGCGGGCCCCGACGTCCACGCCGCGGGTGGGCTCGTCCAGCAGCAGCACCCGGCAGCCGTGCAGCAGCCAGCGGGCGAGCACGGCCTTCTGCTGGTTGCCGCCGGAGAAGGTGCGCACCGCCCGCTCCGGATCGTCGGGGTGGAGCGCCAGATCGCGGGTGTGCCGGTGGGCGGCGGTCCGCTCACGGGCCCGGTCGAGCCAGCCGCCGCGGGCGAACCGGGGCAGGGAGGAGACGGAGACGTTGCGGGTGACCGACTCCAGCATCAGCAGCGCCTGCGACTTGCGCTCCTCGGGCGCCAGCCCGATGCCGGCGCGCACCGCGGCCGGGACGCTGCCGGGCCGCAGCGGTCTGCCGTCCACCAGCACCCGGCCCGCGGTGGGCCTGCGCGCCCCGTAGAGCGTCTCCAGGATCTCCGAGCGTCCCGAGCCGACCAGTCCGGCGAGGCCGACGATCTCGCCGGGCCGCAGCTCCAGGTCGAGCGGGGCGAACTCGCCGCTGCGGGCCAGTCCTTCGGCCCGCAGCACCGGCTCGGCGCGCGGGCCGCCCGGCGCGGTGCCGGGTCGGTCGCCGGGCCTGTCCGGGAAGGCGTACTGCACGTCCCGGCCGGTCATCCGGGCGACGAGGGCGTCGGTGGGGGTGGTGCGGGCGGGCAGGTCGCGGGCGACGACGCGGCCGTCCTTGAGGACGGAGACCCGGTCGCCGATGCGGCGGATCTCCTCCAGCCGGTGCGAGATGTAGACGACAGCCACCCCCGCCGCGGTCAGGCTCTCGACGATGCGGAAGAGGTTGTCGACCTCGTCGGGGTCGAGCGCGGCGGACGGCTCGTCCATGATGATCAGCTGTACGTCGTGCGAGAGGGCGCGGGCCATGGAGACGATCTGTGCCCCGGCTGCGGACAGGGACCCGACGAGGGTGCCCGGGTCGATCTCCGGGTGCCCGAGCCGGGCCAGCAGCTCGGCGGTCCGGTCGCGTGCCTCGCGGGACCGCACCAGGCCGCGGGTGGCGACCTCGTGACCGAGGAAGACGTTCTCGGCCACCGAGACATGCTCGACCAGGTCGAGCTCCTGGTAGATGGTGGCGATGCCCAGCCGCATGGCGGAGACCGGGGTGGGCAGCCGCACCGGCTCGCCGCGCCAGGTGATCCGCCCCTCGTCGGGCTGGTGCGCGCCGGACAGGACCTTGATCAGCGTGGACTTGCCGGCGCCGTTCTGGCCGAGCAGGCAGTGGACCTCTCCCTCCGCCACGTCGAGGTCCACACCGTCGAGCGCCCGGACTCCGGGAAAGCTCTTGGTGATGCCGGACATCGTCAGCAAGGGCATGCAGGACCTCCGTCCCAGGGGGCGTACGGGGAGTTCGCTGTGCGGGCGGTGCGGGGAAGCGGTGCGCTGCGCTGTGCGGTCGTACGTACGGGGTGGGGCGGTGGTACCGGTGCGGTGCGGTCGCGCCGAGCGGAGCAGCGACGTCGGTACGGTGCAGTGGCGTTGCTGCGGTGCTGGTGCAGAGCGGTGCTGGTGCGGTGGCGCCTGGTGCTCCGGTGCGGATGCGTGCGTGCGATGCGCGGTGGTGCTGGTGGCGCCTGTTCCGCCGGCGGTGGTGCCGGGGCCGCCGGGCGCCCTACACGGGCGAGAAGAGGTGGTCGCTGGTGAGCCGGGCCGCGCCCGTCACCCCCGCGACCTGCCCCAACTCGCCCAGGACGATGGGCAGGTTGCCGGTCGCCAGGGGCAGCGACTGGCGGTAGACCTGGGTACGGATACTGGCCAGCAGGGTGTGGCCGAGCCCGGTGACGCCGCCCGCGATGACGACGAGACTCGGGTTGAAGAAGCTGACGAGGCCCGCGATGACCTGGCCCACCCGGGCCCCGCCCTCGCGGATGAGGTTGAGCGAGGTGGCATCCCCTGCGGAGGCCGCAGCGGCGATGTCCGCGGCAGTGAGGCGGCCGTGCTGCTCCAGCAGCCGGGCCAGTTCCGAGGACTCCCCCTGCCGGGCCGCCTCCTCCGCGTCGCGGGCCAGGGCGGCGCCGCCGAAGTAGGCCTCCAGGCAGCCGCGGTTGCCGCAGGCGCACTGGCGCCCCTCGGGCTCCACCTGGATGTGCCCGACGTCGCCGGCGCTGCCGGTGGTGCCGTGGTGGACCTCGCCGCCGACGACGAGGCCGCAGCCGATACCGGTGCCGATCTTGACGCAGAAGAAGTCCCGCACGGAGCGGGCCACTCCGGCCTGCATCTCCCCCATGGCCATCAGGTTCACGTCGTTGTCGACCATCACCGGGCAACCCAGTTCCTGGCTGAGCGCCTCCCGCACGGGGAAGCCGTCCCAGCCCGGCATGATCGGCGGTGCGACCGGCACGCCCTCCGGGAAGCGGACGGGCCCCGGCACCCCGATGCCCGCCCCGTCGAAGCCCTCGGCCACGCCGGTGTCCCGCAGCTTGGCGACCATCGCGAGCACCTGGTCGAAGACGGCGACCGGTCCCTCCCGCACGTCCATGGGCTGGTTGAGGTGGCCCAGGATCTCCAGCTCGGCGTTGGTGACGGCGACGTCGATGGAGGTCGCCCCGATGTCGACGCCGAGGAAGCGCAGTTGCGGAGCGAGCCGGATGTTGTGCGAGCGCCTGCCGCCCCGTGAGGCGGCCAGGCCGTCGGCGACGACGAGCCCCGTCTCCAGCAGCCGGTCGACCTCGACGGCCAGCTTGGAGCGGGACAGGTCCACGCGGTCGCCGAGTTCGGCGCGCGACCTCGGACCGCCGTCGCGCAGCAGGCGGAGCAGCCGCGCCTGGTGCGCGTTCGCGGGCCGTGCTGTCATGCGCCTCACCGCTCCCCCTCCAGCCGCCTGTTCCGGCATCGGGTCACATCCGGGAATGTACGGGGAACGTAGCAGCGCTCGCCCGGGTTGGAAAGAAGTTATGCATGAACCAGTTCGACTTTTTCCCGTGAATGGACAAAGCGCCGACCCGGATGCCCCGCCGACGCCGGGGCACCCCTCACGTAGGGTCGGCACCACGGAGGTGAGTTGACATGGGCAGGGTGACCGAGCGACGGCCCGTCATCCGGGTACGGGACGGAGCCGTCAGCACGCGGCCCGACACCCTGGTGGCGGAGGAACCGCTGGAGATCCGGCTGAACGGGAAACCCCTGGCCGTCACCATGCGCACCCCCGGTGACGACTTCGCGCTGGCGGCCGGCTTCCTCGTCAGCGAGGGCGTCGTCGGCGCGGCGGACGAGGTGGCCACCATCGCCTACTGCGGCGGCGCCCGCGACGAGGGCGGCAACACCTACAACGTGGTGGACGTGCGGCTCGCCGCGGGCGTCCCCGTCCCGGACATCGCGCTGGAACGCAACGTCTACACCACGTCCTCGTGCGGACTGTGCGGCAAGGCCAGCCTGGACGCCGTGCGCACGACCGCGCGCTGGCAGGTGGACACCGGCCGCCCCACCGGGCTGGGAACGGAGCTGCTCGCGGCGCTGCCGGACCGGCTCCGTGCGGCGCAGCGGGTCTTCGAGCGCACCGGAGGGCTGCATGCCGCCGCGCTCTTCTCGCCGGAGGGCGAACTGCTCGACGTACGGGAGGACGTGGGCCGCCACAACGCCGTGGACAAGCTGGTGGGAAACGCCCTGCGGAGTGGAGCGCTGCCCCTGCGGGAGGCGCTGCTGATGGTCTCGGGCCGGGCCTCGTTCGAACTGGCGCAGAAGGCGGTGATGGCGGGCGTACCGGTGCTTGCCGCCGTCTCCGCGCCCTCGTCGCTGGCGGTGGAGCTGGCCGAGGAGGCGGGGCTGACGCTGATCGGCTTCCTGCGCGGTTCCTCGATGAACGTCTACGCGGGCGCCCACCGGCTCGCCCTGCCGGTGGGCGCCGGCTGAGTTCCCGTACGGTCCGGCCGGATCGAAGGCGGCGTACGGCGCGCGGCCGATGACCCCCTCGCCGGTTCCGCCGGTTCTGCCGAGGCGCCGGAAGGCGGTGCGGGGCAGGTCCGCCAGGGCGGGCGGAGAGCGCGGTCGGCCTCGGCGCCGGAGTCTCCGGTGGCCGTCATCCGCGCAGGGTGGCCGCCCGCGGGTCACCCTGCGGCGGCGCGGAGCCGGCCCGTCCCGGGGCCGCCTTGCTCCCCGGTTCCGCCGCCGCATGCGGCGCGGCACCCGCGGGGCCGTCCTCCGTCCCGGTTGCCCCGGCTTCCTCGGCTTCCCCGACTTCCTCGGACGGCGCCCAGCGACGGGCAAGGTAGGCACAGACCATCAACTGCATCTGGTGGAAGAGCATCAGCGGCAGCACCGCGACGGCGGCCTCGGCGCCGAACAGGACGCTGGCCATGGGCAGCCCGGCGGCCAGGGACTTCTTGGAGCCGGCGAAGCAGATGGCGAGCCGGTCGGGGCGGTCGAAGCCGAGCCGGCGGGAGCCGAACCAGGTGACGGCCAGCATCAGGGCCAGCAGGACGGCCTCGACGCCCAGCAACGACAGCAGCCGCACCGGGGTGACCCGCCCCCAGATGCCCTCCGTCATGCCTTGGCTGAAAGCGGTGTAGACGACAAGGAGGACCGAGGAGCGGTCGACGTACCCGAGCACCTGCTTGTGCCGCGTCAGGAAGCCCGCGAGCCAGCGGCGCAGGAACTGGCCCGCGAGGAACGGCGCGAGCAACTGGCAGCCGATCTCCACCAGACCGGAGGCCGACAGCGCCGCCTGCCCGCCGATGAACCACGCGGCCAGCAGCGGGGTGGCGAGGACACCGACGAGGCTGGAGTAGGTGCCGGCGCAGATGGCGGCCGGAACGTTGCCCCGGGCGATGGCGGTGAAGGCGATCGAGGACTGGATGGTGGAGGGGACGAGGCAGAGGAAGAGCAGCCCGTTCTGCAACTGCGGGGTGAGCACGTGCGGGACGAGGGCGTAGGAGGCCAGTCCGAACAGCGGGAAGAGCACGAAGGTGGACAGCAGCACGGCCAGGTGCAGCCGCCAGTGGCTGAGCCCGTCCAGAGCCTCGCGGGTGGACAGCCGGGCGCCGTACAGGAAGAAGATGAGCCCTACCGCGATCTTGGTGGCCCAGCCGAAGCCCTGGGCGGCGGCCCCGGAGGCGGGGAGCAGCACGGCGACCAGCACCGTGGCCACCAGCAGCAGGATGTAGGGGTCCAGAAGTCGGGCGAGGCGGCGCATGTGCACCAACATACCGCTGGACGGAAGAGCGTTTCCGTACGCTTCCTGCCGGCCCCCTGCCCGTGCTGCGTCAGGGGAGGTTTCCGGCCCCGCTCCCGCAGGGCCGGACCACCTGGCCGGTGGCGAGGCCGGTGGGCGTCAGCCCGGTGAACGCCTTGACCTCGCGGTGGAGGTGGGACTGGTCGGCGTAGCCGCTCCCGGTCGCGGCACCGGCGGCGTGCCCTGCGGCCAGCAGGTGGGCGGCGTGGTCGAACCGCACCAGCCGGGCCGCGCGCTTCGGTGTGATGCCGAGCTGGACACGGTCGAGCGCCGGGACCACCGGGCCCCACGGACCGCCCGAGCCTCCCGAGCCTCCCGAGCCGTGGACGAGCAGCAGTGGCGGTGCCTGCCGGGGGCCGTCGCGGACCACGCGCACACCGTGCGCGATCTCGGCGCTGTGTTCACTCATGGTTCACTCATGCGGCGAGGGTGCCGGTGCTGCCGTCCGCCCGTCTTGTACTTATGTGCCCTGGCCAGGTGGAGACGGGAAGCGCGGCAGGGAGCCGACCGGCGTCGCGGCCGGGACGGCTCTCGCCGTGGCCGAAACCGGTCCCCGACGCCCCCGTCCGTCGCCTGCTTTCGCGAAGGACCGGTGGGCCACGTTGCGGCCTCGCGAAGGTTCGGTGCAGAAATCCGGTGGGTCGGGCGACGACTTGGCGGCGATCCGCCCGCACACCGCCGAACTGTCCTCAATTGACCGACTGACCTGCGCGGACTCCCTGCCGATCATGCTCACCCATCGGATACGGTCACTCGCGCCGCCCCAAGCGGCGCTGTGCAGTCGAGGAGCAGAGTCTTTGCGCGAGTTCACCGTTCCAGCCCTTGTGACGGAGCCCCAGGTGGGCGGGCTGGCCGACGCCGTCTTCGCGCACGCGGAGGAGCGCCCCGAGCTGCCGCTGCTGGCGCGCAAGGACGCGCACGGCCAGTGGCAGGAGGTGTCCGCGGCCCGGTTCCGCGACGAGATCGTCGCGGTCGCGAAGGGTCTGCTGGCCCAGGGTGTCCGCTTCGGGGACCGCGTGGCGCTGATGTCCCGTACGCGTTACGAGTGGACGCTGCTGGACTTCGCGCTGTGGTCGATCGGTGCGCAGCCCGTCCCCGTCTACCCGACGTCCTCGGCCGAACAGGTCGCCTGGATGCTGCACGACGCCGAGGTGACGGCGGCGGTGGTCGAGCACGAGGACCACGCGATGACCGTCGGCTCGGTCGTCGACGGGCTGCCGCGGCTGAAGAAGCTGTGGCAGCTGGACGCCGGCGCCATGACGGAGATCCTCGCCGCGGGCGCCCACCTGGACGACGAGATCGTGCACCGGCACCGGCGGGCGCTGACCCCGGAGACCGCCGCCACCGTCATCTACACCTCCGGCACCACCGGCCGCCCCAAGGGCTGCGTGCTCACCCACGCCAACTTCATGGCCGAGACCGACAACATCGTGGCCCGCTACGACCGGGTCTTCAACGCCAAGCACGGCCAGCAGGGCTCGCTGCTGCTGTTCCTGCCGCTCACCCACGTCTTCGGCCGCATGGTGGAGGTGGCGGCGGTGCGCGGCGGGATCAAGCTGGGGCACCAGCCGGAGATGACGGCCAAGGCGCTGCTGCCCGACCTGCGCACGTTCCGCCCCACCTTCATCCAGGCGGTACCCCACCTGTTCGAGAAGATCTTCCAGAGCGTCCGCCGCAAGGCCGAGGCCGAGGGCAAGCTCGGGCCGTTCGAGAAGGCCGTGGAGGTGGCCGTCCGTTACGCGGAGGCCGTCGAGCACAAGGCCTTCGGCACCGGCTCGGGCCCGGGCACCTCACTGCGGATGCAGCACCAGGTCTACGACAAGCTCGTCTACGCCAAGCTGCGCGACGCGATGGGCGGCCGCTGCCGGTACGCGATGTCGGGCGGTTCGGCCATGGAGCGGCGGCTGGGGCTCTTCTACGACGGTGCGGGCATGCGGATCTTCGAGGGGTACGGGCTGACGGAGACGACCGCCGCCGCCGTCGCCAACCCGCCCGAACGCCCTCGCTTCGGCACGGTCGGACAGCCGGTACCGGGCACCACCGTGCGGATCGCCGAGGACGGTGAGGTCCTGCTGCACGGCGGGCAGATCTTCGGCGGCTACCTGAACAACGCGCACGCCAGCCAGGGCACCCTGCGCAACGGCTGGCTGGCCACCGGCGACCTGGGGACGCTGGATGGGGACGGCTATCTGACGATCACCGGCCGCAAGAAGGAGATCCTGGTGACCTCCGGCGGCAAGAGCGTCTCCCCCGGCCCGCTGGAGGACCGGGTACGCGAGCACCCCCTGATCGGCCAGTGCATCGTGCTGGGCAACGACAGGCCGTACGTGTCGGCGCTGCTCACCCTGGACGAGGAGGCGGTGCAGCACTGGCTGGCGATGCGCGAGAAGCCGGAGCTGGGCCCCGCCGAGCTGCTGCAGGACGACGATCTGGAGCGGGAGATGCGCCGGGCGGTCGTCGCGGCGAACACCCAGGTCTCGCAGGCCGAGTCCATCCGCACCTTCCGCATCCTGGCCCGCCCCTTCACGGAGGAGGACGGGCTGCTGACGCCGTCGCTGAAGCTGAAGCGGGCGGCGATCGAGGCGGCGTACGCCACCGAGATAGAGGCGCTGTACCGGGGCTGACCTGCGCGGGGATAGAGCACGCCGACGAGGGGTACCCCGTGACGGGGCGAGCGGGCGGCGCGAGCGGTCGTGGAACAGATCGCCGGTGCTGATCGTTGGCCCAGGGGCGTAAGAACATGAACCCGCGACAAGGTAAGGACCCCTCCGTGAGCAACGTTCCCACCACCACGCTCAACAACGGCGTCGAGATGCCGCAGCTCGGCTTCGGCGTCTGGCAGGTGCCCGCCGACGAGGCGGCCACGGCGGTGACCACGGCGCTGGAGTCCGGCTACCGCAGCATCGACACGGCCGCGGCGTACGAGAACGAGGAAGGCGTAGGGCGCGCCCTCGCCGCGTCGGGCCTGGCCCGCGACGAGCTGTTCGTCACCACCAAGCTGTGGAACGCCGATCAGGGGTACGACACCACCCTGCGCGCCTTCGACGCCTCACTGGCCAAGCTCGGCCTCGACTTCGTGGACCTCTACCTGATCCACTGGCCGATGCCGGACGTCGACAAGTACGAGGACACCTGGCGCGCCTTCGAGAAGATCTACGCGGACGGCCGCGCCCGCGCCGTCGGCGTCTCGAACTTCCAGCCCGCGCACCTGAACAAGCTGATCGAGCTGGGCGGCACGGTTCCGGCCGTCAACCAGATCGAGCTGCACCCCCGGCTCCAGCAGTCGGTGCCCCGCGCCTACCACGCCGACCACGGCATCGCCACCGAGGCCTGGTCCCCGCTCGGCCAGGGCGGTGACCTGCTCGACGACCCGACGCTGGCCGGCATCGCGAGCAAGCACGGCAAGACGGTCGCCCAGGTGGTGCTGCGCTGGCACCTCCAGCTCGGCAACGTGGTGATCCCGAAGTCGGTCACCCCCTCCCGCGTACGGGAGAACATCGACCTGTTCGACTTCGAGCTGACCGGCGAGGACATGGCCCAGGTCGCCGCCTTGAACACCGACACCCGGATCGGCCCCGACCCGGACACCATGAACTGGCAGGGCTGACCCCGGCCGCAGTCCCCGCCGCTACGCGTGGCCCGGTCCCTCCTCGGGCGCCGGGCCACGCGTGGGCAGCTCGTACCGTGGCGGACCGGGCGTCAGCTCGCGCCGTGGCCCGGTGCGATCTGTTCGATGCGCCGGGCGAGCGCCACGTCGAGCTCGGTGATCCTGCCGCCGACGCTGTGGGTGCTGACCGTGACGGACAGCGAGTTGTAGCCGAGCGTCAGCTCGGAGTGGTGGTCGAGTTCCTCCTGGATCGCAGCGACGTGCACGGCCATGGCCGCGGCCGGGAGGTGCCCGGACAGCGAGTAGGAACGGGAGAGGCTGTCGCCGTCGGTCGTCCAGTGCGGAAGACCGGCCAGTGCCTGCTCGGTCTCCTCGGGAGTCAGCGGCTGCGGCGCCATGGGGCCTTCCTTCCGTTCGACGACGAGGGTTCTCGCGCCCAGCCTGCCACGCGCCATCGGTT
The DNA here is from genome assembly GCF_000424785.1 of Streptomyces sp. CNT360. Taxonomy (NCBI): domain Bacteria; kingdom Bacillati; phylum Actinomycetota; class Actinomycetes; order Kitasatosporales; family Streptomycetaceae; genus Streptomyces; species Streptomyces sp. CNT360. Next base: position 237,826 of record NZ_AUKO01000012.1, on the reverse strand, counting down.
ACCGTCTGGTCCCATGACCGCTCCGACGGAAGCGCCCGCGATCGGCGTGCTGCTGCGGGACTGGCGCGAGCGCGCCGGCCTCAGCCAGCTCGAACTGGCGCTGCGTGCCGACTCCTCGGCCCGCCACATCAGCTTCATCGAGACCGGCCGCACCGCCCCCAGCCGGGAGATGGTGCTGAAACTGGCGGCCACCTTGGACGTGCCCGTACGCGAACGCAACACCCTGTTGCTCTCCGCGGGCTTCGCGCCCGCGTTTCCCGCGACGCCGCTGGACGACCCGTCGCTCGGCCAGGTGCGGGCCGCCCTGGAGCAGATGGTCGCCGCCTACGAGCCCTACCCGGCGCTGGTGATGGACGGCCTCTACACGGTGGTGGCCGCCAACCGGGGCATCACCGCGCTCCTGGACGGCGTCGCCGCACACCTGCTGGAGGCCCCGCTGAACGCCATGCGGATCACCCTGCACCCGCAGGGCCTGGCGCCGCGCATCCGCAACCTTCCCGAGTGGCGCGGCCATCTGCTGCACCAGATGGGCCGGCAGCTGGCACTGCACCGTTCACCCGCACTGCGCGCGCTGCACGACGAGGTGGCGGCCTATCCGCTCGCCGGCGACGGCACGGCTGCCGCAGCCGACCGCGGCGCCGGTTCCGGAAGCCGATCCGCGTCCGGCAGCGAGGGGGAAGCACCGCAGGACCAGGGGGCCGCACCCCGCTTCGCGCTGCCCCTGGTCATCGACCGCGGGGGCCGTACCCTCGCGTTCCTCTCCACCGTCGCCACGTTCAACACCCCGTTGGACGTCACCGTCTCCGAGCTGGCCGTGGAGACGTTCCTGCCTGCCGACCCGGCCACCGCCAAGGCGCTCTCCGAGCAGCAGGCGCTCGGGCACCGGCCCGGCAAAGAGACGGGCCACCCGACGCGCCACACGGCTCCGGACCGCCGCAGTCCCTCGGGCCGCGCCGCCCCGGCCCGTCGTACCGCGCCGTGACCGCACAGCTCCACTAGCGTCGGTGCCGTGCCCGAGAATCCGGACGAGAACCCGCACGAGTCCCCGCAGGAGAGTGCGCCCCACCGCCACCCCGGCAGCCTCACCCTGCACGTCGGACGCGAGGAACTCGTCGTCCGACAGCGCTACGAGGCGGCCGGAATCGTCAACGACGCGCTGATCGCCCTCTGGTTCCTGATCGGCAGCATCATGTTCTTCTCTCCCGCGTGGACCCGGACCGGCACCTGGTGCTTCGTCCTCGGCAGCGTGGAGCTGATGATCCGGCCCGCGATCCGGCTCGCCCGACAGCTCCACCTCCAGCGCATGCACAGCGACACCGGCGGCCTGACCGACTCCGACCAGGACTACTGACCCTCCCCTACGGGAACCCCCGGAGTTGCCGCCTGGGGGATGTCCCGGAGAGCGGGTGTAGCTGGCTACACCCACCGGGGAGGCCAGACCCCCGCCCCCACAGGCGTGCTGCGCGGCTGTCCGCGCCCGGCGGCGGCCGGAAGGCTCGTAGGCATGACGACAGCGATCGACGTGCCCTCGCCCCGCACCGGACGGAACGGCCGAGGCGAACGGGCGGGCAGCGACTTCTCCCGGCTCGCCGACCGGATCTCGGCGGCGGGACTGATGGCCCGCAGGCCGCGCTACTACGCCGTACGCCTCACCCTCGTCGCCCTGGCTTTCGCCGCGGGCTGGGTGGCCCTCTTCACGGTGGGGGCCTCGTGGTGGCAGCTCGCGGTGGCCGCCTACCTGGGCGTGGTCTACGGACAGCTGGCGCTCGTCGCCCACGACCTGGCACACCGCCAGGTCTTCCGCGGCCGCCGCGCCAGCGAGGCCTTCGGCCGCGCCGTGGGCAACCTGTGCATCGGCATGTCGTACGGCTGGTGGATGAACAAGCACACCCGCCACCACGCCAACCCCAACCACGAGGACCTCGACCCGGACGTGGCGCCCGACATCCTCGTGTGGTCACAGGAGCAGGCCGCCGAAGCGCGCGGGCTGCCCCGGTTCATCGGCCGGCACCAGGCGGCACTGTTCTTCCCGCTGCTCACCCTCGAAGGCTTCAACCTGCACGTCTCCAGCGTCCGGGCGCTGCGCCAGCCGCACATGAAGCGCCGGTGGCTGGAGGGCGGGCTGCTCCTGGTCCACCTCGCCGGCTACCTCGGCGCACTCTTCTGGGCGCTGCCTGTCGGGTGGGCCCTCACGGTGCTCTTCGTGCACCACGCGGTCTTCGGCGTCTACCTCGGCAGCATCTTCGCCCCCAACCACAAGGGTATGCCGACCCTCAAGGGGGACGAGCGCCCCGACTTCCTGCGCCGCCAGGTGCTGACCTCCCGCAACGTGCGGGGCGGGCTGCTGACCGACATCGCGCTGGGCGGGCTCAACTACCAGATCGAGCACCACCTCTTCCCCAGCATGCCGACCCCGCACCTGCGCAAGGCACGGCCCCTGGTGCGCGCCTACTGCGCCGAGTTGGGCATCCCGTACCACGAGACGGGGCTGCTCGCCTCCTGGGGCGAAGCCCTCGGTCACCTCCGTGACGTGGGCGCCCCGATCCGCGCCCGGCGCTGAGGCGGCCCGGCGGTGGAGCCGCGACCCGGAGCCGAGCCTCAGCCGCCCGGGACCGGGAGCGGCTCCGGACCGTCGGAAGCGGAGGCCGACTCAGGGGCGGACGTGGGCGAGGCCGAGGCCGGGGACGCCGGGGACGCCGGGGACGCCGGGGACGCCGGGGACGCCGAGGACAGGGACGCCGGGACGGGGGCGGGGGCTGCCGGGGCGGGCAGCCGCCCGGCGCCCGGAAACAGACCGGGGTCGGCGGACTCGGCCAGCCAGCGCCGCAGCACCCGGTGCACCGCCTCGGCGCCGACCAGTTCCTCCCCGGGCGCCACCGGCTCGGACAGCTCCAGAGGGGAGAGCAGGAAGGCGTGACTCTGCTCGCCGCCCAGCCCCCCGTGGGAGCCGACCTGCTCCTCGAAGGCGTGCACGGTCCCCGTGGCGGGGTCGAACGCGGAGTTGACCACGATGTCGGGCACGTGCGCGAAACCCGCCGTCCGCCGCACCGCCTCGGCCGCGCCCGGGCCGAACGGGGCCAGCGGATCGTGCGGACCGACGATCTCGCCGGTCGCCAGCCGGTGCTCGCAGCCGCCGGCCCCCAGCACCACCGGGCCGTGCTCCTCGCTCTCCACGAGCACGAACCCGATCCCCTGGTGCTCGGTCAGCGTCGGCAGCAGCGCGGGCCGCAGCTCCTCGATCCGCTCGCGCGTGACGCGCCCGGGGATCTCGGGGAAGGAGATCAGGCCGAGGTTCCCGGAGGCGAGGACCACCGGGCCGCGCTCCCGGTCGGGAGTGCGCGGCACCTCCTGGCCGCACTCCTCCGGCCGCCGCAGCGCGGCGCGGGCCGCCGCACGGGCCTCCGAACCGCTGGCCGTCCGGCCGGCGCGGCGCGGCACCCGCAGCCCGCTGCCCGCCCGCACGAGGTCCTCCAGGGTCAGCCCGTAGGCCTCCTCGAACGTCTCGCCCGCGCTCTGGCCGTGGTCCGAGAGCAGCACCAGACGGTAGGGGCGCGGGGACCGCGCGGCGACCTTGGCGATCAACTGCACGGAGCGGTCGAGGCGGCGCAGCACCTGGCGGGTGTCCCGGCCCCGGGGCCCGGAGTGGTGCGCCACCTCGTCGTAGCCGACCAGGTCGGCGTAGACGGCGGTGCGGCCGCTGAGCATGTCGCCGAGCACGGCGGCCACCACCACGTCGCGCTCGACGACGGTGGCGAACGCGCGGACGAACGGGTACAGACCGCCACGCCCCACCCGGGGCCGCTCGCGGCGCAGCAGCGCGCGCGTCGACTGGACCGCCTCACGCACCACCTCCGCGACGAACGAGACCGCGGTGCGGGTGGCGTTGGCCGGGTCGGAGAAGTAGGCGAAGTACCCGGCGCGTGACCGGGTGTCCCGGCCCCGGCGGGCGGCGACCGAGAGCACCAGCGCCACCTGCCGGGCCCCGCCGGTGAACAGGTTGCCCCGGCTGGCACCGTCCTGGGCGAGCAGCCCCTTGTCGCCGGTACGTTCCACCGCGCGGCGCTGGAGAGCGGCGGCGCTGGTGGGGCGGTTGCTGACGACGACCTCGCCGGTCTCCTTCTCGTACCAGCGGAAGGCGGGCACGTCCTCGTTGCTGCCGTGCAGGATGCCGAGCTGGCTGGCGCCGGTCTGGCTGGACCAGTCGGTGCGCCAGCGGGTGAGCCGGTGGGAGTGCGCGGACATGGCGGCGACGGAGGGCATGAGCGGCTCGCCGCCGTCCGGAGCGCTCACGGCCTCCTTGAGGACCTGGTACCCGAGACCGTCGAGCTGGAGGAAGACCGTGCCGGGGGTGGCGGGCAGCTCGCTGCGGCCCTCCCTGCGGCGCCTGCGCACGGCTATCCGGGCCAGCCTGCGACGGTAGGCGCGGTCGTCCCGTACGGCGAGCAATGCGTTGGTCGCGGAGGACGCCGCCGACATGACCGCCGCGACGACCACCGCCATCGAGGGGTCCGTGCTGCCGCTGCCGTACGGGACGAGGGAGAGCGCCAGCCACAGCAGCGAACCGTTCAGGAAGAAGACGAGCAGCCCGAGGACCAGCGCAGGCACCAGCAGGAAGGCACGGACCAGCAGCGGCCACACCAGGGCGCTGAGCAGACCGAAGGCGCCGGCACCCGCGGCGGCCGTGATACCGATCACGGTGGCGCTGTCGCCGCTGGCCGACTGGAGCCGGAAGTCGGGCAGCACACCGGCCAGGACGAGCATCGTGAGGGTGCTGACCATCCAGACAGCACCGACGCGCAGCGCGGCCGCGCCCAGCCTGCGCCACGGAATCCGGAACGCGCGCACGTCCTCCAGGTCACCTTCCGCTCGTCCGCAGGGGCCTTCGCCCCTGTCTCCCCTGTGCTCCTGCCGGGCAGCGCTTCCGTCCCTGTGGCGGGAACTTCTGCTGCCTCCCCTGTGAGAGCATCCTCCACTTTTGCACAGTCCCTCCGGGCGGCCGGACGGCGCTGCACGGCGGAGGCCGCCGTCGGCGCGTGGCCCCGCACGCTTAGGCTCGGGGATACCGGACACCCGCGCGCCGACACCGCGAGAGTGCCCGCACAGCCGGCGGACAAGCGCCGGCGGGCCAGCCAGTCCGAAGGAGGAACGCACGTGCCGGTCGAGGTCACCTGGTGGGGGCACGCCACGGCCACCGTCCGGGACTCGGGCGTCACGGTGCTGACGGACCCGCTGCTGGTGCGCCGCCTCGCCCACCTGCGCCGCAGGCGCGGCGCGTTGCCGCCGCCCGAGGCCGCCCGCGCCGACCTGGTGCTGATCTCCCATCTGCACGCCGACCACCTGAACCTGGGCTCCCTCGCCAGGCTGGAGCCGGGGACGCGTGTCGTGCTGCCGCGGGGCGCCTCGCGGGCCGTGCCCGGGCTGCGCCGGCTCGGACGGCTGCTGGAGCTGGCCGAGGTGACGCCGGGCGAGACCGTGCGCGCCGGCGAGGTGACCGTACGTGCCGTGCCCGCCGCCCACGACGGACGGCGGCTGCCGATGGGACGGCACGCCTCCCCCGCGCTGGGGTACGTGATCGAGGGCGAGGAGCGCACCTACTTCGCCGGGGACACCGGGCTGTTCGACGGCATGGCCGAGGCCGTCGGCGCGGTGGACACGGCGCTGCTGCCGGTGGGCGGCTGGGGCCCGTTCCTGGGCAAGGACCACCTCGACGCGGGGCGGGCGGCCGAGGCGCTGGCCGCGCTCCAGCCGCGCAGCGCGGTGCCGGTGCACTTCGGCACCTACTGGCCGGTCGGCATGGACGCGGTCCGGCCGCACGAGTTCCACTCCCCGGGCTACGAGTTCCAGCGGCTGGCGGCCGGTCCCGCACCCGAGGTCACGGTGCACCTGTTGGAGCACGGCGAGAGCGTACGGCTGGAGGCGGACCGGTGAACGGGGCCCTCCTGGACGGGCCGGTCACCGGGCTGGCCGCCGGGGTGAGCGGTCTGTCCACGGTCGTCGAGACCCTCTCCGACACGGTCGCACGGCCCCCGGAAGCCACCCAGCAGGCGCTGGGCTACCCCTCCCTGTTCCTGCTGATCGTGCTGGGCTCCCTGGTGCCCGTGGTACCGACCGGGGCCCTGGTCAGCGGGGCGGCGGTGGTGGCCCTCCACCAGAGCCTGCCCGCGCTCGCCCTGCTGGCCGTCTTCGGCATCGCCTCCCTCGCCGCGTTCCTGGGCGACATGGCCCTCTACTGGCTGGGCAGACGCGGTGTCGGCTCCAAGAACGGCTCCAAATGGCTGTCCGCGCTGCGCGAGCGGGCGGCGCCCGAGCGGCTGGCGCAGGCCGACGAGAAACTCCGCGAGCACGAGATCGCGGTACTGGTCGTCTCCCGGCTGGTGCCCGCGGGCCGCATCCCGGTGATGCTGGCCTGCCTGCTGGCACGGATGCGGATACGGGAGTTCGCCCGCGGCGACGTGTTGGCGTGCCTGGCCTGGTCGGCCGCCTACCAGGTCATCGGCGTGGTGGGCGGCTCGCTCTTCCCCCGCCCCTGGGAGGGCGTGCTGGCGGCCGTGGCGCTGACGGTGGTGATCAGCGCCGCGCCCTCCCTGTGGCGCCGGGTGCGGCGACCGCGGCGGCCCCGCACCTCGGAGTGACATCCGCCGCGCACGGCCTGCCCGGCCGGGCCCGTGTCAGGGGTGCGCCGGCTCCAGGAGGCGGGACGCGCCCACCGGAAGGTCCCACAGGTCCTCCCGAGGCAGCCCCGCCTTGTGCCAGGCGGCCCGCACCCGGATCAACGGCTCCAAGGGCGGCTCGCCCGAGAGCAGGAACGTGGACCAGTGCATCGGCGCCATGCGGGGCGCCCCCACGTCCTGGCAGGCGAGCACCGCTTCCTCCGGGTCCGTGTGGACGGGACGCAGCATCCAGCGCGGGTCGTAGGCCCCGATGGGCAGGATCGCCAGGTCGATGCCCGGGTAGCGGCGGCCGATCTCGCCGAACCAGTGCCCGTACCCCGTGTCTCCCGCGAAGTACACCCGCTGCTTGTGCCGGTCCGTCAGCACCCAGCCGCCCCACAGGGACCGGCAGGTGTCGGTGAGGGACCGCTTCGACCAGTGGTGCGCCGGTACGAAGTCGAACCGTACCCGCGCACCGTCCGGGGTGGGCAGTTCGGCGCCCTCCCACCAGTCCAGCTCCGTGACCGTGGTGAAGCCGCGCTTGCGGCACCAGCCGCCCAGCCCGGCGGGTACGAAGAGCGGGGTGTCACGCGGCAGCCTGCGCAGGGTGGGCGCGTCGAGGTGGTCGTAGTGGTTGTGCGAGATCACGACCGCGTCCACCGCCGGCAGGTTCCGCCAGGCGACGCCGACCGGCGTGACGCGGGCGGGGGTGCCGAGGATCTTGCGGGACCAGACGGGGTCGGTCAATACCGTCAAACCGCCGATCCGCACCACCCAGCTCGCGTGCCCGGCCCAGGTGACGGCGACGGTGTCCGGACCCGGATCGGGCATCGGGCCCGGTGCGAACGGCAGCCTGGGGATCTCCTCGGCCAGCGCGGCGGAGACCGGCCGCATCGCGCCCTCGCGGGCCATCCGCGCCAGTGCCCGGACCCCCGGCAGGGGTGAGGTGAGCCGGTCGACGAAGGAGCGCGGCCACATGCGGCGCGCTCCCACGGGGCGGGGCGGGGACAGCGCGGGTGGCGGGGGCTGGAGCAGCACGTCGGTCGGCCCGGACGCACCGCCGTGGCCGGCACCGCAGGCGGGCACCGGCCTCCCCGGCTGTGCCCCGTGCGCGTGCGGAGCCGCATCCGGTGCGGGGCCGCCGCCGAGCGGGGTGCCGTCGGCGGCGCCCTCGGGAGGCATGTCCTCGGGGGACGCGCCCTCGGCGGGTCGGCCTTCGCCGGAGGAGGTGGGGGTGACGCCGGAAGAGGCAGGGCCGTCGGGCGGCGGGGTGCCGTCCGCGGGGGTGGGCCTCTCCTGCGCGGAGCCCCCCTCCGGCGGGGACGAAGCGGTGGAGGAGGGCTCGGATCTCTGCCCGGTCCGATCGGTCATCTAGTGAGAGCTCCCATCCGTGAGGTCGGCCAGCACCGACTGCACCTGTGCCAACGCCTCGGCCACGTCCGGCGATTCCCCGCGCACCGGCTCAGCGGGGTCCCGCGGCCGTCCGCCGGTGAGCACCTCCGTCGACAGTTGCACCCGCAACTCCCGTGGGTCGTCGCCGAAGCGGTGCCCGCCCACCGCGTAGGGGCCGAGGCGGCGCACCAGTTCGGCCTCCAGCCGGGGTGCGTCCGTGATGCCTCGGGCGGCGAGCAGGGGCCTGAAGCGGTCCAGGTCCGCGTAGAGGTGCCGCCCGAGGCGTGGCGGGCGGCACACGGCTCCGGCGTCGGAGACCGCCGCGTGCAGCAGGCGGGCCAGCCTGCCGTGCAGCCGGGACTCGGCGGTGCGCCGGGCCCGCAGGTCCCCGGGTTCGGCCAGCGCCTCGGCGGCCACCCTGGCCACGGGCTCCGAGGGCCCGCCGCAGCCGAGCGCCGTCAGCCTCTCGGACGCACGGGCGCGCAGCAACCGCCCCTGCTTTGTCCCGGCGAACCGCGCGACCCCTGCCTGCGCCCCCGGCGGCAGCATCGTGGGCCCGAGCCCGGCGAGGACCACCGCGTGTTCGGGACGCCCCGCCTCGGCGAGCATCTCGGCCGGGCTAACCAGCACGGTCTCGTGCGGCTCGTGCGAGGTGTCCCGCCACGTCTCGTCGCTGACGAGGAGCAGGCCTTCGGCGACGGCCGCCTCGCACACCTCGTGCAGCAGTTCGGGCGGCGCGGCCGTCCCCGTGACGTCGTCGGCGACGGAGAGCACCAGCGCTCGCGGCTCCTCCCCCGCCGCCCGTGCTCTGCGGACCGTCTCCAGCAGCGCGAAGGGGTCGGGCATACCCCCGCACTCGGCGGGCACCGGCACCGTGTGCACCGTCCGCCCCAGCAGGTGCGCCTGGGGCGCGTACCAGGACGCACACGGGTGCGGGAGCAGCACGCTGCCGACGCCGCCGGACTGCTGCCGCTCCTCGTCCAGCCCCGCCAGCACGGCGAGCAGCAGCACCTCGGCGCCGGGCGCGACGGCCGTCTGGGCGGGTTCCGTGGGCAGCCCCCGCCGCCGCCAGTACCCGCACGCGGCGTCCCGCAGCGCGGTCAGAACGTCAGCAGCGGCGTGCGGGGGCGAACTCTCCTGGGTCCCCCGGTCCGCGCGCCGCATATGTCCCGCCTACCTGTAGATCAGACAACCGTCTTGTGTACACCTTCGCAGACGGCTGTGACACCGGCATCGGCGACACGGCTGCGCGCGGACGCCCGCGCGGCGTCGAGGTGAGCTGTCCTCGCCCGAGCAGGCGTCAGGGGGGCGCGGTTGCTCAGGCGCCGCGGTCGGCGGACATCGCACTACGGCGCCGGGCACGGCCGCCCGTCCTCGCCGCCTGCCGACGGCGGGTGCGGCGCCGCCCCTCGTCCTGACGCGCCGCCGTACGCCGAGCGGCATGACCCGCAGCGGTTCGGCGTCGGGCCTCACCGGCGGAGGCCCATGTGCCCGAGAACTGTGTGCCCGAGAACTGTGTGCCCGAGACCTGTGTGCCGGAGACCTCGCGCTCGCGGCGCCGGTCGGCCTCGACCTCGTGGTGGATGCGGGCACAGGTCCGGCTGATGAGCCGCGAGACGTGCATCTGCGAGATGCCGAGCTGCTCGGCGATCCGGCTCTGGGTCATGTCGCAGAAGAAGCGCAGGTACAGGATGCGCCGCTCGCGCTCGGGCAGCCGCCGCAGCCGCGGCTTGACCGCCTCGCGGTAGACCACCTGGTCGAAGCCCGGCTCGGAGTCGCCGAGCGTGTCGACGAGCGCGTACCCGTCGTCCGCGCCGGGCAGTTGTGCGTCCAGGGACAGGGTGCTGTAGCTGTCCAGCGCCTCCATGCCCAGCAGCACGTCCTCCTCGCTGAGCCCGGTGTGTTCGGCGATACGGCGCACGGAGGGGCTGCGGTCGTCGAGGTGGTGGCTGAGTTCGCGGCGGCCGACGCGCACCCGGTTGCGCAGCTCCTGGATCCGCCGGGGCACGTGCAGCCCCCACATGTGGTCGCGGAAGTGCCGCTTGACCTCGCCGACGATGGTCGGCACGGCGAAACTCTCGAAGGCGCAGCCCCGCGAGACGTCGTAGCGCGCGACAGCTTTGACCAAACCCAGTGCCGCGACCTGTTCGAGGTCCTCCAGCGCCTCGCCCCGGTTGCGGAAGTGCCGGGCCAGCCGTTCGGCCATCGGCATCCAGGCCTGCACCACCCGTTGGCGTACCGCGTCCTTCTCGGGGCCGTCGGGCAGCTCAGCGATGCGCCGGAAGTCGGCGGCGGTGTCGGGGGCGTCGTGGTGCGGGCGCTTCGCGCGTTTCGTGCGGACGGTCATCGCTGTGCTCCCGTAGCGGTCATGTCGGCGAACGGACACCGCGGGAGCGAAGGCACCGACGGGGCGACGGAGCGGACGTGGTGCGCGCGTCGATCCCGCGGAAGTGCCTTCTTTCCGAAGCACGGACTCCCGGGTGCCCGGCACCTTCGGAGCCAAACACCGCCCTCCGGTGGGCGCCCGAACCGCCCAACTCCGCTGTCGGTGATGGTGATACGGGAAGGAGGACATCGGGGGCGACCGTAGGGGCCATCGGTGAACTGTCCACATTTCGAAACTATATTGTTCGTATCGCAAGACGACTGATTGGCTGCGTGCATGGCACACGAGACCGCCGTGTACACCCACGGCCACCACGAGTCCGTTCTGCGCTCGCACCGCTGGCGCACCGCCGACAACTCGGCCGCCTACCTGCTCGGCGAGCTGCGCCCCGACCACCGCGTCCTGGACATCGGCTGCGGCCCCGGCACGATCACGGCCGACCTCGCGGCGCTGGTGCCGCAGGGGTCGGTCACCGGACTGGACGCCGCCGAGGGCGTGCTGGCCCAGGCGCGCGAGACGGCGGCGGAACGCGGCCTGCACAACGCCGAGTTCACCACCGGCGACGTGCACGCGCTCCGGTTCCCGGAGGGCTCCTTCGACGTCGTCCACGCCCACCAGACCCTCCAGCACGTGGGCGACCCCGTCGGTGCCCTGCGGGAGATGCGCCGGGTGTGCGCACCCGGCGGAATGGTGGCCGCCAGGGACGCGGACTACGGCGGCATGTTCTGGTACCCCGAAGTGGCCAGTATGGACGAGTGGCTGGATCTCTACCGCCGTGTGGCCCGCACCAACGGCGGCGAACCGGACGCGGGGCGCCGCATGCACGCATGGGCACGGCAGGCGGGCTTCACCGACGTCACGGTCACCACCAGCACGTGGTGCTTCCACTCGCCCGAGGAGCGCGCCTGGTGGAGCGGCCTGTGGGCGGACCGCACGGTGGATTCCAGCTACGCCCGCATCGCGGTCGAGGGCGGGCTGGCCACCCACGAGGAGTTGCAGCGGATCGCCGAGGCGTGGCGGGAGTGGGGTGCGCAGGAGGACGGCTGGTTCGCCGTCCTGCACGGTGAGATCCTCTGCCGTCCCTGAGACCCCACCCCGGGCCAGGACGCTGGGGCCGCGGCAACTCCCGTCCCCGGCCATGCGGTTCGACGCGGTGGCCGCCTAGGGTGGGGCCATGGATATTCTCGGGGCCTCGCTGCGTATCTGCGTCGACGATCTGGATGCCGCCGTACCGGTGTACGAACGGCTGGCGAGCGCGGAGGCGATGCGCTTCAGCAACGGCCCGGTGGAGGTCGCGGCCGTCGGACCGTTCTTCCTGATGAGCGGGGACCAGGAACACCTGGAGGTGCTCGCCAAGATCAGCGCCACCCTCGCGGTGACGGACGTCGACGAAGCGCTCGCCGACCTGCACACCGTGGGCGCGCAGATCATCACCGGGCCGAAATCCACTCAGATCGGCCGCAGTCTGGTGGCCCGTCACCCCGACGGCAGTGTCTTCGAGTACGTCGACAGGAAGACCGAGGGGTAGCGGGCACCAAAGGCGTGCACTCTCTGCGGGCGCCTGCGCCCCCAGGGCCGTCGGCCCGCGGGCGTCCTACGGGCGCATGCGGAAGTCGTAGCGGTCCGGCAGCGGTTCGTCCGTCAACGCCGCCCACGTCTCGCTCAGTACCTCCTCGCCCTCCCGCAGGTCCTCGACCTCGAAGCCGCCGTCGAACACGGCGCGGGCCCCGGCCGTGTCGCCCTGGGCCAGCAGCACGCGGGCGGCCAGCAGCCGGAACCGGCCCCGCTGCCGCGCCCAAGCCGTAAGCCCCTCCAGCACGGCCGCGGCGTCGTCCGGGCGGCCGGCGGCCAGCAGTGCCTCGACCGCTTCCCGGGCCAGCGCCCCCAGCGCCGCGGCGGCGGCCTCCTGCCCGCCGTCGAGCCGGGCGCGGGCGTCCGAGACCGCGTCGAGGTAGCGTTCGGCGGCGCGGGCGGGGTGGCCGTCCTGCTGGTCGGCGACGGCCAGGCAGCGCAGCGCGGGCCAGCGCGCCCCCGGCCGCTCGGACCGCCCCAGGGACCGCTCCCAACTGCGTACCGCCTGCGAGCGGTCCCCGGCGTGCCACTGGGCGACACCCAGGTGGTAGTCCAGCTCCTGCCGGGTTGCCGGGTCGTCGGCGTGCGCGGCCTCCAGCATCTCCCGCCACCCCGCCGCGACCAGCGTGGGCCCCGGAGGCGCGTCCGCCGGGCCGCACACCAGCGACCCCGTACGCAACAGCTCGACCCAGGGCTGCTGGTCGGCACCGAGCGTCGAGGCCGGGAACGGCGTACCCGGCAGGGTGAATGCTCCGCGCTCCACCTCCAGCGCGCCCCAGCCGGAACCCGCCGCCAGCGGCTCCCCCTCCGGCTCGGCATCGGCGTACGGTCGCCAGGCGTCGTAGGCCGCCTCCACCGTGACGCGGGGCAGCGCGGCCTGAAGCCGTTGCTCCGTGTGGGCACAGGCTGTCGCCCAGTCGGCGCCGTGCACCGCCGCGGGGTCCGCCGCCAGGGGGCCGTACGCCTCCAGCCAGGCGAACTCCCCACCCGCCTCCAGCGGGACGTGTTCGAGCTGGGTGCGGGCGAGACCCGCCTGGATCTCGGCGTACCCGGGTGTGCCCGGCTCGGTCAGCCACTGCTGCCAGCGCCTGCCGCCCGTGCCGGAGCCCCATACGAACAGCTTGCGGCCGCGCAGCAGATCCGTCGAGGTCTGGACGAGGCCCTGCCCCTTCTCGTCGAGCGAGGCGATCCATTTGCGGGCGCCGTCGGGCACCTCGTGGAAGTAGTCGGCGGGGAACCGGCTGTTGAGCGGGTAGCTCAGGTCGGCGCCCTGCCACTCGGGGACGGGGATGCGGCGCAGCCGCCGCTCGTAGGCGAAGTACCAGGTCTCCTCCGCGGGGGCGAGGACGCGGGTCCGCTCGTCCTCGGGCACGGCGATGTTCGACCACCAGTAGACCGGCACGGTGCGGTCGTGCGGATTGCGGATGCGGGCACCGACATACAGGAAGTCGGACTCGTCGGGCAGCCACAGGTCCACCTGGAAGGGGGTGTCCCGCAGCCGCTCCCACTCCCACAGCCGCACCATCGCGCCGTCACCGCCGGGGGCAGGCACGCGCGCCGCGTGCAGCGGCGCGCAGGAGAGCGTCGTGTGCCCGGTCGCACCGATGTTCCACTCGATGCCGCCGGAGAACCAGGCGCCGTTGAGGGCGAAGTCGGCGGGCTGGAAGACGGGGTTGGCGTACAGGAGTTCGCGCCCGGTCGGTTTGTGGAAGAGCGAGGCCACGCGCCCGCCGAGTCCGGGCAGGACGGTGACGCGCAGCCGGTCGTTCTCCAGCACCAGGGCGGCCAGCGGTGCCTTTGTGCGCTGCCGTCCGTAGCCGTCGAGCACCCGCGTCGGCAGGACGGAACGCAGCGGCGCGTACCCCACCTGACGGGCCATCTGCGCGGGCAGAGCCGCGCGTTCGGACTCCTCCAGGGTGTGCGCCTCGTCCAACGGCAGCAGCGCCGGCAGCGGATTCTCCGGGCCGAGCGGCGCGACGGGCAGGGTGCGGGTACTGCGTCGTACGGTCGTGGCCACGGCAACCTCGCTTCTTCACACGTCGTCCACGGGTGCCGCCGCCTGACCGGGACCCCCGATGACCATGGAACACGCTCCGCAGGCCACGCGCCAGATCCTCTGCACGCCTCGCACGGGCCGGTGCGGACCGCCCGGTGCCGCCGGGCCCGGGAGGCCCGCACCGGCGCCTTACGGGGTGCCGTCCTGCCGCAGCGCGCTCGCGGCGGCGTACCCGTCCGGTGCGGACAGGTCGCTCAGATGCCATCCGGGCACCTGGGCGGGCTGCTCCAGGGAGCTGACGTAGGTGATGGCCGGGTCCTCGCCGAGACCGGCGCCGGTGCCCTTCAGGTAGGCCTCCTTCCGCGTCCAGCAGCGGGCGAACGCGGCGGGCAGCGCGGCGGGCGGCACCTCGGACAGTTCGGCGCATTCGCGGGGGTGGAGTGCGGCCATCGTCTGGGTGGCCGACCTCACCGAGGGGTGCTGTTCCACGTCCACACCGATGGGCACAGCGGCGAACGCCAGCAGGACCACGTCACCGGCGTGCGAGAGCGAGAAGTGCACCGGGTCGCCGGGGACCGCGGGCCGGCCGTGGGGGCCGCCGCACACCGGGCAGTCGGCACGGGTGAGCCGTACGGCCGCCGGTTCGAGGTCCAGCAGGTCGGCCAGTTCCCGGCGCAGTCCGACATGGGCGACCAGGTAACGGTCCCGGTCGGCGGGCCGCACGAACTTCCCGGCCCGCTCGTGCTCCTCCGCCGAGAGCGAGGCCTGGGCCGCGGGTGCCCTCGCCTCGGCCGCGCGCTCGGAGACGCGGAGGAGGCGCACGACGGGGAAGCGGGCGGGGTCGCTGGTACCGGCTGCGGCACTCGTCATGCCGCGACCGTACCCGAAGGGGTGAACGCGCGGTCGCCGAGTCCACGTTCCCACACACGAAAGTCCCTACCCCCGCACGCGCCCGGCCCCCAGGCCGGGGCCTCGTCGGCACCCGGTCCCCGACGGCGGCCCCGCCTGCCCAAGACGGTCCACGGTGAGGAGCACGCACGACGACAAGCACGCGGACCGCCCTGACTCTCCTGGCGTCCGCCGCCTCCCGGGACACCCATGGCGAGCGGCAGCGGCCCGGGCGTACCGCTCCCCGACGGCGGAGGCCGCGACTACTTCGGCAACCCGGTGCCCGGCCCGCCGGCCGTCGGCGCCCACCAGGGCGAGCCGCGCCGAGACCGCGCGGACAAGCGCGGCTGACCACCGTACGGTAGGGCCCCACCTGGCCACCACGTGAACGGGACGCCCTTCCGTGACCGACGACCGACCCACCGACACCGAGGTCCGCGACGAGACCGCGGCGTCCTCGCTCCTTCCGCCGACGCTTCCGCTGTTCACCCACATCGGTGCGACGGACAGCGGAAAAGCATGGCTGGCCACGCTGCCCGACCTGGTGGAGCGGATGCGCCGTCGCTGGCAACTGCGCCTGGGTGCGCCTTACCACGGCGGAAGCTGCTCCTGGGTGGCGCCCGCCGAACGGGCCGACGGCAGTCCTGCCGTGCTGAAGCTGACCTGGCCGCATCCGGAAGCCCGCACCGAGGGCACCGCCCTCGCCCTGTGGAACGGCAACGGCGCCGCCCGCGTACTCGAACAGGACGCCGACCGCTACGCCCTCCTGCTGGAACGGGTGGAACCGGGCGCCGAACTCGGCAGCGCCGACCACCTCACGGCGGACGAACGGCTGGTCGCCGCCGCCGACGTGCTGCGCAGGCTCTGGTCGGCCGACGCGGCCGAAGCGGCACGGGCCGGCGTCGAACCGCTGACCCGCATCACCGCCGAGTGGGCCGACCTGGCCGACCGTCAGGCCGCCCGGGAGTGGCCCGCCGCACTCGATCCCGGCCTGTACCGCCTCGCCGCCCGCCTCTTCCGCGACCTCCCCCGCACCGCCCGCCGCACGGTACTGCTGCACGGCGACGCCAACCCCGGCAACCTGCTGTCGGCCCGGCGCGACCCGTGGCTCGCCATCGACGCCAAGCCGATGACCGGCGACCCCGCCTTCGACCCGTGGCCTGTACTGGAGCAGATCGACGACCCGTTCGCCCACCCCGCTCCGCACCGCGTGCTCCGCCACCGCACGGCCCTGCTCGCCGACGCCCTGGGCGAGGACGTCGACCGGATCCGCGCCTGGTCGGTGGCGCGGCACGTCGAGTACGCGCTGTGGTCGGTGGACGAGGACGATGACCTCTCCCACAGCGTCACGCTCCTGCGCCAGGCCGCCGTCCTCGCCCAGGTGGCAGGGGTTGCGTGAGCGCGGAAGGCGGTCACGTCGGGGCAGCCGCTGTCACTCCCCCGTGCCGCCGCCCGCCAACTCGACGACCACATCGAGCTGGCCCACGTGGCGCGCGTACTCCTGGAGCAGGTGGAAGAGGATCCAGGCGAGGCTGGGCGCCTGTTCGAAGGTGGCGAACCTGCCGCCGACCGCGGCCCGCCGCCCCAGCTCGGCACCGGCCGTCACCCTGCGGGAACGCTCACACTGCCGCTCGAACGCCTCGATCACCTCCCGCGTGCCCGTCCCCTCCGGCACACACCACCGGTCCGCACCGGACGACGGGTCCTGGTCGCCCCAGGGCTCGGCCACCTGCTCGGCCATGAAACCCCAGACGAGCCAGCGCTGTTCGACATGCTGGAGGTGGCGTACCAGCTCCAGCGGTGTCCATCCGGAAGGGAGCCGGCTGACGCGCAGCTCCTCCTCGGAGAGCTGGGCGATCTTGCGGAGCAGCGTGCGGCGGTAGTGGTCGAGGTAGCCCTCCAGCAGGGTGTGCGGGTCGGTCAGTTCCGGGGCAGGTTCGCCCTCGGGCAGCGGGGGCACGCTCACGGGCGCAGCTCCAGGCGCGGCACGTCCGAACGGTCGAGGCCGAAGGCGTGGACGTACAGCGCCAGTTCGGCCTCCACCGCACGGATGATGGTGTCGGCTCTGCGGAAGCCGTGTCCCTCCCCTTCGAAGGAGAGGTAGGCGTGCGGGACGCCCTGGTCCTTGACCTGCTGCAGGAAGCGGTCGCACTGGACGGGTGGGCAGATGACGTCGTCCAGGCCCTGGAGCAGCAGGAAGGGGGCCGTGATCCGCTGGGCGCGGTGGAGGGGGGACCGTTCGCGGTATCTGCCGGGTACCTCCGCGAGGGGGCCGACCAGGGACTGAAGGTACTGGGACTCGAAGTCGTGGGTCTCGCCCGTGGCCCAACCGGTCAGGTCGAGGATGGGGTAGGAGATGGTGCCGCAGGCGTACACGCCCTCCGCGAGCGGCGAGGTGAGGGAGGCGGCGCTGGTCCAGCCGCCGGCGCTGCCGCCGCGGATGGCGAGCCGCGCCGGGTCGGCGATGCCCTCGCTCGCCAGTGTGCGGGCGACGGCGGCGCAGTCCTCGACGTCGACGACGCCCCACTGCTGCCGCAGCCGGTTGCGGTACTCGCGTCCGTACCCGGTGGAGCCGCCGTAGTCGACCTCGGCGACGCCGATGCCCCGGGAGGTGAAGTAGGCGATCTCCAGATCCAGGACCAGGGGCGAGCGGCTGGTGGGGCCGCCGTGCACCCAGATCACGTAGGGCGGCAGCTCCCCGGGGGGCGCGGTGCGGTCCGGATGGTGCGGTGGGTAGAGGTGGGCGTGGATGTCCCGGCCACCGGGGCCGTGGAAGGTGCGGATCTGCGGCTCGGGGTAGTAGGCGGGGTCGACGTGGTCCTCGTGCCGGGCGGCCAGCACGACGGTGTGCCCGGTGCGGGTGTCCAGCTCCACGATCTCGTAGGAGGTGCGCGGGCCGGCGGCGATGCCGACGACGCGGGAGTCGACAGCGGTGAGGGAGGCCGCCCATTCGGTCCAGGGTCCGGCCGCGTCCACCAGCGCGCCCGTCTCCGGGTCGAGCACGCCGAGCCGTTGTGACCCCTGCCCGTGCAGCGCGGCGACCAGCTCGCCCGGCAACGGGACGAACCAGCGCTGGCCGATCTTCCAGGCGGCCCCCGCGAACTCCTCCTCGCGGGGGCAGAGCGGCACCCGTGGCACCGTCGGCCCCCTGCCCGGTTCCGCGGCGTCGGCGGCCTCGGCGGCCTCGACGTCGACCCGTTGCAGGTTCCACCAGCCGCTCGCGTCGGTGGCGATGAGCAGTGCGCCGTCCGGGGCGAACTCCGCCTGGGCCACTGCTTCCTCGGGGCCGCCCGCGACCACGCGCGGGGCGCCCAGGGTGCCGTCCTCCGCGACGGGTGCGGTCATCACTCGGGTGCCGTCCCACGGCATGGCCGGGTGGTCCCAGGCGAGCCAGACCACGCGGCGGCCGTCAGGAGCCATGCGCGGCCCGGTGACGAAGCGGTCGCCGTCGCCGGTGAGTTCGCGCACCCGGCCGCGGTCCCGGGCGGCCGACCCGTCCAGCGGTACCGCAGCAAGCAGCCGCCGCACCTCGGTGGGCCCCTCCCCGGTGAACTCCTCCAGCACACACCATGCTTCGCCCCGCTCCGGCAGGACGACGGGGTCGCACCACCGCAGCCCGGCCTCGGTGACCTCCGACAGCGGGGTCAGCGGGCGTGGCTCCGCCTCCGGGGAGTCGGGTTCCAGGAGGTAGAGCCGCTGGTCGGCGAAGTGGGTGAAGACGATCAAGGGCCCGCCTTCGGGGCGCGGCGCACCGGCCCAGGGCAGTCCGCCGTATTCGATGACGCGGTTGCGCACGTTCCAGGGGGCGGGCAGCACACCGGCCGGGGGCTGTCCGTCGGCCGCGCAGCGCATCAGGGCGCGGCGGCCGCCCTCCTCGGGACGCGGCTCGGTCCACCACAGCTCCTCGCCGACGGAGCCGAGGAACTCCGGGCGCCCGTCGTGCGCGGCGACGGTCCGCGCATCGAGGGGTGAAGGCCAACTGCCGTAGGGCGTTTGGACGGTCATGGTGGTCGGCCTCCTTACCGGGCGTCCGTCGTGGCCGGGGTGGCTGAGGCGTTCGAGAGGGACGGTGCGACCCCGGGAGCAGTGCCGGGGGCGGTACCGGCGAGCAGGACGCGGTCGAGGACCCGGACGCCGAAGTGCAGTGCCTCGACCGGAACCCGCTCGTCCACCCCGTGGAAGAGCGCCTGGTAGTCGAAGCCCTCGGGCAGCTTGAGCGGGGTGAAGCCGTAGCCGACGATGCCGAGCCGGGAGAACTGTTTGGCGTCCGTACCACCCGACATGCAGAAGGGGACCGCATGCGCACCCGGGTCGAAGTGCTCCAGCGCCTCGCCCATGGCCGCGAACAGGGAAGAGTGCACCGGCGCCTGCAGCGGGACCTCCCGGTGCTGGAACTCCCAGCGCACGTCGGGCCCGGTGAGCTCGTCGAGCGTGCTGCGGAACTCTTCCTCGGCGCCGGGCAGCATGCGCCCGTCCACGCGTGCGGTGGCCGTCCCCGGGATCACGTTGACCTTGTAACCGGCCTCCAGCACGGTGGGGTTGGCGCTGTTGCGCACCGTGGGTTCGATGAGCGCGGCGGCCGGGCCCAGCCGGTCGAGCAGCGCGTCCACCTCGTCGTCCGTCGCGTCGGGGCCCGGCGGGCGCAGCCCGTGGAGCTCCGCGAGGCGGGCGAGCGCCGCCCGGACGGTGGGCGTGAGGCGGACGGGCCACTCGTGCTCACCGATGCGGTGGATCGCGGTGGCCAGCTTGCTGACGGCGTTGGAGCGGTTGACCTTGGAACCGTGCCCGGCCTTGCCGTGCGCGGTCAGCTTGAGCCACGCCGTCCCCCGCTCCCCCGCCGCCACCGGGTACAGCCGCAGGCCGTTTCCCGCGTGGAAGGTGAAGGCGCCGGACTCGCTGATGCCTTCGGTGCAGCCCTCGAACAGCTCCGGATGCTGTGCGACAAGGAAGTCGGAGCCGAACTCCGCGCTGTCCTCCTCGTCGGCGGTGAAGGCCAGCACGATGTCCCGGGTGGGCCGCACGCCCGCCCTGGCCCAGCCCCGGGCCAGTGAGAGGGCCATCGCGTCGGCGTTCTTCATGTCGATGGCGCCGCGGCCCCACACCACCCCGTCCTTCACCTCGCCGGAGAAGGGATGGACCGTCCAGTCGGCCGGCTCGGCCGGGACGACGTCGAGGTGACCGTGGAGCAGCAGCGCGCCCGCCGAGGGGTCGGTGCCCTCGATGCGTGCGACGACGTTGGTGCGTCCGGCCTTCTTCTCCAGGATCCGCGGTTCGATCCCTACGTCGGCCAGGCCGGCGGCGACGTACTCGGCAGCCTGGCGTTCGGTGCCTTCGCCGCCGCCGCGGTTGGTGGTGTCGATCCGGATCAGCTCGGAGGTGGCCGTCACCACTTCCTCGAAGACCCGCGCGTCCAGATGACCGCCGCTTTCGGGGCGGCGCCCGGCGGTGCCGTCCGCCTCGGGGCGTGCCTGCTCAGCCATACTGTTCCTCCACTGCCGAGGAGACGACGGTCGTGACGGCCTTGAAGCACCTGATCGCTTCGTAGGCGCTGGGCGAGGTGTAGGAGATGCGGCGCTCGCCCGAGGGGGCCACGCCGGGCACGACGGTGGCGGCGCCCACGAGGTGCTCCGCGTCGAACTCGATCTCGATCGTGTGCGGTTCCGGCTCGGGCGGGGTGCTCCGGACAGCCAGCGGGGCGGCACGCCGGGCCGCCTCCCGGATCTCGGCAGCCGTGCGGGCGGGCGGCCGGCACACGGCGGCGTACCGCGAGACGTAGTCCTTGACGGCGACGCTGTGGGCGTCCGGCGCGTAGCCCTTCGCGTCCTCGACGGTGCGGTCGTCGCCGGTCACCAGCACGACGGGCACTCCGTACTCGGCCGTCACCAGCGCGTTGAGGTACCCCTCGCTCGCCCTGACGCCGTCGGCCCATACGCCGGTGAGGGAGTTGGCCAGGAAGGTGTGGGCGAGCACGCCCTCGGTGCCGGCCCCGGTGTGGTAGCCGATGAAGGCGACGCCGTCGACGTCGCCGTGCTGGACGCCCTCGACCATGGAGAGGGACTTGTGCCTGCCGGTGAGCATCTCGGCGCGCTCGTCGAGCTGTTCCAGCAGGAGGTTGCGCATCGTCCAGTGCGCCTCGTTGACGAGCACCTCGTCAGCGCCCGCCTCGTAGAAGCCACGGACGGCCGCGTCCACGTCGGAGGTGAACATCGCCCGGCAGCGCTCCCACTGCGGGGTGCCCGGCAGTACGTCCGCAGGCCAGGTGACTCCCGTGGCGCCCTCCATGTCGGCGCTGATGAGGATCTTCATGTCCGGAACGTTACGCGGTCGCTCCCGGCCGGGACACCCCTGTGGATAACTCCACTGGTCCAGTCCACCCGATTCCACCCGGCCGGGCGAGGAGCCTGCCGCTGCACGCGGCTGACCTGCGGCTTCCACGGTGCCGACAGCGCAGGAGCCGGGCAGGAACAACGTCCCTGCCCGGCCCCCGAGCGGGTTCCCGCTCCGCGAGAGGATCGGCCGCCGGGGCGCGGACATCGCGCACCGGCCCCGCACGCACGGCCCCGAAGCGGTCAGTCCTCGTGACCCAGTTGGACGTCCCGCTCCGTACGGCCTCCGGCCGCGATCTGCAGGACGGTGGCGACCGGCGGATAGCCGGCGGCGACCACCGTGTACTCGCCCGAGGCCAGGTCGACGAAGCGGAAGATGCCGTCGGCCCCGGTCGTGGCGGTGTCGACGACGTTGCCTGCGGCGTCCAGCAGGGTGACCCGGGCGTCCTCGACCGGCCGGCCGCCGCTGGCACGTACGGTGCCGCGCAGCACCGCGCCGCCCGCCAGTTCGATGTCCTGCCGCGTCTCGCGGGAGGCCTGCACGGAGACGGGCAGCGCCGCGGGACGGTAGACGGGTGCGCTGGCGGCCAGCGTGTACTCGCCCGCCACGAGTTCGGTGATGACGTAGCTGCCCTCACGTCCGCTGCGGGTGGTGGCGACGACTTCGCCGCGCACGTTCGTCAGCGTCACCGTGGCGTCCTTGACGGGGTTGCCGTCGGCCGTCAGCACGCTGCCCGCCAGCCGACCCGCGCCGCCGAGCACCACGTCCAGATCCACGGGGCGTTCGCCGACGGTGACGCTGACGGCCCGCGGCTGGTGCCCGCCCGCGGCGGCGATCAGTACGTAGGAGCCCTCCCCCGGGGTGCTCAGGGCGTACCGCCCGTCGTCGCCCGTGGCGCCGCGGCCGATCTGGCGGCCTCCGGTGTCGACGAGGGTGAGGGCGGCCCGTGGCACGGCGCTCCCGTCGTGGTGCCGCACCGTGCCGCAGACGGGGACACCGGCCGCGTACGGGGCGGGGGACGCTTGGGTGTGCGTGTGCTGGGAGGGCTGCGCGGCGGCGTACGGAGCCGCGCCGTCGGCCTCGGCCGCCGTGGCTGTGCCGGTCTCGCCTGGGCGGGCCTGCGGCACGGACGTGTGCTGGGACACCAGTGGTTTCTCCTTGAGGAAGAGGGACAGTGCCAGCCCGAGGACGAGCACCGGGACGAGGTAGAGGAAGATCCGCGGCATGGCGTCCGCGTACGCCTGGATGTAGCCGTCTCGCAGGGACGGCGGCAGGGCGCGGACGATCTGCGGGGTGATGGAGTCGGGTTCGGGCAGCTCGCCCCCACCGCCGGGCAGCTCGCGGGCGAGGGCGTCCGCGAGGCGGTGGGCCAGCAGGGTGCCGAAGAGGGCGGCACCGACGCTGCCACCGATCTGCCGGAAGTAGTTGTTGGCGCTGGTGGCCACCCCGATGTCGGACGGCGGCACGGAGTTCTGCACGGCGAGCACCAGTACGGGCAGGACGAAGCCGATGCCGAGCCCCAGGATGGCCGACCAGATGCCGAACACCTCCCGCGAGGTGTCCTCGTCCAGCTTGGAGAGCAGCCACATGCCCTCGGCGGAGAGGGCGCAGCCGATGACGGGGAAGATCTTGTAGTGCCCGGTGCGGGTGATGAGCTGGCCCGAGAGGGTGGAGGAGACGACGACACCGCACATCAGTGGCAGCATCAGCAGGCCGGACGAGGTGGCGCTGGCGCCCTCGACCATCTGCAGGAAGCTCGGCAGGTAGCTGGCGGCGCCGAAGAGCGCGATGCCGATGGCGGCGCCGACGAGCCCGGTGACGTTGAAGACGGAGTCCTTGAACAGCCGCAGCGGCAGCACCGGTTCGGGTGCGTAGTGTTCGACGACGAGGAAGAGGACGCCGGTGACCACCGATCCGGCGGCCAGGCCGAGGATGACCTGGTCGCCCCACTCGTAGGTCGTACCGCCCCAACTGGTCAGCAGCACCAGGCAGGTGGAGAAGGCCGCCATCAGCACGGCGCCCAGCACGTCGAGTCGGGGCCGGACACGGGGCCGCGGCAGTTTGAGCGCGAAGGCGGTCACCGCGAGGGTCAGCAGGCCCACCGGGACGTTGAACCAGAAGCACCAGCGCCAGGAGAGGTCGTCGGTGAACCAGCCGCCCAGCAGCGGTCCCGCGACCGAGGCGAGACCGAACGCGGCGCCGATCACTCCCATGTAGCGGCCGCGTTCGCGGGGCGGTACGACGTCCGCGATGATCGCCTGCACGCCGATCATGAGGCCGCCGGCGCCGGTGCCCTGGACGGCGCGGTAGACGATCAGCTCCTCCATCGACCCGGCCCATCCGGCGAGGGCGGAGCCGACCGTGAAGACACCGATGGCGAAGAGGAAGACGCCCTTGCGGCCGAAGAGGTCGCCGAGCTTGCCGTAGATGGGCAGCCCGATGGTGGCTGCCAGAAGGTAGGCGGTGACCGCCCAGGACATCTGGCGCAGGCCGTCGAGTTCGCCGACGATCTTGGGGAGCGCCGTGGCGACGATGGTCTGTTCGAGCGCAGCCAGCAGGAGCGAGAGCATCAGCGCGCCGAACACCAGCCTGAGGCGGCTCGGGCTGAGGGAGGCCCCCGGCCCCGCGCCCTCGTCCGCAGCCGGCGCAGGCGGCGCTTCCTGGTAGGCGGCCGCACCGCCGCCGACGGTTGCCGGGGGTTCGACGCCCGGCAGGTCGTCGAAGAGGGCGCCGTGCGCGGCCTCGTCGTGGTGGCCCGCGGAAGTGGACCGGGCGGCGGTTGCGTGACCGACCGGCGTGGACAGGACGGCGGTTGTGTGAACGTCCACGGCTGTGCGGCGGTCGGCGGACGCGGGGTGAGCCCCGGCCTCGTGGTAGGCGACAGCGGCGGCGCCGCCCGCGGTCGCATCGCCGGGCACCGCCGCCGCGGCGGACCTGGCGGCCTGAGCGTCTGGTGCCGGGTGTGCCGCCTGCCCTGCACGTGCTTCCTGTGCTGCCCGCGCGGCTTGTGCCGCCTGCGCGACCTGCGCGTCGGGATGGCCCGCGACGGCGGGCCCGCTCCCCTGCGGCTTCAGCTCAGGTGCCCGTACGGGCACGGCGGCCACGGGCACCTCGCGGTGGCCGGGCACCTCTACGGTGAACTCGACTGCGGCCGGGCCGAGATGGGCGTGCACCGGCGCCCGCGTGCCCCCTCCCGGCGCGGATCGTCCGTCGTCCCTGCCCTGCAGGATGGTCCCGCCGGTCCCGCCCATCACACTCCCCTTGCCGCTGCTTTCGGGGGAGTATTTCTCGCATTGCACGACAAGAGCGTTCAACCACGCTTCGGGTGCGCGGCGTGTGACAGTTGGGACTCAAGTCGGTTGCCCCAGGCGCCTTTCGAGCCGCCGAACAGGGGTTTTGTCCGACGGCCCGGCACCGCCCGCGAGTCGAGTCACCCGCGCGGGAACCACCCGATCCGGTGAGCCACCCACACGGGTTCCCCGGGCGGCACCGGGGCGGCGGCGGTCACTCCAGCTTGGCGGCGAGACGCGCCAGCAGGTCGTCGTGGATCCGCGCCAGCCCCTTGGGGGCGAACGTCTTCTCGAAGAAGCCGCCGATACCGCCGACACCGTTCCAGACCGTGGTGACCGTCACGCGGGCGGTCTGCTCCTGCCGGCCCGGGGTCACCCGCCAGGTGGTGACCATGGAGGAGTTGCGGTCCTTCTCGACCAGCTCGCCGTCCGCCGGCTCGCTGACCTCCAGCAGGCAGTCACGGACGCGCTTGGACGTGGCCTGGAGCTTCCAGTGCACGACCGTGCCCTCGCCGTCGCCGCCCTCGCGTACCTCGTACTCGCTGTACTGCTCGGGCAGCACCTCGGGCCGGGTCCCGTTGTAGTCGGCGAGCGCATCGAACACCTTCTCGGGCTCGGCCGCGATCTCGCGCTGCGTGGCCGCTTCGACCTGCGCCATGGCTCCTCCTGTGCTGGTCACCCCGCCTGCGAGCGGGGCTTTACGGACGTCGGGGCCAGCCAATCACCCCGGCCCCGGGCGCCCAAATCCAGCTTGACACGATCCATGGGAACAGTTGTTCTATTGTTGGAGACCGAGAGAGCGACAGTGCCGCCAGAGGGACGCGACACCACACCAAGGAGGCCGCACATGCGCTGGGACGAACTGAGGGACACCGACGAACACGGCCGGACCGCCGCGCCTGCCCTCTTCGGCACCTCCGCCGTCACCCGGACGTTCGATACTCCGGAGTTCCGGGGCATCACGTTCCACGAGGTGCGAGCCCGCTCCCTGGTGAACAAGGTGCCCGGCGCCTCACGGATGCCGTTCGAATGGACGGTGAACCCCTACCGCGGCTGCTCGCACGCCTGCGTCTACTGCTTCGCCCGCAAGACCCACAGCTATCTCGACCTGGACACCGGCACCGGGTTCGACACCCAGATCGTCGTCAAGGTCAACGCTCCCGAGCTCCTGCGCAAGGAGCTGAGCAGCCCCCGCTGGCGCGGCCAGCACATCGCGATGGGCACGAACGTGGACTGCTACCAAAGAGCTGAAGGGCGGTACCGGCTGATGCCCGGCATCCTCACGGCCCTGCGTGACCACGCCAACCCCTTCTCCATCCTCACCAAGGGCACGCTCATCCTGCGCGACCTGGATCTGCTGCGCTCCGCCGCAGCCGTCACGGATGTCGGCATCTCGGTGTCCGTCGGCTTCACGGACGAGGACCTGTGGCGTTCCGTCGAGCCGGGCACTCCCGCCCCGCAGCGACGGCTGGACGTCATACGGCGGCTGACCGAGCACGGCATCCCGTGCGGGGTGCTGATGGCTCCGGTGCTCCCGTTCCTGGGGGACACGCCCGCCCAGTTGCGCACGACCGTACGGGCCCTCGCGGCGGCCGGCGCCACCTCCGTCACACCGCTCGCCCTGCATCTGCGCCCCGGCGCCCGCGAGTGGTACTTCCGCTGGCTGCACCAGCACCACCCGCACCTGGTGCGGCACTACGAGGCGCTGTACGCGAACGGCGCCTACGCCCCCAAGTGGTACCAGCGGCGCATCACCCGGCAGGTCCACGAGCTGGCCGCCGAGTACGGAGTGGGGCCCTCGACCTCCGGGGCGGCGCGGCGGATCGAGCCGGCGGCGCCGGCGGGCGGGCCGGACCAGGACGAACACCCTGGCGCACACGGCAGCGCGCACGAGGACGCGCGCTGCACGCAGCTCACGTTGCTCTGAGAGCATGCGTCCATGTCAGCACTCGAACAGATCGTCACCCCGGAGGGCCTCGCCCCCGGCAACGGCTACAGCCACGTCGTCCACGGAGAGGGCCGAATCGTCGCGGTCTCCGGCCAGGTGGCGCTCGACGCGGACGGGAAGGTCGTCGGCGAGGGGGACCCGGCGGCGCAGGCCGAGCAGGTGTTCGCCAACATGGCGCGCTGCCTGGACGAGGCCGGCGCCACGTTCGCGGACGTCGCGAAGTTCACCTTCTTCGTGACGGACCTGGCGGTGATGCCCGCCCTGCGGGCCGCACGTGACCGGTATCTGGCGCCGCAGCGCCTTCCCGCGTGCAGCGCCGTCCAGGTCGCCGGGCTGATCCGGCCCGAACTGCTGATCGAGGTCGAGGCGCTCGCCGTGCTGCCCCGCACCGCGCAGGCGCCCTCGCTCCGCCCGTCGTAGGGCACCGCCCGCCCCACCGTCCCCGTCCGGCACACGAGCGGGCGGGCCGGGCCGCGGCCCCGGGCGGGGCCGGCTCCGGCGCAGTGACCGGAGCCGTCGCCCCCGCCGGTCCCGTCACCGGTGGCGCGGCACACCGGCAGTCAGCTCGCCCCGTCCCCGCGAGGCGGGACCACGTCCTCGCGGGGCGGGGCGTCGTCGTTGCCCCGCCTGATGGTGCGCACCGGCCGCCCCGGGCGCCAGGTACGGAAGACGATGTCGGGCATCTCGATCGTGACCCGCACCACCTCCTCCACCTCGACGCGGAAGAGGTGGAAGACCTCGGGCACCGTGCCTTCGGGGGCGCCCGCGGCCCAGCGTGCGACCTCGGCCGGATCCGTCACCTCCACGGCCCGCCCGGAGACCCGTGCGTCTCCCCCGTCCATCTCGGATCCCGTGCCCGGGTTGGCGTGCATCGCGAACCGGTTGTCGCGCCGCAGATCCAGGGCCTTGCGGGAGTTCGGCATCATCCCCAGCCACATCTCCCCCTCCCGGAAGTCGACCTCCAGCCCCGTCAGCCGAGGTGAGCCGTCCTGGCGCAGGGTGGCCAGGACATGGTGGGTGTAGGCGCGGAACCTCTCCTCGACGGTCGCGGCGAACTGCGGCTGAGCCCGGTGGAACGCGGCCCAGTTCGCCGGGCGCCCGGTGGCGTGTGCGTGTGTCGTCATGCGGCCAGCCTGCCGCGGTAACCCGACATCCTCTGTCGGGTATGGCGGGATGTCGCCACCGCCACCGGGTCAGCTCGGGATACGGGCGAGCGCGGCCTTGGCGGAGGGGGACAGCCGGTGGTGCTCGGCGGCAGCGTCCAGCACGGGAACGGCGCGTTTGTCGCCGAGCGCGCCCAGTCCGACCACGCAGGCCTCCGCGATCGGCCAGTAGTGCAAGGGCCCGATGAGCAGCCGCTGGAGGACGTTGATGAGGGTGGGGACCGACTCGGGTGCCCGCAGCGCGGTCAGCAGGCGTACCGGGTAGAGCGCGTAGGCGGTGCGCAGCTCGTTGGTGGCGAGGGCCGCGGCGGCCTTGGCGGTGCGGGGGTCGCGTAACCGCTCCAGGGCCTGCGCGGCACTGGCGCAGCGGACCGGGTCGCGGTAGTTGAGCATGAAGACCAGGGTCTCGAAGGCCCGTTTGTCCCCGGCGTTGCCCAGCGCGAAGGCGGCGAGCTCGCGGGCCCACAGCGGCCGTTCGGTCTCCACCAGCACGGCGGCGAGCTGGTCGCGCGCCTCCGTGCCGCGCTGCCTGGCGAGTGTGACCAGGCGTGCGTACTCGACGGGCTCGGCCTCGGGCCGCACACGGTCGATCAGCGCTCGGAACGCGTCACCCACTTCGTCCCCCTCACGTGCTGAGTTCCCCCATGCTGAGTTCCCCTTGCCGAGTTCCACAGCGTGGAAGTGCTTCTACCCCTGGTTTTCTGATTACCCACGAGTTACGGTGCTCATCAGAGCGGTACCCCCGCTCAGGCGGTCTGGTGACGCAACCGCCGAGAGTGACGTCGGTTCGACAGCGGACCCTGCACGTCTCCCGCACGCGTACGGCCCGCACGGAAGCCTCGCGCCCCGGCCCCGGGACAGGGCCGCGCAACGGGGCGTGACCGGTAACTCCCCTGCCCCTCGCGTGTGTACGCCCGCGCGCCCGGTAGTGCACGAAACCCTCACCCTCATCAGCCGTGCCCCCTCGGGGGCCTGTGTCACACCCTCTGGAGTCCCCTGATGGACCGTCCTCCCCTGCGCACGATCGCCGTGGTCGGCCTCGGCACGACGGGTACCGGCATCGCCGACATTCTCACCCGGTCCGGGCGGGAGGTCATCGGCATCGACACGAACGAAGCAGCCGCGCGGCAGGCCGTTTCCGCACTGGAGTCCTCCACGGCGCACTCGGTCGAGCGCGGCAGGATGACCGACGACGAACGCCGGGAAAGGTGCGCGCGGTTGCGTACCTTCACCGGCATCGAGGCGGCGGCCGGAGCCGACCTGGTCATCGAGGTGGTGCCCGAGGACTACGACACCAAGTGCCAGGTGTTCGCCGCGCCGGACACGCTCGTGCGGCCCGGGACCCATCCCGGCCACCGGCACCGACGCGCTGTCCGTCACGCGGCCGGCAGCCGACTCCGACCGCCCCGAACGGGTCCTGGGGCTGCACTTCGGCAACCCGGCGCCTGCCATGAAGCTCGTGGAGATCGTCTCCTCCGTGCTGACCTCGCCCCGGGCCGTGGCCGCCGTCACCGCGCTCGCCGAGGAGTTGGGCAAAGACCCCAGCACGGTAGGTGACCGACCCGGGTTCGTCGCGGACGGCCTGCTGTTCGGCTACCTGAACCGCGCAGCGGCGATGTACGAGTCGCGCTACGCCACCCGCGAGGGCATCGACTCCGCCATGAAGCTGGGGTGCGGTCTGCCGATGGGCCCGCTGGCGCTCCTCGATCTGATCGGTCCCGACACGGCGCGCACGGTGCTGGAGGCGCTGTACGCGCAGTCGAACAACCGGCTGCACGCGCCCGCACCCGTCCTGCGCCAGTTGGCCGACGCCGGGCTGACCGGCCGCAAGGCGGGCCGTGGCTTCTACACCTACGCGGCGCCCGGCAGCGCCGAGACCGTTACCGACGGCCTCACCCCGGACCCTGCGGCGCCGCGCACCGCGGGCCGCCCCGTCGCCTCGGTCGGCGTCGTGGGGTCGGGAACGATGGCGGGCGGTATCGCCGAGGTGTTCGCCAAGGCGGGGTTCCCGGTCGTGCTGGCGGCCCGCAGCGAGCAGAAGGCGAAGGCGGCCGCGGAGCGGGTCGGCTCCTCCTTGGACCGCTCGGTCACCAAGGGGCGGCTGACGACGGCCGAGCGGGACGCCGGCCGGCTCCCTGGGCGCGCTGGCCGGGGCCGACCTGGTGGTCGAGGCGGTGGCGGAAAACCTCGCCGTCAAACAGGGGCTGTTCGCCCGGCTCGACGCGGTGTGCAGGCCGGGCGCCGTCCTGGCGACCACCACGTCCTCGCTGCCGGTGGTGGCCTTGGCGCGGGCGACCTCGCGGCCGGCCGACATCGTCGGGATGCACTCCTTCAACCCGGCACCGGCCATGAAGCTGGTCGAGGTCGCCACGACGGTGCTGACGGACGAGCAGGTGCACGCCACCGTCCGTGAGGTCTGCGCCGCGGTCCGCAAGCACCCCGTGGACTGCGTTGACCGGGCGGGTTTCCTCGTCAACGCACTGCTGTTCCCGTACCTGAACAGCGCGGTGAAGATGGTGGAGGAGCACTGCGCCTCGCTGGACGACATCGACACGGCGATGCGGCTGGGCGGCGGCTACCCGATGGGCCCCTTCGAGCTGCTGGACGTGGTCGGGCTCGATGTCTCACTGGCCATCGAACGGGTGCTGCACGAGGAGTTCCGCGACCCGGGGCCGGCTCCGGCACCGCTGCTGGTGCACCTGGTCTCCGCGGGGTGCCTGGGCCGCAGGACGGGGCGCGGTTTCCGCGAGCACGCACGCCGGTGACCGGCCGCAGAACCGGGTGGGGCGGGCTGCTGGAGCCGGCAGCCGGTGGCCCGTCCCCCGCCCCTGTCACGGCATGTAACGTTCACCACATGCCAGAGCCCGAGAAGAACTCCCGTCCGACCAGCACCCGTGCGAACGGCGCCGCATCCCAGCGCCTCAAAGTGCGCCGGGAGTTGGCCGCGGCGGCCATGGAGCTCTTCGCCACGAAGGGTTACGAGGCGACGACCGTGGATGAGATCGCCGCCACGGCAGGTGTCGCCCGGCGTACCTTCTTCCGGCACTTCCGCTCCAAGGAAGAGGCGATCTTCCCCGACCACGACGACACCCTGGTGCGCGCCCAGGCGGTGCTGGAGGCGGCACCGGCACACGAGCACCCGCTGGACACGGTGTGCCGGGGCATCAAGGAAGTCATGAAGATGTACGCCGCCTCTCCCAAGGGCAGCGTGGAGCGGTACAAGCTCACCCGCGAGGTGCCCGCACTGCGGGAACGGGAGATCGCCTCGGTCGCCCGGTACGAACGTCTGTTCACTCGCTATCTGCTGGGCCACTTCGACGAGGACGCGCACCGTGACGGGGTGAGCGGCTACGACGAGCCGCTGCTGGCCGAGGTCGCCGCCTCGGCCGTGGTGACCGCGCACAACCACGTGCTGCGGCGGTGGCTGCGCTCGGGCGGCACGGGCGATGTGATGTCGCAGCTCGACCACGCCTTCGCCATCGTGCGGCGCACGTTCGGTACCGGCTTCGGCGGGCACCGTCCGGGCACCGAGCGGCCCGCTGCGGCGGTGGAGCGCAGGGACGAGGTGCTGGTGACCGTCGCCCGCACCGACGCCCCGCTGGTCGAGATCATGTCCACCATCGAACGGGCGCTCGGCACCACCTGACCTCACCGCGCGGACGAGGGAGTCGGGTGAATTGCGACCGCGTCCGGCGCCGCGCCGCCCGCCACGTACCCGGGGACCGGGAACCATGGCGCATGAGGCGACGTGGAGGTGCGGCAGTGTCGGTGGCGCCGGACGGGTCCAAGAGGACCAGACAGTGGTTGCGTACCAAGTCCGTCGAGGAGTCGATCCGCGACACCGACGATCCGGAGCGGGGTCTCAAGCGGTCGCTGAGCGCCCTGGACCTGACCGTCTTCGGGGTCGGCGTCGTCATCGGCACCGGCATCTTCGTCCTGACCGGGCAGGTCGCCAAGACGACTGCGGGCCCTTCGGTCGCCGTCTCGTTCGCCATCGCCGGCGGGGTGTGCACGCTGGCCGCCCTGTGCTACGCCGAGTTCGCCTCCACCGTCCCGGTGGCCGGGTCCGCCTACACCTTCGCCTACGCCTCGCTGGGTGAGCTGCCCGCCTGGATCATCGGCTGGGATCTCGTGCTGGAGCTGGCACTGGGCTGCGCGGTGGTGGCGGTCGGCTGGTCGGGCTACGTGCGCTCCCTGCTGGACAGCGCGGGCTGGAGCCTGCCGCAGTGGCTCTCGGGCACCAGCGAGGAGACCGGGTTCGGCTTCGACCTGCTGGCCTGTCTGCTGGTGCTGGCCCTGACGGCCATCCTGGTGGCGGGCATGAAGCTGTCGGCCCGCGTCACCTCGACCGTGGTGGCGATCAAGGTCGGTGTCGTCCTGCTGGTCATCGTGGCCGGGGCCTTCTTCGTGACGTCCGAGAACTACGACCCCTTCGTCCCACCGGCGCAGGGCACCGCGGACTCGGGCGCCGGCTGGGCCGCGCCGCTGGTCCAGCTCTTCTCCGGGTACCAGCCGACCACGTTCGGCGTCATGGGCGTCTTCACCGCGGCGGCGGTCGTCTTCTTCGCCTTCATCGGCTTCGACGTGGTGGCCACCGCCGCCGAGGAGACCCGCGACCCGCAGCGCGACATGCCGCGCGGCATCCTGGGCTCGCTGGTCATCTGCACGGTGCTCTACGTCGCCGTCTCCATCGTGGTCACCGGCATGCGCAAGTACACCGAACTGTCCGTGGACGCTCCGCTGGCGGACGCGTTCAAGGCGGTCGACCAGCCGTTCTGGGCCGGGCTGATCAGCTTCGGCGCGGCGATCGGGCTGACGACGGTCTGCATGATCCTGCTGCTGGGACAGTCGCGGGTGTTCTTCGCGATGAGCCGGGACGGGCTGCTGCCGCAGTTCTTCTCGCGGGTCCACCCGCGCTTCGGCACGCCGTACCGCTCGACAGTGCTGCTGGGGGTGGTGGTGGCGGTCATCGCGGGGTTCACCAGCATCGCCGAGCTGGCCGAACTGGTGAACATCGGCACGCTGTTCGCGTTCGTCGTGGTGGCCCTGGGTGTCGTCATCCTGCGGCGCACCCGGCCGGACCTGCCGCGCGCCTTCCGTACCCCGCTGGTGCCCGCGCTGCCCGTCGCCTCGGTGCTGGCCTCGCTGTGGCTGATGCTCAACCTGCCCGCCGAGACGTGGGCGCGGTTCGCCGCCTGGATGGCGATCGGCGGGGCGGTCTACGCCGCCTACGGGCGCCGGCGCAGCCGGGTGCGCAGCGGCGAGGAACCGCCGGAGCACCACGTCCCCTGACGAGGAGCGACCGGGAAGCGTGCGCACGGCGACCGCCTGCCCCCGTTGATCAATCATCGCTCAGATGAGACCTCTTCGCTCCATGTGAGAATTTGCGGCACTGGGTGTCTTGTGTGCTGGCACTGAGTGTCATACCTTGGCATCTGTCCGGTCGCTGTCCCCGCGGCACAATCCGCGTCCGCCCCGGGCTGCTTGGCGTCACGAGCGAGCCGCGCACACCCGCGCACCCGTACGAGCCGAACCGACGGCGCTGCCTCACACCGACGTCCCCCAACAGGCGTTCTTTCGACTTCGCGCTTCGCCGGAGGCATACCGTGAACCAGATCCTCGACGCGATCCTCGCGTCCGACACCGCGCCGCAGGACTTCGCCGCCCTGCCGCTGCCCGACTCCTACCGCGCCGTGACCGTCCACAAGGACGACGCCGGGATGTTCGAGGGCCTCGCGACCCGGGACAAGGACCCGCGCAAGTCGCTGCACCTGGACGAGGTGCCCGTGCCCGAACTCGGGCCGGGCGAGGCCCTGGTGGCCGTGATGGCCTCCTCGGTCAACTACAACTCCGTGTGGACCTCGGTCTTCGAGCCGATGTCGACCTTCGGCTTCCTGGAGCGCTACGGCCGTCTCTCGCCGCTGGCCAAGCGGCACGACCTGCCGTACCACGTCATCGGCTCCGACCTCGCCGGTGTCGTGCTGCGCACCGGCGCTGGCGTCAACTCCTGGCAGCCCGGTGACGAGGTGGTGGCGCACTGCCTGTCGGTCGAACTGGAGTCCGCCGACGGCCACAACGACACGATGCTCGACCCCGAGCAGCGCATCTGGGGCTTCGAGACCAACTTCGGCGGGCTCGCGGAGATCGCGCTGGTCAAGTCCAACCAGCTCATGCCCAAGCCCAGCCATCTGAGCTGGGAGGAGGCGGCGGCCCCCGGCCTGGTCAACTCCACCGCCTACCGTCAGCTCGTCTCCCGCAACGGCGCCGGCATGAAGCAGGGCGACAACGTGCTCATCTGGGGCGCCAGCGGCGGACTGGGCTCCTACGCCACCCAGTTCGCGCTGGCCGGCGGCGCCAACCCGGTCTGCGTCGTCTCCAGCGGGGACAAGGCCGAGATCTGCCGCTCCATGGGGGCCGAGGCGATCATCGACCGCAAGGCCGAGGGCTACCGCTTCTGGAAGGACGAGCATCAGCAGGACCCCAAGGAGTGGAAGCGCTTCGGCAAGCGGATCCGCGAGCTGACCGGCGGCGAGGACGTGGACATCGTCTTCGAGCACCCGGGGCGCGAGACCTTCGGCGCGAGCGTCTACGTCACCCGCAAGGGCGGCACCATCGTCACCTGCGCCTCCACCTCGGGCTACGAGCACACCTACGACAACCGCTATCTGTGGATGCAGCTCAAGCAGATCGTCGGGTCCCACTTCGCCAACTACCGCGAGGCGTGGGAGGCCAACCGGCTGATAGCCAAGGGAAGGATCCACCCGACGCTCTCCAGGACATACCCCCTGCACGAGACCGGCCAGGCCGCCCACGACGTGCACCGCAACCTGCACCAGGGCAAGGTCGGAGTGCTGTGCCTGGCCCCGCAGGAGGGGATGGGCGTGCGCGACACGGAGAAGCGGGCCCGGCACCTCGACGCCATCAACAGGTTCCGGAACGTGTGAGGGCCCTCATGAGCGAACCGCAGAAGAAGGACCGGCCCTGGCTGATGCGCACGTACGCCGGGCACTCCACCGCGGAGGCGTCCAACGAGCTGTACCGGCGCAACCTCGCCAAGGGCCAGACCGGGCTGTCCGTCGCCTTCGACCTGCCCACCCAGACCGGCTACGACCCCGACCACGTGCTCGCGCGCGGCGAGGTGGGGCGGGTCGGGGTGCCAGTCAGCCACCTGGGCGACATGCGCCGGCTCTTCGAGGGCATCCCGCTGGAGAAGATGAACACCTCCATGACCATCAACGCCACCGCCATGTGGCTGCTGGCGCTCTACCAGGTGGTCGCGGAGGAGCAAGGTCTCGGAAAGGAAGGCGTGGCGGAGCTGCAGGGGACGACGCAGAACGACATCGTCAAGGAGTACCTCTCGCGCGGGACGCACGTCTTCCCGCCGGGCCCCTCCCTGCGGCTGACGACCGACATGATCGCCTACACGGTCACGCACCTGCCCAGGTGGAACCCGGTCAACATCTGCAGCTACCACCTCCAGGAGGCGGGGGCCACCCCCGTCCAGGAGATCAGTTACGCGATGGCGACGGCCGTCGCGGTGCTGGACGCCGTACGGGACAGCGGGCAGGTGCCGGCCGAGGAGTTCGGGCGGGTGGTCGCACGGATCTCGTTCTTCGTGAACGCGGGTGTGCGCTTCGTCGAGGAGATGTGCAAGATGCGGGCCTTCACCCGCATCTGGGACCGGATCACCCGCGAGCGGTACGGCATCACCGATCCCAAGCTGCGCCGCTTCCGCTACGGCGTGCAGGTCAACTCGCTCGGCCTGACCGAGGCGCAGCCGGAGAACAACGTGCAGCGCATCGTGCTGGAGATGCTGGCCGTCACCCTCTCCAAGGACGCCCGCGCCCGTGCCGTGCAGCTCCCCGCCTGGAACGAGGCGCTGGGCCTGCCCCGCCCCTGGGACCAGCAGTGGTCCCTGCGCATCCAGCAGGTGCTGGCGCACGAGAGCGACCTGCTGGAGTACGAGGACCTCTTCGCCGGCTCGCACGTGGTCGAGGCGAAGGTGGACGCGCTGGTGGAGGAGTCGCTGGCCGAGCTGGAGCGGATCGAGGAGATGGGCGGGGTACTGGCAGCCGTCGAGTCCGGCTACCTCAAGTCCCAGCTCGTGGCCTCGCACGCCGAGCGCCGGGCGCGGATCGAGTCGGGCGAGGAGAAGATCGTCGGCGTCAACTGCTACGAGGGGACCGAGCCCAGCCCGCTGACCGCCGATCTGGACACCGCGATCCTGACCGTCGACCCCGCCGGTGAGGCGGCGACCGTGGCGGCCGTCCAGCGCTGGCGGGAGAGCAGGGACGAGCCGTTCTGGCGCGAGGGCAACCGCGACCCCGGTCTGTATCCGAGCGTCCAGCAGGCCCTGGGCACGCTCCGCGAGGCGGCCGCCGACGGCAGCAACCTGATGGAGGCCACGCTGGAGTGCGCCCGCGCCGGGGTGACCACCGGAGAGTGGTCGGAGGCGCTGCGCGAGGTCTTCGGAGAGTTCCGCGCCCCCACGGGGGTCTCCTCCGCGCCGGTGGCGGTCAGCGCCGAGGAGGGGTCCGAGCTGGCGGCGGTCCGCGCGAAGGCGGAGCGTACCGCCGCGGAGCTGGGCGTCGGCAAGCTGCGGCTGCTGGTGGGCAAGCCGGGCCTGGACGGCCACAGCAACGGCGCCGAACAGATCGCCGTGCGGGCCAGGGACGCGGGCTTCGAGGTGGTCTACCAGGGCATCAGGCTCACGCCGAAGGAGATCGTCGCGGCGGCTCTCGCCGAGGACGTGCACTGCGTGGGCCTGTCCATCCTCTCCGGCTCGCACGCCGAACTGGTGCCCGACGTGCTGGAGCGGATGCGGACGGCGGGCGCCGGTGACGTGCCCGTCGTCGTGGGCGGGATCATCCCGTCGGCGGACGCGCGGGCGCTGCGCGAGGCAGGCGTCGCCGCCGTCTTCACCCCGAAGGACTTCGGGATCACCGAGATCATCGGCCGTATCGTCGACCAGATCCGGACACGGAACGAGCTCGATCGCAACGAGAGTGCGAGCGACGGCACGGGCGAGCGGGTCGACGCGCTCGACCGGCGAGAAACAGTGGAGGTCAGCTAAGTGAGCAGCGAGAACCAGCAGCGTGCGCTCCGTCCGCGCCGCTCCTGCCTGGCGGTACCCGGCAGCAACCCGCGGTTCCTGGAGAAGGCGCAGGGCCTCCCCGCCGACCAGGTCTTCCTCGACCTGGAGGACGCCTGCGCCCCGCTGGCCAAGCCCGAGGCGCGGCACACCGTCGTGAAGTTCCTCAACGAGGGCGACTGGAGCGGCAAGACCCGGGTGGTCCGCGTCAACGACTGGACGACCGAGTGGACCTACCGCGACGTGGTCACCGTCGTGGAGGGGGCGGGCGCCGAGCTCGACTGCGTGATGCTGCCCAAGGTGCAGGACGCGGCGCAGATCCAGGCGCTGGACATGCTGCTGACCCAGATCGAGAAGACGATGGGCCACGAGGTCGGCCGCATCGGCATCGAGGCGCAGATCGAGAACGCCAAGGGCCTGGTGAACGTCGACGAGATCGCCGCCGCCTCGCCCCGGATGGAGACCATCGTCTTCGGGCCCGCGGACTTCATGGCGTCCATCAACATGAAGTCGCTGGTGGTGGGCCAGCAGCCGCCCGGCTACCCGGCCGACGCCTACCACTACATCCTGATGCGGATCCTGATGGCCGCCCGTACCCACGACCTCCAGGCCATCGACGGCCCCTACCTGCAGATCCGGGACGTCGAGGGCTACCGCGAGGTGGCCCGGCGCGCGGCAGCACTCGGCTTCGACGGCAAGTGGGTGCTCCACCCGGGCCAGGTCGAGGCCTCCAACGAGGTCTTCGCGCCCTCCCAGGAGGACTACGACCACGCCGAGCTGATCCTGGACGCGTACGCCTACTACACCTCGGAGGCCGGCGGCAAGAAGGGCTCGGCGATGCTCGGCGACGAGATGATCGACGAGGCCAGCCGCAAGATGGCCCTGGTCGTCTCCGGCAAGGGCCGCGCCGCCGGTATGCAGCGCACCACCTCCTTCACCCCTCCGGAGGCCTGAGATGCAGTTCGGCCGCACCTTCGAGGAGTTCACGGTCGGCGACACGTACAAGCACTGGCCGGGCAAGACGGTCACCGAGTACGACGACCACCTGTTCTGCCTGCTGACGATGAACCACCACCCGCTCCACCTGGACAGCAACTACGCCGGGTCGACGACGGACTTCGGCCGGAACGTGGTGGTGGGCAACTACGTCTACTCGCTGCTGCTGGGGATGTCGGTGCCGGACGTGTCGGGCAAGGCCATCGCCAACCTGGAGATCGAGTCGCTCAAGCACGTCGCGCCGACCTTCCACGGCGACACGGTCTACGGCCAGACCACGGTCCTGGACAAGACACCGTCCAGGTCCAGGAGCGACCGCGGCGTCGTGCACGTCGAGACCAAGGGCTACAAGCAGGACGGCACGCTGGTGTGCGTCTTCCGGCGCAAGGTGCTGGTGCCCACTCAAACGTACGTTGCAGAACGCGGCGGGGAGCAGCCGGGCCGTCCCGAGTTGCGGGAGCCCGCGCCGAAGGGCGGTGAGTGAGGTGGGAAGGCTGGCGCAGACCGAGGGCCTTACGGAGATACAGCGGGAAATCGTCTCGACGGTACGGAACTTCGTCGACAAAGAGATCCTCCCAGTGGCCACGGAACTCGAGCACAAGGACGCGTATCCGGCCGAGATCGTGGAGGGTCTGAAAGAGCTGGGGATCTTCGGTCTGATGATCCCGGAGGAGTACGGCGGACTCGGTGAGTCCCTGCTCACCTATGCGCTGTGCGTGGAGGAGATCGCCCGGGGCTGGATGAGCGTGTCGGGCATCATCAATACGCACTTCATCGTGGCCTACATGCTCAAGCAGCACGGCACCCGCGAACAGAAGGACCACTTCCTGCCGAAGATGGCCACCGGCGAGGTGCGGGGCGCCTTCTCCATGTCGGAACCCGGCCTGGGCTCGGACGTCTCGGCCATCGCCTCCAAGGGCGTGCCCGCGGCCGACGGTTCCGGCGACTTCCTGCTGTCGGGGCAGAAGATGTGGCTGACCAACGGCGGCTCCTCCACGCTGGTGGCCGTGTTGTGCCGCACGGACGAGGGGCACCCGGAGGGCACGGCCCCGCACAGGTCGATGACGACGTTCCTGGTGTCGAAGGAGCCCGGTTTCGGCCAGGTCAGGCCGGGCCTCACCATTCCGGGAAAGATCGAGAAGATGGGCTACAAGGGCGTCGACACGACCGAGCTCATCATGGACGAACTCCGGATTCCCGCCGATCGCGTGCTCGGCGGGCGGACCGGGCGGGGTTTTTACCAGATGATGGACGGAGTGGAAGTCGGCCGGGTGAATGTCGCCGCCCGTGGCTGCGGCGTCGCTCAGCGTGCATTCGAGTTGGGTATCGACTACGCACAGCAGCGGCACACGTTTGGCAAGCCCATCGCCGGGCATCAGGCCATTCAGTTCAAACTGGCCGAGATGGCCACCAAGGTCGAGGCGGCACACGCCCTGATGGTCGGCGCCGCCCGCAAGAAGGACTCAGGTCAACGCAACGACCTGGAGGCCGGGATGGCCAAATATCTCGCATCCGAGTACTGCAAGGAGGTCGTCGAGGACTCCTTCCGGATCCACGGCGGGTACGGTTTCAGCAAGGAATACGAGATCGAGCGGCTCTACCGGGAAGCGCCGATGCTGCTGATCGGCGAAGGAACCGCAGAGATCCAGAAAATGATCGTGGGCCGTCGGTTGCTGGAGGAGTACCGATTCCAGGGCTGAATGTCCTTTTCAGGGTGTTTTCTTGGGGATCAAGATCACACCCCGCATCAGGACTTCGGCCACTGACTGGCCCGCTGGCTTGCCCAGTTGCCATCAGAAACCGATAGCATCCCGGGAAAGCCGCCGTCCCCTGTCACCTACGCGGCTCCCTCCGCTACGAAGGTCATTCATGCCCCACAGCCCTACCACTGCTCCCAGCGGCTCCTCCTCGT
The DNA here is from genome assembly GCF_000424785.1 of Streptomyces sp. CNT360. Classification (NCBI taxonomy): domain Bacteria; kingdom Bacillati; phylum Actinomycetota; class Actinomycetes; order Kitasatosporales; family Streptomycetaceae; genus Streptomyces; species Streptomyces sp. CNT360. The sequence goes on along the minus strand of NZ_AUKO01000012.1, from coordinate 198,215 downwards.
CCGGCCCGGCCTCCGGTACGTCCGGCAAGCCCCGCGTGCGCCTCGCGCGCGGCGCGTCGCCCTGGCTCGTGCCGACCGTCGCGACGGCGGCCCTCGGCCTGGCGCGCGTACGGAAGTCGCCGCGCGCCGCGCTGGTCGCCGCGCCGGCGACGGCGCTCGCGGCCGGGATGCTGTGGTTCTTCCGGGACCCGGAGCGGGAAATCGGCCAGGGCCGGGTGATCTCCCCGGCAGACGGCGTGGTGCAGAGCATCATGCCGTGGGAGGACGGCCGGACCCGTGTCGCCATCTTCATGAGCCCGCTGAACGTCCACGTCAACCGGGCGCCGCTGGCCGGCACCGTGACGTCCGTCGAGCACATCCCCGGCGGTTACGTTCCCGCGTTCAACAAGGAGAGCGAGAACAACGAGCGCGTCGTCTGGCACTTCGACACGGAGCTGGGTGACGTCGAGATGGTCCAGATCGCCGGCGCCGTGGCCCGGCGGATCGTTCCGTACCTGCCCAGTGGTGCCAAGGTCGAGCAGGGTGAGCGCCTCGGGCTGATCAGGTTCGGCTCCCGCGTCGATGTCTACCTCCCCAAGGGGATCGAGGCTGCCGTGGAGGTCGGCCAGACCACGACAGCGGGGGTGACTCGCCTTGACCGTGATTGATCCTGACGCACAGCCCACCTGGGCTCCCGGCGTCGACCGCACCACCGAGCGGAACGCCGACTTCGTGGACGAGTTCACCGCGGACGGCTTCGAGGACGACGCCGACGACGAGATGCCGCTGTCGACCCGGCTGTCCATCGCGGACACCCTTACGCTGGGCAACGCCACCTGCGGCTTCATGGCGGTGTACTTCACCACCACGGGCGTCCTCATCCCGCACCTGACGGGCAGCGAGGACGGCGGGATGGCCCGGCACAGCGCCGCCACCGCCGTGGTGCTGATGCTGATGGCGGCCGTCTTCGACCTCTTCGACGGGCTGGTCGCCCGCAAGCTGCGCAGCTCGGCCATGGGCGCCGAGCTGGACAACCTCTCCGACCTGATCAGCTTCGGGCTGGCTCCGGCCTACTTCGTGGCCGTCTGGGGCATGGTCGCCAACGACGCCAACCAGCGCGTCTCTGTGGTCGCCGCGATCGTGGTGCTGCTGGCGGTGGTGCTGCGGCTTGCGCGGTTCTCCTGCGTACCCATGCGGAACGGGATGTTCCAGGGGATGCCAGGGCCCTTCGGGGCATTGACGGTCATCTCGGTCGTGCTGCTGGAGCTGCCGTTCGTGCCCACCGCGCTGGGCATCCTGGGCGTGGCCTGGCTGATGGTCAGCCGCGTCGAGTACCCCAAGCCGCGGGGGCGGCTCGCGGTGGCGATGCTCTGCTGGATCGTGCTCAGCATGGGGCTGCTGGCCTCCTGGGCGTTCGACGCCCCCGGCGGTGAGCTGCTGCTGCAGACGGGCTGCGCCCTCCAGGTGGTCCTCGGCGCCGTGATCCCGCTGTTCGCGACGGCCCGCCGCGTGAACACCTTCCGCGACAACCGCCGCGAGGCCCGGGCCGCCGCCCAGGGCTAGCCGACAGTCGCCGCTGCGTCCAGACACATATGCGAGAGGGGCCCGCCACGGTGGCGGGCCCCTCTCGCATGTGTGGACGGCTCCGTTCCGCCCCCTCACCAGCTCGTGCGGGCTTCTTCCCGTCCCCGCGCGCCTCGCTGGGGCGCGGGGCCCCGGAAGGGCAGGAAGCTTCAGAGCCGGTCGGTGGCCAGGCGCTCGGCGAGCTGCTCCAGCAACGGGCCCGCCTCGGCGATGCACCGCTGGACGTCCGACTCGATGTCCGTGAGGGCGTAGGCCCGCTCGATACCGGCGGCCTTCAGCTGCTTGGCGTCGATGGCGAGCCGCCCGCACACGGCGACCACGGGCTTCCCCGCCTTGCGGGCGGCAGCCGCCACACCGGCGGGCGCCTTGCCGTGCAGGGTCTGCTCGTCCAGCGAGCCCTCCCCGGTGATCACGAGGGATGCCCGCCCGATGGCGGCCTCCACACCCAGCTCCTCCATGAGGATGTCGATGCCGGGCCGGAACCGCGCGCGGAGCCCGATCAGGGCGCCGAAGCCGATACCGCCCGCGGCACCCGCGCCGGGCGACGCGGCGGCCTCCTGCTCCCCCAGGACCTCGGCCAGGTGGGCGAGCGCGCCGTCGAGCAGCTTCACGTCCTCGTCGCTCGCCCCCTTCTGCGGGCCGTACACCGCGGCCGCGCCCTTGGGGCCGGTCAGCGGGTTGTCGACGTCGCTGGCGAGGACGACCTCGACACCCTTCAGCCGCGCGTCGATGCCGGACAGGTCCGCGCTGACGAGCTCGCGCAGCCCGCCGCCGCCCCACGGCACGGAGTCCCCGTCGCGGTCGAGCAGCCGGGCGCCGAGGGCGTCGAGCATGCCGGCGCCGCCGTCGGTGGTGGCGGAGCCGCCGACGCCGAGGATGATCGTGGTGGCGCCCGCATCCAGGGCGGCCAGCAGCAGCTCGCCGACGCCGTAGGTGGTGGCGGTGAGCGGGACGAAGACGCCGGGCGGCAGGTGCTGGAGACCGGAGGCTTCGGCCATCTCCACGACAGCCGTGCCCTCGCGGAAGGCGAAGGCTGCGGTGACGGGCGCGCCGGTCGGCCCGGTGACCTCGACCTCGTGGCGGGTGAAACCGCCCGCGACGGCGGCCGCGACGGTGCCGTCGCCGCCGTCGGCCACCGGGACGGCTTCGACCTCCGCCTCGGGGTGCGCCTTCCGGATTCCGGCCGTCACGCGGTCGGCGACCTCGACGGCCGTCAGCGATCCCTTGAACTTGTCCGCGGCGATCAGCACGCGCGCCGGTGTGGTCCGCGCCGTCGTAGTCATGGTTCTGCCCCTGGGTCTCTCTGTTGTTCGAACAGGCAGTCGCGCCCTCGTGACCCTATCTGCCGAGGGGCTCCTCGGACCATGGGGCCGCCGCCGGGAGCCCGCCCGCGACGCCGGGGAGCCGCTCCTTCGCCGGCCCGCACGGAGAGGGCGGCCACCGCGGGACCGGCTAGCTGCGGCGGCGCAGCCGGCGCCAGACCGCACGCGCCGCGTGGTGCCCCGCCATGCCGTGCACGCCGGGTCCGGGCGGGGTCGCGGAGGAGCACAGGTAGACGGAGGGGTGTGCGGTCTCGTACGGGACCCGCGTGAGCTTGGGCCGGATCAGCAGGCGGAGTCCCGCCGCGGAGCCGCAGGAGATGTCGCCGCCGACGTAGTTGGCGTTGCGGAGGGCGAGCGCGGGCGGCCCTGCGGTGGCGCGGGCGAGGACCCGGTCGCGGAAGCCCGGCGCGAAGCGCTCGATCTGGCGCTCGACGGCATCGGTGGCGTCCCCCTCCCAGCCGTTGGGCAGATGGCCGTACGCCCAGAAGACGTGCTTGCCCTCGGGGGCGCGGGTCGGGTCGACCAGGCTGGGCTGCGCGGTGATCAACAGCGGCCGCTGCGGGGCGCGGCCGCGCACGACGGCGTCCTTCATCGCGGTGTCGATGTCGCCGAGGGTGGGCCCGACGTGCACCGTCCCGGCCCGGCCGGCCTCCGGTGAGGTCCACGGGACGGGACCGTCCAGCGCGTAGTCGATCTTGAAGACGCTGGCGCCGTAGCGGACGCCGTCGTACGCACCGCCCAGACCGGCGATCCGGGCGAGCGCGGTCGGCGAGGTGTCGAAGACGTAGGCGCGGGCGGGCGGCAGCTCGTCGAGGCGTCTCACCTCGACACCGGTGTGGATCGTGCCGCCGAGGGCGCGCAGGTAGCCGGCGAGCGCGTCGGAGATCGCCTGGGAGCCCCCGCGCGGAAAGGGCCAGCCGACCGCGTGGGCGGCGAGGGCGAAGACCAGGGCGGGCGCCGTCATGAACGGGTTGTTCATGGGCGCGATGACGTGCCCGGCCATCCCGGCGAGCAGCGCAGGGCCCTTGGCGTCCCGGAACCGCAGCCGGGACCAGGTGACCGGCTGCAGCCCGGTGAGGCCGAAGCGGGCGAGCTGGACGGGGGCGGCGGGCAGGCGGCCGTTGAGCACGGAGCCGTAGCCGAAGAAGTCGTCGGCGAGCGACTCCCAGCGGCCGAGGTAGGGGGCCACCAGGCGGCGGTAGGCGCCGGCGTCGCGCGGGCCGAGCGAGGCCGCCGTCTCCCCCACCGAGCGCGACAGTACGGCGGCGCTGCCGTCGGGGAACGGGTGGGCCAGCGGCAGTTCGGGGTGCAGCCATCGCAGCCCGTACCGCTCCAGGGGCATGGCACGGAAGGCGGGCGATCCGGCGCCGGTGGGGTGGACGGCCGAGCAGGTGTCGTGGCGGAAGCCCGGCAGCGTGAGCTCCTCGGTGCGGGCCCCGCCGCCCACGGCGTCCTTTGCCTCGAACAGTTCGACATCGAAGCCGCGGCGGGCCAACTCCACTGCCGCGGTCAGCCCGTTGGGCCCCGCTCCGACGACGACCGCGTCCCGGATCGCTGGCACGTGTGGCTCCTCTCGCCGTCGGCGGTCGCTGCTCACCGGTCCGTTCCGCTGGGCGGTCCGGCCGCGCAGGAGGCCCACCATACGCCGCGTCGTGTCCGCGTCACGCGCTGCCGCCGGGGAGCGCGTTGCCGCCGCGCGAGAGCGCGAACCGTGCTCCCGTGCGGCGAGCGTGGCCACCCCGCGTGGGGCGGGAGGGGCACCTCCGGACTGCCGCCGGCCCGGCGGGCGGGCCTGTCAGGAAGTGGGGGCGCGCAGCAGGCGGGTGGCCGTCCGGGCGCCGGGACTGCTCGCCAGGAGGGCGTTTGCCAGGGCCCGGCCGGCGGCTTCCAGGGCGGGGTCGTCCATGGCGTCGAGGGCGTCGAGGAGGAAGACCGCGCGCGTGGTGTCCGTCGTCAGCCGGGTGCGCACGCACTGACGCCAGTTCCAGCGGCGGCAGGTGACGCCCTGGTCGTCGCGCCAGACGACCTCGCCGGGTCGGGGATGCTCCGTCACCGACTCGCCGCCCGACATCAGTTCGAACGGCTCGGTGCCCTCGGCGCGGGTCAGCCGGAGCGGGCCCGCGTAGTGGTCGAGGTCCTCGCCGCCGAGCGGGACGACGTGGGCGACGGAGACCGCGTTGTAGAGGTCGGTCAGCCGGTCGATGCGGGGCAGCCCCTCCGGGGCGCGCCGCAGCAGGGCGTCGACGCTGGGGCGGGTGCGCTTGGGCTTCGCCCCGAAGGAGCGGAACGCCTCCCGCCAGGCGGCGACGTGCGGATGCTGCTCGGGATCGGAGGCCTTCGCCTCGGCCTCGGCGAGCAGCTCCTCGCTGAACGCGTCGCTCGGCCCCGGACGCAGCCCCTCGGCGGCGACCAGCAGCGCGCGGTAGTCCGGGCGCAGCTCTCCGACGGACGGGTCGATGGAAGCGGCCTGCAGCCACTCTTCGGTCGTGCTCATGTGGGCGTCCCGCTCCTCGTCGTACGTGCGGCACGAAGGCCGCTCGGTTCATTGCACCGTACCAGCAGGTGCAACAGGTGCGACCGCCGTGCCGGTCGGAGAGCGCCGTCCGAATAGCGCCGGATTCCGCCTCTTCGCGACCCCAGGATCGAGCCATGGCAAGTCCGACGACGAGAAAGACTCAGGAGACGACGATGCACACCGACACCACCCGCAAGCCGCTGGCCGGTAAGGCGGCCCTGGTCACCGGCGGCAGCCGGGGCATCGGGGCGGCGGTCGCCCTGCGGCTGGCGGCGGACGGCGCGGACGTGGCGCTCACGTACCAGTCGCACGCCGAGGGCGCCCACGAGGTGGCCGAACAGATCAAGCAGGCCGGCAGCAGGGCATGGACCGGGCAGGTCGATCTCGCGGACGCCGCGACGGTGCGGGCGGCCGTGGACGGGACGGTCGCCGCGTTCGGGCGGCTCGACATCCTGGTCAACAACGCGGGCACCAGTGCCATGGGAGCGCTCGGGACCGTGGACGTGGCCGAGCTCGACCGGGTGCTGACCGCCAACGTCCGCGGCGCCTACCTGGTGGCGCAGGCGGCGGCGTCCCGGATGGCCGACGGCGGCCGGATCGTCAACCTCGGCAGTTGCATCTCCGACCACGTGCCCTTCCCCGGCATGGTCCTGTACGCGATGAGCAAGGCGGCGGTCTCCGGCCTCACCAAGGGCCTGGCCCGCGAGCTTGCGGCCCGCGGTATCACCGTCAACCAGGTCGCGCCGGGCCCCGTCGACACCGACATGAACCCGGCCGACGACGAGGGAGGCCCGGCACAGGCGGCCCTCACCATGCTGGGGCGGTACGGGAAGCCCGCGGAGGTCGCCGCCTCCGTCGCCCACCTGGTACAGGACGAGAGCCGGTATGTCACGGGCGCCTCCCTCGCGGTCGACGGCGGCTTCGCGGCCTGACACGGCCGTGCGGCCAGGCCGTACCGCGTGGCCCGCGCGGGGGTACGCGGTACGGCCTCGCCGAGTGGCCGGCCGGGCACGCCCGTGATGCTCTGGTCGGGCGGCTCCCTGCGGGCCGCCCGACCCGTGGGAGCCGGGGGGCCACCGCCGTCGGACACCGACCGGGGAGAGGGAGAGGCAGGCGCAGGCCATGACCGCGACCAGCTCCAACCGTCCACCCGCGCCCCACGCACCGGCGTACCGCGCCGTGCAGTTCGGCGCCCGCGCGCTGTCCGCCGGCGGCCTCGGCGTGACCGCCTACGTGCACGCCGCCCTGGCCGGCGACTACGACCGGGTGAGCGGCGGCATCAGCCAGGGCGACCTGTTCCGCATCGAGGCGGGACTGGCCGCACTCGGGGCGCTGCTGGTGCTGGTGTGGTGGAGCGCCGTGCCGGACCTCTACGCCTGGCTGGTCTCGGCCGGCGGCCTGGCCCTGCTGCTGATCTACGCCTTCGTGGACGTCGGCGAGCTGGGGCCCTTTCCCGACATGTACGAGCCGCACTGGTCCGACGACAGACGGCTCGCTCTCATCGCCCAGGCGGTCACCGTGCTGATGTCGACCTTTCTCCTGGTCAGCCACACGCGCCGGTCCCGCCGCCGTACCTCCGACGTATGGTTGGAGCCCGGCCTGACCCGCTACGGAAGGTAGGCGACCGGGGTGCACGGTGAGTACAAGATTCCGGGCGGCAAGCTCGTCGTGGTCGATCTGGACGACCGCGACGGCGCACTGCACGACGTCCGCGTCTCCGGTGACTTCTTCCTCGAACCCGACGAGGCGCTCGCCGCCATCGACCAGGCACTGGAGGGCGCCCCCTCGGACACCGACACGGCCGGACTCACCGCGCGGATCGAGGCGGCACTGCCCGCGGGGACCGCGATGTACGGCATCACGGCCGAGGGCGTGGCCGTCGCCGTGCGCCGCGCCCTCGCCCGTGCGACCGACTGGACGGACCACGACTGGCAGCTCGTCCACGAAGCGCCGCAGTCCCCCGCCCTGCACATGGCACTCGACCAGGTGCTCACCGAGGAGGTCGCCGCCGGCCGCCGTTCGCCGACGCTGCGGGTGTGGGAGTGGGACGCGCCCGCCGTGATCATCGGCAGCTTCCAGTCCCTGAGCAACGAGGTGGATCCGCAGGGCGCGGCCCGCCACGGGGTGACCGTCGTGCGGCGGATCTCCGGTGGCGGCGCCATGTTCGTGGAGGCCGCCAACACCATCACCTACTCCCTGTCCGTGCCCGCCTCCCTGGTATCCGGGCTCTCCTTCGCCGACTCCTACGCGTACCTCGACGACTGGGTGCTCGGCGCCCTGGGCGACATGGGCGTCAAGGCCTGGTATCTGCCCCTGAACGACATCGCCTCGAAGGAGGGCAAGATCGCTGGTGCCGCGCAGAAGCGCATCGCCGGCGGCGAGGGAGCCGTGCTGCACCACGTGACGATGTCCTACGACATCGACGCTGCCAAGATGCTGGACGTGCTGCGCGTCGGCAAGGAGAAGATGTCCGACAAGGGCACCGCCAGCGCGGCCAAACGCGTCGACCCGCTGCGCCGCCAGACGGGCCTCCCCCGCGGCGAGGTCATCGACCGCATGATCTCCTCCTTCCGCTCCCGCTACGGCCTCACCGAGGGCCACGTCACCCCCGAGGAACTCGCCCGCGCCGAGGACCTCGCACTCACCCGGTACTCCAGCGAGGAGTGGACCGCACGGGTGCCGTGACCGGCGAGGGCGGGGCGCGAGGACAGCGGCCCGCTGGGCGGTTTCCCGGGTACGGCCGGCCGTCGGCGGCCGCCCGCGCTCACGGTACAGTGCGGCCATGACCAGCCTTGACGTCATCACCGACAGATCCGACCCCGCCGTGCAGCGGATCATCGACGTCACGAAGCATTCGAGATCCGTGGTCAAGACGGCGCTGATCGAGGATCCGGAGCCGCTGTCGGAATGCCTCCGGGCCGGGCTGGACTTCATCGAGGTCTACGGGTTGGAGACCGCGCCGCTGCCTAAGGAGCTGCTGGACGCGTGCCGGGAGCGGGGGGTGCCGGTCCGGCTGATCGGCTCCTCGGTGGTCAACCAGGTGTTCAAGACCGACAAGAAGCCCAAGGCGTTCGGCATCGCCCGGGTGCCGAAGCCGTGCCGTTTCGCTGATCTGGCCGACCGGACCGGCGACCTCATCGTCCTCGACGGGGTGAAGATCGTCGGCAACATCGGCGCGATCGTGCGCACCTCCTTCGCGCTCGGCGCCGGGGGCATCGTGCTGGTCGACAGCGATCTGGTCAGCATCGCGGACCGCCGACTGGTCAGGGCGAGCCGCGGGTATGTCTTCTCCCTGCCGATCGTGCTGGCCTCCCGGGCGGAGGCGGTCGGCCATCTGCGCGACAGCGGTACCCGGCTGGTGGCCTTCGAGGCGGACGGGGCCCTGTCCGTCAGCGACCTCGGCGAGGTCGACGAGCGGTTGGCGCTGCTGTTCGGCAGCGAGAAGACCGGCATGTCGCGCGAGTTCGAGGGCGTGACGGCCGACTCGGCGTCGATCGCCATCAACCCGGCGGCCGAGTCGCTCAACGTCTCCGTCTCGGCCGGGATCGCCCTGCACGAGCGCGCCCACCGGAACCTGCCGGGCGCGGACCGCACCACGCGGTGAACCCGAGCGGCGCCTGGCGCCGTGCGCACCGGCCCCCTGCGGGGCGGGCACGCAGGAGGTGTTCCGGCCCCGCGGATCGGGCATCCCACCGGCCCCCCGGGGGGGCACCCCGATGGCCCTCCCCCGTTGCCCGCCGCCCGGCCGCGGGCGACGCTGGGAACATGATCCCGGCGAACACGACTGGTGAGGGCGGTACGACGGTGGTCTACGGTGCCGGCCCGGAGGTGCCGGAGCCGGGGCCACCTGTGCTGGACCTCTATCTCGATCTGCGCTGCCCCTACTGCCGGGCCGTGGAGTTGGCACTGGGCGAGACGATGCGTCAGCTCGCGGACTCGGGCGACTGCGTCCTGCACCACCATTTCGGCACCTTCCTCGACGACCAGCTCGGCGGGCACGGCTCGCACCGGGCGGTGGCCGCGCTGGGTGCCGCCGCGGACGTGGGGCAGCAGCAGTTCGCGACGTACCTGCACACGCTCTACCGCAACCAGCCGCACGAGGAGCACGACGGGTTCGCCGCCGACCGCATGCTGCTGGGCCTGGCCAACGACGTGCCGGGGCTGCGCAGGCCCACGTTCGACGACGCGGTCCTCGACCAGGCGTACGACCCGTGGGTGCGCCGGGTCAGCCGCGCCTTCGACGACAGCGGTGTCGCGGGGACCCCCACGGTGCTCTTCCAAGGGCGCCAGGTGGGCGTGCTCGACGCCAACGGCGCATCGGTGCCGCCCGCTCAGTTCACCGCGCAGCTCGACGACGCGGCGGGTACGCAACGGTGAGCGAGGAGCGCCGGGGGATCCCCGTCGTCGACAACCCCGCGGAGAGCCGTTACGAGGCCAGGACCGACGACGGCGCCGTGGCGGGCGTGACCCATTACCTGCGGGCGCCGGGGGTGATCGCGGTGACGCACACCGAGGTCGCTCCCGAGTTCGAGGGCCAGGGGGTGGGCAGCGCACTCTCGCAGCGCATCCTTCAAGCGGCCCAGGAGGCTGGCGAAAAGGTCGCCCCCGTCTGCCCGTACTTCGCCGGTTACCTCCGCAAGCACCCCGAGTACCAGCCGCTCGTCTACCGGAAGGACTGAAGTCCCTCCGGCCCGGCCCGGCCCGCCGGGCCGGGCTCCCCGACTGCGGCTTGACGGCTCTGTGACCAGCGGCGGTGGTCGGACGGTTGGGGGTGCGCGGGCATGCTGCGTCACCTCCGATCCGGGAGCGGACCTCGCTTCTTCTCCTTACGGTGACGTTCTCGGAAGACGGCGGAGGGGCAGGCGCCCCGACCGGTCACCTGCCCCTCGCCTCGGTACCTGCTATTCCGCAGCCGCGGCCAGTGCGGGGATCACCGCCGCGCCGTAGGCGTCGACGGTCTGCTCCTTCGCGTCGTGCATGGCGTAGAGCGCGAACTGGTCCACGCCCAGCTCTGCCAGCTCCCGCAGACGGGCCAGGTGCGCCTGTTCGGGGCCCAGCAGGCAGAAGCGGTCCACGATGTCGTCGGGCACGAAGGCCGTGTCCGGGTTGCCGGCCCGCCCGTGGTGTGCGTAGTCGTAGCCCTCACGCTCCTTGATGTAGGCGGTGAGGGCGGCGGGCACCGCGTCGGAGTGTTCGCCGTACCGTGCCACCAGGTCCGCGACGTGGTTGCCGACCATGCCGCCGAACCAGCGGCACTGCTCGCGGGCGTGGGCGAGCGCCGCGGGGGTGTCCTCGCACACGTAGGCGGGCGCGGCCACGCAGACGGTGACCGCGGAGGGGTCCCGCCCGGCCTGGGCCGCCGCCTCCCGCACGGCGCCCACCATCCAGGCGGTCAGCACCGGGTCGGCCAGCTGGAGGATGAAGCCGTCCGCCTCGCGACCGGCCAGGGCCAGCGCTCTGGGGCCGTAGGCGGCCATCCACACCGGTAGCCGCCCCGCACGCACCCACGGCAGCCGCACCCGTGCGCCGTCCACCTCGGCCTCGCGCCCCTCGGCCAGGTCCCGGATGGCCGTCATGGCCTCCCCGAGCCGGGCCAGGGTGCCCGGCGCGCGGCCCGCGACCCGCATCGCCGAGTCGCCGCGTCCGATTCCGCAGACGGTGCGGTTGCCGTACATCTCGTTGAGGGTGGCGAACGTGGAGGCGGTGACCTCCCAGGAACGGGTCTGCGGATTGGTGACCATCGGCCCGACGGTGAGCTGCGTGGTGTGGGCGAGGATGCGGCTGTGGATGACGTACGGCTCCTGCCACAGCACCGGTGAGTCGAACGTCCAGCCGTAGGTGAACCCGTTGCGCTCGGCGCGGCGCATCAGCGAGACGGTCGCGGAGCCGGGGGGATCGGTCTGGAGGACGAGTCCGAAGTCCATGGGCACACAACCCCTCAGTTCAGGAACTGGCAGATCCCTCGCGGTACGTACTGACCCCGTCCGGCGCGGCCCGTCCAGGTACGGCGGTCGATCACCGTCTCGCCCCGGGAGAGCACCGTGACCACCTGGCCCGTGAGGGTTCTGCCCTCGTAGGCGGAGTAGTCGACGTTCATGTGGTGGGTTTCCGCCGAAAGAGTCTGCTGGGCATGCGGGTCGTAGAGGACGACGTCGGCGTCGGCACCCGGTGCGAGGGTGCCCTTCTTCGGATAGAGGCCGAACATCCGGGCGGGGGTGGCACAGGCGATGTCGATCCAGCGCCGCTTGGTGATGTGCCCGTCGACGACCGCCTGGTGGAGCAGGTCCATGCGGTGCTCGACGCCGGGCATTCCGTTGGGGATCTTGGAGAAGTCGCCCTTGCCCAGGTCCTTCTGGCCGGTGAAGCAGAAGGGGCAGTGGTCGGTGGAGACCACCTGGAGGTCGTCGGTGCGCAGCGCCCGCCACAGCGCCGCCTGGTGCTCGGCCGGGCGCAGCGGCGTGCTGCACACGTACTTGGCGCCGCCGAAGTCCGGCTCGGCGAGTTCGTCGGTGCTCAGGTACAGGTACTGCGGGCAGGTCTCGCCGAACACCGGCAGGTCCCTCCCGCGGGCCACCGCCAGCTCCTCGACGGCCTCCTGCGCTGAGACGTGCACGACGTAGAGCGGCGAGCCGGCCACCCGGGCCAACTGGATCGCCCGGTGGGTGGCCTCCGCCTCCAGCAGCACCTTGCGTACCTCGCCGTGGTGGCGCGGGTCGGTGCGCCCCGCGGCCAGCGCCTGTTCGACCAGGACGTCGATGGCGATGCCGTTCTCGGCGTGCATCATCGCCAGCCCGCCGTTGGCGGCGGTGCGCTGCATGGCGCGGAGGATCTGGCCGTCGTCGCTGTAGAAGACGCCCGGGTAGGCCATGAACATCTTGAACGAGGTCACACCCTCCTCCACCAGGGCGTCCATCTCCCGCAGCGTGCCGTCGTTCACGTCGGAGAGGATCATGTGGAAGGCGTAGTCGATGCCGGCCTGTCCGTCGGCCTTGGCGTGCCAGGTGTCCAGCCCCTCGCGCAGCGCGTGGCCCTTGGTCTGGACGGCGAAGTCGACGATGGTCGTGGTGCCGCCCCAGGCGGCGGCGCGGGTTCCGGTGGCGAAGTCGTCGCTGGAGAAGGTGCCGCCGAAGGGGAAGTCCATGTGCGTGTGGGCGTCCACGCCGCCCGGGATGACGTACAGGCCGCTCGCGTCCAGGACGCGGTCGGCGGTCAGGCTCTCGGCGACGGCGGAGTGCCGGTCGACGACGGCGACGATGCGGCCGCCCTCGATCAGCACGTCGGCCGGCATCTCCTCGGCGGCCGTGACGACCAGGCCGCCCGTGATCAAGGTGGTGCTCATACCGCGGTTCCTCCTCGGGCGAGTTCGGCCTCGGCGGTGCGCAGCGCGGTCTCCAGCACGGCGGCGCCCGCCTCGGCCTCGGCGACGGTCAGCGTGAGCGGCGGTGCGATACGGAGCACGCTCGCCGTGGAGTGGCCGCCTCCCTTGCCGATGAGGACGCCGCCCTCCCGTGCGGCCTCCAGCACCAGGGTGGCGGCCCGCGGTGACGGCTCACCGGTGCCGGGGTCCACGAGCTCGATCCCCGCCATCAGCCCGCGGCCGCGCACCTCGCGGACGACGCCGAGCCCCGAGGCCGCCGAGCGCAGCCGCTCCAGCAGCAGTCCGCCCACGCGGCGGGCGTTGGACTGGAGGTCGTGCTCCAGCAGGTAGCCGAGGTTGGCGCGGGCGGCGGCCATGGTGACCGGGCTGCCACCGAAGGTGGAGATGGAGTTGGCGTCCAGACAGTTCATGATCTCGGCGCGGGCGACGACGCCGCCGACGGACATGCCGTTGCCGATGCCCTTGGCGAAGGTGAGCATGTCGGGTGGGCCCGCGGCGTCGTGCGCCTGCCAGCCCCAGAAGTGGTCGCCGGTGCGGCCCCAGCCGGTCTGCACCTCGTCGCTGATCCACAGGATGCCGTGCTGCTTCAGCTCCTCGCGGAAGGCGGCGTAGAGCCCGTCGGGTGGTGAGGTGAAGCCTCCCACCCCCTGGACGGGTTCGGCGATCAGCGCAGCCACGGAGGTACCGGCCTGCCCGAGCATGTCCCGCAGGTCGGCGACGCAGGCCTCGATGAACGCGGCGTCGTCCAGGTGCGCGAAGGGCCCGCGGGTGCGGACGCCCCCGTGCACGTACAGCGTCTGGAGCGGGGAGAGGGAGGTGGGCGACCAGGAGCGGTTGCCCGTGATGCCGACGGTGGTGAAGGAGCGGCCGTGGTAGCTGTTGCGCATCGCCAGGATCTGGTTGGCGCGGCGGTAGCTCGTGGCCAGCAGCAGCGCGGCGTCGTTGGCCTCGGTGCCCGACGTGGTGAAGAAGACCCGCGCGTCCGGGATGCCCGACAGCGCCGCGATCCGCTCGGCGAGCTCCACCATGGGACGGTTGAGGTAGAGGGTGGAGCTGTGCAGGATCCGCCCCGCCTGCTCGCCGACCGCCTTGGTGACTTCGGGCAGGGCGTGGGCGGTCATGGTGGTCAGGATGCCGCCGAAGAAGTCGAGGTAGCGGCGCCCCTCGGCGTCCCATACGTGGCGGCCCTCGCCATGGGTGATCTCCAACGGATGGTCGTAGTACAGCGCCATCCAGTCCGGCATGACCGCCTGGTGACGGGCGTGCAGGTCGCGGTGGACCGTGGCGGCAGGACCGGTGGCCACGGAGTCCGGCACAGGGCCGGAGCCCGTCACGGGGGCGGGCCGCGCGGTCACGGCCGCACCAGCCCGTCGTAGGCGTCCGGCCGTCGGTCCCGGTAGAAGGCCCACTGCTGCCGCACCTCGTCGATCGCCCCCTTGTCGAGGTCGCGGACCAGCAGCTCCTCCTCCTTGTCCGAGGCGACGTCACCGACGAACCGGCCCCGCGGATCGACGAAGTAACTGGTGCCGTAGAAGTCGTTGTCCCCGTACTCCTCGGTGCCGACCCGGTTGATGGCGGCCACGTAGTACTCGTTGGCGACGGCGGCCGCGGGCTGTTCGAGCTGCCACAGGTGCGAGGAGAGGCCACGCGAGGTCGCCGAGGGGTTGTAGACGAGCTGGGCCCCGGCCAGTCCCAGGGCACGCCAGCCCTCGGGGAAGTGCCGGTCGTAGCAGATGTAGACGCCGACCTTGCCGACGGCGGTGTCGAAGACCGGCCAGCCGAGGTTGCCGGGGCGGAAGTAGTACTTCTCCCAGAAGCCCGGGAGCTGCGGGATGTGGTGCTTGCGGTAGGTGCCCAGGACGGTGCCGTCGGCGTCGATGACGGCGGCGGTGTTGTAGTAGAAGCCGGATCCGTCCACCTCGAAGACCGGGGAGACGACCACCATGCCCGTCTCGCGGGCCAGTTCGGACATCCGGCGGGTGGTGGGCCCGTCCGGCACCGGCTCCGCCCACCGGTAGTGCTCCGCCTCCTGCACCTGGCAGAAGTACGGGGCGTTGAAGACCTCCTGGAACCCGATGATCCGCGCGCCCTGGCGGGCGGCCTCGCGGGCGTGCTCCTCGTGTTTGGCGATCATCGACTCGGTGTCGCCCGTCCAGGTCGCCTGCACCAGTGCGGCACGTACAACGTCGGGCATGAACAGCTCCTTCGTGAGCGCTGCAGCATGTTCGACACGCGTAGATATGCGTGAGGTTGAGACCGTAAGTCCCGCCCGGGCGCCTGACAAGAACCCCGACGGAGCGGCATGGGCGACCACCCTTTACCGGTCCGTAACCTACCGGCGGGTTACTTGCGGTAGCCCGCCGGCCTTACTCTCCAGTCACTTTCCTGCCCGGACCACCCGACGACGTCTGGAGCCGTGCATGCGCCCCACCCCCACCGCAGTGCGTTACGCCTCGGTCCTCCTCGCCGGAACGCTCGCCACCACCGGCCTCACCCTCACCCCCGCAACGGCCGTCCAGCCCAGCGCGCCCGCCGGTGGCGCCACCGCGTCCGGCGTCACCGGCATCCGGTTCGTCGACATCGAGGGCGACGGCGGCATCACCCTCAAGGCCAACGTCGCCCTCCCCCAGGGCGCCACCGCCGACTCCGCGCACAGCTACCCCCTGATCGTGCTGCCCACGAGCTGGGGCGTGCCGCAGGTCGAATATCTCGCCCAGGCCAAGAAACTCGCCGACGCCGGCTACGTCGTCGTCAGCTACAACTCGCGCGGTTTCTGGCAGTCCGGCGGCGAGATCGAGGTCGGCGGCCCCGAGGACGTCGCCGACGCCTCCCGCGTCATCGACTGGGCGCTCGCCCACACCCCAGCCGACAAGAACCACGTCGGCATGGCCGGCGTCTCCTACGGCGCCGGCATCAGCCTGCTGGCAGCCGGTCACGACCCACGGATCAAGGCCGTTACCGCGCTCAGCGGCTGGGCGGACCTCATCGACTCGATCTACAGCGGCCGCACCCAGCACGTCCAGGCCGCCGGGCTGCTCGGCGGCTCGGGCGCACTCACCGGGCGGCCCAGCCCCGAACTGCGTCAGGTTCTCCAGGACTTCCTCGCCTCCCGCCTCGACAAGGAGGACGAGATGATCGCGTGGGGCAAGAAGCGCTCCCCCGCGACCTACCTCGACAAGATCAACGACAACGGCGCCGCCATCATGCTCGGCAACGCCTGGAGCGACTCGATCTTTCCGCCCAACCAGTACGCCGACTTCTACGAGAAGCTGCGCGGCCCCAAGCGGCTGGAGTTCCGCCCCGGCGACCACGCCACTGCCGAGGCCACGGGGCTGCTCGGGCTCCCCAACGACACCTGGTCGCACGCCCACGACTGGTTCGACCGCTACCTCAAGGGCGAGCACAACGGCATCGACACCGAGCCCCCCGTCCAGCTCAAGTCCCGGTCGACAGGCGCCTACGAGGGCTACAGGAGCTGGAAGGACGTCTCCTCCGGACAGCGGACCGTCGCACTCGGCGAGAAGCAGGAGCCGGCCACCGGCAAGAACTCCGGTGCCGACGGCGGCACCATGTTCCTGACGGGGCTGCTGGACCAGTTCCTCAAGCTGCCGCCCACCGTCTCCGTGCCGCTGCTGCCGCGCTCCCGCGCCGCCGTGTGGGAGTCGGAACGGTACGGCGAGGACACCCATGTGCGCGGAACGGCGAAGCTGCACACCACCGTCACCAGCACCGCGAAGGAAGGCAGCTTCTACGCCTACCTCTACGACGTCGGCCCGCTCGGCACCGGCAAGCTGGTCACCCACGCCCCCTACACCTTCCACGACCGCACCCCCGGCACGCCGTTCGCCGTGGACCTCGACCTCTTCTCCACCGCGTACGACGTGCCCAAGGGCCACAAGCTCGCCGTCGTCGTCGACACCGTCGACCCCCTCTACGCCGAGTACAACCCGGACGGGGCGCGGCTGGCCTTCTCCTCGCCGGCCGGCGATCCGTCACGGATGACGGTGCCGACCGGCAAGGGCAGCTAGGCGCGCCCGCGGCGGATCATCTGCGGCGTGGCCGGTGCGGCCACCGGCCACGCCGGTCACTCACGCGCGTTCACCGCGTCGATGGGGCGGCCCCGCAGCGCCGAGCGGGTCGGCAGGCTGATCGACAGCCAGCCCAGGAGGGCCACGAAGGCCACGATGCCGCCCAGGGCCAGCGGTTGCACGTACGGGATCGGCTGGCCCGTCAAGGCCAGGGCGATGCCCACGGACGGCGGGACGGCGAGGGCCACGCCGACGGCGATCGCGGTCAGGATCACGACCCAGGACTCCTGGAACATCATGCGCCGTGTCTGCCGCTCGCTGGTGCCGATCAGCCGCAGCATGGCGAACTCCCTGCTGCGGCCCGTTGTCGCCATGACCAGGGTGTTCACCACGGCGATGAGGACGTAGAGCATCAGCAGCGCGTTGGCGATGAGGTTCGTCCACGACTGCTGGGCGAACTGGCCCTGCTGGACGGCGCCGAACTCCTGCGGGCTGTGCACCGCGAGTCCGGGCGTGTGCTCGGCCAGCTTGTCCAGCCCGGCCTTCACCTGCCCGGCCGCGTCGCCGCTGCCGGCGCTGACCAGCAGTGCTGCGTCCTGCTGGTCGGCGGTGTGCTCGGTCAGCATCCGGTGCGGGAGGGTGACGTCGCCGAAGCCGAGTCCGTTGCCGTAGACGGCGACGACCTTCAGCTTCTTGTGCACCCCGTCACCGAGGTTGATGTCGGCGGTGTCACCGAGGTCCAGCCGCCCGGTGTCGGCGGCACTCCAGCTGAGCGCCACCGTGTCGCCCCGCAGCTTGTCCATGCTGCCCTCGCGCACGTCCAGGTCGAGCGTGCGGTCCAGGTCGCGCGGGTCCAGTCCCTGGGCACTCAAGGGGTTGGAGGCCGGCTTGTCGATCTCGATGTAGTTGAGCAGCACCTGCGAGCGGGCCACCGGCGTGGCGGTCCCGACACCGTCGAGGGCGCGGACCTGCCGCGTCAGGCCGGTGGACAGGCCCGTGGTGTCGCTGGTGACCACGTAGTCGGAGACGACACCGGTCGCCGCCTGGTCCTTCGCCGTCGTCTCGACAGTGCTCAGCATCGACAGCTGCATCAGCGCCATCGAGGTGCCCAGCGCCAGGGGCACGACCGCGCTGCTGAGCCGGCGGGCGTTGGCGTTGCTGTTGGCCATGGCCAAAAAGCCGCTCACCCGGGACCGCTTGAGAAGCGGCGCCAACAGCCGGGTCGCCGACTGCACCAGGACGGGGCAGATCAGCGCGCTGCCCACCATGAGCACCACCAGCGAGCCCCCGGCCCCGGCAATCGCCGCCTGCCCCGGTATCAGCAGCGGCATCACGATCGACGCCACCAGTCCCAGCAGGATCAGGCCCACGCCGACGGTCTTGCGGGTGCTGCCCAGCTCCTCCGACTCCGCCTCGGACTCGCTCAGTGCCTCCACCGGCTGGATCCGGGCGATCCGGAACGCGGCGATGAACCCGGCCACCCGCGCGCCCAGCACGGACAGCAGCACGGCAGCGACGGCGGGCAACGGGTTGAGGGACAGTTCGAAGTCCTGCGGCAGCACACCGACATGCGCGAAGGCGTCCCGCAGCAACCCGGAGACCAGGAAGCCGGGCACCGCGCCCAGCACCGCCCCGGCGACCGCCACCAGCAGCACCTCGCTGCCGATCAGCTTGTGCACCTGACGCGGTGTCGCCGCGATGGCACGCAGCATCGCCAGTTCCCGGCGGCGCTGGTGGATGACCAGGCCGAGGGTGGAGGAGACGACGAAGATGACGACGCCGAGTGCCGTGCCGCCGAACGAGGCGGACAGCGGAACGAGGAAGCTGCGGGACTCACCGACATCCAGGAGCTCCACGTCGCCCCTCTCGTCACCGGTGTAGGTGACGATGTCGGCCCCCGTGACGGCGTCCTCGATCTTCCCGGCCAGGTCGCCCGCGTCGACCCCGTCCGCACCCAGGACGCCGATCGCCGTCAGCCGGTCGGGACGCTGGGAGAGGTCGGCGGCCTGTGCGTCGGTGAAGAACGCGGCCGACTGCCGGTCCAGGCCGTTCGCGGGCGCGTCGACCAGCCCGACGACCTTGTAGACGTGCGCAGTCGTACCGACCGAGAGCCGCGCGGTGTCCCCGACCTCAAGTCCGGCACGGTGGGCGAGCCCGGTGTCCAGCACCGTCTCCCCGGCGCTGCCCGGCCTGCTGCCCTCGGCCAGCTCGAAGGGGCCCAGCGCCGCGGAGGACCAGCCGTGGCCGTAGAGCGGGTGGTCCAGCCGCACGGTCCTGCCCCGTGCACTCCCGTCGTCCTTGTGCAGGTTCATCTCGACGGTGCGGTCGCGCACGACCTTCTCGACACCGTCGACGCGGGAGACCTGCTCGGCCGCCGACGCCGGCACGGTGACGCGCTCGGCGTAGTGCGGATCGAAGTTCTCCTTGACGTCCTTGGTCTGTTGGCCGCCGACCATCACGGTCGCACCGGCGTACCGCTCGGGGGCGACGCCCGAGAGCACCCCGGACATGAACAGGACGCCGCAGGCGGTGATGACGGCCGAACCACAGATCACGGCGATGAACGCCGCGATGAACCCGCCCTTGCGGTTCTTGATGGTGCTCCATGCGATGTCGAACACGAGCGCCGCCTCACCAGTCGCCGAGGTGCGTCATGTGCTCCGCGACCTGGGTCGGCGAGGGCTGGTTCAAGTGACCCGCCAGCCGGCCGTCGGCGAGGAAGAGCACCGTGTCCGCGTAGGAGGCGGCGACCGGGTCATGGGTGACCATGAGCACCGTCTGACCTATCTCGTCCACGATCTGCCGGAACAGCTTGAGGACCTCCTGGCTGGTGCGGGTGTCCAGTGCGCCCGTCGGCTCGTCGGCCAGCAGTGCGTCCGGCCGGGTCACCAGTGCGCGGGCGATCGCGACGCGCTGCTGCTGGCCGCCGGAGAGCTGGTTGGGCCGGCGGTCGACGTACCCGTTCATCCCCACCCGGGTCAGCACCTCGCGCAGCCACGCCTCGTCCACGGCCCGGTCCGCCAACCGCGCGACCAGGGTGACGTTCTGTCCGACCGTGAGCGCGGACATCAGGTTGTAGGCCTGGAAGACGTAGCCGATCCGCTCCCGGCGGATGGCCGTGAGCTCCGCCTCCTTCAGACCGGACAGCTCCGTGTCACCGAGGAAGACGTGGCCGGTGGTCGGCTGGTCGAGCCCGGCGACGCAGTGCAGGAAGGTGCTTTTACCGGAACCCGAGGGGCCCATGACAGCGGTGAAGGTGCCGCGCGGGACATCCAGGGAGATTCCCCGTAGCGCAGTGACGGCACTGTCCCCTTTGCCGTATGTTTTCGTAACGGAGTCCAGCCTCATGGCCGCTGTCCGCGTGCCCGCGGACCCTCCCCATACCGATGTCATGTTTCTTGCCTTTCCGGTTGTTGACGGCTTGACCGTATGCGAGAGCCAAGGGGACTTCGCGCCTCCGGAACCCCGTATCGAGGGTGGAGCCAGCTACACCCTCGACAGGGGGCCGGGCCCTCCCGAGCCGGCCCCGCCCGCGCGGTACGCGAAGACGCGGTTCGCCAACGCGACCGGCCGGAGGCGTACTTGCGGTACCGGACTGACGGGCCGTCAGGTCGCATAGCCCGTACCGCCCCGCGCGCCATGCGCACCGGCTACTGTGGCAATGTCACGCACCGCGGGACCGCCAACAGGAGTCACGGGTCATGAACGGCTCGGCGAACGTCGGCGACGCCACGGGGAGCGCGCCGGGACCTGCGAGGCCCGCAGTGCCTGAACGGGAGGTCCCGGAGTTTCTTCCTGGGCGACGCCGACGGCTGCGGGCCTTGACTTCAAGGCCAGTTGAAGTTTCAGAGTGACCGTCATGACCGCAGAAACCGCAGACATCAAGGCCATCGAGCAGGTCGTGGCCGCCGTCGAACGTGCTCAGCGCACCAAGGACGCCGAGCAGTTCCTTGCGCTCTTCCACCCCGACGCCCTCTGGACGACGGCCCACGGCAAGGTCCTCATCGGCTTCGACGCGATCGCCGCGTTCACCCGCGCCGTCCTGCCCGACGCGAAGTGGGACGGCGAGGTCACCTACGAGGCGGTGCACACGCAGTTCCTGCGGCCCGACGTGGCGGCCGTCAAGGTGCGGCAGGTCTGTCACTCGGCAGAGGGCGACACGGAGGGCGCCCCGCTCTACGTCATGACCAAGCAGGAAGACGGGACCTGGCTGCTGCACGCCTGCCAGAACACCGAAGTGCGGGTCGACTGAGGACCCGTCCCAGCGCATCGCGTACGGAGCCGGACGACCGACGCTGCTGCCGTGGGCCCCCGGGCGAGGACGCAGCCGCGTCCGTCGTCACGGTTGGCGACCGCACGGCTGCACTCGACCCGGTTGACCGAGCGCTCCGTGGCGGTGCGCTTCCGGTACGGGGGCTCGTCCGAGCCCGGTGGCCGTCCGCCGCGAAACCCTCCTTTCGGGCGGGCAACTCCTGTCCGTCGGCGGGCCGGTGGTAGACGCGTGGCGTGGCTGCGGGATCCCGTACCGCCGAGAGCCGCAGCGTGTCGTGGCCCACGGCGGTCACCGCCCACGCGGTAGCGGAGCCGGTGCAGCCGCCCATGTCGTCGCGGACGGCCTCGTCGGGACCGTACGTCAGCGTGTTCCCGTCGGCTCCGCCCAGTTGGGCGCGCTCTCGCACGTCCCGTCCGCCTCGTCGGTGAGGCGCAGAGTGGCCGTGCCCGCCCGGCCGCAGCCCACAGCGAGGGTCCCCCCGCCGCTCGCTCCCGGCAGCCGGGGCGCCTTCGGGGTGCTCCGGCGCGGCCCCGGGTTGCTCGGGCGTCGGCTCGGCGGAGCCCCGTTCCGCCCCGAGGGAGTCCCTTTCCGTCCCGCTGGAGCTCTGTTCCCTCCCCGTAGGGTCCGCGACCCGGCCCCGTCGGACCTCTGCACCGCCCCGGTGGAGCCCTGCCCCGTCCCGGCGGAGGTTCCGGTGGCGCCCTCTTCGGTCCCGGTGGTGGCCCCATGCCCTCTCCCCCGAGGCCACCGGCCGCCGTGGCAGCCGTCACACGTCCGATGGCACGCGACGGTACGGCCTGTGATCAGGCGGGAACCACGCGCGGTCCCGTCGCGATCGGCCGCCGTTTCACCGCCCTCTCCTCACTCGACAGGAAAACTTGCAAGTTTTCCTGTCGAAATCGTACGCTCGACGTATGGCCCGGGAGGACGAGGAACACACGCGGACCGACAGCGAGGCGGCAGCCGCCGACGGCGCTGCCGGAGGCCGGAGAGGTGCCGAGGCGGGCGACAGCTCGGCCGGCGGATCATCCGGCGACCCCTCCGGCAGCACGAGCGGCACCGAGCTCGCCGCCGAACTCGCCGCCGCCGTCGGCGCGCTCGGCAGACACCTGCGGGCCGCCTCACCCGCGGGTGCCCTCACCCCCACCCAGCGCTCCGTACTGGGCCGGCTCGCACGGACAGGGCCGACCACCATCGCCGCGCTCGCCCGCGCGGAGCTGGTCCGCCCGCAGTCCATGCGGATCACCGTGGGCGCCCTGGAGGAGCGCGGCATCCTCGCGCGCAGCCCGCACCCGACCGACGGGCGCCAGGTGGTCTTCGCCCTCACCGCGGAGGGCGAACGGACGCTGGAGGCCGTACGCCGTGCCAAGCACGACTGGCTCACCGACGCCCTCGCCACCCGCCTGGACGGCGCGGAACGGCGCACCCTCCTGGAGGCCACCGCCCTGCTGCGGCGGCTGATCGCCGAGGACGGGACCGCCGACCGGGACGACGCACAGTGAGCAGTACAGGCGGGGAGGGCCGCGCGGGCGGAGTGCGCCGCACAGCGGACCGGTCGGGCGGCAACGGCCGGACGGCCAGGAGCGCGGCGGGCCCGCGGCGCACACCGCCACGGGGAGGGGCGGAAGCGGAATGAGCGCGATACCCGAACCGGACACGGCGGCGCCCGGCACCGCCCGCGCCGCAGAACCCGGCGGCCCCGCGCGCGGCTTCGGCGCCCGGCTGATGACGCCGCTGCTGCTGGGCTCCCTGCTCAACCCGGTCAACTCCACGATGATCGCCACCGCCCTGGTGGTCATCGGCCGCGGTTTCGGCGTCGGTGCGGCCGACACCGCCTGGCTGGTCGCCTCCCTCTATCTCGCCAGCGCCGTCGCCCAGCCGACCATGGGCAGGCTGGCCGATCTGCTCGGACCACGCCGCGTCTTCCTCTCCGGCCTGGTGCTCGTCGCCGTGGCCGGGGTGGTGGGCACGGTCGCGCCCGCCTTCGGCTGGCTGGTCGTCTCCCGGGCGCTGCTCGGCGTCGGCACCTCGGCCGCCTACCCGTGCGCCATGGCGCTGCTGCGCGCCGAGGGGGAACGGCTGGACACCCAGGTGCCCCGCACCGTTCTGGCCCGCCTCTCGCTGGCGGCGCTCGGCAGCGCGGCGGTCGGTCCCGTCCTCGGCGGACTGCTGGCCGCCACCGCGGGCTGGCGGGCGATCTTCGCGGTCAACGTTCCGGTGTCTCTCGCCGGGCTGGGACTGGCCCTGCTGTGGCTGCCCGCGGACGCGCCGCGGGACGCCCGCAGGACGAGGCGGCCGGGCAGCTCCGTGGACACGCTGGGCATCCTCCTGTTCGGCGGCTCCCTGACCACGGCGATGCTCTTCCTGATGGAGCTCGCGCACCCGCGCTGGCCGCTGCTGGCGCCGTGCGCGCTGCTGACGGCCGCCTTCGTGTGGTGGCAGCTGCGCAGGCCGGAGCCGTTCCTGGACCTGCGGGTGCTGGCGCGGCACAGGCCGCTGGTGCTCACCTACCTCCGGCACGGGCTGACGTACCTGGTCATCTACTGCGTGATGTACGGCTTCGCGCAGTGGCTGGAGGAGTCGCACGGCTTCTCCTCCTTCCGCTCCGGGCTCGTCATGCTGCCGATGTCGCTCGCCGCCGCCGTCTGTTCACTCCTCGGCGCCCGTACGAGGGGCATCCGCGGCCCCCTCACCCTTGCGGCTGTCCTGCTGCTTGCCGGTGCGGGGACACTCGCCCTGGCACACGGCAGCACACCGCTGCCCGCGCTGCTGCTGGCCTCCGTGCTGTTCGGGCTGCCGCAGGGGCTGGCCGGCACCAGCAACCAGGCCGCCGTGAGCCGGCAGGCGCCCACCGGCGGGGTGGGCGCGGCCGCCGGACTCCAGCGCACCTCCCAGTACATGGGTGCCATCACCGCGTCCAGCCTCCTCGCCCTCTTCTACGGGCGGCAGGCCGACGACGCGGGCCTGCACCTGATAGCCGTGACGGCGGCCGTGCTCAGCGCCGTGCTGATCGTGCTGACCGTCACCGACCGTGCGCTGCGCGGCCGTTCGTAACACCCCCCGTATCGCCCTGCGGCCCGACCGGCCGCCGAATCCGTTCAAGGAGCACCCCATGTCCCTCACCCTGGACGCCCGCACAGCACTGGTCCTCATCGACCTGCAGAAGGGCATCGCCGGGATGCCGACCGTGCCGTATGCCGCGGACGACGTCGTCGAGCGCGGCGCTCGTCTGGCGGCGGCGTTCCGCGAGCGCGGGCTGCCGGTCGTCCTCGTCAACGTGAAGGGCGGCGCGCCGGGCCGTACCGCCGCCACCATGGGCGGGGGCGGCGAACGCCCGGCGGACTTCGCCGACCTGCGGCCCGAGCTGGACCCGCAGCCCACCGACATCCAGGTCACCAAGCAGAGCTGGGGCGCCTTCTACGGCACCTCCCTCGACCTGGAGCTGCGACGGCGCGGGGTCACCCAGATCGTGCTGGGCGGCATCGCCACCCGCTTCGGTGTCGAGTCCACGGCACGCGCCGCGCACGAGCACGGCTACAACGTGACCGTCGTCGAGGACGCCTGCACCGACATGGACGCCGACGGGCACCGGGCCTCCGTCACCGGTGTCTTCCCGAGGCTGGGCGAGACGGGCTCGGCCCAGGAGGTGCTGGCCGTACTGGCCGGCGCCTGACCCGGGGCACCGCCGGGCCGGGGCCGGGTGGACGCCTGCCGGGGTCTGCCGGAGGCAGAATGCGGGGCGAGGGGCGGGAGTGCAACGCGCCGCCGCCGATCCGCCGGGAGGCCCGTATGTCGCTGTTCGTGCCCGAGTTCGACGACGCGGTCGTCGTCCGTGCCGCCGAGGCCGAGGTGCTGGGACGCCAGGCTCCGTCGACCTTGACGCTGCTGGCCGACGCCGACCGGACCGGGGGCGCGCTCTCCACCCAGCGCGTCACCCTCCGCGACGGCGCGAACGGTGCCACCCCGCACCGGCACACCAAGTCGGCGGAGATGTTCTACATGCTGGACGGCACCGCCGAACTGCTCAGCGGCGACCAGGTCCGCACCGTGCAGCGGGGGGACCTGGTCGTCGTCCCACCGCACCAGGCGCACGCCTTCGCGGCCGCCCCGGGCCGGGACGCGGACCTGCTCATCGTCCTCGCCCCCGGGGTGGCCCGCTTCGACTACTTCCGCCACCTCCGCCGTGTCGCCGACGGCGAACTCCCCCCGGAGAGCCTGCTGGAGGTCCAGGAACAGTACGACAACCATTTCCTGCGCAGCGAGGTCTGGGAGCGTGCCCGCAACTGAGCGTCACCCGTGGGACGGGCGGACCACCATGGCGGAGCCGCCGCCCCTGCGCTCCGTCTCGGCCGCCGCCCGCCACCTGCCGTCCGGCAACCGCTGCACGCCGGTGGCCGCACCGATCTCGGCGCTCTTGCTGAAGGTGTGCCCCAGCTTCTCCAACTGCTTGCGCTCCGGACCGTCCAGGAAGGCCGGTTCGGCCTCCGTCTCCGCGGCGTTGCGCTGGCTGGCACGGGGCGCGGCGATGGCGTCGACCAGCGGCATGCCCCGGTCGAGATGGTTGGTGAGGGTCTGCAGCACGGTGGTGATGATGGTGGCGCCGCCGGGCGAGCCGAGCGCCAGCACCGGCTTGCCGTGCTTCAGCACGACGGTCGGCGACATCGAGGAGCGGGGCCGCTTGCCCGGGCCCGGCAGGTTCGGGTCGTACACGCCGGGTGTGGCGGGGGTGAAGGAGAAGTCCGTCAGCTCGTTGTTGAGCAGGAAGCCGCGACCGGGTACGGCCATGCCGCTGCCGCCGGTCTGCTCGATGGTCAGCGTGTAGGCGGCGACGTTGCCCCACTTGTCGGAGACCGTCAGGTGAGTGGTGTTCTCCCCCTCGTACGTGGTGGGCGCCGTCTGGTCCGCGTCCCCCCGGTCGCAGCCCTGCGGGTCGCGGGGATCGCCGGGCGCCACCGGGCTGTGCAGGGCCTTGTCGTCGTCGATGAGGCACGCGCGGGAGTCGGCGAACCTCTGCGAGGTCAACTCCTTGGTGGGTACGTCCTCCTGTGTCGGGTCACCCACCCAGCGGCCCCGGTCGGCGAACGCGATACGGCTCGCCTCCAGGTAGCGGTGCAGATACTCCTTCTTGCTCAGCGCGCCCAGGTCGCTGCGCTCCAGCATGTTGAGCGCCTCGGCAACGCTGGTGCCGCCGGAGGAGGAGGGCGCCATGCCGTACACGTCGAGCCCGCGGTAGGCGGTGCGGGTCGGCTGCTGCGACCGCGTCGTGTACGACGCGAGGTCCTCGGCCGTCAGATCGCCGGGCCGCACCTGGCGGTCCGCGCCGTCGGCCACGGCGGGTTCGCGCACCGTGCGCACGATGTCGCGGGCCAGCTTGCCGTGGTAGAGCGCTCCGGCGCCCTTGCGGGAGAGCAGGTCGTAGGTGCGGGCCAGGTCGGGGTTCTTCAGGGTGGAGCCGGTCCTGGGCAGCTTGCCGCCCGGCAGGAAGAGGTCCGCCGTCGCGGGGAAGTCCCGGAAGCGGTCCTCGTTGTCGGCGGTCTGCTCGCGGAACGTGTCGTCGACGGTGAACCCGTCCCGGGCCAGCTTCGTCGCCGGACGCAGCACCTTGGCCAGCGACTTGGTGCCGTAGGCGCGCAGGGCCTTCTGCCACGTCGCCGCGGTGCCCGGCGTGCCGACGCTCAGTCCGCTGGTGACGGCCTCGTCGAACGGAATGGCCTTGCCGTCCTCGGTGAGCAGCCGTTTGTCCGCGGACAGCGGCGCCTTCTCGCGGCCGTCGATGGTGTGCACCTTGCGGGAGGCCGCGTCGTAGTACACGAAGTACCCGCCGCCGCCCACACCCGCCGAGTACGGCTCCGTCACGCCGAGCGCGGCGGCGGTCGCCACCGCCGCGTCCGCCGCCGTACCGCCGTGCTTGAGCACGTCGAGGCCGGCGGCGGAGGCGTCGGCGTCGACGCTGGAGACGGCGCCTCCGTAGCCCGTGGCGACGGGGGTCTTGGCGGGCGGGCCGTCCCGCCCGTCCGCCGCGTGCGGGGCCGCACCCATCAGGCCGGCGACCACGGCGCCGGTGCCGAGCAGGGCGACGGTGCCTCTCACCACCGCGGCACGGCGCCGGGAACGAGGGCCGGAAGAGGTCGTCACAGCAGGAGCCTCCTTGGAACGTCGGTGGCGGGGCGCCGGAGCGCGGTCCGCGCAGCCTAATGCTCTTGACGCGAATGCGTCAGCACCCTGTGGCCATGCGGAGAGACCGCTTCCGCCACCCGGTCGGCCGCCCGCCCGAACCCCGAGGTCCCTCGGCGCCGTGAGGGCGAGGTCGTACGCTCCCCGACGCCCGGCCGCCCAGGACAGGGCTTACGCTGCCGCGTCAGGGAGGGCGTCATGGACGACAACGTGCGGGAGATCGTGCTGGGACTGGTCGCGGCGGCGATCACGGCCGGGGTGGGCTGGTTCGCCCGCACCACGGTCTGGCGGCGGAAACTCCACCGTCGACAGCGGTTCTTCGGAATGCCGAGGAACTCCTCGTGCCTGCTGGTGGTCAACCACGACCCGGCGGCCGACAGCGGCGCGGTCGCCCGCGACGACGTGTTCGCGCTGCTGGAGCTCTCCGCCCTCGTCAAGGACTGCGGCGCCAGGGCGGACGTGGTGGCGCACGACGCCACCCGTCAGGGGTTCGGCGAGCACACCGAGTTCTGTCTGGGCGGACCGGGCTCCAACCGGCGTACGGCGGCTCACATGAGGATGCTGCTGCCGGGGGTGACGGTCAACACGGAAGCCGAACCGGGCCCGGACCGGGCTGCGTTCACCGTGGCAGGTGAGCACTACCGGATGCGCAAGGGCGAGGTCGAGCATGTGCTGCTGGCCCGGCTCACCGGCAGCGCCTCCGTGGGCGGGGAACCGGACGGCGGGCGCGGCGCGCGCGAGGAGGTGCGGCCCGTCTTTCTGATCTGCGGTCAGCGCTCCCTCACCAACCAGGCTGCCGCCCGCTACCTGGCGCGGCACCATGTGCGGCTGGCCCGCCGGCACCGACGGGGCGGCGACTTCTGCCTGCTGCTGAGAGTGCTCAACTCGCAGGCGTACGGCCCCGACGTGGTGGAGCTGGTGGCCGACGTGACACGGGAGGCGGTCACCAGGCCGGGCTGAGCCGCCACCCCGCAGGGCCGAGGGCCGGTGGGTGGCTCAGGGCCGGGCGCCCGGCATGGTGGACGCGGCTTCGGCAGGGGCGACGGCCACGGCCTCGTTCTTGGGGTTGCGGCGCTCCCGGCGGGCCACCCAGTTGGCGAAGGCGGACAGCAGCATGCACAGCCCGATGTAGAGGGCGGAGACGACGATGACCACCGGGATGAAGGGCATCGTGTAGTCCATGTTGATGGCGATCAGCCGTCCCGCGTGCAGGAACTCCTCGTAGGTGATGAGGAACCCCAGCGAGGTGTCCTTCAACGCGACCACGAGCTGGCTGATGATCGTCGGCAGCATGGCCCGCACCGCCTGCGGCACCAGGACGTACACCATGACCTGCGTCTTGCGCAGCCCCAGCGCGCACGCCGCCTCACGCTGGCCCCGGTCCACGGAGCGCACCCCGGAGCGGAAGACCTCCGCGAGCACGGAGCCGTTGTAGAGGGTCAGCCCGGCCACCAGCGCCGGCAGGGCCTGGACCTGGAGAGCGACGAACACGAAGAAGATCATCACCAGTACGGGCATGGCCCGGAAGAACTCCACCAGCACGGTGCTCACCCACCGCACCGGCCGGTGCTCCGAGAGCCGCCCCGCCGCCAGGAGGGCCCCGAGCGCCAGCGCGAGCACCGCTGCCATGGCGAACGCCTTCAGCGTGTTGCCGAGCCCGCTCAGCAGCAGTTCCTGCACCCCTTCGTAGGCGAAGGGACGCCATTTGACGTGCGCGAACTGCCCGGTGTCGAGCAGGAGCAGGACGACCCAGGCCAGCAGCGCGGCGAGGGCGGCGGCGGTGAGGACTCCGTACAGCGAGTGCCGGGCCCGGGCCCTGGGCCCGGGGATGTCGTAGAGCGCGGAGGAGGACGCCGGTCCGGTCCGGCCACCGCGCCCCCGCAGCAGGGTGGCCAGTCCGGACGGGCCCGGAGAGCCGGTCGGGTCCTGGGAGGGGGGCGGCGGCGTGGTCATCGGGTCACCCCCCAGCGGCGCTCCAGCACGTGGAACAGTCCGCTGATCGCGAGGGTCAAAATCAGATAGCCGAGCGCGATCCACAGGAAGCTCCACACGACGCTGTAGCCGTTCTCGCTGAGCGTCTTGTAGGTGCTCAGCAGTTCGACGACGCTGAAGGAGCCGGCGATCGCGGAGTTCTTCGCCAGCGCGATGAGGGTGGAGCCGATGGGGGCGATGACGGAGCGGAAGGCCTGCGGCAGCACGATGCTGCCCAGCGTCTGGCCGAAGGTCATGCCCAGGCTGCGGGCCGCCTCGCCCTGGCCGAGCGGCACGGTGTTGATGCCGGAGCGCACGGCCTCGCAGATGAAGGCGGAGGTGTAGCAGCCCAGCGCGAGCACCGCGAACAGCTCGAACGGCAGCGCCACTCCGAAGCGCGGCAGACCCAGCAGCATGGCGAAGAACAGCAGGGTGAGGGGCGTGTTGCGCAGCACCGTCACCCAGGCGGTGCCCACCCCGCGCAGGGCCGCGACGGGCGCCACCCGGAAGCCCGCCATCAGCACGCCGACGACGAGCGCCAGCAGCGAGGCGTAGATCGTCAGCCGTACGGTCCCCCAGAAGCCCTCCCCGTAGAGGGCGAAGTTCTGCGTCAGTACGTCCATGGCAGCCGCTGGGTTCCTCTCAGCTCGTCGGGGGTCCGCGTCGAAAGCGGTCGTCTCGGCCGCCGTCCGTCGTCTCAGCCCGCAAGGGAGCGGTCGATACGGGGCGGCTCTGGGGCGGGGGCGCCGGAGAGGCCGAGCGTGACGTCGTAGGCCCGTTTCCAGTCGCCGTTCCTCTCCCGGGCCGCGAGGGCGTCGTCGAGGGCGCGGGCGAGCGCGTGGTCCGAGCGGGGGACGCCGATGCCGTAGGGCTCCGTCGAGAAGGCCTTGCCGACGACCTTGAGGTGGCCGGGGTCCTTGGCGGCGTAGCCCAGCAGGATGGTGTCGTCGGTGGTGACGGCGGCGACCTGGTCGTTGAGGAGGTTGTCGACGCAGATGGCGTAGCTGTCGTAGGCGACGGCCACGGCGCGCGGGTAGTCGGTCTGGATGCGCTGGAGCGGGGTGGAGCCGACGGCGGAGCAGATCTTCTGCCCCGCCATGTCCTGCGGGCCCTTGATGCGCCGCTCGTCCTTGCGGACCAGCAGCCGCTGCCCGGCGACGTAATAGGGCCCGGCGAATCCGACGAGCTTCCGACGGCCCGGGTTGATGGTGTAGGTGCCGACGTAGTAGTCGATCTGACCGTTCTGCAGGGCCGTCTCGCGGTTTGCGGAGGCGATGGCCTTGTACTCGATCTGCCGGTCGGGGTCGAAGCCGAGCGAGGCGGCCAGCATCTCGGCGATCTCGATGTCGAACCCGGTGTAGACGCCGGTGGCGGGGTTCTTCTCCCCCATGCCGGGCTGGTCCTCCTTGACGCCGACGGTCAGCTTGCCGCGCTGCTTCGCGCTCTTCCAGGTGGGCGAGCCGGGGAGGGAGAAGTCCTCGTCCACCGCGTAGTGCGGCAGCGCACCGGGTTGCGGTCCCCGTGCGGGCGGGCTGCCGGGCACCCCGCAGGCCGTCACGGCGCAGGCGGCGGCGAGGAGGACGGCAGTCAGGATGCTCCGCGGTGGCGGGAGCGGCCCGCGGCGTCGGCGGGCGGAAAGGCACGAGAGGGTGGACGTACGCACGGTGACCGCCTCTCAGTGCTTGAGGATCTTGGAGAGGAAGTCCTTGGCGCGCTCGCTGCGGGGCTCGGTGAAGAACTCCTCCGGGGCCCGGTCCTCGACGATCTGGCCGTCGGCCATGAACACCACGCGGTTGGCCGCCGATCGGGCGAAGCCCATCTCGTGGGTGACCACGACCATCGTCATGCCGTCGCGGGCGAGTTGCTGCATGACCTCCAGCACCTCGCTGATCATCTCCGGGTCCAGGGCCGAGGTCGGCTCGTCGAACAGCAGCGCCTGCGGGTCCATGGCCAGGGCGCGGGCGATGGCCACCCGCTGCTGCTGGCCGCCGGAGAGCTGCGCCGGGTACTTGTGCGCGTGTTCGAGCAGGCCGACGCGGTGCAGGAGCTCGCGGGCCCGCCGCTCGGCCTCGTCCTTCTTCCTGCCGCGCGCCTTGACGGGGGCGAGGGCCACGTTGGCCAGGGCGGTCTTGTGGGCGAAGAGGTTGAAGGACTGGAAGACCATGCCGACCTCCGTCCGCAGCCGGGCCAGTTCCCTGCCCTCCGCGGGGAGCGGACGGCCGGCAAGGGAGATGCTGCCGGAGCCGACGGTCTCCAGCCGGTTGATGGTGCGGCACAGGGTGGACTTGCCGGAGCCGGAGGGGCCGATCACGACCACGACCTCACCGCGTCCCACGGTGAGGTCGACGTCCTTGAGCACGTGGAGCGCGCCGTAGTGCTTGTTGACTCCGCGCATCTCGATCAGCGGTTCCAGGGGCGACGGTTCCATAGGGCATGGAAACTATCGGGCCGAATGGGTCACTACCGGGATGACACGCAGCAAGGGGTTACAACAGGGAGGGTGGTACCTCACGCCCCGTCAGCCACCGCGCCGGTCACGCCGTCGGCCGCACCGCGCGGTGGGCCGTCAGCTCTCGCTGGCCTCCGCGTACGCCTGCGAGAGCTCCGGCGAGCCGGTCTCGGCCCAGGTGGTGCCCTCGGCCAGTACGTCGACCTCCCGCCCGGACGGCAGCCGCACCATCAGCCGCCCGTCGGACCAGCGCACCCACGTGGCCCCCGGCACCGCCCGCACCAGCACGGTGCCCAGGTAGAGCCCGGCGTCCGTCCCCAGCCACGGCGCGACATCCGGGTCCTCGCGCCAGTGCGGCAACAACTGGTCGAGCGCGGTCAACGACTCGACGCTGTCGTCGAGTTCGATCCCGGCGGCCCGGGCCTGCTCGCGCAGCAGTTCGCATTCGGCGAGAAGTTCCGCCGCGCCGGACTGATCGCCCGGCAGCTCGCCGGTCACCGCCGCCCCTTCGGCATCCGGGTGGGGCTTGCGCCAGTTGTCCAGAAAGGGGAAGTGCATGCCCATCAGCGTGGCATTCTCGCCGCCCCGGGCACCATAGGCGCGCGGTGCCACCGGCCCACCCGGTTGGGCCTTCCGACACCTTGACGACGTGTCAGGGCCTCCCTGACTTCACCCCGCCTCGGTCGAATCCGAAGGTGCCCACACCGCTGACGGAGTTTCACGAGAGGGCAAACGTGCGCAGACGTACCTGGATCAGATCCCTCACCGTCCTGCTGACCGCCGCGACCGCCACCGTCCCGACCCTGACCGCCACCGCCACCGCCACCGCGCAGGCCACCGCCGCGCACCGGGCCGCCGCGCCCGACCGGGGGCCGCTCCCCCTGGAGCAGCTCTACGACAACCGCGCCGTCAGCGACGACGCGAAGCCGGACGCGGCCGACTTCGACGGCGCGGGCCGCTCCCTGTCGGCACAGGACCTGACGGCCGCCGGGTGGTCTCCCGGTGCCCGGCTCGACCTGGACGCCGCCCCGCTGCGCCGGCCCGACCGCGCCCCCGGACGCCCCGACAACGTGCGCGCCGACGGCCAGCAGGTGCAGGCCGGTGGCCGCGGCAACGCCCTGTCCTTCCTGGTGGCCGCCACCTCACCGCACGGCCCCGCCGGCACCGTCAGCGGCCAGGGCACCGTCCACTACCGGGACGGCTCCCGCAGCACCTACACCCTCACCGCCGGCGACTGGCGCGGCGGGCCGCTCGCCACCAAGGCCGTCGCCCTCCCCCACCTCAACACCCGGCAGGGCGACCAGGTGGCGGAGAAGGCGCGCCTGTACGCGGTCACCGTCCCGCTGCAGCGCGGCCGTCAGGTCGCCTCCGTCACGTTGCCGAAGGACCCGGGTGCCGACGCGGACCTGCACGTCTTCGACCTCGCCGTCCGCCCCGAGACCACCGGCTGGACGGGGAGCTGGGCCGCGAGCACCGGCGGCTACACCGGTGTCGGCATGTGGCGGGACCAGACGCTGCGGCTGGTCGTGCACACCTCGGCCGGTGGACCGCAGGCCCGTATCCGCCTGGAGAACACCTTCGCCGCCCGCCCCGTGCGCATCGGGCACGCCTCCCTCGCTATCCGGAAGGACGGCGCCACCGCGCAGGGCCGCCCGGTGCCGCTCACCTTCGACGGCGGACAGGCCGCGACCCGTATCCCGGCAGGCGCCAGGGCGGTCAGCGACCCGGTCGGCTTCGACGTTCCCGCGGACACCGACCTGCTGGTCAGCATCCATCTGCCGGACCCGGTCAGTGCCGCGCCGGTGCACAGCGAGGCCGTCCAGCGCTCCTACCTGAGCGAGGCCGGCAGCGGCGACCGTACCGGGGACGCGGCCGCCGGGGCCTTCACCCGTTCACTGTCGATGTGGCCGTTCCTGACGGGCGTCGACGTCAAGGGCGGGCCCGGTTCCGTCGTCGCCCTCGGCGACTCCATCACGGACGGTGTCCACTCCACCGAAAGCGCCAACCGGCGCTGGCCGAACGTGCTGGCGAGCAGGCTGCTCCAGCAGCAGGACGTGCCGCGCTTCGGCGTCCTCAACCACGGCATCTCCGCCAACCGCGTCGTCAGCGACCGCTACCCGGGCGACGGCATCAGCACCGACACGGCCGGGGTGAGCGCCCAGCACCGGCTGGAGCGGGACGTCCTCGCACAGACGAACGCCCGCACCGTGGTGCTCTTCGAAGGCATCAACGACGTGCGCTGGGGCGCCACCGCCGAGGAGGTCGTCGCGGGGATGAAGGCCGTCGCCGCACAGGCCCGCGCCCGGGGGCTGCGCGTCGTCGGTGCCACCGTCACCCCCTGCGAGGGCTACAAGGACTGCACGGCCGACGTGGACGCGCGGCGGGAGAAGGTGAACGCATTCGTACGGCGGAGCGGCGGCTCCTTCGACGCCGTCCTGGACTTCGACAAGGTCGTACGGGACCCGGCACGCCCCGCACGAATGCTGCCCAAGTACGACTCCGGCGACCATCTGCACCCCGGTGACACGGGGCTGCGGGCCCTCGGCGACTCGGTCGATCTGCGGGCCCTGGCCGGCTGAGGCAGGCCGCGGGCCCCGCCCCCCCGGGCGGGGCCCGCGCCGGGCCGTGCGCACGGCCCACCGCGCTACCGTGCGCCCCCCGGGGCGTCCCGGCACCCGCCCGGAGGCGCGCCGGGACGCCCGCTCACAGCTCCAGGTCGACGACGACCGGCGCGTGGTCGGAGGCGCCCTTGCCCTTGCGCGCCTCGCGGTCCACATAGGCGTCCGCGACCGCGCCGGTGAATGCCTCGTTGCCGTAGACGAGGTCGATCCGCATGCCCCGGTTCTTGGGGAAGCAGAGCTGGCGGTAGTCCCAGTAGGTGAAGGGCACGTCGTACTTGAGCGGGCGCGGGTACACGTCCGAGACGCCCGCGGCCTCCAGTGCGGCGAGGGCCTCGCGCTCCCGGGCGGTCACATGCGTGGACGCCTCGAACTGGGTGATGTCGTGCACGTCCTCGTCCGTCGGCGCGATGTTGAAGTCGCCGAGCGCCGCGAAGGGCGTCGAGGCGGAGGCGAACTTCTCCGCGGCATCCCGCAGCGCCGCCAGCCACTGGAGCTTGTACTCGTAGTGGGGGTGGCCGATCTCACGCCCGTTGGGCACATACAGGGACCACACCCGCACCCCGCCGCAGGTGGCGGCCGCCGCGCGGGCCTCGACGGTGCCCTCCCACTCGGGCGCGCCGGGCAGGCTGAGGGCCGGATCCTCGATGCCGACGCGGGAGAGGACGGCGACGCCGTTCCAGCGGCCCTGCGCGCTGACGACCGACTCGTAGCCCAGGGCCCGCAGCTCCTGCTGCGGATAGGCGTCGTCGGAGACCTTCAGCTCCTGCAGGCACAGCACGTCGGGCTGCGCCGTCTCCAGCCACTGCGTGAGGCGGGGCAGGCGTGCTGTTATCGAGTTGACGTTCCAGGTGGC
Source organism: Streptomyces sp. CNT360 (assembly GCF_000424785.1). Classification (NCBI taxonomy): domain Bacteria; kingdom Bacillati; phylum Actinomycetota; class Actinomycetes; order Kitasatosporales; family Streptomycetaceae; genus Streptomyces; species Streptomyces sp. CNT360. The sequence goes on along the minus strand of NZ_AUKO01000012.1, from coordinate 163,068 downwards.
GATACGCATGCAGACTCCGTCGGGACCTTCGGGGGCGTCCCCCCGGAGCATGCAGGCTACCGCGTCAGTGAGACACGGTCCCCGGGTGCGAGGTGCTCGTGCGCCGCGCCACCCGTTCCGGGGCCGGCCGCACCCAGCATCCGGCCGAGGACGCCGAGCCCGTTGCCGTTCAGGAGCCCGTCGTGGATGTCGTACACCTGGGCGGGGCTGACGGCCCGGACGTAGTCGAGGATCTCGGAGAACTTGTTCCAGGGCGCGTGCAGCGGCAGCAGCAGGGTGCGTACGGGCCGCTCGGGCACCGTGAGGGCGTCGCCGGGGTGGAAGACCAGGCCGTCGACGACGAAGCCGATGTTGGTGATCCGCGGGATGTCGGGGTGGATGACGGCGTGCAGCTCGCCGTGCACCTCGATCCGGAATCCGGCGGCCTCGAACGTGTCACCGTGGCCGACCGTGTGGACGCGCCCCGGGAAGGCGCCGGTGAGCTGGTCGGCGACGCTGCGCAGCGTCCAGATCTCCGCCTCCGGGTTGGCCTCCATCGCGGCACGCAGCCGCAGCTCGTCGAAGTGGTCGGGGTGCTCGTGGGTGACCAGCAGCGCGTCGGCGCCCAGCGCGGCCTCCTGCTCGCTGAAACCGCCCGGGTCGATGACCAGGGTGCGGCCCTCCTTGTGCAGGCGGACGCAGGAGTGGCCGTGCTTGGTGAGCTTGAGCGGGGTGTCGTGTCCGTCAGTTCCCATGGGGCCCATTCTCCTCCGCAGCGGCGGCCGCGGCCCTGCGGTCCTCCGGCGTGGTCTCCTCGCGGATGACGCGCTGGGCGACGGCGAAGGCCGAGTTGGCGGCGGGCACACCGCAGTAGACGGCGGTCTGGAGCAGCACCTCCTTGATCTCGTGCGGCGTCAGCCCGTTGCGCAGCGCCGCGCGGGTGTGGAAGGCGAGCTCGTCGTAGTGGCCGCGGGCCACCAGCGCGGTCAGGGTGATCACCGAGCGGGTGCGGCGGTCGATGCCGTTACGGGTCCACACCTCGCCCCAGGTGTAGCGGGTGACGAAGTGCTGGAAGTCGTCGGTGAAGGCGTCGGAGTTCTCGGTGGCCCGGTCGACGTGGGCGTCGCCCAGCACCTCACGGCGCACCTTCATGCCCGCGTCGTAGGCGTCGGTGCGCAGGGCGGCAGCCTGGCCGGACTCCAGCTCGGCGACGGCCGAGGCCTGCGGCGGGACAGGGGCGATGACGGGCGCGGGGGCGGGCGGCCCGGCAGCGGACTCCTGCCAGGTGGTGGTGAAGTGCCGGATGAGCAGGTCGGTGACGGCGCCCGGCTGCTCGACGGGCGTCAGGTGGGAGGCGCCGGGCACGATGGCCAGCCGGGCGTCGGGGATCCCGGCGACCAGGGCGCGGGCCTCGGCGGGCGGGGTGACCTGGTCCTCCGCGCCGGCCACCACGAGGGTGCCCACCCCTATCCGGTCGAGGGAGGCCTTCACGTCGAAGGAGGCCAGCGCCTCGCAGGCGGCGATGTAGCAGCCGGGGTCGGTGGTGCGGACCATCTGGACGGCCCACTCGACGATGGCGGGCTGTGCGGTGGCGAAGGCGGGGGTGAACCAGTGGTCGGGGGTGGTGCGGGCGATCGGGTCGAGCCCGTTGGTGCGGATGACCACGCCGCGCTGCCGCCAGCTGTCGGGGGTGCCGAACCGCGGGGAGGAGGAGATCAGTGCCAGCGAGGTGACCCGCTGGGGGGCGCGCAGGGCGAGCTGGATCCCGATGGCGCCGCCGAGGGCGCAGCCCGCGTAGCCGAAGCGTTCGATACCCAGCGTGTCGAGGGTGGCCAGGAGCCGCTCGGCGAAAGCGTCGGCCGAGTCGGCCGAGTAGGCCGGTGAACCGCCGTGCCCGGGCAGGTCGAAGCGGAGCACCCGCCAGTGCCGGGTGAGTTCCGGGATCTGCCGGTCCCACATGTGCCATGTGGTACCCAGTGAGGGACCCAAGACCAGGACAGGAGCGTCTCCTGACCCGTCAGAGCGGTATTGCAGGGTGTTCCGTGGTGTCTCACTCACCCGCCTGACCCTCTCATCTGTCACGAGATGTCACATCGCCGGGGTGGCGTGATGAGCCCCACCCCGCTCCGGCGCTCCCGGACCGGCCGATGAGTGTATAGGCCGCCGGCCGGAGACGCGTGACCGTCTCCGCAAGGGCTCCACGAGTCCGCCTCCTGTTCGCCATCTGCCCGGCAGACCGCTGAGGACGCACGCTCGGTCCTCGGGGTCGCTCGCGATCCGGGCGGCGGCCCGGGCGATCTCGTCAGGGGCGGCCGCACGGCGACGGGCGCTGGAGAACGCGCCGTGCGGGGCCGGAGGACAGGGCCATCCTGCCGGGCACCGTCCCGCACGGGTGCGGCGCACACGGGTGCGGCGCATTCGTCTCGGGCGCGTGGGCGACCGTCACGCCCCTACGTACAACTACGCATGGCACATGGGTTGACTGATCGGCAGGATGGCAGCCGGAAAGAGGAGAAAGCGACATCACGTGCCTGTTGCCGGGACCGCGCACTGTCCGCCTGACCGGGCCACCCTCGCGCAGGCAGACCGGCCGACCCGCCTCGTGAGCGGCGCCTTTCCTCGACCATGCGCCACAGGTAAGGAGCTTCAGCATGCGTAAGTTCGCAGTTCGCATCGCGGCGCCCGTAGCCGTCGCCGCCGCCCTCGCCACCACTCCGCTGCTGACCGGAACGGCTCACGCGGGAGCCGTGTGCACGGTCACCACCCCGACCGCACCGCTGTACGCGGAACCGAAGCTGACCGGCGCGACCGTCGGCGTGCTGCACTCAGGAACCCAGGTCGCAGCAACCGAGGCCAATGCGGGCATGTGGCGGGTATCGCATGCGGACAACGGCAACCACCTCGGCTACATGGCGAAGGAAGACGTGAACTGCGGCTGGGGCTGACAGAAGAAGGAACGTCGTCTCCCCTCGGCAGGACCGTGCGTTGATCCGCGCATGACCGGCCTGATCGAGGTGACCGGCCACACCGGCGCAGGTCCGGTGTGGCCGGTCGTGCGCGGTCAGGTCAAGTGTTGCGCTCCACCACCTTGAAGAACTGCGTCAGGTACGGCTGGAAGGGCAGCAGGTACAGGTGCAGGTCGACGTTGTTGAGCGGTGAGACGGCCACGGAGAGGTCCTCGGCCGGGTGCAGGCTGAAGCTGCCGTACAGCCCGGACGGCTGGACGCGCCATTTCTGGCCGGTGGGGTAGAGGGATCCGGAGAGGACGACCTTCTTGTAGTTCAGGCCGGAGGCACCGAGGGTCAGTTCGCGGCCGGAGTCGGCGTTGGTGATGGTGTAGGTGCCGTCCCAGTGGGCCCGGAACCGCCACTGTTCGCCGAGGGTGTTGGCGTTGTCCCGGTCGTGGAAGAGATGAGTGTGACCGTTCTCCCCACCGGCGAAGCCCTCGCTGTTGAGATGCAGCGAACTGGCCAGGTGGTCGATCCACACGTTCCGTTCCAGGGGGATGTTGAGGGCGGGGGCCTCCTGAGCGGTCGCTTGCGGGGCCTCGGACGCACGAACCTCGGTCATGGCAGATCTCCTTGTGTCGTCAGGTTTTCGATGCGTGCGATTGGTGCGGTGACGACCTCGTGGCGCTCCTCTGTGCTGTCCACTCGCTTCCGCCGGCCACCGGGGCTCGCGACGGCTGGGGGCGGCGGAGGCTCCACCCCTCCCAGCGGCGGTCGACAGACCGGACGGAAAGCCGCCCCTGTCCGCGGGCACGCCGGATCAGGCCGCGTCGAGCGTGCCCGATGTGGAGAAAGAAGAGAGTTGAGTGAGCGGACCGGGAACGGTCTTCACCTTGCGCACACAGAAGTGCATGCCCTTGCGGCTGTCATGGACACTCGCGCTCGCCCGAACGAGGGATATAAGACATATGAGCTGTCATTTCAGTGCGCGGCACGCCGCTGGACCGTCTGCCTGCACGGCCCGAACACCCGTGAAAGCCGCGTGGGTTGAGCATTCCGACTTGCCCGCGTAACCCGCCGCCGTACGGGCCGGTCCCGCTCGTCTCGCTCGACGCCTGAACGACGGCTCACCCCCAGTCGTCCCGAAGAACCTGTCGAGCACCGCGCTCTCCCATCCGGCACGTCGGCGCCATCCGGCCCGTCGGCGCGACCGACCGGCTGCCCCGCCGCCGGTCGGAGTGGAGTGAGCCGGGCACCCGTCGACGGCTGCGACCAGGGCATGCATACGCACTTGTACGTACTGGCGGACTGTCCCGCTGCGCGGAGGGGCGCCTCTGCCCTAAAATGGTCACCGCTTTCAAGGTTTTGTGTTCCGTGGCAGCTCAGGCTCTCTTCACATGTGACGAGCTTGCGTCTTTCGTCGAATTGACGCCGGTCAACCGTTCGTTTAGCTTCGCCTTCATGAATGGCAGGAGAAGTCAACAGGAGCGGCACCAAGGCCGGTCGTCGCGGGGGATTTTCACGACCACACTGACAGGGCAGTGGCTCGTCGTCATCTTTTTCCTCGCAGCATTCGCGACCCTTTCCCGCTGGCATGAAGGGACGCCCTTCTGGCTCGGCTCGTTGGTGGGCCTGCTGGCTGTAGCGGGCCTGTTCGTACAATTCGACTCCGTCGCGAATTGGCGACGGGGGCTGCTCTGCACGCTCGCGCTCATTCTGGGATTCCTGTTCCTGCTGCTGTTCATCGTCTGCCTCTTCACCAGCTAACGCATCACCGGGAGAATAATGTCCTCCATAGTTCCCCTGGCATTCCTGCTCATCCTGCTCATATTCGTGGCGGCAATCGTCGTAGCGGTGGCGGGGCGGCGAAAGGTGGTGCGCAACCTCGCGCTGGTGTCCGCCTACTGCCGTCAGCACGGGTGGCAGCAGGTGCGGCCCGACCGGGACATCAATGCCCGCACCCTGTTGCTCTACCAGGCCACGGGCACCACTCGACTGCGGATCCAGGCGCAGTACGCCGGTCAGCACCGGGGGGTGTCCTTCCAGGCCGCACAGGTCGCCCGTCCTCCCAGGCCGGGGCGGGTGACAGCGCAGTGGGTCTCCGTCGTCCTGCTGCCCCGCCCCGTCCCCGGGCCGCGGGTCCAGTTGGCCAAGCGCGGTCTGTCGACGGCGAACTTCCTGAGCGGGAGGGCCGTGATCGACAACGGTCCGTTCGACGCGACGTTCCATGTCTCCGCCGAGGACGAGATGTTCGCACGTGCCGTACTGCACCCCGGGCTGGCCGGGTCGCTGTGCGGAGACCCCCGGGCCCTGGACAGCGTGCTGGCTTTCGAACAGCACAACCTCGTCGCGCTGCGGCACGGGCAGCTCACTCCCGAGAAGCTGCAGGCCATGCTCGACCTTCTCGTGGACATCGGCTCAGCCGTGGACTGGCGGACGGCTCCCGCCCCCCGCCCGTACTGAGCACCCGGCCGGGCGCCCTCCAGAGCCTTTTCGTCCGGATCAGACCGTCGGCGCACGGCACTGCGTCCGCCCGCTCGAACAGGACGTTTGAGCGGGCAGTCGGGCAGTCGTCAGCTACCAGGCTCGATCCGCCCCACTGCGCACGTGTCAACCGCACACCTGGACCAAAAACGGGCTGATCCGAACGGAATGGCCTGGTGCGTCCCGAGGCGGTCGCATGGTCCGTCGGGCAGGCTCTAGGCGGGCTCGCCCAGCAGGCCCATGGCCTGTGCCTGGAGGATCGCTTCGACCCGGTCCCGCGTGCCGAGCTTCTTGTAGAGGTTCTGCGTGTGTTTGTGCACGGTGCGTGGCGACACCCCCAGGCGCCTGGCGATGGCCTTCGCCGGCAGCGCCTCGGCCAGCAGTGCGAGCACGGTGAGCTCACGCGCCGTGAGGTTCACCTCGCGTGAGCGGTGCACGACGGCTTGGCCGTGCCGACTGCGGATCCGGGACATCACCCGGTCGTGCGCGTCGACGGCTGACAGCAGGGGCTGGGCGCGCCTCGCGAACTCCCGGTGCCCGGCGCGGAAGGGGACCGGCCGGTAGACGACCAGGCTCCGCAGCACGCCGTCGCTGCGCGCCCACGGAACGGCCAGGACGTTGTCCGCGTCGAAGTAGTGCCGGGCGACGGAGCGGGCCGCGCTGTCCCGCCAGCGGACCCGGCCGGTCACCTCGTCGGCGGTGCGCGGCGTGCTGTCGGAACAGCCGCTGTAGTGGGCGATGAGGGGGTTCTTGGCCCGCACCGATTCCTTCGACAGGTCGTGCACCAGCTTTCCCGGCATGCGGGACGGTGCCCAGGCGACCGGTGTTGCCCCGCCCTGCCGGATGTCGGTGACCGTGAGCGCGGCTGCGTCGAGTGCCTCGGCCAGTGTTTCGGCGATCGTTGCCCACGGGGAGGCGTCGGCGCTCTCTTCCAGCACCTGTATCGCGAGCTCCAGCAGGTGGGCGTCACCCGCGTTCCTCAGTGCCACGGTGCCTTACTGTCCTTCCAGCGGGAACGCTGCGCACGTCGGCCCTGGACTCGGGGCCCGGCCCGGGACGTGTGGGAGGCTCGGTGCGCCGACGGCCGGTTCCCGCACGTGCTCACGTTCTCCGGCGGCGACGGCCTGGGCCGGCGTGCCGTCGTCGGGCCAGCATAAGACACCGTGCGGGGGCCGTGCCCGGCCTGTGGCTCAGGTCGCATCCGGCTGGGCGTGCCGCAACCGGACACCGACGGCGAGAGCGGCGGAGGCCGGGCTGAGGAAGGCGGCGGCCGTCGCGCCCATGTCGGCCGCGCCGGGCCTCGTCCGGAGGAGTGCAGGGCCGGTGGCCTCGGGCACAGTGGACGAGCGGGGAGACGTACTCGCGGACGTGGTGGGCGTGGCCGGTCGTCGGATCAGTGCCGTGGTCGCCGGTGCCACGAGGCGGTCGCCGGGGCCTGAAGGGGGAGCGGCGACCCGAGGTGGTCGACGATCCGGTGGCCCGCCGACCTGGTGACGCCGAACAGCGGGGCGAGTCGGTCGCAGGGTGAGGTCGGTGTGCCGGTACACGGTCACCGAAAGTGACGGGACCGCTTCCCAGGGCTGCGTTTCAACCCGTGGGCGGCCTGGGTGCGTGGCTCGCATACTGGTGCCATGAGTTCGGTTTCCGCGCACCACCGGTTCCGGGACCCCCGGAGCACGAAGTACGACTTCCTCACGTCGATTCTCGTGTGCTGCCCCGGCTGCGGGAAGGTCGCGCACGTTGTACCGGCACCGGACCCGTCCGGGGTGCACGACCAGGACCTCTTCGCACGGAGGCGCCTGGTGTGTCGGAGCTGCGGGATGGCGAAGGAGCGGAGCCGCAGCGGTGCGGCCTTGCACCGGGACCGGCATGCGCCGGCGACGGACCCGTACTTCGGCGTGCGTCTTCGGCTCCAGGCCGAGACCCGGCACGGGTGGGTGTGGGCCTACGACCTGGAACACCTGGACCTGATCAGACGATTCGTACAGGCACCGCTGCGTGAAGGGATTCCCTGGCACGAGCAGAGCCGGAGGATGACCGTGGTGGCGCGTCTGCCCGCATGGATGCAGCAGGCCAGGAACCGTGACGAGGTGCTGCGGGCCATCGCCCGCATCCACGCGTCACTGCTGCGCACCTGACCTCGTCCCCCACGTCGTCGACGGGGCGTTGCCGGGGCTGCCCACAGCCCCGGCAAAGCGCGCACTTCCCGCACACACCCCGGATCGTCGTTCATGGTCCGGCGTCTTCCAGGTGCGGCGGCGTGGGGTAAGGGCGCTCCGCAGGAAACAGCCGACGAGCCTTGGCGGCCTGCCCGGTCTGTATCAGTCTGGAGGCTTTACGGACCTGGGGGGTGAGATCGGTGAGGCTGACGATCCAGTCGTCGGTGAACGTGCGGATCAGGTGACGACCGATGCCGACCTGGATGCTGTAGTGATTCAGGGCCGCTCCACGCGGCGAGCGCTCCGGGTCCCACTGCACATGTACAGCCGCCTGGGCCGCCGCCGGGTCGGCGGTTGTCAGCACGGCCTGGGACAGGGCCTCCTCCCAGCCCTCCCTGGTGATCCGTACCGCGAGCACACGTTCCTGGCCGGGCTTGCGGGCCCAGTTGCTGCGGTGCATCAGCCACATGAACGACGGCTTGATCCACGTCATGCGGTGGAACGAGAACGGTGCGACGAAGCGGCCCGCCCGCAGCGCCGCGTCAGCGATGGCGGAGGAGTACGCCTGATAGACCACGATCGTGCGAGCGTCGTAGTCGGCACGGATCTGGTACGGAGGCGTCATACGTCGCACTGTGTCATTCGGCCCGTCGGCGTGGCCAGCCGATTCTGCCTCACCGCCCCGGAGTCGGTGCGCATGTGGTGCTCGGTGTCGCCCACGGGTCTTCTCCGCGCGACAGGCACCGCCCCTCTCCCGAACGCTCGTGCCGACCCGCGACAGGAGTCGCCGCAATCTCGGCAGTCATGCGTCCGCTGACATGTGAAGACGTGGGCGTACACGAGCGGGCGGCACATGCTCACCGTGAGGCACAACCCCGCCCGGGGAACGTGCTCCGCCCCGGAGAGATGCTCTGCCTCGGGGAACGTGCTCCGCCTCGGGGAACGGCCTCGGCCCGGGAGGCACGCGCGGCGCGGAAGTAGGCCTTGACCGGGGAGGGACATCGGCACCACCGCGGTCAGCACAGCGCCTACGTGCACCGTACGGCTGGTGCCGGACCCGCGACGGCGACCTTGCTGCCCGGTCGGCACTCCCTTCCAGGCAGGCCGGGCACGCGGCTCGGGCATCGGACGTCGGGCAGGCGTACGCGGCGCAGGCCGGTCCCCTGCCGTTCTCGGCGCTCTTCCGGGGAAGCCGACGTCAGTCCTCCTGCCGGTCGGCTCCGGTGGGAAAGAGGCGCGCCAGTTCGTGCGCGAGACCGGTCAGCTGGTCGCGGTCGGGTCGACCGGTGGCGGCGGCCAGTTGCAGCAGCGACACCGAGCCCCGCACCGTCAGCAACTCGGAGTCGGTGATGCCGGGCACGAAACGGCGCACCGCCTCCACGGCCACCGGATCGGACAGCAGCACGGCCAGCGGCGTACGCAGTCCCAGCCTGCCCTCGGGGAACTCGTCGGCCCGCGGCGCAGGGCCCAACGCCGCCGCCTGCCGCGGCTGTGCCCGGTGCGCGGCGACCTGAAGGTGTGCCGTGGTCACCTGCTCCGGCTCCCGGGGCAGGCCGAGGCGTTCGTACTGGTCCGGTGGAGCGTCGCCGTCCCGGAGCTGCTCCACCAGCAACCGGATCATGCGCAGCTCCACCTCGTCGTCCACGACAGGCCGCTCCTGCCCGGGGTCGTCGGCCAGGTCGTACAGCAGCGCACCGAACCGTGACGGGTCGAAGCCGGGTGCTGTCCTGGCAGGGACCCGCAGCGTGCGGACGCCCTTGGTGAAGTCGAAGGGTTCCGCCAGTTCGGCGTCGGCCAGCTCGGCGGGGGTGAAGCGGCCCCGTCCGTGTGTGGGCATCAGCGTGTGCTCGTGGAGGGGCTGGTTCGTCGCGTCGTGGCAGGAGCGCATGTAGACCCAGCGGCCGTCGGTGATGTTGACATGGCCGCCGAACATGCCGAAGACCGCGGATTCTCGCAGCGGTGCGTCGCCCGGGGAGCTGTCGGTGGCTTCGCCCAGGGGGCGGCCCTGCATGTCGGGGGTACGGTCGACGCCGAAGAATTCCAGCAGCGTCGGGGCGATGTCGATGGTCTGGACGAGGCCGGCATGGCGGCTGCCGGCGTGCGTGGGCCGCCGCGGGTCCCACACGAACAGGGGGATGTGCGCCAGCTCGTTGTACCAGGGCTGGACGAGCTTGCCCCACCAGCCCTTCTCCCCCAGCAGCAGGCCGTGGTCGGTGCAGACGATCAGCAGGGTGTCGTCCCACAGGCCGTACTCGTCCATGGCGTCCAGCACCCGCCCCAGCGAGTGGTCGCACATGGACAGCAGCGCCGCGTACTCGAAGCGTGCGTGGGTGGCCTGCTCATCGGTCTCGGTGACCTTGGTGTAGTCGGGCCAGTCGAAGTGCGGCCCTTCGTAGTCGTGCGGATAGAGGTCTTTGTAGTTCTTGTGCGAGAAGAAGGGCTCGTGCGGGTCGAAGGTCTCGATCTGCACGAACCATGCGTCCTGGTCACGGTTGACGCGCAGGAACTCCAGGCCCGCATCGAACGTGAGCGTCTGCGGGTGCTTCTCCTCGGTGTCCATGTGCGCACGGTTCACCCAGTCCTGGCGCCACAGGTCGTTCCGGTTGCTGTGCAGGTCCTCGGGCGGGAGCGGGTCGGCCACCTGTCCTTTCCAGGCGTCGCCCTCCTGGCCCCGGAAGAATTCCCACGTGTTGTAGCGCCCGTGGTAGGTGGCGCCGCCGTCCTCCCAGTAGTGCTGGTGGTCACTGACCAGGTGGGTGTACACACCGTGCTGCTTGAGGAGTTCCGGCATGGAGTCGTCGAACGGCTCCAGCGGGCCCCAACTCCGGTGCAGGAAGTTGTGCCTGCCCGTGTGCAGTTCGCGACGCGCCGGCATGCAGGGCATCGACCCTACGTAGCATTTGTCGTAGGTGGTGGAGACGGCAGCCAGCCGCGCGAAGTTGGGGGCGTGCACCCAGTCCGCGCCGTAAGGAGGCAGCATGTGCCGGTTCAGGCTGTCGAACATGACCATGATGGCCTTCATGCGCGGCCTCCTTCCGTCGAGCGTGACCCTCCCCCGCCGTCCGCGGCGTCGCTGCGCACCCGCCGCGGCCCTGCGTCGGCCTCGATGGCCGCAGGGCGGAGTTGAGCCGCACGGATGCGCTCGACATCGAATTTCGCCGATCGGTCGAATCCGAAGATGCCGTTCTGTTCCTGGAAGACGTCGGTCAACTGTGTGTAGCAGTAACCGAACATGTCCGGGTGGTCGAGCAGCACACCGACAAGTCCCGCGAACCGGGTGTGGAACTCCTCGACGCTGCGTACGCGGTCGCCGTACCCCCACGATCCGGTGGCCGTCTGCGGTCGCCCGGCCTCGGCAGGATTCCACCAGATGCCGCCGAACTCGCTGACGAAGAAGGGCTGTCCGCGGTAGCCGATGGACCAGGACTCGCCCGTGGTGTCCGACCGGTTCACGTAGGGCTCGCCGTCGGAGAGGGCCCGGTGGGCGGCGGCGAAGGCGTCCGGATCCTGTTCGTAGTCGTGGCTGTCGAACACGTCGGACTCGGCGACCCGGTGTGCGTAACCGGAGGTGTCGAGGACGGGCCGGGAGGTGTCGTGGGCCTTGGTGGCCAGGAACATGGCGCGCATCACGTCGTCGAGCGCGGTGATCCGGTCGCCGTAGTCCTGCCAGGTCTCGTTCATCGGGCACCAGCCGATGATCGCCGGATGGGAGTGGTCCCGTTCGAGCACCTCCAGCCATTCCTGGACGTACGACGCGTCCGGCCGCTGATTGGTGGTCTGGCCCTCGCCGGTGTTGCAGCCCCAGTCGCCGAACTCGCCCCACACCAGGTAGCCCAACCGGTCGGCGTGGTAGAGGTAGCGCTCCTCGAAGACCTTCTGGTGCAGCCGCGCACCGTTGAAACCGGCCGCCTGGCTGAGCTCGATGTCCCGCACCAGGGCGGCGTCGCTGGGCGCGGTCATCAGCCCGTCGGGGTAGTAGCCCTGGTCCAGCACCAGTCGCTGGAAGACGACGTCGCCGTTGATCCGGATCTGCTTGCCGGTGAGGGCGACGCTGCGCAGCCCGGCGTACGACTCGACCGTGTCGACGACCCGCCCGTCCGGGTCCCGCAACTCGACGACGAGGCCGTAGAGATGCGGGTCGGACGGTGACCACAGCCGGATCCGCTCGGGTGGCAGTACCAGGCTCAGCCGGGGGGTGAGGTCGAGGTCGGCGCGTACGGTGCCGCTGACCACGTCGCCTGCGTCGTCGCTGACGCGGATGTGCACCGCGCCACCGGGCAGGTTCGCCGAGAGCGGCACCTCGACGTCCAGCGCTCCTGCCGCGACGTTCGGTGTGATGCGGGGGCGGCGGACGGCGGTCTGCGGGACCGGTTCCATCCAGACGGTCTGCCAGATCCCGGTGGTACGCCAGTACTTGGCCGCACGCGGGGTGTAGGGCACCGACTGCTTCCCCCGGGCCTGCGGCGCCTCGGGGTCGTCGCGGGCCCGGACGACGAGCGGCACCGGCACCCCTGCGGGGGCGGCGTCGGTGATGTCGAGGCTGAAGCCGGAGAAACCGCCCCGGTGCCGGCCGACCTCGGTTCCGTTCACCCACACCGTCGCGTCGTGATCGACCGCGCCGAAGTGCAGCAGCACACGGTCCCCCGCCCACTGCTGCGGGACGGTGACCGTACGGCGGTACCACACCGCCCGCATGAAGTCCTGCTCCCCGATGCCCGACAGGTCGGACTCCGGTGCGAACGGCACAGTGATCGCACCGGACAGCTCCCGCTCGGCCAGTCCGCGCTCCCGGCCGGTGTCGGACCGGTCGGTCTCGAAGCCCCACCTTCCGTTGAGGTTCAGCCAACGGTCACGCCGGAACTGCGGCCGCGGATACTCCGGCCGGGGCGGATCGGACAGGTCAACGCCGGGTTCGGCCGACATCGGGACCACCTTTCGTCGGGCTCTCAGGCGACCGGGTCGCGGAAGCGAAGTGTGAGCAGTTCGAACGGGCGCAGTTCCAGGGCGACCTCGCTCCCCGGCGTCGTCCCCCGGACGGCCCCGCCGTCCACGGGACGCTCCAGCAGATCGGTGGCGAGGGCCTCGCTCCAGGAGAACCGGGTGCGCACGGTCGCGCGGGAGCGGTTCCCGTGTGCCTCGTACAGGCGCACGACCAGATCCCCCGAGCGGTCCTCTGCGAGCTTGACGCTCTCCACCACGACGGCCCGATCGGAGACCTCCAGCAGCGGCTCCGCCGTGGCACCGGGCGCCGTGCGCAGGGGAAGCTGCAGCGCGTACCCGTCCGCGACGGCGTCGGGGATCCCTCCGGGACGGAGGCTGACGGAGAAGGCGTGCCGCCCCTGGTCCGCCGACGGGTCCGGATAGCGCGGCGCGCGCAGCAGCGACAGCCGCACCGTCGTCATCGGGCGGCCGCCCGGCCCCTGCGCGTTGCGGATGTCGTGTCCGTAGACCACGTCGTTGGCGAGGGCGACGCCGTAGCCGGGTTCGCCGACATGCACCCACCGGTGCGCGACGGTCTCGAACCGGGCGGCGTCCCAGGAGGTGTTCTGGTGGATCGGCCGGTGCAGGTGACCGAACTGGATCTCGGAGGTGGAGCGGTCCGTCCTGATGTCCAGCGGAAAGGCGAGCTTGAGCAGTTTCTGCGACTCGTGCCAGTCGATGTCGAAGGAGTAGGTGAGCTTGCCTTCGGACAGCCGGACGGACATGGTGATCACGGTCTCGCCGCGCTGGTGCCGCACCACCACCGCATCGTCGGCGATGCCGACCGACACCGGTTCGACGAGGTCACACCCGCTGCGCTTGTCCTCGTCGTTGATGTCCCACGCGTCCCACTCCCGCGGTGTGTCGCGGAAGAGCTGGAGGACGCCTCCGGCGACGCCCGGCGGCAGCAGCTCCCGCTCGGCGACCGGGTCGAGGACCGAGACGAGCGTGCCGCGCCCGTCGATCTCGACGTGCAGCCGCCCGTCGTCGAGCACGAACCGGTCGTCCACCTGGACCGGGACGGCTGCCGGGGGTATCGAGGCGGGTCCGACGCCCCCGGCCGGAACGCCGTGCAGCGGGTACGGTCCCGCGTTGGCCGCGACGAGGCCCGCGCCGTCGTCGCCGCTGCCCCGGCCGTCGGCGCCGGCGCCGGTGCGACCGGTGTCGCCGCCGAGCGCGTCGAGTGCGGCCGTCACGAGGGAGCGCAGTTCGGCGGTCACACGGTCGTAGTCCCGCTCGGCGTCCTGGTGCACCCAGGCGATCGAGGTGCCCGGCAGGATGTCGTGGAACTGGAGCAGCAGCACCGTCTCCCAGATCCGCCGCAACGCGTCGTACGGATAGGGGGCTCCGCTGCGCAGGGCGGCGGTCGCCGCCCACAGCTCGGCCTCCCGGAGCAGGGCCTCGCTGTGCCGGTTGCCCCGCTTGCTGCGCGCCTGCGAGATCAGCGTGCCGCGGTGCAGTTCGAGGTACATCTCGCCGACCCACACGGGCGGCGTGGGCAGTTCGGCCTCGGCGGCGCGGAAGAAGCTGTCCGGATCGTCCATCCGCACCCGCGGCGATCCGTCCAGATCGTGCTTGCGTGCGGCCGCTGCCAGCATCTCCCTGGTGGGACCGCCACCGCCGTCGCCCCATCCGTACAGTCCCAGTACGTGGCGTGCCGCGCCCTTCTGCCGGAACGTCCGCTCGGTGCGCGCGAGGTCGGCGGCGCCCAGGTCGGAGTTGTAGGTCTCGGCGGGCGGGAAGTGGGTGAACAGCCGGGAGCCGTCGATGCCTTCCCACTGGAAGCTGGAGTGGGGCATCGCGTTGGTCTCGTTCCAGGACGGTTTCTGGGTGAGGAAGTAGCGGGCGCCCGCCGCCCTGGCGATCTGCGGCAGCGCGGCCGTGTACCCGAAGGAGTCGGGCAGCCACACCTCCTCGCTGTCCACCCCGAACTCCTCGGCGAAGAAGCGTTTGCCGAGCACGAACTGACGGGCCAGGGCCTCACCCGAGGGCATGTTGGTGTCGGACTCGACCCACATGCCGCCGACGGGACGGATGACGCCCGCGGCCACCGCCGCTCTGACCCGTTCGAACAGGCGCGGCTGGTGTTCCTTGAGCCAGGCGTACTGCTGCGCCGACGAGGCGGCGAACACGAACTCGGGGTGGCTGTCGCTGAGTTCCAGCACGTTGGCGAACGTCCGCGCCACCTTCCGCACGGTTTCCCGTACCGGCCACAGCCAGGCGCAGTCGATGTGGGCGTGCCCGACAGCGGAGACGATCAGCGAGCTGTCGGCCGCGCGGCCCGCCAGGACGGGGGCGAGGACCTCCCGGCCGCGCGCCGCCGTGCCCGCCACGTCCTCGGGGTCCATGACGTCGACCATGCGCTCCAGCGCGTACACGATCTCGGCGCGCCGCGAGCCCTGCTGGGGAAGGACGTCGACCAGCCCGTCGAGAGTGACGACGTCCTGAAGGAGGTCCCACACCTGCCGGTCGCGCGAGGCGACCGACAGCTCGGTGAGGCGGTAGAGCGGCTCGTCACCCGCGGTCGCCTTGTCACCCAGCGCCGTGGGCTCGTACTCGTAGGGCACCTGGACGATCGGGTTCGCAGCCGCCTCGATCAGCAGCCGGAAGGGGCCGGGCTCCGGGAGGGGCACCCAGGAGTTGTAGGGCTCGATCGCTTTGACGATCTCTCCGTCCGGGCGGTACACCATCGCCTCGGCCTGGAAGCCCGGCTGGTCCCCTGTGAAGCCCAGGTCGACGACGAGTTCGGCCTGCCCACCGGCCCACTCCGCCGGTACCTCGCCGCAGACCTCGAACCAGGTCGTGTCCCAGGGCCTGCCCCACAGACGGCCGAGTGCGAAGGGCTCGAACGGCTTGTTCACCGCCTCGGCGAACGGCACAGGCTCGCCCCCGACCGTCCACGCGGCGATCCGGACGGGGCGGGTGGCACGGTAAAGGGCAGGCCGGATCCGGAACGTGGTGAACCGTCGGACCCGCTGCATCGCCAGTGCGGTGGCGTCGAGTTGCACCCGGCCATGCGGATTGTCGTCAGCCAAGAGAGCGTCTCCTCTTACGTACTGCTGGTCGTGCTGGGGCTTGTGTGCGTCGGTCGCTTCGGGCAGGGGCAGGGTGCGGCGGCCCCTCGCCATGGGGGACCGAGGGGGCGCGGGGGTGTCAGGCCTTGACGGCACCGCCGAGGCTCGACCGCATCAGGTGCCGCCGCAGGAAGAGGTACAGCACGGCGGGCGGCGCCATGTAGACGACGGCGCTGGCGGCGAGTACGCCCCAGTCGACCTGGTTGAAGGCGGTGAACGAGCGGAACAGTCCGATCGAGAGCGGGTAGAGGTCGGGCGACTGCAACAGCACGAGCGGGGTGAGGAAGTCACCCCACACGGCCATGAACGTCAGCATCGCGGCGGCGCCGAGCCCCGGGCCGACCAGCGGCAGGATGACCCGGCGGATCGCGCCGAAGCGGCTGCTGCCGTCGAGCCACGCCGCCTCCTCCAGCTCGAACGGGATGGCGTCGATGGTCCCCTTCAGCAGCCACAGCGTGATCGGCAGCGCCGCCGAGGCCTCGACCAGGATCAGTCCGAGATAGCTGTCGTCCAGCTCGATCTTCACCATCAGCAGGTACAGGGCGACGATGGTGGCGGGCGGCGGGATCACCCGGATCAGCAGGATCGCGAACATGAAGGTCCTGCGTCCGCGGAACCGGTAGCGGGACAGCGCGTAGGCCCCGAGAACTCCGCAGGCCAGATCGAGCGCGGTCGCGGCGAACGAGACGATGACGCTGTTCAGGAACAGCCGCGGGGTGGCGCCGTCGGTGAAGAACCGGGCGAAGTTGTCCAGCGTGAACGCCGGAAGGCCGACCGTGGGCCCCCCGTCGGCGTCGACGGCCGTGAGCACGACCCAGGCGAACGGTACGACGCAGAACAGTGCCAGCAGCACCATCAGTACGTACTGCAGCGCGCGCTGCACCACCGCCCACAGCGGCGTGCGACGGCGCGGACCGGCAGGTGCGGCGGCCCCTCCGGGCTCGACGGTTGTCGTGGCCGCCATCAGACCTCCACCTTGGCCAGCCGGGCGTAGGTCATGCCCAGGATCGTCAGCAGGATGAGCAGGATCACGGAGGCGGCACTGCCCAGGCCGATCTGGGAGTACTTGAAGGCGCTCTGGAAGATCTGGATGGAGGCGATCTCCGTGTCCTGGCCCGGGCCGCCCTGGGTCAGGAAGTAGACCAGGCCGAAGACGCCCACGGTGGTGATGGTGGTGAGCAGCAGGTAGAGGAAGACCGGACCGCGGATGAGGGGCAGGGTGATGTGCCGGAAGATCTGGAGGGCGCTCGCACCGTCCATCCGCGAGGCCTCGATCAGCTCGTCGGGCACATCCTCCAGCGCCGCCTGGAACATGATCATGGCGAACGCGATACCGCGCCAGACGTTGATGAGGATCACCGATGCCATCGGGTACTCCTGCAACGGTGCCGCGGCGCCCGATCCGAACACCCCCAGCAGCCGGTTGAACGTGCTGTCGCTCTCGGAGGAGAGCACGCTCGCCCAGGTCAACGAGGCGACCACCTCGGGCACCACCATCGGCAGGAGCATCAGCGCACCGAACAGGCCCTTGCCGCGCAGCCACTTCTGGCGCAGCAGCAGTGCGGCGAGCATGCCGAGCACCGTCTGCCCGATGATCGCCGACCAGAACACGAACTCCGCCGTACGGCCGAGCGATCCGAGGAAGTCCTTGGAGCCGAGCAGGTTCCGGAAGTTCTCCAGCCCGACGAACTGCGGGTCACGCGCGGCGAATCCGGTCAGCTGTGTGTCGGTGAGACCCAGATAGACGCCGTAGGCGGCCGGGGCGACCACGAAGAGCGCGATCAGCAGGACGGAGGGGCCCAGCAGCAGGGGCAGCGCGGCACGGTCCCGCCGGCGGCGAGCCGTACGGGCGGCCAGGGCCTTGGACGTGCTCATTTCGCCACCCGGGTGCTGCCGAGCAGCTCCTCGGCCTCCTCGGCGAAGGCGTCGGCAGCCTGGCTGCCGTCGGCCTCGCCGGACACGATCTTCGCCGTCGCGCCCTGGACCGCCTGGGAGACCCGGTCCTCTCCGTCACCCAGTGGTGGCTGGATGCTGGACTTCAGCTTCTCCTCCGTCCGGAGCAACGACGGCTCGTTCCGGTAAGGGGCGGTGTGGGAGAGCCCCTTGCGCGGGGAGACGGCGCCCACCGCTGCCAGCTGCTTGGCCAGTGCCTTGCCGGAACTCAGCCACTTTGCGAGCTCGACAGCGGCGTCGGGGTGCGCGGCGTCGGCGTTGACGCTGTAGCCGAAGCCACCGCCGCTGATCGGGGCGGGCTCGGTTCCCGGCACCAGAGCCGGATAGTCCCACGTGCCGATCCGCTTGCGGGAGTTCTTGACGGGCGCAGCCCCCTCGGGGCCCCAGTCGTACTTCCATCCCCAACTGCCCTGGGCCGCCACCGGGAGTGTGCCTTCGGGGAACTTCTGGTACTTCGTCGGCTCCCACGGGTTCGGGTTCTGCAGGTCGCGCACCGGGAGCAGCTTCGCCTTGACGAGGTCCGCGTACAGGTCGAAGGTGGCCGACAGGCCCTTGCTCCGCAGCTTCCACTTCCCCGACTTCTCGTCGTACAGGGTGCTGCCGGTACCGGCCACGACGGGAAGCAGACCTTCGGACCACGATCCGTCGCCCCAGGCGGTTCCGGCGGGAAGCACGATCGGGGCCTCGCCGGTCTTGGCACGGACCTGCTTCAGCCTGGCGACCAGCTCGTGCCAGGTGCGCGGCTGCGAGGTGTCGATGCCCAGCCTCTTCAGTACGTCCTTGCGGTAGAAGAGGCTCTGCACACTCGCTTCGTGCGGGACGGAGTAGTAACTGCCGTCCCGCTGCCGTGCGCCGTCCTTCACCGACGGGTAGTACTCGCCCCAGCCGTCCCACGCGTGCAGGTACTTGTCGAGCTTCAGCAGATAGCCGGCGCCGGCCATGCCGGTCACGTTGCTGCCGCCCATGTCCACCACGTCCGGTGCCGTGCCGGAGTAGAACTGCTGCGTGATCTTGGTCTTGAACTGGTCGTCGGTCAGGATGTCCGTGACGACCTCCACCTTGACGTCTCGCCCTTTTTTGGCCATTGCCCTCTCGAACTCCGGTACGAGGTCCTTGACGACATCGGCGCGGGCCTCCTGGTACTGCAGCAGCTTGACGGTTACAGGGCCGTCCTCGCCGGAAGCCGAACAGGCCGTGAGTGCCCCTGCCAGCAGCATTCCGGCCGCGACAGCGGCTGGGACACGGTTGCGCCGCATGGTCAGCATGGTCACCTCTCCTGGCCGTGGTTCCGGTCCATGCTTTTATCAAACGGATTGGATAAAGTTCGGTGATGCTATGGACCGAACTCGTGCGCCGTCAAGAGATGACGGCAAGTCCAGTAGCGTGTGCAGCACCTGGCCGGGACGAAGCGGTGAGGCGCGGATCGCCGATCCGCTTGGAGAATTGCCGCGGGAGGCCGCGGAGACCACAGGGCCGAGGGACTCCGAGGCGAGCAGGGAGATGCGCATGCGGCGAGGCAGCAACCAGCTCCGGCTGGCGGACTACAACCAGGCGGTGGTGCTGGAGGTGGTCCGCAGGTCGCGCGGAGTGAGCCGAGCCGACCTGCAACGCGAGACCGGTCTGAGCAGCCAGACCATCACCAACATCACGCGTCGGCTGATCGACGACCATCTGGTCCGCGAAAGCGCGCCGGGCGGCAGTACGCGCGGCCGGCCGAGCATACCGCTGGTCATCGAACCGGACGGGGCCTACTCCGTCGGCGTGCACATCGACCCCGCGCGGCTGACCGCCGTCCTCCTCGATCTGGACGGCGAGGTCCGGCTGGCACGCCAGGAACGTACGCCGCAGGCCACGAACCCGTCCGAGGTGACCGCCCTCATCGCCGACACCGTCGACGGCCTGATCACCGAGGCCGGCCTCGACCGCACCCGGGTGCTCGGCCTGGGCATCGCCGCTCCGGGGCCGCTCGACGTCGAGGCCGGACTGCTGCTCGATCCGCCCCAGCTGCCCAACTGGCGCAACGTGCGACTGCGTGCCGACCTCCACGAAGCCACCGGACTGCCCGTCCTCCTCGACAAGGACGTCACGGCCGCCGCCACGGCGGAACTCCGCTCTTCACCGAAGGCGTCGAACACCTTCGTCTTTCTCTACCTGGGCTCCGGTGTCGGCGCCTCGGTCGTGCTGGACAACCAGGTCGTCCGTGGCACGACGAACAACATCGGCGAGATCGGTGACCTGGTCGTCGACCCCGACGCCGAACGGCTGGAGTGGAACGGCCGGCGCGGAGGTCTGGCCGCCGCCTGCGTACCCGAGGCGCTCGTTCTGCAGGCCGCCCGCGTGGGCCTGCTGCCACTCCCCAACCTCAGCGACTACGTCGCCATCGACGACGCCTGCTCCTCGCTGTGCGCCCTCGCCTCCGCGGGAGACGGCGGCGCCTCCCGCATCCTCGACCAGGCGGCACGCCGTGTGGCCGTCGGCCTCGGCGTGCTGGTCAACCTGCTGGACGTGCCGCAGGTGGTGATGGGCGGCCCGCTGTGGGACCGGCTCAGTCCGGCCTTCCTCCCCGTCGTCCCCGGCCTTGTCGAGCGCGAACTCGTGGTGGCCCGGGAGAAGGTCGAGGTACGGGGATCCGCCGTGGGTGACCAGGTGGCCGCCCAGGGCGCTGCCGAACTGGTGCTGGACCACTTCCTGGCACCCCGCGCGTCCGCGCTGATGGTGGGCTGACACCCCTCGGGAGGGCGGCTCGGCAGGGCGGGCGGCGGAACCTGGCCGTCGGCGCCGGTGTGGCCGCGCTGTGCGTCCTGCTGCCCGCGCTGTGCGGCATGCTGCTGGGCCGTCGCCGTCGGCTGACGGGGCTGCTGCGCGAACGCAACGCCTGCCTCGAACAAACCCGCTTCCTCACCGACGAGGCGGTCCGCATGGAGAAACGGGCGCGGATCGCCGCCGAGACGCACGACCTGCTCGGCCACCGCATCGGTCTCATCTCCGTGCCTTCCGGAGCCCTCCAGCTCGCCGCCGAACGACAGGCGCCACCGCTGGCCCCGCAGGCCGAGCTGCTCCACACCACGGCCGGAACGGCCATGGACGAACTGCGCGGCATCCTCGGCGTCCTGCGTCACCGGACCGCCGAGGACACCGGTGAGCGCGGGGCCCGCGAGGCTGTCTCCGCCCTGGTCGCGGACTCCCGGGACGCGGGCGCCGACGCCGAACTGCACTGTGACTGCGCGCTGTTGACGGACGCGGACGCCCGTACCCGGCAGGCCGTCCACCACGTCACACGCGAAGACCCACCAACGCGATGAAGCACGCATCCGGCACGCCAGTCCGGGTGACGTGCCACACCGCCGGACACCGCATCGCCGACCTGACACCGGCCGAACGGGACCTCCTGCGGCTGCTGGTCACCGGCCTCTCCAAGGCCGACATCGCCGCACAACTCCACCTGAGCTCCGGCACGGTCGAGGCGCACATCAGCAGCATCCTCACCCGCACCGACTGCGCCAACCGGGTCCAGGCCGCGGTGCCGGCCCAGGAAGCCGGGCTCCTCGACTGACACCCGGCCTGCCGCCGCAGCTGCCCAGTACGCCGTCCCTGGTGCCACACGGCTCACGCGCGCACGGCCCTTCACCGCCACGGTGTCGCGGCGACTCTCCGTTCCCGATTGGTACGTCGCCTCGTCGTCAACCTGTCCGTGCTCAAGAAGAGGCGCGCCGGGCCGGGCTCACGGCCTGGTGGCGACCGCCTCCCGCCCCGGGACGGCCGTGATCACACCGCCCGAGGCTTCCGGCGTTGCTCGACCGCGAGGTGGTTCGGGCGGTCGCGGGGTCAGAACTCGGTGGTGGAGACGACGTAGACGCGGGGCCGGGACGGGTAGGTCCGGTCCACGGTGATCGTCAGGTCCGGCTTGCTCCCGCGCTGCTTCAGGGTGGTGCCGGCGTAGTGGCTCTTCGGCTCGTCGAAGCGCCAGCCGACCGTGGTGGCCATCTTGTCGGGCACGGTCACGCGGCCCTTGTGCAGGGCGAGCGCGCCCGGGGACTGCGCCCCCTTGCCTCCGATGTCCGACAGGAACTCCTTGAGGCGCTTGGGGTTGGTGCGGAACTGCACCCACAGGGTGTTCTTCTCCCAGGCGTTCGCCTCGTAGAAGGCCACCCGGGTCGCGGACAGCGGTACGGGCACGTCGTAGACCCGCTGACTGACCTTGGGGGGCCGGTTGTAGACGAGTCCGGCGGCGGAGGCCGCGCGCTCCTTGTCCTTGCCGCTGGCCCGGCTCTGGAACGCCGACTGCACCAGGTACCCGGCCGGCAGCGCGATCAGCAGCACGACGATCAGCAGCACGAAGAGACGGTGCCGCGGGAGGTGCGGGGGGCGCTGGCGGGGCCGGGACTCGGAGGGGCGGGGGCTCTCGTGCGGATGAGGCATGGCGCTCGGCGTCTCAGGCGTCGGGACGGGTGCGGTGGCGGTCTCGTCGCGCCGGGCCGTGGCGGTCACTGGCCCACCGCACGGCGCAGGTTGTCGGCCGCCCGTTCGTAGCGCTCGTAGCGCTCCAGGCGGCGGCGGTTGGCCCGGCGGAAGCGGCGGGCCACCAGCCGGGCGAGGTCCGCTGCTCCGACCATACCGGCCTCGGGCCCCAGCTGCGCCTTCACGATACGGGCCTCCGGCCGGTAGCCGCGGCCGGTCAACTGGCGGCGGAAGGCCTCCCGCGCCGGGTCGGTCAGCAGTTCGTCCGCGGCGCTGACGCCCCCGCCGACGACGAAGCAGGACGGATCCAGGGCTGCGGCGAGGTTGGCGAGACCGACCCCCAGCCAGGAGCCGACCTCGTGGAACAGCTCCGTACACATGGCGTCACCGGAGCGTGCCAGCTCCGTGATGAGCGGCCCCGTGATGTCGCCGACCTGGCCGCCGACCCTGTCGATGATGCCGTACGCCACGGGTGACTCGGCCGCCGCCAGCTCGCGGGCCTCCCGCACCAGCGCGTTGCCCGAGCTGTACTGCTCCCAGCACCCTCTGTTGCCGCACGGACAGCGGTGGCCGCCGGGCACCACCTGCATGTGGCCGAACTCGCCGGCCACCCCGTACTTGCCGCGCTTGACCCGGCCGTCCTCCAGGATCGCCCCGCCGATCCCGGTACCGAGCGTGATCATGACGAGGTGGTCCTCGCCCCGCCCTGCGCCGAAGCGCCACTCCCCCCAGGCCGCGGTGTTCGCGTCGTTGTCGACCATCACCGGGACGGCGAGACGGGCGGTGAGGGCGTCCTTGAGGGGCTCGTCGCGCCAGGCGAGGTGGGGCGCGAACAGCACCCGGGAGCGGTCCGCGTCGATCCAGCCCGCCGCGCCGATGCCGACGGCGTGCACGTCGTGCCGGTCGGAGAGGTCCAGCACCAGCTCGGCGATGGTGTCCTCGACGACCTTGGGGCTCTTGGACTTCTCCGGGGTCTCGGCCCGTACCTTCTCCAGGATCGTCCCGTCCGCGTCCACGACGCCCGCCATGACCTTGGTGCCGCCGATGTCGATGCCGACGGTCGGGACGCGCGGGGCCGACAGGTGCGAACGGCGCTCGCGCGTGCTGACAGTCCGCAGGACGCTGGCACTGGGCGCGTTTCTCCGCCGGTAGACCCTGTCCGCTCTGTCCGCTGCCCTGTCTGCCCTGTCTGCTCGCTGGAAGCTGTCCGCGTTCAAGAGTGGTCGTCTCTCTGGGAGGGGTCTTACGGGCGGGCCCGATTCTGCCAGGCACCCACCGTACGATGCCCGCTGCCGGGTACGCCCGGGTCCGCCGGCACGGATCCCGCCCCGCTCAGCGCTCCAGCTCGTGGCTGAGCTCCTCCAGCTCCGAGCCGCCCGCCATCTGGCGCACCAGTTCCTCCAGCTCCAGCTCGTCCCTCTCGTAGGCGCCGGCCATGGCGCCGCGCTTGAGCAGCACGAAGCGGTCACCGACCAGGTACGCGTGGTGCGGGTTGTGGGTGATGAGGACGACCCCCAGCCCGGCGTCCCGCGCGGCGGCCACGTACTTGAGGACGACGCCGCTCTGCTTGACGCCGAGCGCCGCCGTCGGCTCGTCCAGCACCAGCACCTTCGCGCCGAAGTGGACGGCGCGGGCGATGGCGACGGACTGCCGTTCCCCGCCGGACAGCGTCCCGATCGGCTGGTCGACGTCGCGCAGGTCGATGCCCATGCGCAGCAGTGCGCCGTGCGTGGTGCGGCGCATCCGGGCCACGTCCATGCGGCGGAGCGGGCCCCAGCCGACACTCGGCTCCGAGCCGAGGAAGAAGTTCCGCCACACGGGCATCAGGGGGACGACGGCCAGGTCCTGGTAGACCGTGGCGATACCGCGGTCCAGCGCCTCGCGCGGGGAGCCGAGGCGGGTCTCCTCGCCCTGGATGCGGAAGGTGCCGCCGTCGTGCTGGTGCAGTCCGGAGATGATCTTGATGAGGGTGGACTTGCCCGCGCCGTTGTCGCCGAGGACGCAGGTGATCTCGCCGGGGTGCACTCGGAGGGAGATGTCCTCCAGTGCCCGGATGTTGCCGTAGAACTTGGCCACGCCGGCCAGCTCGACGAGGGGGCCGCCGGCCACCGCTTCTTCCTTCGTCCCGCTCATCGGGTCACCTCCGCCCGCTTCCGGATCCACGCGTTCAGCAGGGTCGCGAGCAGCAACATCGCGCCGAGGAAGAACTTGAACCAGTCGGGGTTCCACTGCGCGTAGATGATGCCCTTGTTGGCCATGCCGAAGATGAAGGCACCCACGGCGGCGCCGATGGCCGATCCGTAACCACCGGTCAGCAGGCAGCCACCGATGACGGCCGCGGCAATGTAGATCAGCTCGTTGCCGACGCCCTCGCCGGACTGGACGGTGTCGTAGTTGAACAGCAGGTGCTGCCCGGAGATCCAGGCCGCGAAGGCCACCCCGAGATACAGGCCGATCTTGGTACGGGCCACCGGGACGCCGACCGCGCGGGCCGCGTCCACCCCGCCGCCGACGGCGAAGATCCAGTTGCCCGCGCTGGTGCGCAGCAGGATCCAGGTGGCGGCGGCCACCAGCAGCAGCCACCACAGCACGGTGATCTGGATGTGGACGCTGCCGAGCGTCAGCGTGGAGGCGAAGACGGCCCGTGCCGAGTCGAAGCCCTCCATGTCGCTGATGCTCTTGGTGGTGACCGTGCCGCTGATCAGCTTGGTCAGGCCCAGGTTGAGGCCCGTCAGCATCAGGAACGTGGCCAGCGTGATGATGAAGCTGGGCAGTTTCGTACGGGTGAGCATGAAGCCGTTGAAGAACCCGATGCCCAGCGTGACCAGCAGCGAGACGCCGACCCCGACCCAGGTGTTGGCCGTCATCTGGTAACTGAACATCGAGGAGACCAGCGCCGAGGAGGTCACCATCACCCCGGTCGACAGGTCGAACTCGCCGCCGATCATCAGCAGGGCCACCGGCACCGCCATGATCCCGATCGTCGACGAGAAGTAGAGCACCGTCGAGAGGCTGGAGGCCCGCAGGAAGCTGTCCGCGACGAAGGCGAAGAAGACGAACAGCGCGATCGCGCCCACCACGGCGCCCAGCTCGGGGCGGCGCAGCATCCGCACCGGCAGCGGGCGGTGCACCAGCCGCTCGTCGGCCCCGGCGGCCTCGGCCGGGGATTCCTGTGCCCGGCCGGTCCCGTCGGACGAGGGGCGCTTCGGCCCCTGCGGGTCGGGCTTGCCGGAGTCGGTGGTGACCGTCATCGGGTCCCCCGCTTCGTCAGCTCCTCCAGCTTGCCCGCGTCCTTCTTGGTGAGGATCTGCGGCCCGGTGAGCACCGGCTTGCCGCCCCCGAGCATGTCGGCGTTGTGGCGGTACAGCCACAGCAGGTCGACGGCCTCGTAGCCCTGCATGTAGGGCTGCTGGTCGACGGCGAAGCCGACGCTGCCGTCCTTGAGTCCGGCAGCCACCTTGTCGTTGAGGTCGAAGGTGTCGATCTCGGCGTCGCTGCCGGCGTCCTTCTTGGCCTCGGCGGCCGTGGGGGCGAACGGCGCCCCCAGCGTGACGACGGAGTCGACCTTCTTGTCGGACTGCAGCTTGGCTTCCACGGAGGACTGGACACCGGGCATGTTGGTGCCGTCCACGTACAGGTTCTCCACCTTGCCGTCGAAGGTCTTGCGGATCCCGTCGCAGCGCTGCTCGTGTCCGACGTTGCCCTGCTCGTGCAGGACGCAGAGTGCCTTCTTCCGGCCGCGCTCGGTGAGCTCGCGGCCGACGCTCTCACCGGCCAGGGTCTCGTCCTGGCCGATGTGGGTGAGCGCTCCGAACTTCTCCGAGACCTCCTGGCCCGAGTTGACCGTGATCACGGGTATGCCCGCCTTGACGGCCTTGTTGACCACACTCTTCATGGCGTCCGGCTTGGCGAGGGTGACGATCAGCCCGTCGACCTTCTTGTCGATCGCCGTCTGGACGAGCTGGGCCTGCCGGCCCGCTTCCTTGTCGTGCGAGTAGAGGAACTCGATGTTGTCCTTGGCGGCGGCCTGCTTGGCGCCGCTCTGCACGATGTCCCAGTAGGTGTCGCCGTCGCCGGAGTGCGTGACCATCGCGAACTTCCAGCGGGGCGTGGTGACGTTCGCCTTCCCGGAGGCCGCGTTCTCGCGTGCCTCCTCGGCCCGCTTGCCGCCGGTGCTGCTGCACCCGGCGAGCGACGCCGTCGCGACGATCATCGCCGCCGCCGTGGCGGCGGCCGCCCGCACGGACGGGCGCCCTCTGCGGGACCTGCCCGCGCGGGGCGTACGGGACCTGAGCCGGGACCTGAGCACGCTGGCCACCCTGTTCTGCTCTCTGACTTGCGGATCGGTTGGAGTGCGGACGCTGCCGGGAAACGTCCCGGATTTTCGCACAAGTATCCGTCACCACGACCGGTGCGTGACGGACGGGCCGGATGCCTGTTCGCCATGGCCGTGTTGTAGCGGTGTGCGCCGTGCCCGTCAATGGCCGGGCTCCGCGACCCGGCACCCCCGCAGCAGCCCGCCGGCCCGCCTCCGGCGCCGGGGCAGCACCCCTTCGGCGGGACCGGGTCAGGGGCGTACCAGGAGCTGGAACTCGAAGGCGTACCGGGAGGCGCGGTAGAGGTGGGAGCCGTACTCGACGGGGCGCCCGGTGTCGTCGTAGGCCGTACGCCGCATCGTCAGCAGCGGCGCGCCCTCGGCCTCGGCCAGCAGCTCCGCCTCCGCCGCGTCGGCGGCCCGGGCCCCGACGGCCTGCCGCGCGGAGTGCAGCGTCACCCCGGCCGCCCGCATCAGGCGGTACAGCCCCGTGCTCTCCAGCGCTTCCCG
This sequence comes from Streptomyces sp. CNT360, assembly GCF_000424785.1. NCBI lineage: Bacteria > Bacillati > Actinomycetota > Actinomycetes > Kitasatosporales > Streptomycetaceae > Streptomyces > Streptomyces sp. CNT360. Next base: position 136,208 of record NZ_AUKO01000012.1, on the reverse strand, counting down.
GTCCGGGGACAGCAGATCGGCCGGCAGGTGGTTGCACATGTAGGCCATCGGCTCCCCGTGGGTGAGCCGCAGCCGCTCCACCACCCGCACCTCGGTGCCCTCGGATACGGCCAGCGCGGCGGCGACCTCGGCCGTCGCCTCCGCCACGCTCTCCCGCAGCACCCGCGTGGCAGGCCGCTGCCCGGCCGCCTCCAGGTCGTCGTAGAGACTGCTCAGCTCCATGGGCCGCTTGACCTGGCTGTGGACCACCTGGGTGCCGATGCCCCGGCGCCGCACCAGCAGCCCCTTGTCCACCAGCGACTGGATGGCCTGGCGCACGGTGGGCCGGGAGAGGCCGAGGCGCTGGGCCAGCTCGATCTCGTTGCCCAGCAGGCTTCCGGGCGCCAGCTTGCCGCGCTCGATGGCGCTCTCCAGCTGCTGGGCGAGCTGGAAGTAGAGCGGGACGGGGCTCGCGCGGTCCACACCGAGTTGCAGGTCCACCGGATCGTTCTTGGGCACGGTGGGAGCGTAGTGGTCTTCCGGCGGGCCGGAAACCGCACATTCGATTGTCCGGTCGTCCTGACAATCTAGGGGACAGCAGTGGACGGAGCGGAGCCGGCGCGTCGGCGCCTCAGAGAGACTTGATCATGAAGACGCAGGCGTCGGCCACCCGGTGGGTCACGCCGGCCCCGTCGTCGTAGCTCCAGCAGTCCAGGTAGGGCGTGGACGGCTGGTAGCCCAGCCGCCGGTAGAGCCCGCTGGCCCTCGGGTTGTTCTTCTCCACGCCCAGCCCGATGGCCCCGCAGCCCCGCGCCCCGGCCAACTGCTCGGCCTCCCGGATGAGGGCCGCGCCCACCCCCTGCGAGCGCAGCGTCTCAGGCCATACCCCGAGCCCGCTCACCTCGGGGCACTCGGGGTGGACGGCTCGCACCTCCGGCGCCTGACACCCCTCCCAGCGCACTTCGCAGCTGCCCACCGGCCGCTCCGCGCGCCAGGCGACGAGAAAGGTGCCGCGGCCCTCGCGCTGCCGCGCGAACCGCACCCGGTGGTGCGAGGACGCACCCGGGGACGGCATGTGCCGGTCGAGCATCTCGACGTCTTCCTCACGGCATTGGCTGATCCGCATGCGCGTAGCCTACGCAGCCGGTCCAGACCACTGGGGGGTTCGTCACCGACCTCCCCGGATTCTTCCGAAGCCGGGACGGGCACCACGGGAAGAACATCAGCGGAGCGGCGAAGTCCGGTTCATCCGGCCCGGTGTCAGAGCCGCCAGCGCACCGGGAGGGTCGTGGGGCCGCGCATCAGCAGCCCCTCCCGCCAGCGCAGCGTGTCCGGGTCGGTGTCCAGCTCCAGTGCGCAGGTCCGCTCCAGCAGCATGCCCACCGCGATCCGCGCCTCCAGCCGGGCGAGCGGGGCGCCCAGGCAGAAGTGGATGCCGTGCCCGAAGGCGACGTGGCCGCGCGGCGCGCGGCGGATGTCGAAGGTGTCGCCGTCGGGGAAGCGCGCCGGGTCGCGGTCCGCGTCCGCGAGCACGGGCAGCACGAGTTGGCCGTCGCCCGGGATCGACGTGCCGTCGATCTCGACGGGCGCGGTGGTGAAGCGGTAGGTCGGGGTCTCCACCGGACCGTCCCAGCGGAGCATCTCCTCGACCGCGCCGTCCAGCAGGCTCGGGTCGGCGCGCAGCGCGGCGAGCTGGTCGGGGTGGCGCAGCAGGGCCAGAACGCCGCCGGAGATCAGGCCGACGGTCGTCTCGTACCCGGCGATCAGCAGCAGCCAGGCCATGCCCAGCAGTTCCTCGGGGGAGAGCCGGTCGCCGTCCTCGTCACTGGTGCGGATCAGGGCGCTGAGCAGGTCCTCGCCCGGCTCCTGGCGCAGGCGCTCCAGCAGCTCGGTGAGGTAGTCGGTCACGGCCCGGACGTGCGCCATCTTCTCCGCGTCGGGCGCGATGCCCAGCACGGCGTCGGACCAGGCGCGGAAGCGGGCGCGGTCCAGGAAGGGGACGCCGAGGAGTTCGCAGATCACGGAGATCGGCAGCGGGAAGGCCAGCGACTCCACGAGGTTGGCCCGGTTGTCGGGGGCGGCGAGCATCGAGTCCAGCAGCCCCGCGGTCAGCTCGCGGATACGGGGCTCCATCGCTGCGATCCGGCGCGGGGTGAACTCCCTGGCCACCAGCTTGCGCAGCCGCGTGTGGTCGGGCGGGTCCGTGATCAACATGTGCCGGCCGGTGGAGACGGAGTTGGTGCCGGCCTCCGGAGAGGCGTGCTCCCACTTCTTGGAGAGCCGGTCGTCGACGAGCGCGGCGCGCACCGCCTCGTGGCCGACCACCAGCCAGGCCACGGCGCCCTCGGGCATCCGGATCCGGTGCACCGCGCCGCGCTCGCGCAGCGCCGCGTAGACGGGGTAGGGGTCGCGCACGAAGCCGTGCCCCAGCGCCCCCAGATCGATGATGCCGTCCGCGTCCGGGCTCAGGTCCACCACGCTCAGGTCAGCCATGCGGTGATCGTACGAGCACAGAGCGGAAACGGACCGTGCGACGTCGGTATCCAGCCAGAGCAGGCGGACTCCGGAAGGCTTGCGGCCGGGGGCGGCCGGCCCGGCTCGCCCTCGGCCACCACCGGTCGGCCGCCGGGGCCCGGACAGCTTGCTTCGGGGTTCGCCGGCCCGCCGGGGCCGAAAGCTTCCGCGGGACCGACGGCCTGCGGTCGCCGGAGGGTCAGCGGCGGAAGCCGGCGCGCTGGTGGGCGGGGACCGCGGCCGTGAGGCGCTGGAGGAGGTCGGCGACGCGTTTGGCCACCGTGTCCCGGTCGCCGTCGGTCAGGGCGGAGCCCATGCCGCAGGCGACGGCTCCCGCGGCGATCCACTCCGGGGCCGTCTCGACGGTGACGCCGCCGGTCGGCAGCAGGGGGGCCTGCGGCAGCGCCGCTCGTACGTCCCGCAGCCAGCGGGGGCCGTAGGCCGAGGCGGGGAACAGTTTGAGTCCGTCGGCGCCCAGTTCCAGTGCGCGGACCATCTCGGTGGGGGTGGCGACGCCCGGGAAAACGGGCACGCCGTAGCGGTGGCCGGTGCGTATGACCTCCTCGTCGAGGCTCGGGGAGACGAGGAAGTGCGCGCCCGCGTCGACGGCGAGCCGCGCAGAGGCCCCGTCCAGGACGGTGCCCGCCCCGATGACGGTCTCCGCACCGGTCTCCCGGCGCAGCGTGCTGATCGCGTCGAACGCGTACGGCGTGGTCAGCGAGATCTCCATGCTGGACAGGCCCGCGCCGAGCAGGATGTCGGCCGTCGCGGTGGCCTTCTCGTAGCTGTCCGCGCGCACAATGGCGAAGACGCGCTGTTCCAGCGCTGCTCTGGTGATCTCCCAGCGGTACACGGCAGTTCGCCGCCTTCCTTGGTTCGTTCGTCCGGGTGCCGGGGCGGGGCGCCGGCGGGGTCGGCGAGGCCCGGAGGCCTGGCGGATGGTGCGGATACGGGATGGTGCGGGTGCGTGGGGGGAGAGACAGAAGGCGGGGGTTCTCGGGTAACGCGCGGACCGACGAAGTGGTGCCCGGCCGGACGGGGCCGCCTGCGGCGAGCGCCGGAAAGGGCGGTGGCTCAGCGGTCGACCGGGTCGCCACCGCGGGTGTACGTCTCCAGCGCCCGGTCGCGGGCCGCGGCCGTGGGCAGCCCGTCGGTGTCGCCGGGCGCCTGGACGACCAGCGCGGCCACGCAGGCCGCCTCGGCCAGCGCGCGCGGGTGGTCGAGCCCGCGCAGCCGGGCCGAGAGCCAGCCCGCGGCGAAGGCGTCCCCCGCACCCACCGGGTCGGCCACCGGAACGTCGAACGGCTCCTGTCGCCACCGGCCCTCGGCGGTGTGCGCGACGGCGCTGTGGTCGCGGTTCTTGACCACGACGGTGCCGGCACGGCCCAGCGTCAGCAGCGCCTTCGCCCCCTCCTCGGGTCCTGCCCCCAGCAGCAGTTCCAGCTCGTCCTCCCCCGCGAGGACGAGGTCGGCCTCGCGCAGCAGCGGACCGACGCGCCGTATCCACTCGTGCTGGGTGCCCAGCTTGCGGCGGACGTTCGGGTCGAAGGAGACGGCGGCGCCCGCCTGCCGGGCTCCCTCGATCAGGGCGTGGGTGGCCGCTTCGGCCTCCTCGGAGAGCATCGGGGTGATTCCGGTGACGTGCACCAGCCGCACCCCCGCCAGGGCCTCGGGGGTGATCTGGGCCGGGCTGAGGAGGGAGGCGGCGGAGCCGGTGCGGTAGTACTGGACGTCGATGGCGCGCTGGGGGTGGCTGTCACGCAGCAGCAGGCCGGTCGGCGACTCGGGGTCCATCTCCGCGCAGGAGACGTCCACTCCGTCCGCGCGCAGCTCGCGCAGCACCGCCTCCCCCGCGGGGTCGTCCCCGACCCGGCCGATCCACCGGGCCCAGTGGCCCAGCCGGGCCAGACCTGCCGCGACGTTCGACTCGGCGCCCGCGACGGAACGCCGGAAGTGCGCCGCACGTTCCAGCGGGAGGCCGGGTTCGGCGAGCATCAGCAACATGGCCTCACCGCACGTAACCACTTCCGGGCCGCTTCTCACCGGTAACTCCCCATATCTACCGCCGATGCATCACTCTCTGTGGAGAAACGTTACCCGCTTCTGGCGCCTTGGCCACCCCCGGGGTGCGGTGATGAGAGCCGAACGTTACACGCAAAGCGGCGGCCGCCGTCCCAATACGGGACAACGGCCGCCGCGGGAGCGGGGCGTGGGGGCCCTGCGCTCGGGGGTCGTGGTCTGTGCGGCCTCAGCAGGTGTAGTCGACCAGGTCGAAGGACTCGTAGTGGTCGGCGGTGTAGTAGTCCTCCTGGTCCTCCTCCCCGGTCACGATGCGACGGGCGCCGCGGTCGTCGGAACCCGGGGTCTCGACGGTGTACTCGTGGTAGTAGCCCTGGGACTGGTCCGGCAGGATGCCTTCCCGGTTGTCGAAGACGGTGCCGTCCTGCGGGTAGGGGTAGGGGCCGCCCTTGTCGATCAGATCGAGGGTGTCGTGGGCCTCGGCCGGGAGCTTGGACTCGCAGATGTCGCCGACGGCGGCGAGGTGCGCCGTGGCGGCCGCCGCCACGGGATGCGCCGGTGCGGCGCTCGCGGTGGCGAGGACGGGGCCGCCCGCGAACAGGGCGGCGGCGAGGGCGCCGACGGCGCCGATGCGGGTGAGGCGTGGGGGGAATCTCATGGCACCCATGGTGACGCGCGTAGATGGCGTGTCAATGCCAAGTGCCCGATTTTTGCGAGGGGTTCACCAAGGTTCACCCTCCCGAGGGGCGGCGCGCACGCCGGGCCGCGCGGGTGCCGAGGTGCCGGAGGGGCGCCCGCCGCCCCTCCGGCACCGGGTGCGTCAGCCCAGCTCGGCGTGGTGCGCGGCCAGCCTGCGGGCGCCCTCGTCGGTGAGGGAGCCGAAGAGGTGGAGGCGCGCGACGGCCCCGTCCGGGAAGATGTCCATCCGCACGTGGGTGACCGGCGGGGCGTCGGCCAGCAGGAACCGGTGGATGGTGTCGGGCTGCAGGAGGGTACGCGGCAGCAGTTCGGTCCACTCGCCGCTCTCGCCGTCCTTGCCGACGAGGCCGACCCAGCCCGCCGAGTTGCCCCGGTAGCAGGCGGTGTCGATCTCGACGGCGCGGACACGGCCCTGCCCGGTCAGCGCGTAGCTGATCCAGTCGTTGCCCTTGTCCCGGCGGCGGCGGGTCTCCCAGCCCTCGTCCATCTTCTGCGAGCGGCCCGGCAGGATGGTGTTGACCGGCGGCGAGAAGAAGCGGTCCGAGGCGTCCTGGGCCAGGCCTCCGTTCTCCAGCGCGACCAGGTCGAAGGTGCCCAGCGCCGCCAGCCACTCGGGGTCGGGCGCGACCTCGCCGTGCACCCGCAGCCGCGCGATGCCGCCGTCGGGGTACTGACGCAGCCGCAGGTGGGTGAAGCGGCGCTCCTCGGTCACGGCGAACCCGTTCGCGGCGTGCCCGCCCACCGGGGTGCGGGGCACCAGGGTGGTCCACTTCACGTCGTCGGCCAGCAGCTCCTCCGGCGAGGGGGAGCCGGCCACGCAGGCGGCCTCGACGGAGACGAACGGCGGGTAGTTGCCGCGGAAGTGCGCGGTGTCCACCACCAGTCCGCGGATCACGCCGGGGGCGCCGAGCTTGACCAGCGCCCAGTCGTTCTCCCCCTCGGCGGGGTGCGGGGTCTCGCCGGAGGGACCGCGGCGACGGCGGGTCTCCCAGCCGTCCATGACCTTGCCCTTGTGCTGGAAGGCGTGCGGGTCGAACTCGGCGCGCTCGGGGTTGAGCAGGTTCTCCCGCTCGGCGAAGAACTCGTCGTTGGCGGCGATGACAGTGGCACCCAGCCGCCGATCGGCCAGGTCGGGGAGGTGGGCGAAGGGGAACCCGGCCTCGGGTGCGCGGTAGTCGGCGTAGGTGTCGCCGCCCGAGTAGGGCTCGGCATCTCCCGTGAATCCGGTGTGGCTGGGTGTTCCGGCGGTCTGCGCCGCTGTCATGCTGCCTTCCTTTCGATGAGTCGGCCGGTCTTCCCGGTGGGGGCACTGTGGTCCGCCACGCGTTCGCCGCGCAGCCACGCGGAGCGGACGACGCCGTACAGCGTCTTGCCCGCGTAGGCGGTCACCTGGTTGCGGTGGTGGAGATGCGCCGGATCCACGGTGAAGGTCTCGTCGGGCGCCAGGACGGCGAAGTCGGCGTCGCGGCCCGGTGCGATGGCGCCCTTCGCGTCGAGCCCGGCCAGCCGGGCGGGGGCCTCGGACATCCAGCGGGCCACGTCGGTGAGGGCCAGGCCGCGGCGGCGGGCCTCGGTCCAGATGGCGGGGAGGCCGAGCTGGAGGGAGGAGATGCCGCCCCAGGCGGTGCCGAAGTCGGGGGTCTTCAGGTCGGTGGTGCAGGGCGAGTGGTCGGAGACGACGCAGTCGAGGGTGCCGTCGGCCAGGCCCTGCCACAGACCGTCCTGGTTCTCCTTCTCCCGGATGGGCGGGCAGCACTTGAACTCGGTGGCGCCGTCGGGGACCTCCTCGGCGGTGAGGGTGAGGAAGTGCGGGCAGGTCTCGGCGGTGAGGCGGAGACCGGCAGCGCGGGCCTTCGCCAGCATCGGCAGGGCGTCGCTGGAGGAGAGGTGGAGCACGTGGACGCGGGTGCCGTGCTGCTCGGCGAGTTCGATGAGCAGCGCGATGGCGTCGTTCTCGGCGGAGCGGGGACGGGAGGCGAGGAAGTCGCGGTAGGCGGGGCCGCCCTTCTGGGGTGCGGCGGACAGCCTGCCGGGGTCCTCGGCGTGCACGATGAGCAGCCCGTCGAAGGAGGCGATCTCGGCCATGGCGGCGGAGAGCTGCTCGCGGTCCAGTTCGGGGAACTCCTCCACGCCCGAGGGCGAGAGGAAGCACTTGAAGCCGAAGACCCCGGCCTCGTGCAGGGGCCGCAGCTCGGCGACGTTGCCGGGGACGGCGCCGCCCCAGAAGCCGACGTCGACATGGGCCTTGGGCTCGGCGACCTCGCGCTTGATCCGCAGGTTGTCCGCGGTGGTGGTGGGCGGGAGGGAGTTGAGCGGCATGTCGACGAGCGTGGTGATGCCGCCGGCCGCCGCGGCCCGGGTGGCCGTCCAGAAGCCCTCCCACTCGGCGCGGCCCGGGTCGTTGACGTGGACGTGGGTGTCGACCAGGCCGGGCAGCAGCGCGTCCTCGCCGACGTCCTCCAGGGCGGCGCCCGGTGGCACCTCGGCGTCGTACCCGAGAACCTCCTCGATCCGGCCCGCGCCGTCGACCGTGACGGTCGCGGGGCGTTCCCCTTCCGGAGTGAGCACGCGCCGTGAGCGCAGGACGAGCCGCACGTCGGACAAACCGGCCTCCTTCAGCAGCTTCAACGTTCTGTTGAAACGTTCTGTTGAACGAATCCTCATCCGCCGGGGAGAGCCAGTCAAGGGTTGACCCCTTGGAGAAGTCCACGAAATGGAACTAGAATTTCGCCATACAGAAGGAGACCGGTATCTGCGCGGGGCGGGTACGGGGCGGCGAGCCCGCGCACGGGAGGCGATCCCGAAGAAGACGGGTCGCCGGTCCCCGCCCCCGATACCATGCGCCTGACCGCAGGCCAGGAAAGGAACGCGACGTGCCGCCGTCCGCAGAGCGTAAGCCCACCGCCGACGCAGCCCAGGCTGCCACGGCCCCTGCCGCATCCGGCGGAGTGCAGTCCCTGGAGCGGGCCTTCGACCTGCTGGAGAGGATGGCAGACGCCGGCGGCGAGGTGGGGCTGAGCGAGCTGTCCACGGCCAGCGGGCTGCCGCTGCCCACCATCCACCGGCTGATGCGCACCCTGGTCTCCTGCGGCTACGTACGCCAGCAGCCCAACCGGCGCTACGCCCTCGGCCCGCGCCTCATCCGCCTCGGCGAGAGCGCGGCCCGGCTGCTGGGCACCTGGGCCCGCCCCTACCTCGCGCGGCTGGTCGAGGAGACCGGCGAGACCGCCAACATGGCGATGCTCGACGGCGACGAGATCGTCTACGTCGCCCAGGTCCCCTCGCGCCACTCGATGCGGATGTTCACCGAGGTCGGCCGCCGCGTCCTGCCGCACTCCACGGGTGTGGGCAAGGTGCTGCTCGCCCACACCCCCGAGGACCAGGTGCGGGCGCTGCTCGGCCGCACGGGCATGCCCGCGGCCACCGAGAAGACGATCACCACCCCCGAGGGCTTCCTGGAGGCCCTCGGCCACGTCCGCGAGGCCGGGTACGCCACCGACGACAACGAGCAGGAGATCGGCGTGCGGTGCATCGCTGTCACCGTGCCCGACTCCCCCACCTCCGCCGCCATCTCCATCTCGGGCCCGGCGGGGCGCGTCACGGACGCCGCCACCGACAAGTTCGTGCCCCTTCTGCACGAGGTCGCGGCCGACCTGTCGGAAGCGCTGGCCAGTTCGGGCAACGGCGGCGGTCACTGAGCCCCCCGGGGCTCAGTCGTCCTTCGCCTCGACGGCGTCGCGCCAGACCGTGACGTCGAGCTTGACGTAGTCGCTCGTGCCGCCTCGCGGGGCGTGTGCCCGGTAGGTGACGAGGCCCACGTGCCCGGTACTGGTCAGCAGGCAGAGCCGGGAGCCGGGCGACAGCTTGCTCAGTGGCACGCTGTCGGTGTACCGCGTCTCCTGCCGGCAGGTCTTGAGCGAGCCCTTCTGCGACGCGCCGAGGACGGCGAGCTTGCCGTTCGGCTCGTCGATGCCGAGTTCCGGACCGTCGGTGCTCACGTCGAGGTACGTCAGCTCCGACGCCACTCCCCCGTCGTCCAGGTCCCTGGGTTTGAGTGGCTTGTCGGCCAGGGCCAGGAAGTACCCCTCGGGCAGGTTCACGTTCTTGTACGTCGCGGGCTCGGGGTGCGAGCGGGGCTTCGTCCCGCCGCCCGAGCCGCCGGCGGATCCGCCTGAGCCGTCCCCCACGCTGCTTCCGATCAGGAAGATCCCGCCCCAGAACAGCACCACGACACCGACGACCACCAGCGCGATCGTCTTGCCCCGGTCCCACCTGCGGCGCGGCGGCAGCGGACGCGGGAAGCCCGGACCGTACGGCCCGGCCGGACGCGGAGCGAACCCCGCTCCCGCGTACGGGCCCTGGGGCGGCGGCACGTGGTGGCGCGGCGGCCCCGCCGGCGCTGCCATGGTCGGCGCAGCGGCCATCCCAGGCGGCGGCGCGGGCGGGTGGGCCGCGGGTGCGTACGGCCCCGCGTGGGCCGTCACCGGGGCGGTCGGCGTCGGCCCGCGCAGCGGCGCGGGGGCCGCCGCGCGCTGCGTCACGTCCGCGGCCACGGCGCCCGGCAGCCAGTCGCCAGGCCGTCTCATCAACGTGGCCCCTGCGGCGGCCTGGCACAGCCGGATGACCTCGTCCGTGCCCGGGCGGTCACCGGGCTGCTTGGCCAGGCACCGGGTGACCAGTTCCCGCAGCTCCTGCGGAAGCCCCTCCAGGCGGGGCTCGTCGTGGACGATCCGGTAGAGCACCCCGTGCGAGGTGCCCTCGCCGAACGCCGGGGTGCCCAGCCCGGCGTAGGCGGCGATCTGCCCCAGCGCGAAGACGTCCGTGGCCTCGGTGACCGGGTCGCCCTCGGCCTGCTCCGGCGCCATGAACGAGGGCGTGCCCACGGTGACGCCGCTGCTGGTCAGCGAGGTGGCGTCGGCGGCGCGTGCGATACCGAAGTCGATGACGCGGGGCCCGTCGTCGGCAAGCAGCACGTTGGAGGGCTTCAGGTCCCGGTGGACGATGCCCGCCTTGTGGATGACCTGGAGGGCCTCGGCGATGCCCGCGACGAGGTGCAGCACGGTGCCGGACGGGAGCCGGCCGTGGTGGCTCACCGCCTCGGCGAGCGAGGGCCCCGCCACGTACGCCGTCGCCAACCAGGGGCGGTCCCCCTCGGTGTCGCTGTCGATCACCGGCGCGGTGTAGAGCCCCTGCACCCGTTCGGCCAGGCGGATCTCGCTCTCGAAGCGGCGCCGGAACTCCGGGTCCTCGCCGAACTCCGGCCGGATCACCTTGATGGCGACGGCACGCCCGCCCGGGGTGTGCGACAGGTAGACCCTGCCCATGCCGCCGGATCCGAGCCGCGCCGCCAGCCGGTACCCGGCGATCGACCGGGGATCGTCCGCCGCCAAGGGGCCGAAGATCTCTGGTGCCGTGCCGTCAGCCATGAGCTAGCGCCCCCGGAGTGTCGTTGGCCGATGGAAGACCAGCAGACCGTACCCGGCGAAGATCAGTGCGTGGTGCGTGGGGCCGTGCCGAAGAGCTCGACGGCCCCGCGGACGGCCGCCAGCGGTGACGCCAGTGCGCTGACGGAACCCACGGCGGCGGCCAGCAGCAGCAGCGACTGCCGCAGCTCCGCCGGAGCGGGGGCCCCGGCCTCCGCTGCGGCGGCCAGCGCCTCCAGCTCCCGCTCCGCCTCCAGACGGTCCCGCAACTGCGCGGGATAGGAATCGAGTTCACGCCGCATCCGGTGCACTGCACCGGCCAACGCCTCGATGCGGGGATCGGCGCCGACGTCCTGACCGGCTCTCACCACGCCCCGCTGTTCCATCGTCTCGCTCCGCACGTGCTCCCCCCACCTGGTTCTCCCCGGGCTCTCCGCGGGTCCCGGGAGTGCCGTTCCTCCGACACGTGTTGCGTGTCCGCCGGAGATTCCGACAGTAAACGCCACTCTCCGCGTGTGGCGCCACACGGAACGCGAGATTCGGGGGTCGGAATCGCAATGATCGTCCGCAAGGAGGAGAACCGTCCTCCCTCTCAGGCCGTACGCGCACGGTAGGGATGGACCATGACACGGGAACGGACACCCCACGAGCGTGAGCACTCCCCCACCACCGCACCCGGCGAGGGCGCCCCGCGGATCGCCGGACTGCTGCTCGCCGCGGGGGGCGGGCGGCGGCTGGGCGGGCGCCCCAAGGCGCTGCTGCCCTACCGGGGACGGCCGCTGGTGGAGCACGCCGTGGACATCCTGCGGGAGGGCGGCTGCGATCCGGTGCACGTGGTGGTGGGAGCGGCACGCGAACAGGTAAGGGAGTCGGCACGGACGGCAGGGTGCGTACTGGTCGACAACCCGGACTGGGAGCGGGGCATGGGCGGTTCGCTGCGGGCGGGACTCGCGTCCGTCGCACCGGAGGACGCCGACGCGGTGCTGGTCTCACTGGTGGACCAGCCCGGGATCGGCGCACCGGCCGTGGCCCGCGTCCGCGCGGCCTACCGCTCACGGGAGTCCCTCGCCGCGGCGGCGTACGACGGACGCCGGGGCCACCCGGTGCTCCTGGGAGCGGCCCACTGGACCGGCGTCGTGGGCAGCGCACGTGAGGACGCGGGCGCGCGGGCGTATCTGCGCGCGCATCTCGCGGAGTTGACGCTGGTGGAGTGCGCGGACCTCGCCGACCCCTCCGACATCGACACCCCCGAGGACCTGCACCACCTGCGGTGAGAGGCGGGGCGCATGGGCGGGTCGCGGGGTGGCACCCGGGGACAGGGGCGCCGCGGATTCCGGGGCCGGATCAGGGTGAGAGATATCTCGACGTCAACAAACTCTTGAAGTTCCACTATGAGGAAACTAATCTCCACTGATCAGAAGCACCTTCCTGTCCCGGAGGTGTTGATGGCCGCGTTCCGCGCGCCCGGCGCGGTACGCGGCACCCCGTGCCGCCTCGCTTCGCCCGAGGCCCGGCGGCCGCACATCACGCTGTCTGAAGGAGTGACCCACCATGTCCGCACCAGCGCCCTCTCCGCTGGAAATCGTCGGCGTCGATCCCGGGCGGCGCCCCGCCAGGCAGGACGAGGTGCTCACCGGCGCCGCGCTGGAGTTCGTCGCCGCGCTGCACCGTGAGTTCGCGCACCGCCGCGACGAGCTGCTCGCGCACCGCGCGGAGAAGCGTGCCGAGATCGCCCGCACCGCCACGCTGGACTTCCTGCCCGAGACCGCGCACGTGCGCGAGGGCGACTGGCGGGTGGCCGACTGCCCGCCCGCACTGCTGGACCGCCGCGTGGAGATCACCGGGCCCACCGACCGCAAGATGACCATCAACGCCCTCAACTCCGGGGCGAAGGTGTGGCTCGCCGACTTCGAGGACGCCTCGGCTCCCACCTGGGAGAACGTCATCGGCGGTCAGCTCAACCTGACCGACGCCTACGAGCGGCGCATCGACTTCACCGACGAGCGCAGCGGCAAGAGCTACGCGCTGCGCCCGGCCGAGGAGCTGGCCACCGTGGTGGTGCGGCCGCGCGGCTGGCACATGGACGAGGCGCACCTGGTCTGCGACGGCGAGCCGGTTCCCGGCGCGCTGGTCGACTTCGGGCTCTACTTCTTCCACAACGCGCAGCGGCTCATCGACGCGGGCAAGGGCCCCTACTTCTACCTGCCCAAGACCGAGTCGCACCTCGAGGCGCGGCTGTGGAACGAGGTGTTCGTCTTCGCGCAGGACTACTGCGGCATCCCCCAGGGCACCGTCCGCGCCACCGTCCTGATCGAGACCATCACCGCGGCCTACGAGATGGAGGAGATCCTCTACGAGCTGCGCGACCACGCCTCCGGGCTGAACGCGGGCCGCTGGGACTACCTGTTCTCCATCGTCAAGAACTTCCGCGACGCCGGCTCCCGTTTCGTACTGCCGGACCGCAACGCGGTGACGATGACGGCACCGTTCATGCGCGCCTACACCGAACTGCTGGTGCGCACCTGCCACAAGCGCGGCGCGCACGCGATCGGCGGCATGGCCGCGTTCATCCCGTCCCGCAAGGACGCGGAGGTCAACGAGGTCGCCTTCGAGAAGGTCCGGGCAGACAAGGACCGCGAGGCCGGTGACGGCTTCGACGGCTCCTGGGTGGCCCACCCGGACCTGGTGCCGATCGCCAAGGCCTCGTTCGACGCGGTGCTGGGCGACCGCCCGCACCAGAAGGAGCGGCTGCGCGAGGACGTCGACGTCAAGGCCGCCGACCTCATCGCCGTCGACTCCCTGGCGGCCCGCCCGACGTTCGAAGGCCTGCGCAACGCCGTGCAGGTGGGCACGCGCTATATCGAGGCGTGGCTGCGCGGGCTCGGCGCGGTGGCCATCTTCAACCTGATGGAGGACGCGGCCACCGCGGAGATCTCCCGCTCCCAGATCTGGCAGTGGATCAACGCGGAGGTCGTGCTGGACGACGGCCAGCAGGTCACCGCGGAGCTGGCACGAAAGGTCGCGGCGGAGGAACTCGCCGCGATCCGCGCGGAGATCGGCGAAGAAGCCTTCGCGGCGGGCAACTGGCAGCAGGCCCACGACCTGCTGCTGCGGGTCGCTCTCGACGAGACGTACGAGGACTTTCTGACCACCCCGGCCTACGAGATCCTCCGCCGCAACTGAACCGCCCCCGACGGCTGCACATCGCGGCGCCCGGCCCGGAGGACGGTGCCGGGCGCCGCGCCTCGTTGCGGCGCGGGGCGTCGCGCGCCGTGGCTCCGGCAGGTCCAGCGGTGCCGCGTCCCGTCCGGTCACCCGGCGTTCCCCAGCGTTGACAAAATGTTGATGGGGTTTGCATCCACTGTCCGCGGAGGCTAGCGTCCCCGCAATTCGCGTCTACGCGCGTCATGTCAGGAGCCGCACACCGTCGCGCGCTCCCGCACGAGTGAGAGGACTTTCCATGCATCGCTCGCCGCTCATACGCGCCTGTCTCGCCGGGGCCGCAGCCCTCGGCGCCGGCGTGGCCGTCGCCGCCCCGGCGCAGGCAGCCACCCCTGCCGCCCCCGGGACCACCGGGGACCACGGGTGGGTCTCCACCGGGGACGGTATGACCTCCGGCGTCAGCGGCATGGTGGTCACCGGGCGGCACGGCGGTGAGATCGACGCTCTCGTGGTGCGGGACAACAAGAAGGCCGGCGAGAACCGGCTGGCCCGGGTCTCCTACCGGCCCGGCAGGCAGGCCGACGTGCGGCCCCTCGGCTGGCAGGGCAGCAGCACACCCGTCGACCTCGAATCCATCGAGAAGGTGCCCGGCCATGAGGGCGAGTACATCGCCGTCGCCAGCGAAGGCAAGGGATACCGCTTCCAGGTCGGGCACGGCGCCGCACACGTGCGCGAGACCTTCACGCTCCCGGACATCGGCGAGGGCGACAACTTCGAGGACTTCGCGCTGACTTACCGCCACGGCAAGCTCGCCGCCGTGTGGGCCGACCGCGGCCAGGACGAGCGCCCCTCGACGCTGTACGCGGCGCGGATCTCCCTCCCCGAGCACGGGGCTGCGGACTTCGGTGCGGTCACCGAGCAGGAGCTGCGCGCCCCGTATCCGACCGAGAACGTGCGGCACGCCTCCGACCTCAAGATCACCGACTCCGGCTCGCTGCTGGTCGGTTCGGCCTCCGACCCGGGCGACGACGGCCCGTTCGACTCGGCGGTGTACGAGGCGGGCACCGTCTCGCCGGACCGCTCCCACGGTGTGTCCCTGCACGTGGCCAAGGACCCCGAGGTGCTCGGCAAGTTCGCGGGGCACAAGATCGAGGCGCTCGCCTGCCTGCCCGGCTCCCGCGAAGGGGTCCTCGGTACCGACGACGAGAACGCGGGCGGCGCCTTGAACACGGCCCGCTTCTGCGAGCGGTGACCGCCCCGTCGGACGGACCGGCCGGCCCGGACGCGGACGGCGGCACGGAACCCGGCGCTGCCGGCCGGGCCCGGCCCTGACCAGCCGTTCGGGGCCGCCACCGCCGCGAACGGGCCCGCGCCGCTCAGGCCGACTTGGCCAGCAGCCGACCCCTTCGCCGGAGGCCCCGGCGAAGGGGTCGGCACACGGGTGGTCTCCGGGAGGCCGGCAATGCTGCTCGACCGCTGTGCGGCCGTCTACCGGCGGCTCCGCGGGCCCGGCCGTCCGCACTCGTGTCCGGCACCGGGGCGTCCGGAGTGGCTGCGCGGACAGCCGGCCCGCGCTGAGGGCCGCCGTGGGGCGGCCCGCTCGCGGGTCAGCTCGTCGTCACGACTGTCGCGGCGACGGTGGTGGCGACCGTGACCGCCGCGAGGACCGCCTGCATGTCCTGGACGGCCGCGCGGAGGTCCTCCGCGGCCCACTGGCCCTCCGCGACGGCTTCCATCCGCGGCTCGACCTGCTTGCGGGCCACGTCGGGGAAGGCCGCGCGGTGCAGGTCGGCGGCGTGCAGCAGCGCGATCAACCCGGTGGTCCGCTCGTCCGGTTCCGCGCCGTACAGCACGACGTCGGCCAGCCGGTGCCGGACCTCGCGCTCCACGGAGCCGTCCGCCTCCGGGTAGCGGCGGGAGACGAAGATGCCGAGAGTGCGGTGCTTGCGCTCGGTGAGGACCCCGCGGGCGCACAGGCTCTCGACAGCGGCGTCGAAGGCCTTGGCCTGGTCCTTGGTGAGCCAGTCACCGACCTTGGCCTTCTTGTCCTGTGCCGCCCAGTCGGTGAGGGCGGTGAGGCGGCCGTCGAGCAGCGCGTCGCCGGTCGGCGCCGGGTCGACGACGGTGAGCCGGGCGTCGTCTGCGACCACCCGCCCCGCCAGCGTCAGCTCCAGCAGGATGCCGCCGGCGACGGCCCAGCCCGCCGCGTGGCGGTCCTTGGCCGCGCCGGAGTCGTCGTCCAGCGCCAGGAGTGCGATCTCCTCACCCAGGGTGACGGTCATGGTTCCCCCTATGTGCGTCCCCGTGTCTCTGGGGTCCGCTGCCCACCCGGCGGCCGCCCAAACGTCACCCTAGGTCAGCACCGTCCCCAGGGCGACGAACCCGGCGATCAGCAGCGCGAGGATGCCCAGCAGCGGGGCCGCGAAGCGCAGGTACCGGTCGTAGCCGACCCGGGCCAGGGAGATGCCGCCCATGATGACGGCGGTGGTGGGCACCCACAGGTTCATCCAGCCGCTGGCCGCCTGCCATGCGGTGACCACCAGGGCGCGGGGGACGTGCGCGAAGTCGGCGAGCGGCGCGAGGATCGGCATGGCCAGGGTGGCGTGGCCGGAGGTGGAGGGGATCAGGAAGGCGAGTGGGAGGTTGACGACGAAGACAGCGATGCTGAACAGGGCCGAGGGGACGCCGGTGACGGCGCCCTCGATGGAGTGCAGCACGGTGTCGGTGATCTTCGCGTTGTTCATGATGGTGGTCACGCCGCGGGCCAGGACGATGACCAGCGCGGGCGAGACGAAGTCGCCGACCCCCGCCACGAACGTCGAGGTGAAACGCTGCTCGCCCATCCGGGTCAGCGCGCCCACGAGGACGGACGCGCACAGGAACAGCGCCGCCAACTGCGGGAAGGACCAGCCCAGTTCCCAGCCGTAGGGGGCGGCGTCCGCCGCTCCGGTCAGCGCGCTCGCCCACGGGATGACCGAGAAGATCATGAACGCGAAGACCAGCACCACCGTCACCAGCACGAGTTGATGCATCCCGGTGAGCGGCGGCGGCTCGTCCGCGTCGGAGCGCACCGCGGCCTGGTCGCGGTCGCCGGGCCGGTAGCCGGACAGCGAGCGTTCCGGCCGGTCCCGCACGCGGCGCGCGTACCGCACGACGTAGCCGATGGTGACCGCCGTGAGCACCGCCCACATCAGGGCGCGCAGAACGATGCCGTCGCCGAGGGAGATGTCCGCGGCGGAGGAGGCGACGCCGGTCGCGAACGGGTTGACCGTCGAGCACAGGACGCCGATGCCGGCGCCGAGGATGATGGTGCCGGTCGCCACCATCCGGTCGTACCCCAGGGCCAGCATCAGCGGGACGATCAGCCCGTAGAAGCCCAGGGTCTCCTCGGCGAAGCCCTCGACGGTGCCCAGCAGCGAGAAGATGAGCATCACGCCGGTGATCAGCAGCGCTCCGCGGTCCCGCAGCCGGTGGGCGAGACGGCCGATGCCGCGGTCCATGGCGCCGGTCGCGAAGACGACGGTGATGAAGGCGCCGATGGCCAGCACGAACAGGAACACGCCCGCGGCGCCGTAGAGTTCGCCGGTGGCGTCGGGGCCGACCTGCCCGGTCCTGCTGTCCTGCACCCCGTACAGGCCGTTGACCGGCGAGAGGAACAGGTCGGTGAGACGGTCGAGGAAGCCGAGCCCGGACGGTTCGCGGTGGTAGGTGCCCTGCTCGGGGGCGCCGTCGGCGTCGCGCCGGTAGCTGCCGGAGGGCACGAAGAAGGCGAGCACCCACACCAGGACGGTGACGAGCGCCAGCACCGTCAGCGCGCTCGGGAAGGTGAAGCCGCGCGGAGCACCGTCCGGCCCCGTGGAGTGGCTTTCGGCGGTGTCGTCGCTCATGCCGGGTCTCCGGATCGGGACGCGCGGGAAGCGCGGAACGAGCGGGCGTAGTCGCGCAGGAAAAGCGCCTCCGCGAGCACCGTCGCGCGCAGTTCGGAGTACAGGACGCGTTCGTTCGGTCCGTGCAGGCCCGACCTGGCGTCCTCGGTGCCGAACATCAGGATCTCGGCACCGGGCACCGCCTGGGCCAGCCCGCACACCAGGGGGATCGATCCGCCCGAGGCCGCGTGCACCGGCTCGTCGTTCCAGGCGGTGCGCAGCGCCCCGTACGCGGCGCGGTAGGCGGGTCCATCGGTGGCCGCCTCGTACCCGGGGCCGGTGTGGGTGGGCGTGAGGGTGAGTGGCACCCCGAAGGGCCGCTGGGCCTCCAGGTGCCGCATCAGCGCGGCGAGTCCGTCCCGGGGGTCCTGCCGGGGGTGGACCCGCAGGTTGAGTTTGGCCCGCGCGTACGGGACGACCGCGCAGGTGCCGCCGTCCACGGTGGGGGCGTCGAGGCCGACGACGGTGAGGGCGGGACCGCTCCACAGCCGCTCCCCGAGACCGCCGGCACCGAGCAGCGGTACGCCCTCGCGCACGCCGGCGAGCGCACGGAACTCCTCCTCGCCGAGCGTCGCCCCCTCCCAGGGTTCGCGGCGCAGCCCGGGGACGGCGACGTCGCCGCGGGCGTCGTGCAGGGAGGCGAGCGCGGCCAGCAGGGCGAGCAGCGCGTCGGGGGCCGCCCCGCCGTAGGTGCCGCTGTGCAGCGCGTCGTCGAGGGTGCGGGCCTCCACGACGAGTTCGACGACACCGCGCAGGGCCGTGGTGAGGGTGGGCGTGCCCGGGCGCAGGCTGCCGGTGTCGGCGACGACCATGGCGTCGCAGCGGAAGGGGCCGGGGTTCGTCGGCGGGTAGTAGTCGAAGGGGCTGCCGTACTCCTCCTGTCCCTCGAAGACGATCCGGATGCCGGTCGGCGGCCGTCCGTTCCAGACGCGCAGCGCCCCGATGTGCGCGATGAGGTTGGCCTTGCAGTCGGCGACGCCGCGGGCGCGCAGGCCCAGCCCGTCCTCGGTCTCGGTCGGGGTGAAGGGCGGGGTGCGCCACAGGTGCGGGTCGCCGGGCGGCTGGACGTCGTAGTGGCCGTAGAGCAGGACGGTGGGGGCGTCGGGGGCGGGCGGCGGGAGGTGCCCGGTGAGGACGGGCGGGGTGTAGGGCGGAGTCAACTCCCGCAGCTTCCCCGCGCCCTGTGTGCCGCTCGCTCCGAAGCCCGCGCCGTGCAGCAGTTCGGTCAGGAGGGCGCGGGCTTCCCTCACGGGCGCTTCCGGGTAGCCCGGAAAGGTGATCGAGGGGAGCGCGGCGAGCCGTCTCAGATCGGCGACGAGGCCGTCCATCAGCCTCTCGACGCGCTCTTCCAGTTCTCTGTCGTCCGGTTCCCCGTGGTCCGGGTCGTCCGGCTCCGAGTGCTCCGCGACTGCGCCCACGCCCGCGCCTTTCTCTGTTTCCGGTCACCCACCCGGTGAAGCACAGCGCAGCATAGCGGTTCAAAACGCGCATAGGGCGCATAGCGGGCTGAGGGGCGAGGTCGGGGTCAGCCACCGGGAACGTGCGCTACGGCAGGACGAAGCCGAGGACCACACACGCCACCGAGAACGGCACTTCCCGGCTGACCGCGGACGACTGCGGCGGCAGCGCCGACACCCGCGAAACCGACTACACCGCTACACGGTCCCGGTACCCGCCTCGGTGTCCGAGCGCCTGACCACCCGCGGCGGGGCGATCGCGGTGCGCGGTACGTCCGGGC
The DNA here is from genome assembly GCF_000424785.1 of Streptomyces sp. CNT360. NCBI lineage: Bacteria > Bacillati > Actinomycetota > Actinomycetes > Kitasatosporales > Streptomycetaceae > Streptomyces > Streptomyces sp. CNT360. The sequence goes on along the minus strand of NZ_AUKO01000012.1, from coordinate 116,748 downwards.
GGGTGCGCGCGCAGACCGGCGGCGGCAGCGTGCGGATGCTCGCCTCGGAGGCGCGCGAGGTGGCGGCCGTGACCGGCGGCGGCAGCGTCACAGGGACCTTCGCCGCCGTCCCCGGCTTGCTGCGCTACGAGACCGGCGGCGGGAAGCGGACCGTGACGGTACCCACCGACGGAGCGGCGCCGCACCGGGTCACGATGCGGACCGGCGGCGGCGACGTGCCCGTCCTGCGGGTCAGGCACCCAGGGACTTGAGGCTCTCGCCGGTGAGGCGGACGGTCCACCCGTCCTGCGGCCACACGTCCAGGGACTCGTAGAAAAGGCGATCGCGGGGGCGTTCCAGTTCAGCACGGACCACTTCAGGCGCTCGTAACCGCGCGCGACGCACAGCCGGGCCGGCTCCTTGAGCAGCGCCTTGCCGTGTCCGCCGCCGCGGGCCGCCGGCCGCACGTGCAGGCCCTCCAGATGGATGCCGTGCACCCCCGCGCCAGGTGGAGAAGGTGAGGAACCACAGGGCGAAGCCCACCGGCCGGCCCTCCGTGTCCTGAGCCAAGTGGACGTGCGCGGCGGGCCGTTCGCCGGACAGCGCCTCCCGGAGCTGCTCCTGAAGGGCGCGGGCCTCCTCCAAGTGCCCGCTCGTACTGAGCGAGCTCACGGATCATCGCGTGGAGGACGGGGACGTCGGCGGGGACAGCGGCGCGGATCATGACCGCAGGCCAGCCGGGCGCCTCCTGCCGCCCCTGCCGGTCCGCCGGCCGGGACGTGCGGCAGGTGGGAAGGGCTACCCGGCCGCCGTCGCCACCTCCGCCGCCAGGCGGACGGCCAGGGCGCGGGCCAGCAGGACGGGGTGGTCCGCAGCCCGGGCGGCCGCACGGCGCATCGACTCGGTGTAGCCGATGCAGTCCAGAACGAGCCGACGGCTGCCCGCCTCGACGAGCTTGCGCGCCGCCGCGGCCGTCTGCTCATGGGCGTCGGCGGCGTACGGGTTGGCGGGCTCCACGTGCAGCTTGCCCGGCAGCAGCAGCGACCAGCGGCGTGCCACGTCGGCGGCCTGCTCGGGGAGCGGGCAGACGATGCCCACCGGGGCGTCGCCCACCAGCGCCCGCACTCCGTGCTGCACCAGCGGCTCGGCGTACAGGACGGGGTGGGGGCGCCCCGCGGCCGAGGGTCCTGCGCCGTCGGGTACCGGCGGGAAGTTCCCGGTGCACAACAGCAGCGTGGCGGCGGCGCCGTCGGCCGCGCAGCGTGCCACGGCGTCCCGCAGCCGGGGCGCGAGCGCGTCGTGCCCCAGGACGACGGAGCCGCCGTCGCGCAGCCGCGAGATCAGCGGCGCCTCCCCCGGTGCCGGGGCCAGCGCGGCGCGGGTGCGCTCGCCCTCGGGACCGTCGAAGACGTCCTCGTCCAGGGCGCCGTGCTCGCAGGGGCGCACTCCGCCGAGGAACGGCGCGAGGTCCCCGGCGAGGTCGGTACGGGGCGCCTGGCCGATGGTGACCAGCCCCAGGACCGGTCCGCTGTCTGCTGCGTTCATGGTCACACCGCCTTGTAGATCTGGCTGACGTCGTTGAGCGAGCTGCCGGCCACCAGACCGGCGCCCACCAGCGCCAGGTCGTTGTCGGCATCGATGCGCGGATCCGACGCGGCATCGGCGGCATCGGCGCCGGCCTGCCGGTGGCGCCGCACCTTCCGGCGCGACCAGCCGATGCGGACCGCCAGCGCCGCCAGCACCAGCCAGCCGGCCTGCGGGGTGGCCACCAGCAGACCGGTCGCCAGCAGGACGCCCATCTGGCGGGAGGAGCCGCCCAGCAACTGGATCAGCGCCCCGGGGATCGCCCACAGCGCCATCATCGTCAGGGCATGCGTGTCGGTGAGCCCCGCCTTGATGGTGTCGACGTACACCTGCGCGACCGGCGGCACCCGGCCGTCCTCGAAGAACGGTTTCCAGGTGACGACCACGACCAGGATGGCCACGGCGAAGCCCACGAGCTGGGCGATGTACTGCTGACGGCGCCCGGCCATCTCGTACGGGTGCCAGGGCACCGCGCCCTTGCGCAGCAGCCAGCCGGCCTTGAAGTCGAAGCCGACGTCGGCGAACGCGGGCCCGGTCGAGGCGGCGTAGCCGACCAGCAGGGCCAGCGGCACCGTGGGGATGCCCAGCACCAGGCCGAGGATCAGGAAGATGAGCGTGACGGCGAAGGCGGGGAACCAGCCCGAGTGCATGGCCGCCAGTCCCACGATGAGCTGGTGCACCAGCGCGGCCACCCCGGCCAGCAGCACCCAGCCGACCAGCCCGGCCCCTCCCATGCCGCTGAGTACGCCGCCGGTGAAGGCGATGAACAGGGCGCCGACGAGGAAGAGCGCGAGGCCTTCGAGCAGTCCGCGGCGCAGCCGCCGGGCGTCGACCGTGCGGGCCTCGGGGTCGAAGGCGCCCTCCCGGTCCCGGGCCGGCTGCTCGGCCGGTTCGCCCGTCCCCCGCGCGCTGCCGCGGCCCTTGCGGTCCCGCATCAGCAGCACCGCCTGCACCAGGGCGACGAGCCCGGCGCCGATCATGACGCCGTGCGGCACGTAGTCGGCCGCCAGGTCGACGTGCAGCAGCGTCGGCGCGTACTGCGCGACCAGCAGGCCCACCCCGAACATCAGCAGCGCCCAGATGTTGCCCAGGAAGGCCACACCGGCCGCGCTCATCGGCAGCTTGAACAGGGAGCCGACGAAGCCGACGACCGCACTCACCCCCAGCAGCCCGGCCTTGCGGCCGCCCTCGTCCCCCGCCTTGATCGTCTCGGCCGCGGCGATGCCCGCGGGCCACGCCGCGGACGCCGGGAGCAGCCTGGAGTCGAAGACCCGGTAGAGCACCCAGCTGTCCACGGCCAGACCGATGACGGCGCCGCCCAGCATGGGCCACACCAGGTGCGGCTTGCCCAGCAGGAACGGCACGGCGATCGGGGTGACCAGCGAGTTCGCGGCGGCGAAGGTCGAGCCGGAGATCGCGGACTGGACCAGGTTCTGCCGGTGGGGGTCCCGCATCCGCGACAGTGCCGCGAAGGAGACGCGGCCGATGAGCATGGCGATGAGCGCGCCGATGACGGAGGTGTTCGGCGCGATACCCAGGGTGGTGATCAGGACGAGGCCGATCACGGCGCCGAGAACGGACAGGACGACCGTCACCACCAGGGTGACGGGCTCCAGCGCTCTGGGATGGGTCCGCGCGGCTTCGGGGGCCGGGGCGGCCGGTGGGGAGGTGCTCATACGGATCTGTCTTTCCGGGTGCGCATGCGATGCGGGCGGTGCGGGCGCCCGACGGCGGGCGGCCCGCACCGGGCGGGGGCGGTCAGTCCTCCACTGCCCCGTCCGTCGACTGCAGACGGGTCATCGGACCGTAGAGGTCGACCAGACGGGCGAACTCGTCCTGGTCGTGGAAGCGGGCGGCGCCCCGGCCGTACTCCTTCGCGGCCTCGACGGCGAACCGGCTCGCCGCGGCGATGTCGGTCTCGTGGCTGGCGCCGGTCGCGCAGCCGGCGACGGCCGGTCCGGTCGTCAGCGCGAGGCCGACGACCGGCGCGGAGGTCGCCACGCACGGCTGCATGATCGAGTTGATGTGGTGGACGCCGTTGCCGTAGGGCGTGATGTCCTGCGTGGTGATCGGCAGGACCCGGGCATCCTGGCCGGTGACGGTCTCCAGCAGGCCCAGCAGGTCGTCGCTGACCCGCAGGATCCAGCCCTCCTTGACCGTCGGCGAGAGGGCGACGCCCCGGTGGTTGAGCAGCCGGTTGCCCTTGGTGGTGTCGATGGAGACGACGGCGTCCATGGCGGCGTCGATCTCCTCACGGTTGCAGTCCAGGATCGAGACCGGCGAGTCCATGAACGGCACCGGGTCGTGCGGCCGGGTGGGTGCGTCGGGGCACACGTGGGTGGAGACGATCACGTCGCCTTCGAGCACGTCGCCGCGCCCGTACATGTCCAGCAGCTTCGCCGCCGCGGCGAGGGCCGCCACGGCACCGTCCGCGTCCGAGACGATGCCGGTGCGCTCGGGCCGGGCCCCCACGCCGCCGAGCCGGCCGAGAACGCCCAGGGTGGGGGCGCCGCCGCCCGTGCGGGCACCGGCGCTGCCGGGCACGACGACCTTCACGAAGTCGGTGCCGCCCTTGGCGCCCTCGACGCGGGTGACGCGGATGTCGACCTGCTCGGTCACGGCGGCGGGGTCGGTGTGCCCCGCCTCGGTGACGGCCCGGTCGAGCACCGCGCGCAGGTGGGCGGCGAGCGACTGCCCGTCGGCCTGCGGCCGGTCCAGAAGGTCGATGACGTCGAGTACGTGCTTGAGCACCGTGAGCTCCTTGATACGGGTGGTGCGGTGGTACGGAGTGAGGCGCGGCATGCGGCGGGGGCCGCTGGCGAGGGGGGCCGCCGCAGGCTTGCACGGGAGGCCGTCCCGGTGCCGCAGCCCCGGGAGGGAGGCGGCTTCCCGGAGTCGGGCCGCCAGGGGCGCCGGGGCCCGGTGGCGGCCCAGTGGCCCAGTGGTCCAGTGGTGATCCGGCGGCGGTCCGGTCGGCCTCGCCAAGGGGTGGGGCGGGGTGGCCGGGTGGGGCTGCGGGTGGCTGTTGGCCGTTTCCGCCAGGTTGCTCCCCCGATTCCGTCAGAGCAACCTTTTCCCTATATGCGGGACAGTGAATCGGGTAACGGTAGGGTGCCTCGTGTGACCACCGATCGAGGAGCACCGCTCCAGACCGCGGACCGCGTTCTCACGGTCCTGCTCGCCTTCACCCACGACCGCGAGGAGTGGGGCGTGACCGACCTGGCCGCCGAGTGCGGCTGGGACAAGTCCGTCACCCAGCGCCTGCTGGCCTCGCTCGCGCACCGGGGCTTCCTGGTGTCCGACGCCGTCACCCGGCGCTACCGGCTGGGTCCGGCCGTCTGGCACATGGCGACCGCCTGGGAGCGGCACGGCGGGATGGCCGCGCTCGTCCGTCCGGCACTGCGCGAGCTGGCCGCCGTCAGCGGAGTGACCGCCCTGTTCGCCGTGCCCGACGGCGCCCACCTGCGCTGCGTCGACTCGGCCGACGGCACCCACGGCCCGCTGCGGGCCTACCGGCTGGCGGACGAGCTGTATCCGGGGCACGCGGGCGCGACCTCCCGCGCCTACTTCGGCATGCTCACACCCGGGGCCCGTGCCGCGCTCCTGTACGGGCGCCCCATGGCCCGCTTCAGCGAACTGACCGTCACCGACCCGGTGCGGCTGGAGGAGCTGATGACCCGGGTGCCGGCGGAGGGCTTCGCCTACTCCGAGGGCGAGTACGACCCGGCCACCGCCGGGCTGGCCGTCCCCGTGCTGGTACGGGCGCAGCCGGTCGGCTCGCTCACCCTCGTCGGGCCGCACGACCACCTCGCCGACCGGCAGCAGGAGCTGCTGGTGCCGATGCGCTCCGCCGCGGAGGACCTGGGCGAGCTGCTGACCCCGCGCCGGGGGCGGGGCGCTCCGCGCCCGCGCAGCCCCCGAAGCTGACCTGACGACACACCTGGAAAGGCTGGATCCCCATGGACCCCATGAAGCTGTTGCTGCTGTCCAACTCCTCCGCGCCCGGCCGGGGTTACCTCGACCACGCCGAGGAGGTGATCGCCGAGCACCTCGACGGGGTCGAGGAGCTGCTGTTCGTCCCGTACGCACTGGCCGACCACGACGGCTACACCGCCAAGGTCGCCGCCTTCATGGAGCGGCTCGGCATCCGGGTCCTCGGGGTGGACACCGCCGCCGATCCGCGCGCGGCGGTGGCGGGTGCGCGGGCCGTCTTCGTCGGCGGGGGCAACAGCTTCCGGCTGCTCGCCGCGCTCCAGCAGCGCGGCCTCGTCGAGGCGGTGGCCCGGCGGGTGCGGGAGGACGGCGTGCCGTACATGGGGTCGAGCGCCGGCACCAACATGGCCTGCCCGACGCTGCGCACCACCAACGACATGCCGATCGTGCAGCCCGCCTCCTTCGAGACGCTGGGCCTGGTGCCCTTCCAGATCAACCCGCACTATCTGGACCCGCAGCCGGACAGCGCCCACATGGGCGAGACCCGCGAGGAGCGGCTGTCCCAGTTCCTGGAGGAGAACGACGTGCCCGTCCTCGGCCTGCGGGAGGGCACGTGGCTGCGCCGCTCGGGACCGAGCCTGGAGCTGGGCGGCGTTCCAGCGGGTGCCCGGCTCTTCACCGCCGGTGCGGAGCCCGTGGAGTACGCCCCCGGTACGGACCTGAGCGCCCTGCTGACCAGGCCGGCCCGGTTCGACGTCCGTCCCGCCTGACGCCCGCGCCCGGCACGGAGGCGTCAGGCGCCGGGCCGGACCGGCGTGGGGGCGTTCGAGGCAGTCGGCCGCCGTCCGGCGCGTCCGACAGCCCCGTCCCGCCGACGGCGCACACTCGTCGGGGCGGTCGGACGGCGGCCTGCCCGGGTGTCCGGGCGTGGGCCCGGCCGCCCCGGGCCGGTTGCGTGTTCCCCGGTTCCCCGGCGAACCTCTACGCCGCGGGCGCCTGGGCCGGTTCGGGGAAGGCGAAGCGGGGCTGGGCACCGGACCACCACGCGCCGATGGCGAAGACGGCCGCACCCTCCAGGTATCCGGCGCGATGGAGCCCCCCGCACGGCAGCGGCGTGCACCCCATGGAGTCGACGAGGCCGCTCACCTGTGCCAGGGCCGCCGGGTCGTCCCCGCACAGCGGTACGGCCAGGGCGGCGCCCTCGAACGTGGGGCGCGGCATCGTCCAGATGCTGACGTGACACACGTTGAAGGCCTTGACCACGTGCGCCGCGGGGGCGGCTCGGGCGAGGCGCCGGGCCACCGGTTCACGGTCGGTGGCCGGTGCGAAGACCGGGCCGCCCTCGCCGGGCACCAGGTCGTTGGTGCAGTCGATCAGGACGCGGCCTGCCAGCTGTGCGGCGAGGCCGCGCGCTGTCTCGACGGCCGCCTCCGGCGGGAGCGCCGCCAGTACCGCGTCCCCGTACGTGGCCGCCTCGTCGAGCGTGCCGTGCGCGGCGGCACCGATGTCCGCGGCGGTCGCGGCGGCCGCCGGCTCCCTCCGGCCGCCGACGAGTACCTCGTGCCCGGCCCGCACCCACGCACCGCCGAGCGCCGCGGCCATCCCGCCTGTTCCCATGATTCCGATACGCATGCGTCACTCTTCCCGTGAAGTCGCCGGTTGGTGAAGCGCCACGGTAGGCAGGCCGATGGACACCGTTCGGTGTCCCTCGGGGAGGCACGATGGCGGCATGGAAGAACGCGAGAGCTCACCCGCCTTCGACCCGACCGCCACGCTGGACCCGGACCCGCCCTACACGGCCGACTGTCAGGCACGCGTCGCCTTCGAGATCCTGGCCAACCGGTGGGACAGCGTCGTCGTCTACACCCTCGCGGAAGCCGGCCCGCTGCGCCCGCGTGCGCTCCTGGAGAGGATCGGCGGGATCAGGGCGAAGGTCCTCAACGACGCGCTGCGCCGGCTGGAGCGCAACGGACTGGTGGAGCGGCACTCTTACGCCGAGGCTCCGCCCCGTGTCGACTACGCGCTCACGGAGGCGGGCGCGGCCCTGCTGCCTGCGATGCGGGCGATGGGGGCCTGGGCGGCGCGCTACGCGCACGTGGTCCTGGGCGCGCAGGAGCGGTTCGCGCGAGTTGGCCGTTAGGTGCCTGTTTCGATGGAGGTTTCTCCAATCCCACGGTTGGGGCGAACACACGGTAGGCAGCCGGAGAGGGACCTCCGTACGTTGTGCCGATGCGCTACGGCACGTCACGGGGGCAGGCGGGGAGTTCGTTCGACGGCGCGGCCGCCCGGCGGCTGCGCGACGGTCTGCGCCTGACGCCGGACGATGTCGCGTACGGGATGCGCGCCGCGTACGGGATGACCGTCGACGGGCGCACCGTCGCGGCCTGGGAGGCCGGGGTCGCCGCCCCCGACGAGCGGCAACTCGCCGCGCTCGCGGGCGCCCTGTGGTGCTCGGCCGCCGACCTGATGGGCAGCCCCGGGACGCTGCGCGAGTACCGCATGGCCCGCGGTGTCTCCCGGGCCGACGTGGCGCTGGAGCTCGGGATGGACCCGGACGGCTACGCCCGGATCGAGGACACCGGCACCTGGACGGGCGACGCGCGGCAGGCCGACGCGCTCGCCCGGGTACTGGGGCTGCCGGTCCCGGCGCTGATCGAATTCACCGGGCAGGACGCGGAGTTGGCGGCCACGCTGCGGAAGGCCGCCACCACCCGCTGGCAGGCGTACGTGAACCCCGTCTGCGCGCTGGTGCCGCTGCCGCGCCAGTACGTGGCGGAGGGGCTGCGCACCCTGCACGCCGAGTACCAGTCCACCACCGCCGCCTCGCTGGGCTGGGGCCAGCCCGCCTCCGCCGGCTCGCGCGAGGCGGGGCGGGAGTACCTGGCGCAGGTCCTCGCCCACTTCTGGCGGGCGATCGAGAGCTGAAAGGGCCGCGCTCCCGCGGGCGTCGGGTGCGCGCGAGGGCGCCCCGTCCGAGGTTCGGGCGGGGCGCCCTCGCGGTGTCCGGAACGCTTCAGGCCGGGGCCCGGTCGGCGTCGGCGGGGGTGCCGTGCCCGGCTGCGCCCTCACGGCCCTCCCGCTCGTAGGAGATGCCCTCGCCCGGTTCCATGGGGTGGGCCACCACTTCCTCGTCGCGCCGGGACCGGCCGAGGTGGTTGAAGATCAGGTTGAGGACGATGGCGGTGACGCAGCCCGTCGAGATGCCGGAGTCCAGGATGATCTTCGCGCTGTCCGGGAACGCGTGGTAGAAGTCGGGCGCCGCGATCGGCACGATGCCGACGGCCAGCGCGGTACCGACGATCAGGACGTTGTTGTCCTTGCTCAGATCGGCCTTCATCAGCGTCTGGATACCGCTGGCCGCCACGGAGCCGAACAGGACGACGCCCGCGCCGCCGAGGACCGGCTGCGGTACGGAGGCGATCAGGCCGGCGGCCATCGGGGAGAGGCCCAGCAGGATGAGGATGCCGCCGGCGGTGGCGACCACGTACCGGCTGCGGATCCGGGTCATCGCCACCAGGCCGATGTTCTGCGCGAAGGCGCTGCACATGAAGCCGTTGAAGAAGGGGCTGATGACGGAGCCGAGCATGTCGGCGCGCAGACCGCCCGCGATGGTCTTCTGACCCGCGGGCCGGTCGACGACCTCACCGAGCGCCAGCATGTCCGCCGTCGACTCGGTCATCGTCACGAGCATGACCACGCACATGGACACGATCGCCGGGATCGCGAACTGCGGGCCGCCGAAGTGGAAGGGCGTGGGGAAGCCGACGGGGTCGGAGTCGGTCACCGCGGTGAAGTCCGTGATGCCGACGGGTATCGCGATCAGCGTGCCGATCACGAGACCGATCAGCACCGCGATCTGCTTCAGGAATCCGGTGGTGAACCGGCGCAGCACCAGCACGATGACCAGGGTGAGGCCCGCCATGCCGATGTTGGCGAAGTCACCGTAGTGCGGGTCCTTCGCGTCGCCGCCCTGCGCCCAGTTGAACGAGACGGGCATCAGCGAGACGCCGATGAGGGTGATGACACTGCCGGTGACGACGGGGGGGAAGAACCGGATGAGCTTGCTGAAGAACGGCGCGATGACGAAGCCGAGCGCGGCGGCGACCATGGTGGCGCCGAAGATGACGGGAAGCGTGTCGTCGGGCCCGGCGGACTTGTTGATCGCCAGCATCGGCGCGACCGCCGCGAAGGTGGCACCGTTGACGAAGGGCAGCCGGGAGCCGATCCGCCAGAAGCCGAGGGTCTGCAACAGCGTGACGACCCCGGCGAGGAAGAGACTGGCCCCCGTCAGGAACGCCAGCTCGGTCGGAGAGAGGCCTACCGCGGCGCCGACGACGAGCGGGGGTGCGACGACCCCCGCGTACATCGCGGCGACGTGCTGGAGGCCGGTGGTGAACAGCTTCAGCGGCGGCATGCCTTGGTCGACCGGGTGCTTGCCCTCGGCAGGGCCCGGTGAGCCCTGGCCCGGTACGTCCCCACTGCCGTCCGCCGTCTTTCCTTGCGTGGTGAACCTGGGCGTCTTGGCCACGGGGTCCTCCTGTCGGTTACGGCGCCGCGCGGCGCCCGTGTTTCCGGAGGTGTTGCGATGTGCAAGGTGGTGCTTGGGGGTGCTGCTGGGGTGCGGGGTGCCGCCGGGGGGTGCGGCGGCCCGCGGGGTGTTGCGGTGCGCCCGTGTGAGGTGTCCGGAGCATGACAGGGGCCAGGTTTCCGGAGCCAGGGTGTGACCGAACCGGCCGGGAGCCGTCCCTCCCGGCCGGTGGCTGTGGGATCGGCCGAAGCGCCGGGGCGCTCTGCTCGGCCTGCGGGCAAGGGAACAGCCCGCCGTGCGTGCCCGCCGGGTCAGCCGGCGCCCGCGGCGATCGTGGCGAGGCGCCGGGCCTCGACCCGTGCACCACGCGCGATCTCGTCCTCGTCGGCGCGGACCAGATGACCGTCCTCGACGACCCGCAGGCCGCCCACGAGGGAGAGCGTGACCGGAGCCGCGGCTCCCAGGACGAGCGCGGCGACCGGGTCGGCAAGGGTGGAGTGACCGAGCCCGTCGAGCTTCCACAGCACGACGTCGGCGAGCTTGCCCGCCTCCAGCGATCCCGTCTCCTGTGCGCGGCCCAGCACCTGGGCGCCACCGTAGGTGCCCAGCCGCAGGGCCGCACGCGTGGTGAGCGCCTTCTCCCGGTGCGGGCCGAGCCGGTTGATCAGCAGCGCGTTGCGCAGTTCGGTGTGCAACTCGCCCGATTCGTTGGAGGCCGTGCCGTCCACGCCGAGGCCGACCGGTACGCCCGCCGCCAGCATGTCGGGGACCCGCGCGATGCCGGCGGCCAGCCGCGCGTTGGACGAGGGGCAGTGCGCCGCACCGGTCCTGGTGCGGCCGAACGCCTCGATGTCCGCGTCGGTCATGTGCACGCAGTGCGCCATCCACACGTCCTCACCCAGCCAGCCGACCGACTCGAAGTAGTCGGTCGGGCCCATGCCGAACAGCTCGTGGCAGAAGGCTTCCTCCTCCGCCGTCTCCGAGCCGTGGGTGTGCAGCCGTACGCCCTTGCGGCGCGCCAGTTCGGCGGCCTGGCGCATCAGCTCCGTCGAGACGGAGAAGGGCGAGCAGGGCGCGACCGCGATGTGCAGCATCGAGCCGAACGAGGCGTCGTGGTACGCGTCGATGGCCTTCTCGGTCTCGGCCAGCGCGCCCTCCAGGGTCTCGACGGCGAAGTCGGGCGGCAGCCCGCCGTCCGACGCGCCGCGGTCCATGGAGCCGCGTGCCGCCGTGAAGCGGACACCGAGTTCGCCGGCGGCCCGGATCTCGGCGCCCAGCAGGTCGCCCGCACCGCGCGGGAAGACGTAGTGGTGGTCCATCGCGGTGGTCACGCCGCCGCGGGCCATCATGCCCAGGGAGCCGCGTGCCGCCTGGTGGACCATCTCCTCGTCGATCCGCGCCCAGGTGGGGTAGAGGGCGACGAGCCAGTCGAAGAGGTGGGAGTCCGTGGCCAGGCCGCGGGTGAGCCACTGGTAGAAGTGGTGGTGGGTGTTGACCAGGCCCGGGGTGAGCAGGTGCCCCGTACCGTCGATGCGGCGCGTGACTCCGGGGAGGTTCTCGGGGGCGTCACCCGGGCCGACGGACTCGATCCGGTTGCCGTTGACCACGAGATGGCCGGTCGCGTACTCGGTGTCCTGCGCGTCGACCGTCGCGACGGCACACTTCTCGATGACGATGCGGCCGCCGGCCGCGTCCTGTTGGTCCGCCATGGGTCCTCGTTCGGGGGGTCGGCCGCCCCCGCCAGGGCTCTTCCCGTCGCCTCCCGGGGCTCCGCCCGGGTCCCCCAGGAGGCGTCCCGGGCTCGCGTGGCCCGCAGGGAACGGACCGCCTTCCCGCACGGGCCCCGCTCGAAGGCGCGGGCCCGTGCGGGGAGTGCGCGGGGCCGGAAACGGTTCCCCGGGAGGGGGAAGGGATCAGGCAGGGGTGGTGTCAGAGGTTGGTCATGTCCACGGGTATGCGGGGGGTGGCCCCGTCACGCAGAACGGTCGCCTCGATCAGGCCGTACGGCCGGTCCGCGGCGTAGTAGACCGCCCCGTCCGCCGCCTCGTTCTTGATGTCGAACGGGGACAGGTCGACCTTGAAGTGGTGCTTGTTCGGCATCGAGAAACGGATCTCGTCGATCTCGGGCCGGGAGTTGATGACGCGCGAACCCATCTGGTAGAGGGTCTGCTGCAACGAGAGGGAGTAGGTCTCGGCGAAGGCGTGCAGCATGTGCTTCTTCGCCTGGGCGTAGGACTTGTCCCAGTTGGGCGTCCGCTCCTCCTCGGCACCGGTGTAGTTGTGGCGCCACACGGCGCTGACCGAGGTGGCCAGGATGCGGTCGTAGTCCTCCTTGAGCGAGGTGTAACGGTCCTTGATGTAGCCCCAGAACTCCGAGGCGGTGGAGTTGAGGACCGTCAGATCCTTGAGGCCGGAGAGCACCTCGACGCTCTCACCGTCGTAGGTGATCTGCGCGGTGCGGGTCTCCTGGCCCTTGCGTACGAAGGAGTGCTTGACCTCGTCGGCGCCGATGAACTTCGAGTTGGCGTCGGAGGTCGGGATGCGCTCCCACTCGTACTCCTCGATCCGGATGCGGGCCCGGTGGATCGGCTCCGTGTTGTCGACGAAGTGCCGGGCCAGCAGCAGACCGTACGCCTCGGCCGACTCGATGCCGTACTCCTTGGCGAAGGCGAAGCACGTGTTCTTGGTGGTGTCGGTCGGCAGGACGTGGGCGTTCGAGCCGGAGTAGTGGACGTCGTCCAGGTCGCCGCTGAGGGCGACCGAGACGTTGAGGTCCTTGATGTGGTGTGTGTCGCCGTCCCGCGTGATCTTGACGACGCGGTTCTCCGCCTTGCCGTACTGGTTCTGGCCGAGAATCGTGGGCATAGGTGTCAGCTCCCTCGGTACACGGAGTAGCCGAACGGGTTGAGCAGCAGCGGCACGTGGTAGTGCTCGCCCGGGTCGACCGCGAACACGATGGTCACCTCGGGAAAGAAGCTGCCTGGTGCGCTGTCCCTTACGCGGGGGGCGTCCTGCTGTTCCGCGGCTTCGCGCTGGCTGCGCGGATTCGAACTGTGCTGCGCCACGCTGTGGTGGTCCGCACTGTGCTGTGCCACGAAGTACGGCTCCGTCTCGAAGACGAGCCGCACGTGCGTGGTGCCTTCCGGCAGCGCCGGAAAGTCCTTGCAGCGCCCGTCGGCGTCGGTCTGCGACGCCCCGTGCGCGGCCCATGCGGCCTGTCCGTCACCCTGGCGCACGAAGAGCCGCACGCCCACCCCGGCGGCCGGGCGGCCGCGGCTGGTGTCCAGGATGTGCGTGGACACCGAAGTGCTCGTCGCGTCGCTCATGCCGTGGGGACTCTCCCCCAGCCTCCGGCCGGGGGTGCCCCCATCCTCCGTGAGGCGGGTCAGGCGCAGTCGGTTGATCTTCGCCAGCTCCTGCCGCACGGTCTCCCGCTCCTGTTGCGGGGTGTTCTCGATCCGATGACGAACGGCGTCCCGCATCTCCTGGGCACTTCTGCCCGTGGCGCAGATGAGGAACACGTGCCCGAACTTCTCCTGGTAGGCCAGGTTGAGTTCGAGCATCTCGGCCTTGAGATCCTCGGAGGCGCCGGCCATGCCGCGCTGCTCGCGCGCCGAGGTCGGGTCTCCGGGCCTGGGCCGGCCGATGGGCGGGTGCCCGGACATGGCCTCGTCGAGCCCTGCGTCGGTGAGGGCTTCGGTGGCCTCGTCACTCGCCGCGAAGAGGGCCTCGGCGCTGTCGTACGGGCGCCGGGCGAGCAGCGCGCTCGCCCAGCTTCCGGCGGCGCACACGTCGTGGAGTGCGGCGCGCGCCTCGGTGTCCTTGGCGGAGTTGAGCCAGGTGAGACCTGGCGTCGAACGCGAAGTCACGGGACCTCCGTGGCCGTGGTGCTGTTCGGGCTGGGAACAGCTAAGTCCTCCGGCAACACGACGTCAACAGTTTGTTGAAGTCTTTTCATCATCCCGAAAACAAAAACCCGCCATGCGGAAGTGCATGGCGGGCCGGTCCACGCCGGCCGCGTCCGGGAGCTCGACGCCCCCGCAGCCGGCGGCCGTCAGTCCGAGCGGCCGTTGTCCCTGTTGAGGTAGTTGTACACGGTGAAGCGTGAGACGCCCAGAGCGCCGGCCACCGTCTCCACCCCGTGCCGGACCGAGAAGGCGCCCCGGGTCTCCAGGATGCGGACCACCGACTGCTTGGTCCTGCGGTCCAGCTGGGCGAGCGGCACCCCGTGCCGCCGCTCCAGCTCGGTCAGGATGTGATCGAGGGAGTCCGAGAGATGCGGCAGCCGCACGGCCACCACGTCCTCCCCCTCCCAGGAGAGGACCACGTCGTCCCCCTGCGCCTGGTGCGGCGCCACCATCGACCCGCCCATGGCGTCCACCAGCGGCTTGACCGCCACGACGAACGGATGCCCCGCGGCGTGCGGCTCCTCCCCCATCAGCCCTCGTCCTCCCCCACCACGTTGACCTGCAGGGAGACCCGGGTCGCTCCCGCCCCCAGCGAGCGGCGCAGCAGCTCGGTCACGGCGTCCAGCACCTGCTCGGCGGAGCCCTCCGCGGTGTTCCCGAAGGGGCCGACGTCCACGGCATCGAGTGCCGCACCCTGGACGACCTCCCGGGCCACGACAGCGTGCTCCGGCGCCTCGTCGAGGTCGAAGGGCTCGGTCGTGAACTCCACACGCAAGCGTTTCATGGACCACACACTACCGACGCCGGGGCGGCCCCCCGCGGGTCAGCGCAGCTCTTGGAGGAGTCCCTCGATGAAGGAGACCGTCTCGCCCGGTGAGTAGGCCTCCGCACACAGCCGGTCCATGATCAGCGTGTACTGGTCGATCTCGGCGGGCTTGTCGAGGTAGACCGCGTTGGTCAGGTGCTCCAGGTACACCTTGTCCGGCAGGTCGGGGTCGGCGAACCGCAGCAGCGTCACGGGCGTACCGGCGGCCGCCGCCGTGACCGCGAAGGGCGCCACCTGGAGCGTGATGTGCGGCAACCGCACCATCGCCAGCAGGTGTTCGAGCTGCTCGCGCATCACCTCGGGACCGCCGAACGGGCGGCGCACCACCGCCTCGTCGACCACGGCCCACAGGTGCGGCGAGTCCGCACGCTCCAGCAGCTTCTGGCGCGCCATCCTCAGGGCGACGATCCGCGCCACCTTGCGGGGCTCGGCCGTGGGATAGCCGAGGAGGCTGACCGCGTGCGCGTACTCCTCGGTCTGCAGCAGGCCGGGCAGGAACTGGACCTCGTACGTGCGGATCATGGAGGCCGCGTCCTCCAGGCCGAGGTGCAGCTCGAACCAGTCCTCCAGCACGTCGGAGTACTGGTGCCACCAGCCGGGAGAGTTGGCCTGCCGGGCGAAGTCGAAGAACTCCTCGCGCTGTTCGACGTCGTGGACACCGTAGAGCGTCAGAAGATCCCGCAGATCGCGCTCCTTGGCGCCGACCTGACCGCGTTCCAGCCGGATGATCTTGGCGTGGGAGCCGCGGATGGCACGCCCTGCCTCCTCCCGGGAGATGTCCAGCGACTGGCGCAGCCTGCGCAGCTTGACGCCCAGGATGATCCGCAGCGCGGTCGGACCGTTGGGCTGGTCCTGGACCACTCGACGCGACGGCTCACCGGACGGCTGGATCATGGCGGACATTCCGACTCCCAAGGGTGACTGGGCGGTCACAACAGTGTGGCACCTGCGCACCGGTCCGGTACAGGCACCGGGAGAATACGTGCCGCACCGGCTCGGCGTCCGCCGCGACGCCTCCCATACTCCCTCACGACGAACCCCGCAACCACCCTCCCGGACACGGTAGTTGCCCCGGCGGATCGCCGACGCCCCGCTCATCCGGCACGGGGAGCTCACCCCGGGCCGGAAACCGCCTCACCGCGGCGCACCGGCACCCGCGAGACCTGCGGAGCCCGTGACGTTCCGCCGCGCTCCTCGGCGCGTAGCGGCCCCGGGCCCCGTCGGACGACGGGAGAGCCCGGCCCCTTCGTCGACGGCGACTCTTGACAGGACTGTCCGTCGGAGAGCAATCTTCCAGTGAGCAGAATACGAGTTTCACGATACGAAATTCTATGACCGGCTCACCGGACGACACCCCAAGGAAGGGAGGGCGGTCGCAGTGGTCTCCTCGGACCGGTTCACCGTCAACGCCTCGATCCTCTTCACCGAGCTCCCCTTGCTGGAGCGCCCGGCGGCCGCCGCTGCCGCGGGCTTCGACAAGATCGAGCTGTGGTGGCCCTGGGTCGACGCCCCCGTGCCCGACCCCGCGGAGCTCGACGCGCTGCGCAGCGCCATCGAGGACGCAGGCGTCCAGCTCACCGGGCTGAACTTCTACGCGGGGCAGCTCCCCGGCCCCGACCGGGGCGCCCTGTCCATCCCCGGCGAGGAGTCGGCGAAGTTCCGCGCCAACCTCCCGGTGGCCGCCGACTTCGCCCGGTCGCTGGGCTGCAAGGCCTTCAACGCCCTCTACGGCAACCGCGTCGAGGGGGCCACCGCCCAGCAGCAGGACGAACTCGCGCTGGAGAACCTCGTGCTGGCGGCGCGGGAGGCGGACCGGGTCGGCGCCGTGCTGCTGATCGAGGCGCTCAACGCGCCCGAGTCGCCCAAGTGCCCGCTGGTGAGCGCGCCGAGGGCGATCGAGACCGTCGACAAGGTGAACGAGGCGAGCGGGCTGGGCAACGCACAGTTCCTGATGGACCTCTACCACCTGTCCATGAACGGGGAGGACCTGGCGAGCGTCATCGACAGCTGCACCGCCAGGACCGGGCACGTGCAGATCGCCGACAACCCGGGCCGCGGCGCGCCGGGCACCGGCTCCCTCGACTTCGACGAGCTCTTCGGCCGGCTCGACAAGGCCGGTTACGACGGCCTGATCGGGCTGGAGTACAAGCCCGGCGACAACGGCAGCGCGGCCTCCTTCGGGTGGCTGGGCAAGTAATCGCCCTCCCCGGACACGGTCCGGGACAGTGCCCCCGGCGCGGGGCGGGCAACGACAGGATCTGCGAAAGGCAAGCAGTCATGGCTCACACGGCCGGCAACACCAGGATCGGCTTCATCGGTCTGGGCATCATGGGCGCCCCCATGGCGCGCAACCTGCTCAAGGCGGGTTACGACGTCACGGCGTACACGCTGGAGGCCGAGAAGGTCGAGCAGTTCGCCAAGGACGGCGGCAAGGGCGCGTCCTCCATCGCGGAGGCCGTCGGGGACGCCGACGTCGTGATCACGATGGTTCCGGCCTCCCCGCAGGTCGAGGCCGTCGTCCTGCACGAGGGCGGCGTCCTGGAGAACATCCGCGAGGGCGGCCTGATCATCGACATGTCCTCGATCACCCCGCAGACCTCCATCGAGGTCGCCGCGGCTGCCAAGGCCAAGGGGGTGCGCGCCCTCGACGCCCCGGTCTCCGGCGGCGAGGCCGGCGCGATCGAGGCCGTGCTCTCCATCATGGTCGGTGGTGAGCAGGAGGACTTCGAGGCGGCGAAGCCGATCCTGGACGTGCTCGGCAAGACGATCGTGCTGTGCGGCCCGGCCGGCTCGGGCCAGACCGTGAAGGCCGCCAACCAGCTCATCGTCGCCGTCAACATCGAGGCCGTCGCCGAGGCCGTGGTCTTCCTCAAGAAGTCCGGCGTGGACCTGAAGGCCGCCCTCGACGTGCTCAACGGCGGGCTGGCCGGCTCCACCGTGCTGACCCGCAAGAAGGACAGCATCCTGGCCGGCGACTACCGGCCCGGCTTCAAGATCGACCTGCACCACAAGGACATGGGCATCGTCACCGACGCGGCCCGCGCCGTCGGCGCCGCCGTGCCCGCCGGCGCGCTGGTCGCCCAGCTGGTCGCCGCGCTGCGTGCGCAGGGCGACGGCGGGCTCGACCACTCGGCGCTGGTGCGCAGCGTCAAGCGGCTGTCGGGGGAGAACCCCGACGGCGCCAACTGAGGAACGCCCCAGCCGGGTCACCCCGGACACCCCTCCCGGTTCCTGACCTGCGGGCCTTCACCCACCGACTCCGGGCGGCGGCGTCGACACTGTCCTGTCGCGCCCAGGCGCCGCCGCCCGGGTACCACCTGCACCGAACCAGGAGAGTTCGATGGCTCGTATGACCGCTGCCCGTGCGGCAGTTGAGATCCTCAAGCGTGAGGGTGTGGATGTCGCGTTCGGCGTACCGGGTGCGGCGATCAACCCGTTCTACGCCGCCCTGCGTGCCGCCGGCGGCATCGAGCACACGCTCGCCCGCCACGTCGAGGGCGCCTCGCACATGGCCGAGGGCTACACCCGTACCGCGCCCGGCAACATCGGGGTGTGCATCGGCACCTCGGGGCCGGCCGGCACCGACATGATCACCGGCCTCTACTCGGCCATCGGTGACTCCGTCCCGATCCTGTGCATCACCGGACAGGCGCCGGTCGCGGTGATCGAGAAGGAGGACTTCCAGGCCGTCGACATCGCCTCCATCGCGGCCCCCGTCACCAAGAAGGCGACCACCGTCAAGGAGGCCGCGCAGGTTCCGGGTGTCTTCCAGGAGGCGTTCCACCTGATGCGCTCGGGCCGCCCGGGCCCGGTCCTGATCGACCTGCCGATCGACGTCCAGCAGACCGAGATCGAGTTCGACCCGGACACCTACGAGCCGCTGGTCCCGCACAAGCCGGCCGCGAGCCGCAGGCAGGTCGAGAAGGCCATGGACATGCTGGCCGAGGCCGAGCGGCCGCTGATCGTGGCGGGCGGCGGCATCATCAACGCCGACGCGTCCGACCTGCTGGTCGAGTTCGCCGAACTGACCGGCATCCCCGTCGTGCCGACCCTGATGGGCTGGGGCGCGATCGGTGACGACCACGCGCTGCACGCCGGCATGGTCGGCCTGCAGACCTCGCACCGGTACGGCAACTCCACCTTCCTGGAGTCCGACTTCGTCCTGGGCATCGGCAACCGCTGGGCCAACCGCCACACCGGTGCGCTGGCCACCTACACCGAGGGCCGCACGTTCGTCCACGTGGACATCGAGCCGACCCAGATCGGCAAGATCTTCGCGCCGGACTACGGCATCGTCTCCGACGCGCACGCCGCGCTGGCCCTCTTCGTCGAGGTCGCCAAGGAGCGCAAGGCCGCCGGGCAGCTCAAGGATCTGGCCAAGTGGGCGGACACCACCCGGCAGCGCAAGGGTGAGCTGCAGCGCCGTACCCACTTCGACGACGTTCCGCTCAAGCCGCAGCGCGTCTACGAGGAGATGAACCGGGCCTTCGGCCCCGAGACGCGTTACGTGTCCACCATCGGCCTCTCGCAGATCGCGGGCGCGCAGTTCCTGCACGTCTACCGGCCGCGGCACTGGATCAACTGCGGCCAGGCGGGCCCGCTGGGCTGGACGGTGCCGGCCGCGCTCGGTGTCGCCAAGGCGGACCCGGAGGCGAGCGTCGTGGCGCTGTCGGGCGACTACGACTTCCAGTTCATGATCGAGGAACTGGCGGTCGGCGCGCAGCATCACATCCCGTACGTGCACGTGCTGGTCAACAACTCCTACCTGGGCCTGATCCGCCAGGCGCAGCGCGGCTTCGACATGGACTTCCAGGTGAACCTGGAGTTCGACAACATCAACGCCCCGGAGCTGGGCGGCTACGGCGTCGACCACGTCAAGGTCGCCGAGGGCCTGGGCTGCAAGGCGCTCCGCGTCACCGAGCCGGACAAGCTGCTGTCCGCCTTCGAGGAGGCCAAGAAGATCGCGGCCGAGCACCGGGTGCCCGTGGTGGTGGAGGCGATCCTGGAGCGGATCACCAACATCTCGATGAGCGGCAGCGACATCGCCTCGGTCAACGAGTTCGAGGAGCTGGCCGTCGAGGCGGCACACGCCCCCACGGCCACCGTGCCGCTGGGCTGAGCCCCTGCCCGCCGTACCCGCTGGCGGTCCCGCTCCCTCACCGCGAGGGGGCGGGGCCGAACGCGTCCGGCCTCTCCGGCCGCTCCGGGCGGCGCAGGAAGGTGAGCAGACCCGCACAGCCCTGGGCCCGGGAGCACGGGTTCTCCTGGTGCTCGGTGTCGAACAGGGCGGGCGCCTCGTCGGACGACCAGTACGACGAGGGCGTCCACGAGATGGCCCGCTCCTTGCTGCGCCGCAGCATCGGCCCCACGTGGGCGGTGCAGCAGTGCGGGGGCGTCGGGAGCGCGGGCGGCCACCAGCAGTCGGACAGGGAGGTCCCGGGTGCGGCCGGGAGGGATGCGGCCTCGCGCGGCGTGAACTGGTGACAGCAGTTCCATGGTTCCTCCCGTGCATGCGTCATGTTCCCTGAACACGCGCGGTCAGGACGTGCGTACGTCGCACCCCGGGGCAGACGTGGGTGGCCGGTGGGGCCGGACAGGACCCGGGGTGCGGCTGATTCCCGCCGCACCGGAACGGCGTGCCGGGGGTTCCCCTCGTGCCGAACTTTCAACAAACTGTTGACTCACCCCTGCACCCTCCCTACGCTCCATGATGCGGAAACTGTTTTCCGCAAATCACGTGCCCCAGGAAGGTCGTCCATGTCGAAGTCGTCGAAGCCCACGCTGACCACCGAGGCGGGTGCGCCCGTCGCCGACAACCAGAACTCCACCTCCGCCGGCATCGGTGGCCCGCTCCTGCTCCAGGACCAGCACCTGCTGGAGAAGCTCGCCCGGTTCAACCGCGAGCGCATCCCGGAGCGCGTGGTGCACGCCCGCGGCTCCGGCGCCTACGGCTACTTCGAGGTGACGGACGACGTCACGGCCTACACCCGCGCCCACTTCCTCGGTGAGGTCGGCCGCCGCACCGAGGCGTTCGCCCGCTTCTCCACCGTCGCCGACAACCTCGGCGGCCCCGACGCGGCCCGCGACCCGCGCGGCTTCGCCCTCAAGTTCTACACCGAGGAGGGCAACTACGACCTCGTCGGCAACAACACCCCGGTCTTCTTCATCAAGGACCCGCTGAAGTTCCCCGACTTCATCCACTCCCAGAAGCGCGACCCCTTCACCGGCAAGCAGGAGCCGGACAACGTCTGGGACTTCTGGGCCCACTCCCCCGAGGCCACCCACCAGGTCACCTGGCTGATGGGCGACCGCGGCATCCCCGCGTCCTACCGCCACATGAACGGTTACGGCTCGCACACCTACCAGTGGACGAACGCGGAGGGCGAGGTCTTCTTCGTCAAGTACCACTTCAAGACGAACCAGGGCATCCGCTGCCTGTCCTCCGATCAGGGCGCCGAGGTGTCGGGCACCGACCCCAACAGCCACCAGACCGACCTGCTCCAGTCGATCGAGCGCGGCGTCTGCCCGTCCTGGACGCTGTACGTCCAGGTCATGCCCGCCGCGGAGGCGGCCGACTACCGCTTCAACCCGTTCGACCTGACGAAGGTGTGGCCGCACAAGGACTACCCGCTGCAGCGGGTGGGCCGCCTGGTGCTGGACCGCAACCCGGACAACGTCTTCGCCGAGGTCGAGCAGTCGGCGTTCTCACCCAACAACTTCGTGCCCGGCATCGGCCCCTCGCCGGACAAGATGCTGCAGGGCCGGCTGTTCTCCTACGCGGACGCGCACCGCTACCGGCTGGGCGTCAACCACACCCAGCTCGCGGTCAACGCGCCCAAGGGCGTGCCGACGGGCGCCGCCAACTACGGCCGGGACGGTCTGATGGCCACCAACGCCTACGACCGCCACGCCAAGAACTACGAGCCCAACTCCTACGGCGGCCCCGTCGAGACCGGCGCCCCGCTGTCCGCGCCGCTGGCGGTGACCGGCCACTGGGGCACCCACGAGGCACCCCAGCACGCCAAGGACGACGACTTCTTCCAGGCCGGCGAGCTCTACCGGCTGATGTCCGAGGAGGAGAAGGGCCGGCTGATCGCCAACATCGCGGGCGGCCTCTCGCAGGTCTCCCGTGAGGACGTCGTGGAGAAGAACATCGCCCACTTCGCCGCCGCCGACCCCGAGTACGGCAAGCGCGTGGAGGAGGCGGTCCGCGAGCTGCGGGAGAGCTGACTGACGCGCTCCGCGCGAGCCGCACCATGAGCGGCGTACCGGGCTGATTGGGAGGTCGGCCCGTGCGCGCCCCCGTGCGGGACGGTCCGGTTGATGAGGGGTGGCCGTCCCGCGCGGGGGCATCTTCTTGCCATTTCCGGCCATCCTTTCGCACACCGGCCCCTCCCCGGCATCCGCCCCTTCGGAAAACCCGCCCCATCGGAGACGATTGGGGTGCGCGCGGGTCACGGCGTACGACCGTGCCCGCCGCACCAGGACCGCCTCACGACCTGTGCTGGAGCCCGAACGATGGCTGAACACGTGCTGGTGCGCTGCCCGGTGTGCCGTCGCGAGCACCGCTACAACGCGCCGGTCTACCCCTGTGGCTGCGGCTCGCCGGTGGAGCTGCCGCTGCCGCGGGCCACCGCGGCCACCCAGGTGCGGCACCGCACCTGGGCGGGCTCCTGGGTCTCCCTGCGCTGTGCGGCATGCGGGCGCGTGGACCAGTGGCCGCAGCCGGAGTTCGGCTGCGGCTGCGGCGCCACCCTGCGGGTGCCCGTGGCCCCGGCGCCCGCCTCCCCTCGCCCGGCCCCGGTGCGACCCCCCGCGGCGCGGCAGGCCACAGCACCGCCCGTGCCACGGCCGCCGTTCCGCCCCGTCACCATCCGCACGGCGTACGACGCGAGGAACGCCGCCGCGCAGTACCTGCGCTGGCTGGGCTTCGGGCAGGTACGCATGGCCGAGCGGACGCCCGCCTCCGGCGTGGACGTGCGCGGCACCGGGGTCGTCGCCCACGTCGACCCCTCCACCACGCCGGCCGGGGTGCGCGAGGTGGAGACCCTGTGGCTGACCGGCCTCAACGACGCGGCCGAGGCCGTCTGCTTCGCCCTCGCCGGGTACGTCCCCGAGGCCAGGACCCGCGCCGACGAGCTGTCCCTCCCCCTGTTCGTGCTCGACCTGACCGGTACCCCCAGCCCCGTCAACGACGCCGCCGGCCACCTGCTGCGCACTCCCCGCTAAGGGGCCAGCAGGGGCAGGCAGCAGGCAGGCGCCCTCAGCGTTCGCGGTACTCGGTCCCCGGACTTCCGCCCTCGCCTGCCGCGTGGGCGCGCAGCTCGACGCGGCGGATCTTCCCCGAGATGGTCTTGGGCAGCTCGGCGAACTCCACGACCCGCACCCGCTTGTAGGGGGCCAGTCGCTCCCGGCAGTGGGCGAACAGCGTCTGCGCGGTCTCCTCGTCGGCCGCGTGGCCCTGCGCGAGCACCACGTACGCCTTCGGCACCGCCAGCCGCACGGGGTCCGGTGAGGGCACGACGGCCGCCTCGGCGACGGCCTCGTGCTCCAGCAGGACGCTCTCCACCTCGAAGGGGGAGATCTTGTAGTCGCTGGCCTTGAAGACGTCGTCGGAGCGCCCCACGTACGTGAGATGACCGTCCGCGTCGCGGGCGCCGATGTCGCCGGTGCGGTAGTAGCCGCCGGCCATCGCCTCCGCGGTGCGCTCGGGGTCACCCCGGTACCCCCGCATCAGACCCACCGGGTCCCCGGCGAGGTCGAGGCAGATCTCGCCCTCCTCGACGCCCGCCTCGCCGGTGACGGGATCGACGAGCGTGACGTCGAAGCCGGGCGTGGGACGGCCCATCGAGCCGGGCTTGAGGGGCTGCCCCGGGGTGTTGGCGACCTGCACGGCGGTCTCGGTCTGCCCGAAGCCGTCGCGGATGGTCAGCCCCCACACGCGGCGCACGTGCTCGATGACCTCGGGGTTGAGGGGCTCTCCCGCCGCGACGACCTCGCGAGGGACGGCTTTCAGCGTCCCCAGGTCCGCCTGGATGAGCATCCGCCACACGGTGGGCGGGGCGCAGAAGCTGGTGACGCCGGCGCCCTCCATCTCGGCCAGGAGGCGGCCCGCGTCGAACCGGGTGTAGTTGTGGATGAAGATGGTCGCCTCGGCGTTCCAGGGCGCGAAGAAGTTGGACCAGGCGTGCTTGGCCCAGCCGGGCGAGGAGATGTTGAGGTGCACGTCGCCGGGGCGCAGGCCGATCCAGTACATGGTCGCCAGGTGGCCCACGGGGTAGGACACGTGGGTGTGCTCGACGAGTTTGGGCAGCGCCGTGGTGCCGGAGGTGAAGTACAGCAGCAGCGTGTCGTCGGCGCGGGTGACGCCCTGCGGATCGAAGCTGCGCCCTGCGGTGTTCGCGTCCTCGTAGGCGAGCCAGCCCGCGGCGGGCGTCCCCCCGCTGCCGACGGCGATCCGCGTGTAGGTGCCGGGTACCTCGTCGAACTTGCCGGTGTCGGCGGCGCGGACCACCACGTGGCGGGCCTCGCCGCGGGTGATGCGGTCGACCAGGTCGCGCGGGCCGAGCTGCGGGGTGGCGGGGATGACGACGGCACGCAGCTTCATCAGGGCGAGCAGGGTCTCCCACAGCTCGACCTGGTTGCCGAGCATCACGACGACGCGGTCGCCGGGTACCACCCCGCGCCCGCGCAGCCAGTTCGCGACCTGGTCGGAGCGGGCGCGCATCTGCGCGAAGGTGACGCGGCGTTCGGTGCCGTCCTCCTCGACGATGTGCAGGGCCGGACGGTCGTTGCCCTCGGCGATGTGGTCGAACCAGTCCAGCGCCCAGTTGAAGTACTCGGGCCGGGGCCAGGCGAAGGCGGCGCGGGCGGCCTCGTAGTCCGTCCGGTGCGCCAGCAGCGTGTCGCGGGCGGTGCGGAAGGCCTCGGTGGGCGTGGGCGGGATCATGTTCCCTCCTGGTCGGCGGGGGGCCGGGGTGCTGGGAGCCCATCGTGTACGTCCGGCCGCGCGCGCACCACCCCCGGGCGGGGGCTCACCCGGAACGTGACAGGAGGTGCGGCATCATCGGAGACGTGTACACGGGGGCGAGCACGGACAGACAGCGGGCAGCGGCGGCGGACGACGCTCCGGACGGCAGGCGTCGAGGTCCGCGGTATCCCTTTCTGGCGGCGCTGTGCGTGCTGATCCTGCTCGGCCTCTCGGTGCCGCTGGGGTTCCGCGCGGCCGACGAGGACGGGCCGACGCCGGTGCCGCAGTTGCTGGCGTTCCTGCCGTGGTTCCTGGTGCCCGCCTGGCTGGCGTTGCTGGGGGCGGCGCTGGCGCGGCGCTGGCTGCTGCTGGTGTGGGCGCTGGTGGTGCTGGCGGGCACAGGCTGGTTCCTGCGCCCGTACGGCCCACCGGCCCCCGACGGTGCGGCGGGCCTGGCCGGGAAGGCCCAGTTCCGGATCCTGACGGCGAATCTCCAGTACGGCGGGGCCACCGCGGACCTGGTGCGGACGGTGCAGCGGGAGCGCCCGCAGCTCGTCGCCGTCCAGGAGTGCAGCACGCGGTGCGCACGGGCGCTGGAGAGCCCCGCACTGCGCAAGGCGTACCCGCACCGGCGCGTGACGGGTGTGGACGGCAGCGCCCGGGGTTCGGCACTGCTGAGCGTCTACCCGCTGCACGACCGCTCACAGGTGCGCGGGCGGCTGTCGATGCCGGGCGCCGTCGCCGACGTGCACGGCGCGGAGGTCGCCCTCCAGGTGGCGCACCCGATGCCGCCCGAGGCGGGCCGCACGGCCGCCTGGCGCAGGGAGCTGGACCGACTGCGCGCGTACGCGGCGGCCCGCAGACTGCCGACGGTCGTCGCAGGCGACTTCAACTCCTCGCAGGACCACGCCGCTTTCCGTGCCGTGCTGGACACCGGGATGCACGACGCCTCCCGGCTGCTGGGCAACTCCCGCACACCGACGTGGCCCACCCGCACCACCCCGGTGCTGGGGGCGCAGATCGACCATGTGCTGCTGAGCGAGGAGATGGTCCCGGTGAGCGGCGAGTTCCTCGACCTGAAGGGCACCGACCACCGTGCGCTGCTGATGAACGTGAAGCTGCTGTGAGACCTGCGCCCCGTGCGGGCACCTCAGCCCGCCGCCCGGCCGCTTCCGCCCGTGAGCGAGGCGGGGTCCACCTCGTGGTGGATGGGGGTGTGGGCACCGTTGAGGGGTACGCCGGTGCCGCCCTGGCGTACCGCGACGATCTCCGCGGCCATGGACAGCGCCGTCTCCTCGGGGGTGCGGGCCCCCAGGTCGAGGCCGATGGGTGAGCGCAGCCGGGCGAGTTCGCGCTCGGTCAGCCCGATCCCGCGCAGCCGCTCCAGCCGGTCGAGGTGGGTGCGCCGGGAGCCCATGGCTCCCACGTAGGCGACCGGCAGCCGCAGGGCGCGTTCCAGCAGCGGTACGTCGAACTTGGCGTCGTGGGTGAGGACGCAGATGACGGTACGGGCGTCCAGTTCCTGCGTGGCGAGGTGACGGTGCGGCCAGTCGACGACGACCTCGTCGGCGTCGGGGAAGCGGCCCGCGGTGGCGAAGACGGGGCGCGCGTCGCACACGGTCACGTGGTAGCCGAGGAACTTGCCGATCCGCACCAGCGCCCCCGCGAAGTCGATGGCGCCGAAGACCAGCATCCGCGGCGGCGGCACGCTCGACTCGACCAGTACGGTCACCGGCTGCCCGCACATGCTGCCGTCGGCACCGACGGTCACGGTCGCCGTGCGGCCGGCCTCCAGCAGGGCGCGGGCCTCGGCGGCCGCGGTGGCGTCCAGGGCATCGGCCCCTCCCAGCGTCCCGTGCGGACGCCCGCCGGCGTCCAGCCACAGGGCGCCGCCCAGCAGCTCCTCGGGTCCGTCCACGAGGGTCACGAGCGCCGCGGTGCGGCCTGCCGCGGCCTCGGCAGCGGCCGCGGCGAAGGCCTCGCGCGCGGGGGTGGCGACGCGGGCCGGGGTGACCAGGATGTCGATGATGCCGCCGCAGGTGAGGCCGACGGCGAAGGCGTCCTCGTCGCTGTAGCCGAAGGTCTGGCGGGCACCGGCGCCCGTCTCCAGCGCCTCCTGGCACAGCTCGTAGACAGCGCCCTCGACGCAGCCGCCGCTCACGCTGCCGAGGGCCTCGCCGTCCGCGTCCACGGCGAGCGCCGCGCCCAGTGGCCGCGGGGCGCTGTTGCTGACGCCGACGACGGTGGCGACGGCGAAGTCACGGCCCTCCTCGCACCAGCGGTGCAGCTGTGCGGCGATGTCCAACATGCGCGTTCTCCTCGGCGGTCGTGCGGGCCTCGCACGCCTGGCGGGAGCGGGCACGGCCGAAGAGACCGCACCCGCTCCCGCCAGGCGTCAGACCGGCGGCCAGGCGGCTATTCCGCCCCCAGCCACTGCTCGATCGGGCTGAGCGCGAAGTAGGCCAGGAAGACGAATCCCAGCACCCACATCAACCATCCAGGTTCCCGGAACTTTCCCTGCACCGCCTTGATCAGGACATAGGAGATCACGCCCGCGCCGATGCCGGTGGTGATGGAGTAGGCGAACGGCATCAGAACCGTGGTCAGGAAGACGGGGATCGAGGTGGCCGGATCGGACCAGTCGATGTGCATGGCGTTGGTGATCATCATCGATCCGATGACGACCAGCGCGGCCGCCGCCACCTGCGGAGGGATCATCTGCGCGAGGGGCGTGAAGAACAGACAGAGCGCGAAGCCGAGGCCGGAGATCACGCTGGCGAACCCGGTGCGGGCGCCGTCACCGACGCCGGCCGTGGACTCCACGAACACGGTCTGCCCCGAGGCGCCGGCCAGACCGCCCATGACGCCGCCGGCACCGTCGATGGTCAGGGCCTTGGCCAGGCCGGGCATCCTGCCGTCCTTGTCCGCGAGGCCGGCCTGCTGGCCGATGCCGATGATGGTGCCGATCGCGTCGAAGAATCCGGCCAGCACCAGGGTGAAGACGATGACGCCCACGGAAATGGCGCCGACGTCCCCGAGGCCGTCGAACGAGACGGAGCCGAACAGGCCGAAGTCCGGCGAGCTGACCACCGAGCCGGGCAGCTCGGGGGCGTTGTGGCCGCCCCAGTCCTTCTTGGTGAGCCCGGCGAACTGGTGGATGAGCCCGGCGACGACGGTGCCGCCGACGATGCCGATCAGGATGGCGCCCGGGACCTTGCGCACCTGGAGGGCGAAGATCAGCAGCACGGTGACGGAGAAGCACAGCACCGGCCAGCCGGTGAGCACGTCGGAGGTGCCGAGCTGGATGGGCTTCACGCCGGGCAGCCCGCCGGGGCCGCCGGTGGAGGTGACGAAGCCCGCCTGCACCAGTCCGAGCAGGCACACGAACAGACCGATGCCCATCGTGATGGCGTGCTTCAGCGCCATGGGTATCGCGTTCATGATGAGCTCACGGAGCCCGGTGACCACCAGCAGGATGATCACGGCGCCGTAGATGATGCACATGGCCCAGGCGTTGCCCCAGGTCATCTCGGGCGCCACCTGTGTGGACATGACAGCCGAGACGCTCAGACCTGCCGCCATCGCCAGCGGCACGTTACCGATGAAGCCCATCACAAGGGTGGTCACCGCGGCCGCGAGCGCCGTCGCCGTGGTGACCGCTCCGCCGTCCAGCTTGTGCCCCGTCGCGTCGGGGACGGAGAGGATGACGGGGTTGAGCAGGACGATGTACGCCATCGCCATGAAGGTCGTGACACCGCCACGTATCTCCTGGCCGTAGGACGACCCGCGTTCGGAGATGTGGAAGTACCTGTCGAGCCACGAGCGCCCCGCGGGGATCCGGGACCCGGGACCCGCATCCTCCGGTGACGTCGTCGGCCCTACTGTGGACTGGGTCATTGTGCTGACTCCCAAGGTTCATAGGGACACCCCGGCGATCACCGAGGATTTGGGAAGCACGACCCGGGGGACGGCCCGCGTCCTGCCACTTTCGTATCCGGTCCCGCCCTTCCTGGTCACGGCACCGGAACGGACTGCGGGAGCCGCTGCGGAGCCGGGAAGCGGAGGTGAGGGGGCGTGCGCCCCGACTCGGGGAAGGGACGGTGCCGGGAGGGGGTCACACCCTTTCGGTACGCTCCGGTCGCCTCGGCACCCGCGGCAGCGCCATACGGGCCGCCGCCCGGAGCGCTTCCGTGCGGCCCCGGCCGTGGGGGCGGAACAGGCCGACGGGGTGCGGAGCCGGCGCGGGGCCCGGCGGTGGGGTGAGGGGCCGGTCCGCCGTCGAGCGGGGCACGGATCCGCCGAGCCGGACGGTCAGGTCGCCGTCCTCCCGCTCGCGCAGCTCACGGGCCCGGCCAGGGGTCCCGAGCGGGCCGGGGCGCAGAAGCTCCATGGTGTCTCTTCTCGGTGCTCGGTAGGGGATGCGGTCTCCAGGACGTGGGGATGGATCAGGGGGCCCCGGAGAAGATGTGCGGTCAGTACACCGACCCGTGGCCGTCCCTGTGCAGTAACCGAACACATGAAGCGTTTGGCTGGTCGACCATCCGGTCTTGTAGATTCAGACGAAAGCCGGGCACCGGTAACCTCACGGCCCCCCTTCCGGCCGCCTCGCACGGCACGGACACCACCGACACACGAACGGCAGGCGACGAGACGATGCGGCTGCGCGCCCTCCTGGAGAACCATGCGCTGGGGCTACGGCTCCTGGGCGGCGAGGACGAACTCGACCGCACGGTGCGCGGCGTCATGACCACCGACCTGCGCGACCCCAGCCGCTACCTGTCCGGCGGCGAACTGGTGCTCACCGGACTGGCCTGGCGGCACACCTCCGCGGACTCGGAACCGTTCGTGCAGATCCTGGCCTCGGCCGGGGTCGCGGGGCTGGCCGCGGGCGAGGCCGAGCTCGGCACCGTCCCCGAGGACCTGGTCACCGCCTGCGAACGGCACCGGCTGCCGCTGTTCGCCGTCACCGAATCCGTCGCCTTCGCCACCATCACCGAACACGTGGTGCGCCAGGTCTCCACCGAACGCGCCGGCGATCTGGCCGCCGTCGTGGACCGGCACCGGCGGCTGATGTCCTCCGGCCCGGCCGGCGGCGGCCCCGACGTGGTGCTCGACCTGCTCGGCTCCGACCTCGACCTGGCCGCCTGGGTGCTCTCCCCCACCGGCCGCCAGATCGCCCGCCCCACCGAGGGCCCCGGGCTGCCCGGCGAAACGGCCGCCCGGCTGGCGGGTGCCCACATGGCCGCCGTACGCGCCGGGCGGCGCAGCCCGCACCGCACGACCGACGAGGGGGCGGCCTACTCCCTCTTCTCCGTGCACCGCGGCACCGGCGACCCGCGCCGCACCGTGCTGTCCGACTGGCTGCTGGCCGTCGCCGCCGACACCGGCGACTGGCCGGCCGAACGCCTGGACCTGCTGCACGGAGTCACCCAGCTCATCGCCGTCGAACGGGACCGCCGCGACGCCTCCCGCACCGTGCGGCGCCGGCTGGCGCAGGAGGTGCTGGAGCTGGTGCAGACCGGTTCGCCGCCCTCGGAGATCGCCGCCCGGCTGCGCGTCGCCGCCCCCGTGCTGCTGCCCGGCCAGGACACCGCCCCCCACTGGCAGGTGATCGTGGCCCGCGTCGACTGGGAGGAACCCGACCCCGCCCGCGCCCTGGACGGCGGCGCCATCGCCCAGTCCCTGCTGGAGGAGCTGCTGATCGACCCGCGGGCGGTCGGCCCGGACGGCTCCGACCGCGTCGCCGTCGCCCACGTCGACGGAGAAGCGGTGGCGCTGGTCCCGCTGGCCGGCGGACCTGCGGAGGACGGTGGCACCGAGCCGGCCGCGACGGCGGCGGACGGCGAGCGGTCCGGCCCGGCCGCCGCCCGCGGCGGCGAGGGCCTGCACGCAGAAACCCTGCTGTCCACCGTCGACGAACCGCTCAGCCGCGCCCTGGCAGACGACGGGCGGCTCACCATCGGGGTGAGCGCCGCCGTGCACTCCGCCGAGGGGCTGCGCGGCGCGCTGGAGGAGGCCCGGCACGCCCGCCGGGTCGCCGCGGCCCGCCCCGGCGCCGTCCGCGCCGCCGGGCACCAGGAGCTGGCCTCGCACGTGCTGCTGCTCCCGTTCGTCCCCGACGACGTGCGGCGCGCCTTCACCGCCCGCCTGCTGGACCCGCTGCGCGAGTACGACCGCAAGCACCGCGCCGAGCTGGTACCCACCCTGGAGGCCTTCCTCTCCTCCGACGGCTCCTGGACCCGCTGCGCCTCCCGCCTCCACCTGCACGTCAACACGCTGCGCTACCGGGTCAGCCGTATCGAACAGCTCACCGGCCGGGACCTGTCCCGGCTGGAGGACAAGCTGGACTTCTTCCTGGCCCTGCGGATGAGCTGAGGCCCGGCACTCAGCCCACCCGGTCGCCGCGGGGTCGCCGGGCCCGTCGGTGCCACTGGTGCCGCCGGGTCACCAACGCCCCCGTGCCGCCGGACCCCCGGGGGCCGCACGGACCGCCGGTGCTGCCAGGCCCTCCGGTACTGCCGGGAGCGGCTGGACCGCAGGGACCGCCCGGAGCGCCGGATCCGGCAGTGCGCCTGGCGCCGCCGAGGTTGCCGACGTCACCGGGACCGCCGGGCCCTTCGGGGCCACCCGGAGGGCCGGTGCCGCCGGGCCCGCAGAAGCCGCCGGGAGCGCCGGGTCCGGTGCGGTGCGGTGCCAGTGAGGTGACCGCCGCCGTGAACGCCGCGCAGGCGGCCGAGGCGGCCGAGGCGGCGCACACGCCGGACGCGGCAAGGACGGTACGCCGTGCGAGGCGCGTGGAGAGGGGCATGCATGCACGCGAACCGTGCGGCGGCTGCCCTTTCGCTGCGGCCAGGTGCCGACCTGGGGCATGGCCTGCTCCACCCGGCCAGGTGCCCCGCCCCACCGTTTCTTCCGCGCCTGCGGGGATGGTTGGCAGAAAACGGCCCCCGGTAAAACTTTGTGAACTGATTCACACCAGCCTCTTGGCCGGGTGGGGCGCGGCGTGCTGAGATGCGGTCACATCCGGCTCGACGGCGCGCTTGGGGAGGGCACTGTGGCGGACACCGCCATGTCACGTTCGGAACGGCTGGATCCCGCCTGCACCTCGGGCCTGGAGGAGTCCCCCGGGCCGGTGGCGACGGGACCCGACAGCCCGTTGGGCCGGGCGGTGTGGCGACTGCGCTCGCGCGGTTGCTGGGAGGACGCGGCGGCGCTGCTGGAGCCGTACGCCCACGGGCAGCCGAAGGCGGCGGTGGGGCGGGCGGCGCTGCTCGTGGAAGGGTGCATGTACGCAGGTGAGGGCTGGGCGGCGGCCGAGGACGCGCTGCGGATCGCCGAGGCGGTCGCCCAGGTGGACGACGACCGCGGAGCCGCCGCCTGCGAACGTGGCCAACTCGCCTACGCGGCAACCGTGCTGGGCGTGCGCGACCGTACGGACGAGGCGCGGGCCGCGCTCGGCCGGGCCGCCGCGCTGCTGGAGCCCAACGCGCCGGGCCGGGCGCTGCTCGACTACCGGCGCGGGCTGCTGGCCGAGAACCTGAGCGAGACGCCCCAGGCGGCACGCGCCGCCTACCGCAGGGCGCACGCGGGTGCGACGGCCCGCGGCGACCTGCTGCTGTGCTCGTCCACCTTCCGGCACCTGGCCGGGATCGCCGCGCGCGAGGGTGAACTGGCCGAGGCCCGGCACGGGTTCGCCGAGTCGCTGCGGCTGCGCGAGGAACTGGGCTTCCTGGTCGGCACGGCGCCCGCCCTGGCGTCGCTCGCCGACGTGCGGCCCGAGCCGGAGGCGACCCGGTTGCGGGAGGAGGCGGGCCGGCTGTTCCGGCTGCTGGGCGGCGTACCCGTCTGGCTCGCGGGGCGCCTGCCCGAGTGGGGCCCGCCCCCGGAAGCGCCCGACACCGGAACGCCCGACCCGGCCGACGCCCGGACCCTTGCGGCCTCCGCCCGTACCGACGGCGAGGCTCCCGCCCGCTCCGGCAGCGACTGAGCCCCCGTGGACGTGTCCGTCACAAGTGCTCGCGTACCAGGCGTTCCACGGTGGGCAGGTCCTGCCCGGCCAGGGCGTCCAGCAGCGCAAGGTGGTCGGAGGCCTCGGCGAGCAGGTCGGTGGTGCGTGGCGCCGGCACCGCCCGCAGGGCCGACAGATGCGCACGCCGCTGGACGTCCTCGGCCACGGCGACGAGTTGCCGGTTGCCGGTGAGCTCCAGCAGGGCGCGGTGGAAGGCGCGGTCGGCCTCGCCGTAGGTGCCGCGGTCACCGCGCGCGGCCGCCTGGAGGGTGTCCTCGGCGAGGGGGCGCAGCTCGTCCCAGCGCTCCGCCGGCACGGTCCGGGCCAGCGCCAGCACGGCGGGCACCTCCAACAGGGCCCGTACTTCCGCGAGTTCGGCGAGGTCGCGCGGGCTGTGCGGGGCGACGCGGAAGCCCCGGTTGGGCACCGTCTCGACGGCGCCCTCGCTGACCAGCACCTGCATGGCCTCCCGCACGGGGGTCGGGGAGACGCCGTGGCGTTCGGCCAGGGCGGGCGCGGAGTAGACCTCGCCGGGGGCCAGTTCCCCGGAGAACAGCGCGGTGCGGAGCGCTTCGAGTATCTGGTCGCGCACGGAGTGGCGCTGCGGGACCACCCTCGGGGCGGGCGGCGCGCCGTAGGTGTGCTCACCCCTGGCGGCCGGCACTACGGGCTGCCCGCGGGCGGCGTCCCGGGCAGGACGCAGCCGGGCAGCGGTCGACACGCTGCGTGACGCGGTGCGGCGTTGCTCCATCCGTCCCCTCCGGGCCGATCCCACGGACACTGCGGAGCACCCTAGGCCGACGCGAGGCGAGATCACACCTCGGGGATCATCAGTTAAGGTAAGCCTTACCTGCTCACGATCGTCGAATCGGTGGTCCCCATGGCCGTGCCCACCCTCGCCCGCGTAGCCCCTGACGTCTCGCCCTTCCGCACGGCGTACGCCCGGCTCACCGAGGTGTTCCCGTCGCTGGGTGTGACCGAGACCACCGCTCGTGAATCTCTTCCCGAGGGCGACGGCTGGGTGCGGGCGAGCGACCTGGCGGCCGGCGGCGCCGCGCTGGAGTCCTTCCTGGCCTGGGACGAGGAGCAGATTCTGCGGGACTACGGGCAGCGGGGCCGCCCGGACGTCATCGCCAGTTTCGGGCTGCACCGCTACGCCTGGCCGGTGTGCCTGCTGATCACCATCCCCTGGTTCCTCCAGCGGCGCGTGCCGCGGATCCCGGTCGGGGCGGTGTCCTTCCAGCGGTCGCTGGGTCGCCTGGCGGTCCACCTCGAAGAGTTCGCCTGTCTGCCGGACGACCCGGCGGCGGCCGCACCGGGCGCCCGGGTGGTGCCGGACGAGGAAGCCCTGCGGGCCGCCGTGCGCGACGCCGTCGCCGAGCACCTCGCGCCCGTGCTGGAGGGGTTCAGGCCGCGGATGCGGCGGGGGTCCCGGGCCCTGTGGGGGATGGCGACGGACGAGGTCACCGAGGGACTGTGGTACCTGGGCCACCTGCTGGGCGAGGAGCCGCGCGCCATGGCGGAGGCCGAGCGGTTGCTGCCCGGCGCACTGCAGCCGTTCTCCCAGGCGGCGGGTTTCCGTACGCTGACGGGCCCCGGAGGCGAGGCGCTGACCACCCGGAACCGGGCCAGCTGCTGCCTCTTCTACACCCTGCGCCCGCAGGACACCTGCGTCACGTGCCCGCGCACCTGCGACGCGGAACGCATCGAACGGATGACCGTCACCTCGTAGGGCGTTCGAGTCCGGGCGCCCCGGCCGGACCGGCACGTCCCCCTTTTCGCGTTCTCTTGCCCGAAACCCCCCGGACGGGCGGGGCACTGCCGTAAGGATGCTCGGCGACACGAAGGAAGCCAGAGCGCGAGCGCGGCGCCGCCCCCGCGTACGGACGATGCCCCCAGACGGCAGACGCGCCGTGCGCGCCCCCGGCACCGCGCGGCAAGGGGCACACCCGATGAGACTGACCGACATACCGCTGAACTGGGTGCTGCCGAGCGCCGTGCTGCTCGTCGGCACGCTGACCGCTGTGCTCGTGATGGCGCGGTCTCGCCGCCATCGAGCCGCCGAGGGCGACGCCACGGCCACCGCGTCCGGGCAGCCTCCGGCACCCGACTCCTGGGAGCGGGCGGAGGAGCGGCGGCGCCGGAAGGAGACGCTCTACGCCACCGCGGCCTATCTGCTGCTGTTCTGCTGCGCCGCCGTCGCCGCCGCGCTCTCCTTCCACGGGCTGGTCGGCTTCGGCCGGCAGAACCTGGGGCTGGGGGGCGGCTGGGAGTACCTGGTGCCGTTCGGGCTGGACGGCGCGGCGATGTTCTCCGCCGTCATCGCCGTACGCGAGGCCAGCCACGGGGACGCCTCGCTGGGCTCCCGGCTGCTGGTGTGGATCTTCGCGGGAGCCGCGGCGTGGTTCAACTGGGTGCACGCCCCGCGCGGCCTGGGGCACGACGGTGCGCCCCAGTTCTTCGCCGGGATGTCGCTCTCCGCG
Organism: Streptomyces sp. CNT360; assembly: GCF_000424785.1. Classification (NCBI taxonomy): domain Bacteria; kingdom Bacillati; phylum Actinomycetota; class Actinomycetes; order Kitasatosporales; family Streptomycetaceae; genus Streptomyces; species Streptomyces sp. CNT360. Next base: position 81,529 of record NZ_AUKO01000012.1, on the reverse strand, counting down.
GCGATCCTGTTCGACCGGGCGCTCAAGCAGACGCGGCGCGCGGCACTGCGGGACCAGGGGCTGGTACCGCGCCCGCTGCCGCAGATCCGCATCGTCCGCTGGCTGCGGGCGCCGCGGGAGACGTTCGGCGCCTGGTCGCTGATGCTGCTGGAGGGGGTACGGACGCTCGACGAGGCCGTCGACGAGGTCCGCGACGACCGCCGCCGGCAGGGACAGGAGAAGCTGCGCCGCAAGGAGCAGGAACGCCTCGACCGGGCACGGGTCAAGGCCATCAACCGGCAGCATCGGCTGTGGAGCCGGGGCCGTACGGGCGCCGCGCACCATGTGGACGTCGAGATCGGGACCCCCGTACCGACGGCTGCGACGGGAGAGGCGTCCTCCGAGCGGTCGGCGGCGGCCGGGCTCCCGGCCGCCGACACGACGCCGGGCACCACCGCACCGTCACGCGTCCGGCCCGCCCTCCAGGCCGTGGCGGACGAGCCCGGCACCGGCCGACGGCACACGGAGTACACCGAGGACTCCCGCCTGCCGGGTGACGTCGGCAGGGACGAGAAGAACGGCGACGATGCGGGGGCCGGAGCAGGTGGCGGTGGCAGTGGCGCCGGCCCTCGGCTGGACACCCTGGAGGAGAAACTGGCCGAGATCGAGCGGCAATTCGGCTGACGGGCCCGCCGCACCGGCGGCGACATCCCCTCCCCTCCAGCCACCGGGCTCACGCCGGTGCGGTACGGAGCGCCCCGCAGGCACTTCCGTTTCCGCACCGGCGTCGTCGTCCCGCGCCACCGGCACCGTTCGGCGGCAGAAGCAGTACAGGAAGCAGCACAGGCGGCAGAAGCAGCACAGGCGGCCCGGGTGGCGAAGGCGGCGCGGGCCGGGAGCGGGCACCGGCGCCGGGTCCGCACCGGGGCACGGGCCGCAGCGCGGCTCCGAGACCGGAGCGCGGCGGCCGCCACGGGCGCCGGGGCGTCAGCGCTCCTGAAGGGCGACGGCCGTGCGGTCGGCCTCGTGACCGTCGACCGGCTGCCGCAGGTCGGTGAGGAATTCCGCGAGACCGGCCGACGCACCCGGGGAGCCCGGGTCCCAGCGGGCAGCGAGCTGCTGTGCGAACGCCGGGTCGGCGCGCAGCGGTTCCGCCAGCCCGGTGCTGCACAGCAGCAGTACGTCGCCGGGTTCGGCGGCGCACACGCGGAAGCGGAACGCCTCCGCCGGTCCCGGAGCGGCGGGCTGCGCCGCGGTGAAGCCGTCCCGGGCCGCCGCGGCGCCCGCCGCCGGGTCACGTCCGGCAAGGGGCTCCACGGCGGGCGGCGGTGTCGGCACGGCGGGCGGCTCGACGTCCTGCCAGGTTCCGCCCCGCAGCCGGAGCAGTCCGCCGGCTCCCGCCCCGAAACACACGCGGGTGCGGCAGTGCGGATCGGCCGGCAGCAGCAGGCAGCGCAGGTGTGCCGTGTGCCGTCCGGGCGCCAGGCCCCACGCGGCGGCCTGCGCCCGTAGCCTGCCCAGGGCGCGGGCGGTCAGTCGGTGCAGCCCCGGTTGGAGGGCGCCACGCCGGTCCGCGCGCAGGTCCTCCGCGATGCGTGCGCAGTCGCGGCCGACCGCGTCACCGATCGTGTGACAGGCCTCGCGCGCCGACCGGTGGGCCGCGCCGCCGTCCGCGGGGGCGCCCGTCGCCACAGCCACGAGCACCAGTCCGGCCCGCCCGGTGCCGAACCGTGCCACCAGCAGGGCGTCCCCGCGCACACGACCCGCCTCGCGCGCTGCCGCGCCCCGCAGTGCGGCGGCGCGCAGGGCCACCGCCCCGTACCGCGTCTCCTCCAGCACCGTGTCGGGCACGAGTTCGGCCAGCGAGGCCGGTTCGGCGAGGGGCAGCATCCCTGGCGCGGGAGCGAGGGGAGGCGCCGGGCCGACGGGAGGCGCCTGCGCGGGTGCGCTCCCCTCGGCGGCGCCCAGGGTGCGGGCCACCGAGGCGTAGCGGTCGTCGACGGTGTCGCGGGTGCGGCCGACGCCGGGGCCGCGGGCGCGCCCTGTGTCGGGTGCCTGCGGGTCGTACAACCGGGCCCACCAGTCGTGGCCCCGGGGCTCGCCGTCCTGTGCCCCCTGCCCACTCATGGGCTCATTGTTGCCCGCACGAACCAGGAGGGAAGCCCGCGAAGCGAACTCGCCTGCCGGGGCGGGACGATGAGCCCGCCCGGGACGGAGGCCGGCCGGCCGGGGCGGGCGGCGGAGACGGGCGGCGAACCCGTGCGGGAGGTCCGCCTCGGTGCCGCCGACCGCTTCCGCGGCAGCGCCCGGCCCTCAGCGCCGCTGTCCGTCCTTCGGTGGCTCGGCCTGTGCGGTGGCGTGCCACAGGTGGTGCAGGGCGTAGGAGCGCCACGGCCGCCAGGTCCCGGCCTCCGTGGCCGGTGCGCCGGTCAGTGCGAGGCCGTGCCGGACCCCTACGTCCCCCGTCAGGAAGACGTCCGGGTCGCCCAGCGCGCGCATCCGCATGTAGCCGGCCGTCCAGGGGCCGATGCCGGGCAGGGCGAGCAGGGCGCGCTCGGTCTCCTGCCGGTCGGCTCCCGGGTCGAGCACGACGGCCCCGTCGGCGAGCGCGGCGGCGACGGTACGCACGGCGCGGCGGCGGGCCTCGGGCATGCCCAGCTCACTCAGCGGCGCGTCGGCGAGCACCGCCGCCTCGGGGAAGACATGGGTGAGACCCCCGGTGGGCGCCGCCAGCGGTTTGCCGTACGCCGCCACGAGCCGGCCCGCCAGCGTGCGGGCCGCGCCGACCGTGATCTGCTGGCCCAGTACCGCGCGGACCGCGAGCTCGTGCGCGTCGGCGGCGCCGGGCGACCGCAGTCCGGGCGTGCGCGCCAGCAGCGGGGCCAGCGCGTCGTGGCGGCCGAGGTGTTCGGCCACCGCGAACGGGTCCGCGTCCAGGTCGAACAGCCGCCGGATCCGCTGCACGGCCGTCGTCAGGTCCCGCAGGTCGCCCAGGTGCAGCCGGCAGGCCAGCCAGCCCTGCCCGCTGCGTGCCGGGCACTCGTCGACCTCCGCGACGCCGGTGCCGTAGGGCAGGTCGAGGGTGCGCCGGTAGGTGCGGCTGCCGGGCTGCCCGAGCACCTCCTCCACGCCGGGGACGGCGCGGCGCTCCAGGAAGCCGAACACCTGGCCGGTGGCGTACGCGCCCCGGTACGCCAGCCGCAGCGGCACCCCGCTGACCGGGCCGCCGGCCCACCCGGTGGCCGTCCGCGCGATGGGGCGGCCCGCGGGTCCGTGACCGCCCCGCCCCGACGCGGCGCGCAGCTCGCTGGGGGTGCGGGCGTAGATCTCCCGCACCGTGTCGTTGAACTGCCGCACGCTCGCGAAGCCCGCGGCGAAGGCGATCTCGGTCACCGGCAGCGGCGTCGTCTGGAGGAGGACCCGCGCGGTGTGCGCGCGCTGCGCCCGCGCGAGGGCCACCGGGCCGGCGCCGAGCTCGGCGGTGAGCTGCCGCTGCACCTGGCGGGCGCTGTAGCCCAACCGTGCTGCCAGGCCCGCGACGCCCTCCCGGTCCACGACACCGTCGGAGATCATCCGCATCGCGCGCCCCACCAGGTCGGCCCGCACGTTCCACTCGGCCGAGCCCGGTACCGCATCCGGACGGCACCTGCGGCAGGCCCGGAACCCCGCGCCCTGGGCCGCGGCGGCCGTCGGGTAGAACCGCACGTTCTCCCGCTTGGGTGTCACCGCAGGGCAGCTCGGGCGGCAGTAGATGCCGGTGGTGCGTACGCCCAGGAAGAACACGCCGTCGAACCGCGCGTCCCGGCTGCGTACGGCCTCGTACCTGCTGTCGTCTGTGGTCACACCCCCAGTGTGCGGAGCGGCTCGGAGCAGAAGCCAGCGGAAATGCGACACGGCGGTCGAGGGGACGAGGGGCTCAGGGCGCCTCCGGGCCCTCCACGAGCCGCTGGAGCAGCCCCCAGGTGAACTCGGCCACCACCTGGTGGCGCCGCCCGGCGGTGTCCGGCGCGGTGAAGGCGAGCTGCCACCGCGTGGGGGCGGAGCCCTCCCGCGGCCTGGCGGGTGCGAAGGCGCGGGCGGCCTCGTCGACGGTGCAGGACCAGGGCGTCAGGTCCGCCACCGTCCGCAGGGCAGGGCCGGGAGCGCCAGGGGCCCGCACGAGCCAGGCGTGCCACGCGGCGCCGCCTCGGGGCGCGCCGAGCACCTCGAAGCGCAGGTCGGGCCAGAGCGGCAGCGTCCAGGAGTACGCCTCGCAGGTGACGTCCCCGATGCGGCGCTGCTCGGTGGCCTCGGGCGGCCCCAGTGCCGAGCGGTAGCGGCCGACCGTGGCGCCCGGGGCGTGGGGCGAGCGCAGCTGCACCTGCCACCGCCTGTGGGCCTCCCGCAGGTCGGCCCGGCCGACGCCGAGCTGCCGCAGCGCCGCCTCCACGCGGGCGGGCTGGAAGTCGCTCATGCGGCGGAGCAGGGCGAGCTGGAACTCCAGCTTGCCGAAGGCCGCAGGGCCGTGGGGCGGTACGGACGGAGCGCTCATGGTGGGGACGGTAGCAACCGCCCCCACCACGGTCCCGAACCCGTGCTCGGCGTATCCCGGCGCTACGGCTTGCGGCGCGGGCCGCGCTTGCGCTCCATCATGTGCCGGCCCAGCGTCTGCCGCTGTTTGATCAACTGCCGCTGCTCGGCGCGCAGTCGGGAGTCCGTACGGGCCGCGAGGCGGGCGTTCTCCCGCAGCAGCTTGCGGTAGCTGTCCAGCCGTCGCTCGGGCAGGGTCCCGTCGGCGACGGCGGCGAGGACGGCGCAGCCGGGTTCGCAGCGGTGGGCGCAGTCGTGGAAGCGGCACCCGTCGGCCAGTTCCTCGATCTCGGCGAACGCCTGCCCGAGTCCCTCCTCGGCGTCCCACAGGCCGACGCCGCGCAGCCCGGGGGTGTCGATGAGGACGCCGCCGCCCAGGTCCGCGGGCAGCGGCAGCAGGTTGCGGGTGGTCGTGGTGTGCCGGCCCTTGCCGTCCCGGTCGCGGACGGTCCGCACGGTCTGCTCCGCGCGGCCCAGCAGGGCGTTGGCCAGCGTGGACTTGCCCGCTCCCGACTGGCCGAGCAGCGCGGTGGTGCCGCCCGCGAGGACGGCGGCGAGGAGATCGATGCCCGCGCCGGTCTCCGCGCTGACCGGCAGCACCTGGACGCCGGGCGCGGAGGTCTCCGCGTCGGCGGTCAACTGGGCCAGGGCCGCCCCGTCCGCCACCAGGTCCGCCTTGGTGAGGACGAGCAGCGGCTGCGCGCCGCTGCTCCACGCCAGGGAGACGAACCGTTCGATGCGGCCGAGGTCCAGGCCGGCGGCGAGGGGAACGGCGATCAGGGCGTGGTCGACGTTGGCGGCCAGGATCTGCCCCTCGGACCGCTTGGAGGAGGTGGAGCGGACGAAGGCGGTACGGCGCGGCAGCAGCGTACGGACGTAGGGCGGTGCCCCGTCCGCGTCGACGACGGCCCAGTCGCCGGTGCACACGACCTTCAGGGGGTCGCGGGGGACGACGAACTCGGTGTCGGCGCGGAGCGTGCCCACCGGGGTGACCAGGTCGCACTGGCCCCGGTCGACGCGCACGACCCGTCCGGGCAGCGGATCGGGGCCCGCGGTGGCGGCGTGCGCCGTGGCGTCGGCGTACGCGGCTGCCCAGCCGGAGTCCCAGCCGTAGGCGGCCAGGGCGTGCGCGGGAGACGAAGGAGAGAGGTTCAAGGGAAACCCTTCACAAGGGCGGCCCCGGGCGCAGGGGTTGCTGCGCGATGGAGAAAGGCGGGTCAGCCGGAGGCCGCGGAGGTGGAGTGGAAGCTCATCGGGGCGCGGGCAGCGCCCATCACGAAGACAGCCATGAGTCACACCTCCTCTTCCTCGACCGGCAGCGGACACGTACCGCCGCTGCGCGAACCGGTCGCCACCATAAAGTCGCACGCACCCCGACGCCACTGCTTTTCGGCGCGCGCCAGCGGGCCCCGCGGAAGGGGGGGGTGAAAGGCGGGTGCTGGAAGGGCCGTCACGTTGCGCTCCTCCGCTCACCCGGAAGTGTCGGTCCGCTACCGGCGGCGCCGTCCACAGGGCCGACGCCCTCGCCGTGGCGGCCCGGTTCGTCGCAGGGTGCCGTCGTCAGGGCGGTCCCGGTACGCGGGGGACCGTTCAGCGCGGGCCGGTGCCGCCGTCGGTGGGGCCCCGGTCGTCGTCGTGGTCGCGGCCTCGCGGGCGCAGCAGTCGGCCCCGTACGTCGGAGGGTGGCAGGAACTTGGTCCAGCGCTCGGGGAACTCGGCGGGGGCGTCCTGGCCCTCGGCCTCCTCGTGCTCCTCGTGCGCGCGGCGCCGACGGGCAGCGACGGCGGCGACGACCTCGGCGGCGGCCTCCTCACGGCGCCGCTCGTTGGCGCGCCGGGCGGCGGCCGTGGCGACCGACGGCCACACGTGGTCGATGGCCGCGTTGACGGCGGCGCCCACCAGCACGGCGAACGCCGACACCCCGATCCACAGCAGCACGGCGACGGGCGCGGCCAACGACCCGTAGATGGTGGGGCCCTCGACGGTGCTGGTCAGGTAGAGCCGGAGCAGGAAGCTGCCCAGCACCCACATCACGAGCGCCACCAGGGCGCCGGGGATGTCCTCCCGCCAGGGGGACCGCACCGGCACGGACACGTGGTAGAGCGTCGTCAGGAAGACGATGGACAGCAGCAGCACCACCGGCCAGTAGCAGGCGCTGATGACCCCCTCGGCCTGCGGGGTGAGCCGCAGCACCGCGTCGGGGCCCGCCACCATCAGCGGCAGGGCGACCGCCCCGATCACCAGCGCGACCAGGTACAGGAAGAAGGAGAGCAGGCGGGTCTTGACGATGCCGCGCCGCCCGTCGAGCCCGTACATGACGGTGATGGTGTCGATGAAGACGTTGACCGCGCGGGAGCCGGACCACAGGGCGAGGGCGAAGCCGAGGGAGATCACGTCGGGGCCGCCGCCCCGGATCACGTCGTCGATCAGCGGGCGGGCGAGTTGGTCGACGCCCTTGTCGGACAGCACGGTGGCGGAGGCGTCGAGGACGTTCTGGCGCAGGGTCTCGATGGTGTCGGCGCCGATCCAGTCGAGGTAGCCGAGCGAACCGATCAGGCCGAGCAGCAGCGGCGGGATCGAGATCAGGGTGAAGAACGCCGCCTCGGCGGCCAGTCCGAGGACCCGGTATTCCATGCAGGAGTTCACGGTGTCCTTGAGCAACAGCCACGCCATCCTCCGTTTGGGGACGTCGCGGTACTTCACCCGGGCCCGCCGGAACTGGCCGCGGAAGCGCCGCGGGGCCCACTTGGGGCCCCCTTCGGCGGTCTGCTCAGGGGTTTCCTCGACTGCACGCACGTCTTTAACGTATCTGCCATGCCGTCCTCGACTCACACCGTGACCAATCAGCCCCCGCCGCTGGTCGACTACGACGTCTTCTGCGCCGACTCCGCGCTCGCCGAAGGCGTCGCCCGCCACGTGGCTGTTGAGCGTGCCGAGGAGGTGCACGACGAGCTGGCCCGGCTGGGCCGGGCCGCGGGCTCCGCGCAGGCGCAGGAGTGGGGCAGGCAGGCCAACGCGAACCCGCCTGTGCTGCGCACCCACGACCGGTTCGGACACCGGATCGACGAAGTCGACTTCCACCCGGCCTGGCACGCGCTGATGGAGCGCGCGGTGGGCGCGGGGCTGACGGACCCGTGGTCGCGTCCCGACGGGCAGGTGCGGCGCAGCGCGGCCTTCCACGTGTGGTCGCAGGTGGAGGCGGGCCACAGCTGCCCGGTGTCGATGACGCACGCGGCGGTGCCCGCGCTGCGCCGGGAGCCCGCGCTCGCCGCCGAGTGGGAGCCGCTGCTGACCTCGCACCGCTACGACTTCGGCCTGGACCGTCCCGCGAGCGCCAAGCTGGGTGCCGTCGCCGGGATGGGCATGACGGAGAAGCAGGGCGGCAGCGACGTACGGGCCAACACCACCGAGGCCACCCCGCTGGCCGGCGAGGGCGAGTACACCCTGCTGGGGCACAAGTGGTTCTGCTCGGCCCCGATGTCGGACGTCTTCCTGGTGCTGGCCCAGGCCCCCGGGGGGCTCACCTGCTTCCTGGTGCCCCGTGTGCTGCCGGACGGCACCCGCAACAGCTTCCCGATCCAGCGGCTCAAGGACAAGCTGGGCAACCGCTCCAACGCGTCCGGTGAGATCGAGTTCGACGGCACGACCTGGGCCCGCCGCGTGGGCGAGGAGGGGCGCGGCGTGGCGACGATCATCGAGATGGTGGCCGCCACCCGGCTGGACTGCGTGACGGGCTCCGCCGCGCTGATGCGGCAGGCCGTGGCGCAGGCCGTGCACCACGCGGGGCACCGCTCGGTGTTCGGCGCGCTGCTGAGCGAGCAGCCGCTGATGCAGAACGTGCTGGCGGACCTGGCGCTGGAGTCGGAGGCGGCCACCGCGCTGGCGCTGCGGCTGGCGGCGGCGCACGACAGCGCGGCGGGCGGCGGCGAGCGCGCGGAGGCGGACCGCGCCCTGTTGCGGCTGGCGCTGCCGACGGCGAAGTACTGGGTGACCAAGCGGTGCGTGCCGCTGGCCGGCGAGGCGCTGGAGTGCCTGGGCGGCAACGGCTACGTGGAGGAGTCGCCGATGCCGTCCCTGCTGCGCGAGTCGCCGCTCAACTCCCTGTGGGAGGGCTCGGGCAACGTGCAGGCGCTGGACGTGCTGCGCGCCCTGCAACGCTCGCCGCAGTCCCTGGACGCCTTCCTCGGCGAGATCGGGCAGGCACACGGCGCCGACCACCGGCTGGACGCCGCCGTCAAGGACGTGCTCACCCAACTCGCCGACCTGGACGGCATCGAGGCCAGGGCGCGGCGGCTGGTGGAGCGGATGGCGGTGGTCCTCCAGGGTTCGCTGCTGGTGCGCTGGGCACCGCCCCAGGTCGCCGACGCGTTCTGCGCCTCCCGGCTGGGCGGCGACTGGGGCGCCGCTTTCGGGACGTTGCCCTCGGGGGTGGATCTGGCGGCGATCGTGGAGCGGGCGCGGCCGGTGGCCTGACGTCGGGGCACCCGGGAGCGGGTGCGGGCCCGCCGGACCGGCACCACCGTCCACGCGGGCCCGAGGGCTGCGGCCCGGCACCGGAACCGCGCGCGTCGGAAGGGGCGGTGGCTCAGCCCGGCGGCGGGGCCGGGCCCAGCATGCGGTCGAGGGCGTGGCGGGTCCTGGCGGGTGCCGTGGCGTCGGCGAAGAGCTGGAGTTCCTGGTTGAGCGCCATGTAGAGGCCGTGGAGCTCGAAGGCGAGCTGTTCGGGCTCGACGTCGCCGGGCAGCTCCGCCACGTCCACCGCGACGCGCAGGTCGTTGAGCAGCAGTCGTCTGCCGCGCAGCATGAAGCGGGCGACCGTGTCGTGGACGGGGCCGCCGCGGGTGTCGAACTCGACGGAGGCGGCGGTGAACAGGCAGCCGCCGGGGAAGGCGGTGCGCTCCCGCTCCAGGTAGCGTATCCAGGCCTCGCAGAAGGCCCGCAGCCGCACCAGGCCGGGGCGCAGTCCGGCGACCGGTTCCCACACCAGCCGCGTGAAGAGCCCCGAGGCGCCGTGCAGGGCGGCGAGTTGCAGTGCCTGCTTGGAGCCGAAGTGGCCGAGCACGCCCGCCTTGCTCATGCCCAGGTCGGTGGCCAGCCGTCCGATGGTCAGCCCCTCCAGGCCCTCGACGGAGCCGATGGCGACGCTGCGCTCGATGATCCGCTCCCGCGTTCTGCGGGCCTCGGCGGCGGACTTGCGTGGGCTCATGCACCCATCGTAGCCACCCGCCCCCGTTTAACTTCCGACCGATCGGTTGCTATATTCCGGCCACCGGTCGGCCGACCCGCACCCCGTACGGGAACGGCTGCCCGGCCACCGTCCCCTCGTGGAGGAGAAGAGCACCGTGCCGGGTACCCGCATCGCAGCACTGGGCCACTACCAGCCCGAACGCGTCCTCACCAACGACGACCTGGCGACCATGGTCGAGACGAACGACGCGTGGGTGAGGCAGCGCACCGGTATCGCCACCCGGCGCATCGCCGCGGAGGACGAGACCGTCGCCGACATGGCGACCGCCGCGGCCGGCAAGGCGCTGGCCGCTGCCGGGCTGGACCCCGCCGACATCGGCATGGTCGTCGTCGCGACCTGCTCGGCGCGGGACCGCTGCCCCAGCACGGCGGCCCAGGTGGCGCGCCGCCTGGAGATCCCCTCCCCCGTCGCCTACGACCTCAACAACGGCTGCGCCGGCTTCTGTACGGCCCTCGCCTCGGCGAGCCACTCGGTGGCCGCGGGGGCCGCCCGGCACGCCCTGGTCATCGGCGCGGAGAAGATGTCGGACGTCACCGACTGGAGCGACCGCAGCACCTGCATCCTGCTGGCCGACGGCGCCGGCGCGGCCGTCGTCAGCGCCCTCCCGCAGGACGAGGGGCAGACGGACGGCATCGGGCCCGTCGAATGGGGTTCGGACCCCTCCCGGGGCGACATGGTGCAGCTCCTGGACGCCTGGCAGCCGCGCTTCACCCAGGAGGGCCCCGCCGTCTTCCGCTGGGCCAGCGCCGAGCTGCCCACGCTGGCCCGCAACGCCTGCGAGCGTGCCGGGCTGGCGCCGAGCGATCTGGCGGGCGTGGTCACCCACCAGGCCAATCTGCGGCTGATCGAGTCCGTGCTGCGCCAACTCGACCTCGCCGAGGACGTGGTGCTCGCCCGCGACGTGATCGACTCCGGCAACACCTCGGCCGCCTCCGTCCCGCTGGCCCTCTCCAAACTGGTCGAGCGCCGCGAACTGGAACCGGGCGCGCCCGTGCTGCTGCTCGCCTTCGGGGGCGGCATGTCGTGGGCGGGCCAGGTGGTGCGCTGCCCCTGAGCGCACTCGGCGTACCGCGCGGCTGCGGTCGCGCGGTACCTTGTTGCACACAATGTGCAACAAGGTGGTATGTGCGAGAGGGGACGGCTGTGGGTGCTCCGGTGGTGCTGGGCATCGAATCGTCGTGCGACGAGACGGGAGCCGGGATCGTCTCCGGCGGGCGGCTGCTCGCGCACGTCGTGGCGTCGAGCATGGACGAGCACGCCCGCTTCGGCGGAGTGGTACCCGAGATCGCCTCCCGCGCCCATCTCCAGGCCTTCAACCCCGTGCTCAGGGAGGCGCTGACGCAGGCGGGAATCGGCTTGCGGGACATCGACGCCGTCGCGGTGACCACCGGGCCCGGTCTCTCCGGCGCCCTCCAGGTCGGCCTGTCCGGGGCGAAGGCGCTGGCCTTCGCCACAGACGTACCTCTGTACGGGGTGCACCATCTGGCAGGGCACGTCGCGGCCGACACACTGGAGCACGGGCCGCTGCCGAACCCGTGCATCGTGTTGATCGTCTCCGGCGGCCACACCTCGCTGCTGCTCGTACGGGACCTGGTGCGTGATCCGATCGTGCACCTGGGCGACACCCTCGACGATGCCGCGGGCGAGTGCTTCGACAAGGTCGCCCGCGTCTTCGGGCTGTCGTATCCGGGGGGACCGGCCATCGACCGCGCCGCCCGGGAGGGCGACCCCTGCGCCGTGGCCTTCCCCCGCCCGCTGCTGGGCTCGAAAAAGGACCCGTTCTCGTTCTCCTTCTCCGGGCTGAAGACGGCCGCCGCCCGCTGGGCCGAGCAGCATCACCAGCGCGGTGAGGAACCTCCGCTGGCCGACGGCGCCGCCTCGCTCCAGGAGGCCGTCGCCGATGTCCTGACGAGCAAGGCACTGGCAGCATGCGGCCGGTACGAGGTGGGAACCCTCGTCGTGGTGGGCGGTGTCGCGGCGAACTCCCGGGTGAGGGCCCTGGCGGAGGAGCGGTGCGTGGCTGCCGGCGTCGAACTGCGGGTACCCCCGCTGACGCTGTGCACCGACAACGGGGCGATGATCGCTGCCGTCGGTGACCTCCTCATGCGGGCGGGTGCCGACCCCGCGCGGCTGGACATGTCGATCGACCCGTCCGCCCCGCTGGTGTACTCCGCCCTGCACCCGGCCGCTTCGCCCGCGAGGGCCGCATGACCGGGGTCGCGCTGCGCCCCCGTGGCGCATCACCGGGAACGGCGCCACCGCGACGCCGACTTCCGCAACGAGGCCGCTGACGGGGTCGGCATTCCTCAGCCGCCCGGGGCCCGGGGCTCGGCCGCCGGGGCGGGTCTCGAACTCAGCCGCCGGAGACGGCCCCAGCTCAGCCGCCCGAAGGCGGTCTCACATCTCGGTTGCTGCCAAGTCCGCCGCCCAGGGCGGGTTGGCGCCGCGGACGGCGACGACGGCGGCGGCGACGCGGGTGCCGAACGTCAGGGCTTCGGCGACCTGTTCACGAGTGAGGCGGTCCAGGCGTCCGCCCAGCGCGCCGGCGGTGTGGAGAGAGTGCAGGAAGCCCGCCATGAAGGAGTCGCCGGCACCGACGGTGTCCACGACGCGGGCGGCGGGGGCGGTGACGCTCACGCGGGTGCCGTTCAGGGAGGCCAGGACCCCGTCCTTGCCCAGGGTGACGACGACCAGCGGGGTGCCCTCGGCGTGGAAGGCGTCGGCGGCGTCCGTGGGGGTGGCGCCGGGACGCAGCTGGGCGAGGTCGTCGTCGGACAGGCGCAAAATGTCGGCGAGGGCGCACCAGCGGGGCAGCGCCTCGCGGTAGACGGCGGGTTCGACCAGCAGCGGCCGCACGTTGGGGTCGACGGAGACGGTGGTGCGGTGCCGCACCCGGGCCAGCAGCCGTTCGAGGGCCGCGGCGCCCGGCTGCTGGACGAGGGCGAGGGAGCCGGTGTGCAGGCAGGCCACCGGGCCGTCCGAGGCGGCGGCCAACTCCTCGTCGCTCCACTGCCAGTCGGCGGTCCGGCTCGCGTGGAAGGAGTAGTCGGCGCTGCCGTCCTCGGCCAGGTCGGCCACGGCCAGCGTGCTGGGTTCGGCCGCGCGCACGGCACGGTCCAGGTCCACGCCGGAGCCTGTGAGGTGGTCGGTGAACAACTGCCCGAACACGTCGTGCGACAGCCGCCCCAGGAACCGGGTCGGCGTGCCCAGCCTCGCCAGCGCCACGGCGGTGTTGGCGGGGCCGCCACCGGGGTGGACGTCGAGCGTGAGTGGTGCCGCGGCCTCGGCGTCGGGCCGGGGGGCCCGGGCTCCGCGCGGTGCCACGAACGCGTCGGCGACGCACTCGCCCAGGACGGCGACGGGGTGTTCAGCGGTCATTACGACCCTTTCGTGTCGGCTTCATCCCGGCCCCCGGCGGTACGGTCCGCGGTGCCGGAGCGCGGCGCTCCTGACCTGCCGCGGCTACCTTACGGACCTCTGTTCGGCCGGCGACAGCCGCGCCCGCGCCGGACGGCGTGGGCGACCGACCAGGCGAGCCCCGCGGCGAGGGCGGCGGCCGGCACGAGGCGGCCGTGGTCCCGCACCGGGCGCCCGGCGGAGCCGAGGGGCGCGGCCAGGCGGCGCCGCAGCAGCCGGGCGGTCGGTGCGAGCCCCGCGGCGCAGGCGCGAGGGCGTAGCCGGGCAGCCGGTGCGAGCTTCGCAGCGCAGGTAGAGGCGTACACCGTGCGCCTAGCCTCGCCGTGCCACCGGGGCGAGTCCCGCGGCGCAGGCGCGAGGGCGTAGCCGGGCAGCCGGTGCGAGCCCCGCAGCGCAGGTAGAGGCGTACACCGTGCGCGTAGCCTCGCCGTGCCACCGGGGCGAGTTCCCCCGCGCAGGCGAGGGCGTAGCCGGGCGGTTCGGGAGTCGGTGCACGACGGTTCGAAAACCGTTGACCTGAAGTCCCCTTCAGCTACCAGACTGCCGCCATGACGACACAGCATGAGCAGGTGACGCACTGGATCGACCAGCGGGCACACCGCCTGGACACCTACGACCCGGCCGCGCCACTCGACGACCTGCGCCCGCTGGCCGCACGGATCGGCGACACGGTGCGCGTCGTCGCACTCGGCGCCTCGACCCGTGCGGCACACGAACTCTCCACCCTCCAGCACCGCCTGGTGCGGCTGCTGGTGGAGGAACACGGCTTCACCTCGGTGGCGCTGGAGGGCGACGACCCGGTGTCCGTGGGGCTCGACGCGTTCGTACGGACCGGCGAGGGCGACCCGGCCGCGATGCTGGCGGGCGCGCGGCCGTTCTGGCGCACGCGGGAGATCCTCGCCCTGGTGGAGTGGATGCGCGCACACAACCTGCGCCACCCGCACACCCCCGTACGGTTCGCCCCCGGCTCGGCCACTCCCGCCTCGCCTCCGCTGGAAGGGCTCGCGGGGATCGAGCGCGGGCTGGCCGAGAACACCATCCGCTGGGAGGCGGAGAGCGGTGACCGCATCGTCCACTGGGGCGGCATCGCCCATACCGCTGTGGGCCGCTCCCGTACCGTGACGCCGCCCTCCTCCGGCCTCACGCACCGCAGCGCGGGCAGCTACCTGCGGCAGCGCTTCGGCGACGGGTACGTCTCCGTCGGGCTCACCTTCCACCACGGCACGCTCCCGGCCCGTGCGCCGGAGCCGCCGCCTCAGTTCGCGGAGTCGGTGCTGGGCAGCGCAAGCGCTGCGGCCTACCTGTGGGACCTGCGGGCGGACGACGCCCCGGAACCGGTGCGGGAGTGGCTGGCCGGACCCACCAGGACCCGCCTCGTGGGCCCCGCCTACGACCCGTCCGACGACGCCGCGCACCACCTGTCCGGCAACGCGCTGGGTGACTGGTTCGACGTACTCGTCCACGTCCGCGAGGTGACCCCGGTCCATGCACTGTGACCGGCACCGTGACGGCGCCCCTCACGGCCCGGTGCCGTGGCGGCGGGCCGGGCGCTGCCGCCGACGGGTGCCGGTGAACGCCGGGTTCCGGTGACCGAGGAGACCGGACGGGCGGTGGGCCACCGTTCGGTGCGCACGCGCTGTTGGGCGTACGCGTCTTCCCCGAGCAACTCGTGTCTTCCGACGGCCGCGTTCCCCGAGCAGCCCTGCGCGGGCTCTCCGACCGGCCGGTGCCGCTCGGCGGGAGCCGCCCGCCCCCGGGCTACCCTTCGGCTGCCTCTGCTGCCCGCTCCGCGCGCCAGGTCCGCAGCTCCGCACGGGTCCCGGGCCGGTACTTGGGCTCCTTGCCGCAGCCGCACGCCTCCCGGCCCTCGTACCGAAGCCCCTCCGCGAGCACCGCCGCCACCGCCGACCAGGCACCGGCGTCCCGCCTGGGCGGCGGCGCGAAATCGTGCCCCGCGCACTGGAGCGGCTCGCCGCACCGCGGGCACACATGCTCCGACGCCCGGACCTGCTTGAAGCTCAACCGGCAGCCCACGCAGGCGTAGTGCAACTTGTAGTCGTGGAAGCCCCAGAAACACATGCGGGCACGGTACCCACCGACGCACGGGCGGGCCACCAGGTTACGGAGGCGGTCAGGTCGAGCGCGTGGCCGTGGACAGCTCGCACCGCACCGCCTTGTGGGAGACCCCCTGCTCCACGCCCCACCGCAGGGCGAGCGCGTCGACAAGGGCGATCCCCGGCCCGACTCGGCGTCCGGCACGGCCGCCAGCAGGACCGGGAGCGGGCGCGGGTCCGGATCGGTCACGGTGAGCCGCAACCGCCCGCCACCACTGGCGCTGTCGCTGCCGCACCCAGGCGACCCGTACGGTCGCGGGAACGCCCTCCCCCACGTGCACGGCGACATTGGTGAGCAGTGCACTGACACACAGCGCCGCGGTAACGGCCACCTGCGGGGCGCCCCGTCGGGCGCAGTGCCCCCACCGCGCGGCGTACCGCACCGATGCGGGCGGCCTGCGCCAACGTCGCAAGGGAGCGCGGGCGGTCGCGTCGCCGTCCTCACCCCTCGCCCCGCTTCTCCTCCGCCGCGGCGGCGCGCAGTACGGCCGCCAGGGCCCGCACCGTCTCGACGTTGCAGTTCCCGAGCGGGACCAGTGGGGTCGGCTGGTACCCGGCGCAGGTCACCGGACCGACGCCGAGCGAGGGCAATGAGCTCTTTCCAACCTGACGGAAGGTTGGACAGGCGACCCCAGCAGTGGACATGAAGAAAGCCCCTGGTAGACGGGTTCACGACCAAGATCACCAGTCTGCCAGGAGCTTTCGCGTGTCTTTCTACCCGTCCGACTTGATTCCGGGGATCAAGTACCGACCTTCGGTGGGGCAGATCACGGCCCTACGTCCCTGACATGGCCGGAGGGAGGTTAGGACCGCACCTCTGGATCTGAAATCGCTACTCAGAGGTCGTGATCGGACAAGAACGCACGCACCAGCTCGTTGAAGCGAGCGGGCTCCTCGGCAAAGGCGGCGTGCTGGGCACCGGAAATACGGACCACGGCCGAGCGCCAGAGTGAGGTGAACGGCAAAGAATCCACGTACTGCTGGTTGACGAACGGATCGTCGGCGCCGTCAATCATCGCAAGCGGAACTGGAGGGGTAAGCGCAAGTTGCCTCTTGTCTACGCCATCGCCAGCCAATACGGATTCGAACATTCGCTTGCGTGCACGCCCGTCCGCCCTGCTGACGTCTGCACGAACTGTGGCTGACGCAGGGACGACTGTAGACTGTTCGGCCATTTCCGTTGCCTGTTCGGGGCTCAACACCTCCTGGCCGATATATGCGAACGTGGGGTTATCGAGGAATCCCTGGAAGAGGGTCTGAGCGTTCACCGGAGGCGTTCCCGTCGTGACGAGCGCCACCGCCCCCGGAAACTTGTGCACAAGTTCATATCCAACGTATCCGCCGAGGGACCAGCCAACGACAACGACGCGTTCGATACCTAGAGAATTCAGCACCTCGATGAGGGTGTCCGCATATCCCTGATGGGTATAGGCGATGGAGGGTTCGGACGCGTTGTCTGAGTCGCCATGGCCAAGCAGGTCCGCCGCCAGCATACGTCGCTGCATGGCGTCGTCCGTGAGCTGCGCTCGAAACATCTTCCGCGAGATGGAGTTTCCGTGGACGAACAAGAGCGGAACTGCTGAGGCTCGACCGTTCGGATCGGTGTCGAAGAGCGCTACCCGCCCGTGGCGTGTCGCGACGATTCTGGAGTGGAGTTCGGCGCCGTCCAGCTTTTTAGCAGTCATGTAAAATAGCCTAGAATCTCACATGATGTGAGATTCAAGCGTGAAATATGTGATGTGAGCCACACGGAGGTCGGGATGCGTATCGGAAGGCTCTCGGAGCTCACGGGCGCCAGCGTGCGCTCCTTGCGCTACTACGGCGAGACAGGGCTGCTTGAGGTGCGCCGAGGTCCTGGCGGGCATCGCCTTTACGATTCGGCGGATGTCGCTCAAGTGCACTTGATTCAAGCGCTCTTGTCTGTGGGTCTTTCGACTCGGGAAATCGGCGAGATCAAGCAGCATTGCAAGAAAATGCCTCATCAAAAAGAATCCCAGGCAACAGCAATGCTCCGCAAGCAGCGCGACACCGTGGACAGCTGCATTCATAAGCTGGTCGGAGCAAGGTCGCGGCTGGATAGCTTTATCGCGGAGGCGGAAGCGCGGGATCGCGTGTCCTGAGTCGTGATTCGTGTGCAGTGAGCTCTTTCCAGCCTGACGGGAGGTTGGAAAGAGCTCACTGTGAGCCCGTCCGCGCGCAGCGCCGTACTGAGTTCGGCAATGCTTTCCTCAACGCATTTCGATCGCCCGTACGGATAGCACGCGTTCATGTGGCGGCCCCTTTCCTGAGCACGGAGTGACGAACGCCTCACACAACGCCCCCGCCCCAGGCAATGTGGCAGCTCATCGGGCTCCCGCAAGCGAACTGCCCCGCAGCTACGATCAATTGCGGACCCCCCGGGAACGGCTCCCGCCCGAACGAAAACAGCCACCCCTCTCGGCGGTGAACCGTGCCAGGTCCCGAGGACATCGACGGATCAGCGGGCGTGCCCGCCTTCTACGGCAGGAGCTGCGCTGGAAGCGCGAAGCAGCGGGGCTGACGCTCCAGCAGTTGGTGGAGGGCAGCTTCTACGGCTGCAGCCACCTCAGCGAGATCGAACGCCAGGAGCGGAGCCTGCCCCGGATCTCGCGGAGCACGTGGACGGCGTGCTGGGGACGGACGGCTTCTTCAGCCGCCGCTGCGAGGATGTGCGGCGCGCACGGCGAAAGGGCCTGCGCCTTGTTTCGAGAAGGTCCTCGAAGCCGGGAAGCAGGCGTCGACCATCGAGGAGTGGGCACCCACAGTCTTTCCTGGCTTGCTTCAAACGAGGGCCTACGCCCGTGCAGTCGTGGAGACGACACACCCCCCGGAAGCCAACGACCAAGTGGACGCCGAAGCGGAGGGACGCGCTGAGCGCGCACAACTCCTGGACGCGGGGCACGGGAAACCTGGCTACTGGGCGATCCTGCACGAGTTCGTAGCGCGTCAGAAGATCGTGCCTGGGGAGGAGATGGCACAACAGCTCGATCATCCGACGGACCTCGTGTGGCGCCGACGCGTCATTCTGCAAGTGCTTCCGTGGAACGTCGGGGCCCACCCCTTCATGTTCGGCACCGCCATGATCACGATCCTCCCGGACGCACCTCTCTTGGTCTCCACGGAGTCGCTGCACAGCGGCGAGACGATCGACGATCCAGCCCTCGTCCAGCAATATCGCGCGTCGTACGACCTCCTCAGAGCTGCGGCCTCGCCGCCCGAGGCGTCTTTGGCCATGGTTCGTGAAGTAGCGGAGGAGCACCGGCATGGCAGTCAGCCCCGCTGGCCCCAGCACCACGCGGCGTAAGAGCAGCTACAGCAACGGCAGCGGCGGCAATTGCGTGGAGGTCGGCACGGGCGCGTCAGCGGGCATCGTCCCTGTCCGCGACAGCAAGACGGCCCCAACCGGCCCCGTCCTCACCTTCCCCGACCACCAGTGGAACCACTTCCTCGGAACCGTCCGCAACGGCCAGTTGGACAGCTGAGGCGGCCGCTGGCAACTTGGCTCTCCCTCTCCAGGTGGTTGCCGTCGATGAGTTCGGGTGCCGGTGGAAGTCCGACAGGCGACACCCGATCCCTGGAGACTGCCACGAGGACGGAACCGCGCCTGCTCGGAACCCGGCGAGACCTGAAGAGGGCGATCCGCGTCGAGCGCGCGGCGCTCGCCGAGGACTTGGCCCAGCTCAGCGAGGCTCAGTGGGCGGCAGCATCGCTGTGTGGGCGCTGGAGCGTGGAGGAGGTCGTCGCCCATCTGACCGCGGGTGCCGGCCTGCGGATGCGGGGCTGGTCACAGAGCATGCTGGCCGCCCGGTTCGACCCGGATGTGCACAACGACCGACGACTCGCCAAGCACCGGGGTGCTGCACTGGAAGAGACCTTGCACCGCTTTCGCCAGGTTGTCGACGGGCGCGCCTGGCCCACCGGACACACGGCGGCCTGGCTGGGCGAAGTCGTCGTCCACAGCGAGGACATCGGTCGGCCGTCGGGCCTGGTGCGGACACCACCGGTGGCCACGACGACCGCCGTGGCCCGCTCCTTCGCCGACCGCGACTTCACCGTCGCGAGCCGGAGTGCGATCGCGGGCTTGCGGGTCGAGGCCACCGACGGACCGTTCAGCACCGGCTCGGGGGATCTCCTGCGGGGGCCGACGCTCTCGCTGGTGATGGGGATGGGGGGCCGCGCAACGGCGTGCGAGGACCTTGAGGGGGGGCGGTGCGGCCGTCCTGCGCGCCCGTCTGCACTCAAGTCGAGGGGGCGGCCCGAGTGGGCGGAGACACCGGGAGCAACCGGCCGGACCTTCCGCGGTCGACCACCCCACTGGTGACCCACGGCCGGACGGAGGGGCCCGGTCGGGCACCCGGATGCCTGCCGGTACGGGCGGCGCGGCGGCGGGGCGTGACAATGGGAGGGGTGAGGTGAGCTGATGACTGGGACTGTGACATCCAAGCGGGTGCAGGTCAGCGGGCGGGTGCAGGGGGTCTTCTTCCGGGACACCTGTCGGCAGCGGGCCGAGGAGCACGGCGTCACCGGCTGGGTACGCAACCTGCCCGACGGCCGCGTCGAGGCGGTCCTGGAGGGCCCGCCGGAGTCCGTCGACGCCCTCGTGGAGTGGGCCCGCGAGGGCCCCGCGGCGGCGCACGTCGAGGACGTACGGGTGACGGAGGAGGAGCCGCAGGGACACTCCGCGTTCCAGGTCCGGACCACCGCCGTGCCGGACGAAGGACGGTGAGGTGAGGGGCCCGCAGCATCGCCCGGCGGACGGTCACCCGGCGGAAGAGCCGCAGGTCCACGTCCACGTGCCCGAGGAGCTGCGTCTCTTCCTGCCCGCGCGGCTCCGTGGGCGGGCCGCCGGTCCGGACAGCGTGCCGTGCCGGTACGACGGGACGTCCTCGCTCGGTCACCTCGTGCAGTCGCTGGGTGTCCCGCTGACGGAGGTGGCGCGGCTGTACGCGGACGGGGTGGCCGTTCCCGCGGCGCACCGGCCGGAGGCGGGCGCCCGTGTCCGGCTCGCACCCGTGGAGCGCCCGCAACCCGTACCGCCCCGGGCACCGTCACCGCCGCGGTTCGTGCTGGACGTCCACCTGGGCGCCCTGGCACGGCGGTTGCGGTTGCTGGGGGTCGATGTGGCGTACCGCAACGACGCGCACGATCCGGAACTGGTGGAGCAGGCCGACGCCGAGCAGCGCATCCTGCTGACGCAGGACCGCGGTCTGCTGCGCAGGCGGGCTCTGTGGCTGGGCGCGTACGTGCGGGGCAGCAGGCCGGACGATCAGCTCACCGACGTGCTGTCCCGCTTCGCGCCACCGCTGGCGCCCTGGACGCGCTGTCCCGCCTGCAACGGCCGGCTGGAGCCCGTCGCCAAGGAGGAGATCGCCCATCGGCTGCCTCCTGGGACCCGCCGTACCTACGACACGTTCACCCGCTGCACGTCCTGCGACCGCCTCTACTGGCCCGGCGCCCACCACGGCCGGCTGGCGGAGCGCGTGGCCGCCGCCCGTCGGACCGTGGAGGACCGGCGGCACCGGCCGGGCCCCTGAACCGCGGCGCCCGTGCCCGCCGTTGCGCCGGGGAAAATGCGCCGCATGAGCGAGCACTACGAGGTCGTCGTCAGCTGCTTTCTGCGGGCGGAGACACCCGCCGACGTGCTGGAGGCCCTGCGGTGGCACCTGGGCACGGCCGGCGCACAGCCCGCCGTCGCAGGGGCGGACCAGGAGCCGGATCCGTTCGCCTTCCCGCTGCTGGAACCGGACCCGGACAGCCCGCTGCCCGGCGGCGACGCGGGGGTGCTCCGCGCGGAGGACCACCACGCCTGGGGCCTCTTCAGCCGCACCCACTGGCACGAGGACGACCTGGGTCACCTGGAGACCGTGCTGCGGCTGCTGGCGCCGTACGTGGCCGAACCGGGCTACGGCGGCCACCTACGGGCCACGACGGCCGCCGCCTCGCAGCCGGATGCGCTCCCGTGCCCCGTACTGTTCTCGGGCGGCTCCTACACGCTGTCCGTACCGTGATCCAAAAGCGTGGCCCGCGGCGCGTCGAAGCGGCGCACGTACCGCTTCTGCCAGGGGGTCTCCACCGCGCGGGGCGCGTAGTGCGCGCGCACGTAGGAGACGGCTTCCTCGGGCGGTACCCCGTCCAGCACCGCCAGGCACGCCAGCGCCGTCCCCGTACGGCCCTGGCCGCCGCCGCAGGCCACCTCGACGCGCTGCCGCGCGGCACGCTCCCACACGTGGTGCAGGGCTTCGCGGGCGGCGGCGCGGTCGGCGGGCAGGCGGAAGTCCGGCCACCGCAGCCAGCGGGACTCCCAGGCGACGGGTTCGGGCTCGCGGCCCAGCAGATACAGCCCGAACTCCGGTTCAGGTCCGGGCGGCAGCGGGCGGCGCAGCCCCCTCCCGCGGACGAGCCGCCCCGACGGCAGCCGCAGCACTCCCGGAGCTTCAAGATCCCATGTGGCGCTCACCCGGTGAGCCTAACCAGTGGCCCGTCCGCACGCGCCCGCTTCCACGGATCTCGCCCGGAGCAGCACCTCTCGGCGGGTTCCCTCCCGGCGGACCTCTTCCGCCGGGCCCCGGCAGGGCTCCTCCCGGTGGGCCTTCCCGGGTGGCGGGAGGCGGCGGGCGGCGTCACGATCCGGTGGAGGACGGCGGGCCGTCGGCGGAGCAGGGCGGGCCTCCCGGCGAAGGGCGACCGAGGTGGACGAGGCATGAGCGTGGAGCTGGGCATCTTCGTGGAGCGGGACGGGCTGCCCGCCGTACGGCTGGAGCGCCCGTTCGGGGTGACCGCCGAGCGGGTGTGGCGGGCGCTGACGGAGCCGGAGGAGCTGGCGTCGTGGTTCCCCTCGCCGACGGTGAACCTGGAGCGGAGCGTGGGCGGCCGGGTCGAATTCGCGGGTGACCCGTACGCGGGCGACACCTCCGGCACGGTGCTGGAGTTCGACCCGCCGCGCCGCCTGGGCTACACCTGGGGCGACGACGAGCTCCTCTTCGAGCTGGGGCCGCGCGGCGAGGGCTGTCTGCTCGCCCTCACGGACGTGCTGGAGGAGCGGGGCGCCGCCGCCCGCAACGCGGCGGGCTGGGACATCTGCCTGGAGCAGTTGGCCACGCTGCTCGCCGGCGACTCCCCCGCCGGCCCGCACAGCGGCCCCACCAGCGACTGGCGGGCCCGCTACGACGCCTATGTGGCCTCCGGCATGCCGTCCGGGGCGCCCCTCCCCGAGGGCGGGGACCCGGGCTGAGAGCCGGTGCGGGGGTCGGCCGGGGAGCCGGACCGGGCGCCGGTGCCGGTCCCGGCGCCCCGGTGCGGGCGGGGCTCGGACCAGCGGCGGGCGACCAGCAGCGTCCAGCAGGTGAGCGCGGCACACAGCACGGCGCCCGTCGCGAACACCACGGTGTGCCGGCCCTCCTGAAGGAGTGAGGTGGTGGCGGCGACCGTCGCGGAGCTCGCCAGTATCGCCGCGGCCGAGAACAGGGAAGCGGCGCGGGCGCGGGCCGGGGGCGGCAACAGGCGGGGCACCCAGGTCTGCAGCGTGGTGTGCAGGTAGCCCCAGGCGGTGCCCAGCAGCGCGGCGCACAGCATCAGCACGGCGGCCCCGGGCAGCACGGCGAGCAGGAAGGCCCCGGTCGCTCCGAGCGAACCGCCGGTGGCCAGCAGCCTCCTGGGGCCCCACAGCCGCGCGTGCCGGCGCAGGACGAGCGTGCTGGCCAGCACGCCGACGGCGTAGACGACCAGCACGGCCGTGGTGGAGGCGGCCTCGCCCCTGGTGGCGAGGGCAGGTGCGAGGAGGGCGGGCAGGCCGAGCATGACCGTGCCCTCGGCGGCGCCGAGCCCGAGGACGGTCCCGTAGGCGGTACGGGCCCGCCGCGCCGCCCGCTTCCCGCCGACGGGGTCGCGCTGCGCCGGCACGGTCCGGAACGCGGCCTCGGACCGTGCCGCCGGGCGCAGGCTGCTGAGCCGCCACACCGTCACCACGGTCAGCAGGGCGATGACGGCGAACGCGGGGCGCCAGGAGCCGATGCCGAGCACGGTGTCGGCCAGGACGGGCGAGGCGATGGCACTGGCCGCGGTGACCGTGGTGAGCGTCGCGAACGCCCGCTGCCG
The DNA here is from genome assembly GCF_000424785.1 of Streptomyces sp. CNT360. Classification (NCBI taxonomy): domain Bacteria; kingdom Bacillati; phylum Actinomycetota; class Actinomycetes; order Kitasatosporales; family Streptomycetaceae; genus Streptomyces; species Streptomyces sp. CNT360. The sequence goes on along the minus strand of NZ_AUKO01000012.1, from coordinate 58,090 downwards.
GACGGGGGCGGGGCGCAGCGACTCGTAGTAGAGGGAGACGGACGGGGTGACGGTCGCGAATCCCGCTCCGGCAGCGGTGCGCAGGACCACCCACCAGGTGGGTCCGGGACACAGGGCGGAGCCCGCGGAGGCGGCCGCGGCGACCAGCAGTCCGGTGCGCAGACTGGCTCCCGGCCCGTACCGGTCGGCCAGCCAGCCCCACGCCGGGAGGGCGAGGCCCTGGCCCAGCGAGTAGGCGGCGACCCCGGTGGTGACGGTGGCGATGTCCGTGTGCCAGGCGGCCGCGAGGGCGACGAGCAACGGCGCGCACAGGTGCCAGTCGGCATTGCCGAGGGCGGCGGCCCAGCGGAGCGCGGACATGGTGCCCCCTTCTCCCGGTTGCGACTGAGAATATTGCGCCTTTCCCAACGAAGCGGGTGAGTTCGGGAATGTGACCCCTTCTGGGTACGGAGCGGGACACAGGGGGAGGCGGTGACGTCGCCGGGTGGCGTTTCGGGAGGGGCGGCCCGGGCCCGTATCGTCGTCCGCGTCGCCTCCCGGCGGCCGGTCCGCACTGCGCCAGGGCGGAGCCGGGCAGCGGGCCGGCGCAGGCCCTCAAGGAGACCGGGCACGAGACGACGAGCAGGACGACGAGCAGCAGGTCACCGGTGGCCGCGAGGGGCCACCGGAAGACGGAAAGGCGGCGAGCGGCGTGAGCGAGGAGTTCGGTGGCGCTGACGGCCGACGGCGCGGCGGCGGACGGCCGTACGGGCGCGGCAGCGGGTACGGAGGCGGGCCGGGCGGTTCGCGCGGGGGCCGTCCGCGCGGGCGCGGCGGGCCGCCGCGGGACCACGGCGGACGCCCCGGGCGCGAGGGCCGTGAGGGGGCGTACGAGGCGGCGCGTGAACGCGGCCCGCGTACCGGACTGGCAGCCGAGCTGCGCGCTGTGGAGGGTGCGCAGTACGGGCGGTACAAGAGCCTGGTCGGGCGGTGGGAGATGCCCGGCGGTGAGCTGCTGGAGCTGGTGCGCGCGCAGTCCGACCCGTACGCGCCGCCGGCCCGGGTCGCCGTGCACGTGCCGGGCCGGCTCGCGGGGCTGCCCGAGGAACTGTGGCGGACGGCGACCCGGCGCCGCGCGCTCGCCTCGTACCTGGTGCGCGCGGCGGCGTGGGCGGTGCGCGGCGAGAAGGCGCTGCGGGTGGACGCGGGCGGCCAGGAGGTGCTGGAGCGCAGCTCGTGCACGGTCGGCGGAGACGACGGTGCGGTCACGCTGCGGCTGGGCGCGGCGCTGCCGGGGCACGGTCGGCGCATCGACGGGCGCGAGGCGGAGCGGCTGCTGTGCGGGGTGCTGCCCCGCGCCGTCGAACGGGCCCTGCGCTACGAGGCGTTGGACGCGGAGGCGGTGCGCCGCTTCGTGGAGACCGTCGAGGACTCGGTGGCGCTGCGCGAGGCGCTGGCGGGGCGCGGCCTGGTCGGTTTCGTCGCCGACGGCTCCGTGCTGCCGCGCCGCAGCGGAGTGGACGACCGCCCGGCTGCGGGCGGCGGCGTGGTGCCGTTCGCCTCACCCGAGGAGCTGCGGGTGACGGTGGAGCTGCCGCACGCGGGACCGGTCACCGGCATGGGCATCCCGGAGGGGGTGAACCTGGTGGTCGGCGGCGGCTTCCACGGGAAGTCGACGCTGCTGCGGGCGCTGGAGACGGGCATCTGGGACCACGTACCGGGCGACGGACGCGAGCTGGTCGTCTCGCGGAGCGAGACGGTGAAGCTGCGGGCCGAGGACGGCCGCCGGGTGGAACGGGTGGACGTGCACGCGTTCGTGGACCACCTTCCGGACGGTTCGGACACCGCGGACTTCTCCACCGGGAACGCCTCCGGCTCCACCTCGCAGGCCGCGTCGCTGTGCGAGGCCGTGGAGGTGGGCGCCCGGGTGCTGCTGATCGACGAGGACACCGCCGCCACCAATCTCATGATCCGTGACGCCCGGATGCAGACGCTGGTCGCCAAGGACCGGGAGCCGCTGACCCCTCTGGTGGACACCATCCGCTCGCTCCACCGCGACCACGGGGTCTCCACGGTGCTGGTGATGGGAGGCTCCGGCGACTATCTGGAGGTCGCCGACCGGGTCGTGATGATGGACGCCTACCGCCCCTGGGACGTCACCGCGCGGGCCCACGAGATCGCCGCAGTGCCCACGGGCCGGCACGCCGAGGCCGAGTCCTTCCCCGGCGTCGTCGCCCGGGTGCCCGACCCCGCATCCCTGGACGCCGAGGTGCGCGGGCGCTCCCGTATCCGCGCCCGCGGGGAGGACGTGCTCTCCTTCGGCGACCACGAGGTGGACCTGCGCGCCGTCGAGCAGATCGCCGACCCGCGCCAGGTGACCGGCATCGGGCTGGCTCTCGAACTGATGGTGCGGCGCGGCATGCTGGACGGGCGCCGCACTCTGGCCGAAGCGCTCGACCTGCTGGCGGAGGTGCTGGCCGACGGGCCGACCGGACCCCTGCTGACCGTCCGGGACGAGGACTTCGCCGTCCCGCGCCGCTTCGAGACGGCCGCCGCCCTCAACCGGGTGCGGGGGCTGCGGATGCTGCGCTGAGCCGCCGTGGTGGGATGTGCCCCATGAGTGCGACCGTGACCGTCACCACCTGGTACCTGGAGCAGACCTCCCCCGCCGACCTGGCACCCGCGCGGGTGCCGGAGGCGGCCACCGGGGTGACGGTGGCCCGCGCCGGGATACCGAGCCCGCAGTTCAGCCGGTTCCTGTACGCCTCGGTGGGGGCGGACACCACGTGGGTGGACCGGCTGCCGTGGACGTACGCGCAGTGGGAGCACTTCCTGACCCGTCCCGGGGTCGAGACGTGGGTGGCCTACCAGCGGGGCACCCCCGCGGGCTTCATCGAGCTGGACGGCGCCACCGGCGGAGCCGAGGGTGTCGTGGAGGTCAGCTACTTCGGGTTGCTGCCCGCCTTCCGCGGCCGCGGCATCGGCGGCCACCTGCTCTCGGTGGGCCTGGCCCGCGCCTGGGACCTGGCCGAGCGGTGGCAGGGGCAGCCGTCCACCACCCGCGTGTGGCTGCACACCTGCTCCCGGGACGGCGTGCACGCCCGCGCCAACTACGAGCGGCGCGGGCTGCGGGTGTACCGCACCGAGACGAAGGACGAGCCGGACGTGCCCCAGCCGGGCCCCTGGCCGGGAGCCTGAACCCCGGCGAGTACGAGCTGGCGCGGGGCCGGACCCGGACCTCGCGCAACCATGCATCTCACCATCCGGTATGGATTTGTTCATCATACGGACGGCAGTGGACTGGCGTCAGACGGGCGTGCGACGCTTCCGTCATGTCTCGCGCCGGAATCGCCTTGGTGAGTCGACGTCACGTCGACCTCGTTCGCGTGTCCAGCGCCATCTGTCCGGCGGGCTGACAGTCACAGCACCGCCGTTCTGACACTTCTCCGCACGCCGCCTCCCGGCGTCCGCCGATCCCGAGCCGCCGCCCTCACCGTAGCGGGCGCGCCGCGCAGGTCGGCGTCGAAACCCCTGCGTACCGGCGCTCCCGGCCCGGTGGCCCGCCACCGGCAGGCCGAGCCCGGCGTCCGCGTACCCGACCGCACCCGCCCCGCGTGTGCCCGCGCCCCCTGCCCGAAGGATCTCCGCCATGGCCGACACCTCCGAGCGCCCCTCCCCCAAGCTCCCCGAGCAGGCGGTGCCCCCAGCCCCCGCCCGCCGCAAGGCGGGACGCCACCGCGGCGAAGGGCAGTGGGCCGCCGGCCACTTCACGCCGCTCAACGGCAACGAGCAGACCAAGAAGGACGACGACGGTCTCAATGTGCGGACACGCATTGAGACGATCTACGCCCACCGTGGTTTCGCCTCCATCGACGGGGCCGACCTGCGCGGCCGGATGCGCTGGTGGGGCCTCTACACCCAGCGCAAGCCCGGGATCAGCGGCGGCAAGACGGCCGTGCTGGAGCCGGAGGAGCTGGACGACGAGTACTTCATGCTGCGCGTCCGCATCGACGGCGGCCGGCTGACCACCGAGCAGTTGCGCGTCATCGGCGACATCTCCCAGGAGTTCGCCCGCGGCACCGCCGACATCACCGACCGCCAGAACGTGCAGTTCCACTGGATCCGCATCGAGGACATGCCGGAGATCTGGCGCCGTCTGGAGGGCGTGGGCCTGTCCACCACGGAGGCCTGCGGCGACACCCCGCGCGTCATCCTCGGCTCGCCCGTCGCCGGGATCGCCGAGGACGAGATCATCAACGGCACCCCGGCCATCGAGGACATCCACCGCCGGGTCATCGGCAACCCCGCCTACTCCAACCTGCCCCGCAAGTTCAAGACGGCCGTCTCGGGCTCGCCGCTGCTGGATGTGGCGCACGAGATCAACGACGTGGCGTTCGTCGGCGTGGAACACCCCGAGCACGGGCCCGGGTTCGACGTGTGGGTGGGCGGCGCGCTGTCCACCAACCCCAAGCTGGGCGTGCGGCTGGGCGCGTGGGTGCCGCTGGAGGAGGTGGCCGACGTCCACGAGGGCGTCACCGGCATCTTCCGCGACCACGGCTACCGGCGGCTGCGCAACCGCGCCCGGCTGAAGTTCCTGGTCGCCGACTGGGGTGCGGAGAAGTTCCGGCAGGTGCTGGAGGAGGAGTACCTGGGCCGCAAGCTGCTCGACGGCCCGGCGCCGCAGCAGCCGCCGCAGCAGTGGCGCGACCACATCGGCGTCCACCGGCAGCGGGACGGCCGCTACTACGTGGGCTTCGCCCCGCGTGTGGGCCGCGTCGACGGAGCCACCCTCAGCAAGGTCGCCGACCTGGCGGAGGCGCACGGCTCCGGCCGGGTGCGCACCACCGTCGAGCAGAAGATGATCGTGCTCGACGTCGAGGGCGACCAGGTGGAGTCGCTGGCCGAGGGCCTGGAGGCGCTCGACCTGACGACCCGCCCGTCCGTCTTCCGGCGCGGGACGATGGCCTGCACCGGCATCGAGTTCTGCAAGCTCGCGATCGTGGAGACCAAGGGGCGCGGCTCCTGGCTCATCGACGAGTTGGAGCGCCGGCTGCCCGGCTTCGACCAGCCCGTCACCATCAACCTCAACGGCTGCCCCAACTCCTGCGCCCGCATCCAGGTCGCGGACATCGGCCTGAAAGGGCAGTTGGTCACCGACGCCGACGGCAACCAGGTGGAGGGGTACCAGGTGCACCTGGGCGGCTCGCTGGGCATGGAGCCCGGCTTCGGCCGCAAGGTGCGCGGCCTGAAGGTGACCGCCGACGAGCTTCCCGACTACATCGAGCGGGTGCTGCGCGCCTTCCAGGACCAGCGCACGGACGGCGAGCGCTTCGCCCAGTGGGCGGCGCGGGCGGCCGAGGGTGACCTGAAGTGAGCGGAGCGGACGGAGAGAGCCGATGAGCGAGCGCGCCGCCCCGTTCTACTGCCCCTACTGCGGCGACGAGGACCTGCGCCCCAGCGAGGAGGGCCCCGGCACCTGGGAGTGCGCCGCCTGCAACCGCGCCTTCCGGCTGGCGTTCCTCGGGCTGCTCGCCTCGGGGCTGCGGCCGGCACCCGGACCGGACCGAGAGGACCCCACCCCATGAGCACCGCGCACCTACGGGAGCAGCGCACCGCCGAAGAGCTCAGGCCGCTGGCCGAACAGGCGGGCCGCGACCTGGAGGACGCCGACGCGCTCGACGTGCTGCGCTGGGCCGCCGACACCTTCGGGCACCGGTTCTGCGTCACCTCCTCCATGGAGGACGCCGTCGTCGCGCACCTCGCCTCGCGGGTCTTCCCCGGCGTCCGCGTCGTCTTCCTCGATACCGGCTACCACTTCCCCGAGACCCTCGGCACCCGCGACGCCGTCGAGGCCGTCATGGACGTGGAGGTCGTCACCCTCACGCCCCGGCAGACGGTGCCCGAACAGGACGCCGAGCACGGGCCCCGGCTGCACGACCGCGACCCCGATCTGTGCTGCGCGCTGCGCAAGGTGCAGCCGCTGGAGGAGGGACTGCGCGCGTACGACGCCTGGGCGACCGGGCTGCGCCGCGACGAGTCGCCGACCCGCGCGCACACGCCGGTCGTCGGCTGGGACGAGAGGCGCCGGAAGGTGAAGGTCTCCCCCATCGCCCGCTGGAGCCGGCAGGACGTGGACACCTACATCGCCGAGCACGGGGTGCTGACCAACCCGCTGCTGGACGACGGCTACCCCTCCATCGGCTGTGCCCCCTGCACCCGCCGCGTTCTGGAGGGCGAGGACGCGCGCGCCGGGCGGTGGGCCGGGCGCGGCAAGACCGAATGCGGCCTGCACGGATGACGGGCCGAGGGAACCGACCGGGCCGACGCACCGGATGCACCCCGTACGACCGACGCACCCGCGGACCTCGCGAAGGAGACACATGAGTGGCGCCACCGTGTGGCTGACCGGCCTGCCCAGCGCCGGCAAGACCACCCTCGCCGCCGCGCTGGCCGAGCGGCTGCGCGGCGAGGGGCACCGGGCCGAGGTGCTGGACGGCGACGAGATCCGCACCTTCCTCACCGCGGGGCTGGGCTTCTCCCGCGCCGACCGCGACACCAACGTCCAGCGCATCGGCTTCGTCGCCGAACTCCTCGCCTCGCACGGCGTGACCGTGCTGGTGCCCGTCATCGCCCCCTATGCCGACAGCCGCGAGGCCGTCCGCAAACGCCACGGCGCCGCGGGCACGCCGTACCTGGAGGTGCACGTGGCGACGCCGGTGCAGGTGTGCGCACAGCGGGACGTCAAGGGCCTGTACGCCAAGCAGGCGGCGGGCGAACTGACCGGGCTGACCGGCGTCGACGACCCCTACGAGGAGCCCGCGGACCCGGACCTGCGCCTGGAGACCGACGGCCGGAGCGTGGCGGAGTCGGCCACGGCGCTGCACACCTTGCTGAGCGAGAGGGGACTGCTATGACCACGGCGGTGACCGCACCACAGGAGACCGACAGCCCGTTCGCGCTGACGCACCTCCAGGTGCTGGAGTCGGAGGCGGTGCACATCTTCCGGGAGGTGGCCGGAGAGTTCGAGCGTCCGGTGATCCTCTTCTCCGGGGGCAAGGACTCGATCGTGATGCTGCACCTGGCGCTCAAGGCGTTCGCGCCGGCACCGGTGCCCTTCGGACTGCTGCATGTCGACACCGGCCACAACTTCCCCGAAGTGCTCCGGTTCCGCGACCGGACGGTGGAGCAGCACGGGCTCCAGCTGCACGTGGCCTCGGTGCAGGACTACATCGACGACGGCAGGCTGCGCGAGCGCCCCGACGGGACCCGCAACCCGCTGCAGACGGTGCCGCTGCTGGAGGCCATCAACCAGCACCGCTTCGACGCCGTCTTCGGGGGCGGGCGCCGCGACGAGGAGAAGGCGCGGGCCAAGGAGCGGATCTTCTCGCTGCGGGACGAGTTCGGCGGCTGGGACCCGCGCCGCCAGCGCCCGGAGCTGTGGCAGCTCTACAACGGGCGGCACGCACCGGGCGAGCACGTGCGGGTCTTCCCGCTGTCGAACTGGACCGAGCTGGACGTGTGGCAGTACATCGCCGCCGAGCAGATCGAACTCCCGGCGATCTACTACGCGCACGAGCGTGAGGTCTTCTCCCGCTCGGGGATGTGGCTGGCCCCGGGCGAGTGGGGCGGCCCCCGGGACGGGGAGACGAGCGAGCGGCGGCTGGTGCGCTACCGCACCGTGGGCGACATGTCGTGCACCGGAGCGGTCGACTCGGAGGCGGACACGGTGGAGAAGGTGATCGCGGAGATCGCCGTCTCGCGGCTGACCGAGCGCGGGGCCACCCGGGCCGACGACAAGCTCTCCGAGGCCGCCATGGAAGACCGCAAGCGGGAAGGCTACTTCTAAAAGCATGTCCGAGACCCTCAGCGCACAGGCGCTGGCCACCGCGGCGACCTCCCTGCTGCGCTTCGCGACCGCCGGCAGCGTCGACGACGGCAAGTCGACCCTGGTGGGCCGCCTGCTGCACGACTCCAAGTCCGTCTTCTCCGACCAGTTGGAGGCCGTCTCGCGCGCCTCCATCGAGCGCGGCCAGCAGGCCCCCGACCTGGCGCTGCTGACCGACGGGCTGCGCGCCGAGCGGGAGCAGGGCATCACCATCGATGTGGCCTACCGCTACTTCGCCACCCCCCGGCGGCGGTTCGTCCTGGCCGACACCCCCGGGCACGTGCAGTACACCCGCAACATGGTCACCGGCGCCTCCACCGCCGAACTGGCCGTCGTCCTGGTGGACGCCCGCAACGGCGTGGTCGAACAGACCCGCCGGCACGCCGCCGTCGCCGCTCTCCTCCGCGTCCCGCACGTGGTGCTGGCCGTCAACAAGATGGACCTGACCGACTACCGGGAGGACGTCTTCGCCGCGATCGCGGACGAGTTCACCGGCTACGCCACCTCGCTGGGCGTGCCGGAGGTCACGGCGATCCCCATCTCCGCTCTGGAGGGCGACAACGTGGTCACCCCCTCGCCGCGCATGGACTGGTACAGCGGCCCGACGGTGCTCGAACATTTGGAGACGGTGGAGGTCAGCCACGACCCGACCGACGACGCGGCCCGCTTCCCCGTCCAGTACGTCATCCGTCCGCAGACCCGGGAACTCCCCGACTACCGCGGCTACGCGGGCCAGTTGGCCTCCGGTGTGCTGCGGGTGGGCGACCGCGTCACCGTCCACCCCTCCGGCCAGTCGTCCACCATCGAGGCGATCGACGCACTCGGCCAGGCCGTGGACGTGGCCTGGGCACCCCAGTCGGTGACCGTGCGGCTGGCCGACGACCTCGACGTCTCCCGCGGCGACGTCATCGCCCCGGCCGACGCGGACCTGACCTCCAGCCAGGATGTCGCCGCCACGGTCTGCCATCTGCACGAGAGGCCCCTGAAGCCCGGCGACCGGGTACTGCTCAAGCACACCACCCGCACCGTCAAGGCCATCGTCAAGGACATCCCCTCCCGCCTGACCCTGGCCGACCTCTCCCAGCACCCCGCGCCCGGGCAGTTGGTGGCCAACGACATCGGCCGCGTCGTCCTGCGCACGGCCGAGCCGCTGCCCGTCGACCCCTACGCCCGCTCCCGCCGCACCGGCTCCTTCCTCCTCGTCGACCCCGCCGACGGCACCACGCTGACCGCCGGCATGGCAGGCGACGCGTTCGCCGACGCGGACGTGCCGGTGACCGAGGTGCCCGACCAAGCCGGCTGGGACTTCTGAGGCCATGAGCATCCCCCAAGAGGTCTTCTCGACCTTCGACCGGACCGGTGGCCGCATCGGCAGCGGCGCACGCGGCAGCGGGCAGGGCGGAGTGGAGCGCTGTGGGCGGTGACGTGCGCGCCCGTACGCACGCTCGCCGTCCGCCGCCCCCACAGCCCTGCCTTGAGGACCCCTTCGTGCCCCGCATCCGACCCTTCTTCCGGCGACGACCGTCCCGCCGCCTGCCGGCTGTGGTGACCGTGCCCGCGCTGCTGCTGGCGGCGGGCTGCGGCTACGGCTCCAAGGCCGTCGGGAGCGGCGATCCCAAGCCGGTGGGCGGCAAGAAGGTCGACGGGCTGGACCAGGTGAAGCTCGGCTGCTTCCCCAACGTCACCCACGCCACTCCCCTGGTGGGTCTGCGTTCGGGCGGCGAGATCCCCGCACAGCTGGGCGGCACGAAGGTGCACACCCAGGTCTTCGACGCGGGCCCCATCTACGCCGTCGTGCTGCTGGGCGCCGTCCCCTCCATCGCCAACGGCCTGGTGGCCGGCGTCGACCGGATCGGCCCCCTGCACCTGCGCGCCGGCACCGTTCTGGGCGCCACCGGGCTGCGCGGCATCCGCCATGTGCTGCTGCCCGCCGCGCTCCCCGGCTACATCGCCGGCCTCAAGCAGGGCTGGGCCTTCTCCTGGCGGTCCCTGATGGCGGCCGAACTGATCTCCACCTCCCCGGAGCTGGGCGTGGGCCTGGGCCGGCTGCTGGACACCGGCCGCTCCTACCAGGACATGCCGCTGGTGCTCGGCGCGATCCTGCTCATCCTGGCGGTGGGCGTCGGCATCGAACTGCTCGTCTGCGCGCCTGCCGAGCGGCGCGTCCTGCGCCACCGGGGGCTGCTGCGCTGATGCGACGCACACCGTACCCGTCCTGCGACCCCGCGCTGCTGCTGGTGGCGCACGGCAGCCGCGACCCCCGGCACGGGGCCACCATGACCGCGCTGGCCGCGCGGGTGCGTCGGCTGCTGCCCGGGGTGCGGGTGGCGGTCGGCTACCTGGACTTCACCGCGCCGTCGGTCGGGCGTGCGCTGAGCGCGCTGCACGCCGCGGGGGTGCGCCGGGTCGTCGCCGTACCGCTGCTGCTGACCCGTGCCTTCCATGCGAAGACGGACATCCCCGCGGTGCTGGCCGAGGAGACCGCCACGCTGCCCGGGCTCACCGTCCATCAGGCGAATGTCCTGGGCCCGCACCACCTGTTGACCGCCGCGCTGGAGCGGCAGTTGCGCGTCGCCGGGGTGGGCCCCGGCGACGCACCGGACACCGGCGTCGTCCTGGCGTCCGCCGGTTCCTCCGACCCGGAGGCGAACGCAGTGATCGCTGATATCGCGCGGGAGTGGCGGCGTACCACCGGTTGGTGCGCCGTGCGGCCTGCGTTCGCCTCCGCCACCCCGCCGCGCACGGCCGACGCCGTGCGGGAGCTGCGCGCGGCCGGGGCCCGCCGGGTGGCCGTCGCCCCCTACGTGCTGGCGCCAGGACGGCTTCCCGACCGCATCGCCGCCGGGGCCCGGGAGGGCGGCGCCGACCACCTCGCCTCCGTGCTGGGACCCTCGCCGCAGGTGGCCCGGGTGGTCGTCGAGCGGTACGGCGACGCCCTGACGGCCTCCCGGCGCGCGGCGCCGGCCGCCTGATCCGGCCGGGCCGGCGCCCCGGAGACCTCGCGGTGGCCTGCCGCCCGCCCCTCCTACCGGGCCGGGGCCGCCCCGGCGTGCTCCACGGGCACGGGCCCGGCGCCGGCCGGAGTCCGCGATGCCGTTCGGCGGCGGACCAGCGGGAGGACGTTCTCACCGAACCAGTAGGCCTCCTCCAGGTGCGGGTAGCCGGAGAGGACGAACTCCTCGACGCCGACGAGGCGGTACTGCTCGATCAGGTCGGCCACCTCCTCGTGGCTGCCGACCAGCGCGGTGCCGGCGCCGCCGCGGACCAGTCCGACGCCCGCCCACAGGCCGGGATGGATCTCCAGGGCGTCGCGGCTGCCCCGGTGCAATGCGAGCATCCGGTGCTGCCCCTCCGACTCGCTGTGCCGCAGCGCCTGTTGGGCCTGCGCGACGGCCTCGGGGGTGAAACCGTCGAGCAGGCGGCGGGCCTCGGCCCAGGCGGCGGCGGAGGTGTCGCGGGAGATGGTGTGCAGGCGGACGCCGAACCGGAGGGTGCGCCCCTCGGCTGCGGCCAGCGTGCGGACCCGCTCGATCTTCTCCGCGACCTGCGCGGGCGGCTCGCCCCAGGTCAGGTAGGTGTCGGCGTGGCGGGCCGCGATGCGCAGCGCCGCGGGCGAGCTGCCGCCGAAGTACACGTCGGGCACCGGCTCGGGCGGGCCCGCCAGCCCGGCCTGCGCCACCTGGAGGTGTGCGCCCTCGTGCGTGACCGTCCCGCCGTTCCACAGCTCCCGCACGATGTGCAGGAACTCGCCGGTGCGCGCGTACCGGGCGTCCTTGTCGAGGAAGTCCCCGTAGGCGCGCTGCTCCTGGCTCTCGCCGCCGGTGACGACGTTGAGCAGGAGCCGGCCCCCGGTGTGCCGCTGGTAGGTGGCGGCCATCTGGGCGCCCAGGGTGGGCGAGAGGAAACCCGGCCGGAAGGCGACCAGGAACTTCAGGTGCTCGGTGCGCTGGCTGAGCATCGCCGTCGTCAGCCAGGCGTCCTCGCACTGGGAGCCGGTGGGGGTCAGGGCGCCGGTGAAGCCGAGTTGTTCGGCGGCCCGCGCGATCTGGCCGAGGTAGCCGAGCGTGGGCGGCCGGTCCGCGCTCACGCCGCTCAGCGGGCTGCCGTGGCCGCCGCCGACCACGTGGCGGCTGTCCCCGCTGGTGGGCAGGAACCAGTGGAAGGTCGGTGGGGTCGAGGCCGGTGGCGTCATCGGTGGGGCGTCTCCTTCTCGGACGGTGACGGTGCTCTCAGACGGCGACGGCGGCGGCCGTGCTCTCGCGTGGGCGCCGCACCGCGGCGAGCGCTTCGACGAGTTCGGCGACCGCTTCGGCGACCCCCACCTGAGCCTCGGCGGTCAACTGCACGCCGCCGTCGCCCGGGAGTCGCCGGTCCGGGACGTCCCGGGCGATGTGCGCGTCCAGCACGAACCGGCCGCGCAGCACGTGGCGGGCGCCCAGCGCGTTCAGCACCGGACGCAGCGCGTAGTCCAGCGCCAGCACGTGTGCGACGCTGCCGCCGGTCACCAGGGGCAGCACCTGTTTGTCCCGCAGGGCGGTCTGCGGGAGGAGGTCGAGGAAGACCTTCAGCAGGCCGCTGTAGGCCGCCTTGTAGACGGGCGTGCCGACGACGACGGCGTCCGCGGCGGCGACGGCCCCGACCGCTTCGCGGATCGCGGGATGGGTGGGGTCACCGGCCAGCAGCGGCTCCGGCGGGAGGTCGCGTACGGCCAGGTGCCGCACCTCGTGGCCCTCCGCGGCGCGCAGCCGGGTCCCCACCTGGGCGAGCAACCGCTCGGTGCGGCTGGTCGGGGAGGGGCTGCCCGTGAGGGCGAGGATGTGTGCCATGGGGCTGTGGCTCCTTGGGGTGGAGGGCGCGGTCAGGGCGTGTACTTGTAGCCGACGCGGCGTACCGTCACGATGCGGGCGCGGTGCGGCTGCCCGAGCTTGCGCCGCAGGCGGGCCACGTGGACGTCGACGGTGCGCCCGTCCCCGACGTGCTCCCCGTAGCCCCACACACCGGCGACGAGCTGTTCGCGGGTGTGGACCCGGTGCGGGTGCTCGACGAAGTGGGCGAGGAGTTCGAACTCCAGGTAGGTGAGGTCGATCTCCGCACCGTCCACGTGGACGGTGCGCCGCTCCCGGTCGACGCGGACGCCCTCCACGCCGGGCAGCCGTGCCACGCCGGGCAGCTCGTGCAGCAGCGGTACGGTGGCGGTCCGGGCGCTCATCGGGCGGCCTCCGCGGGGGTGTAGTGGCCGGCCTCGTCGCCCTCGACGACGCGGCTGGAGGTGCCGTCGACACCGACCGGTACGTCACCGGCGACGGTCACCCGGTGCAGTGTGCGGGGCAGGTCGCCGTAGTCGTCCGGGGCGTAGTGCTGGGTGATCCGGTTGTCGAACAGCACCAGGTCGCCCGGCGCCCACGCCCAGCGCACCGTGTTCTCGGGGCGGGTGACGTAGGCCTGCAGGATGCGCAGCAGGTCGCGGGACTCCTCGGTGCCGAGGCCGACGAGGCGCTGCGCGAACCCGCCGATGAACAGGCCGCGTTCGCCGCTGTCGGGGTGCACCCGGACCACCGGGTGGGCGGTCTGCCAGCGGCGGGCGGTGAAGACCTTGCGGCGTTCGGCGGCGGCCTGGTTCCTCGGCTGAGCGTAGTCGTGATCGTTGGTGTGCACGGCCCACAGCCGGTCGGCGAACTCGCGCAGCACCTCCGGCAGGTCGGCGTAGGCGGCTGCCGTGTTGGCTATCAGGGTGTTGCCGCCGTAGGGCGGGACGACGAGGGCGCGCAGCGTGCTCGCCTTGGGCGGGGTCCGTACGAAGGTGACGTCGGTGTGCCAGCGGTTGGCGCGCACGCCTTCCTCCCCGTTCACGGGCAGGATGTGCGGCCGTCCCGCGACGGAGGGCACGGTGGGGTGGGCGGTGGTCAGCGGGCCGAAGAGGGAGGCGAAGCGGAGCTGGTCGGCGTCGTCGAGGCTCTGGTTGCGGAAGAAGAGCGCCTTGTGGGTCAGCAGCGCCTCGTCGATCTCCTGCACGAGCCGCCTGTCGAGCTGTTCGGACAGGTCGACGCCGAGGATCTCCGCGCCGATGCGGCCACCGACGCGACGGATGTCGAAGCTGGTCATGGGGGTGTTTCCTTCCGGGAAGGTCAGGCGGTGACGCACCACGGGGTGAAGCGGCGCTCCGAGACGAGGAGGAGCCGGCCGCAGGCCACGCCGCGGGCGGAGACGGCGAGGGGTGCGGAGCGCGTCGGCGGACCGGCGGCCGCCGCCCGGGGCCGGGCTGCGGCCCTCGGGACGACGGCGCCGCCGAGGACTCCGCCGCGGTCGACATCGCCCCGCGGCGGCGGCCCGGATGTCCTGCGGTCCGCTGCTGGTGGTACCGGCCGAACTGACGGTGCGGCCGTTCCGGACCGCGGAAGCGGCGCATTCCCGTCTGCGGACGTGGCGAGGGTGCACGGGTGCCTTCCGTTGCGTGGCCGGACGCGGGCCGTGGGCGGCCCTGGCCGACGCGCGGGCGCACGGATCGGCAGCGGATCAGCGAAGGATCGGCGGGCGATCAGCGCGGGGCGGGCACGGCCGGGCGTACGCGTCGTGAACGCGTCCGGGTGGGGTCCGGCCACCGCACGGCGCCGGCTTCGCGGTCCCGCGTACGGGGACGCGGGCGGGCCGTGGCGCTGCGGTGGGCGGGCAGGGGTGAGCTGAGGTGCGCGTCAGGCGCTGACGGGGGCACAGAGAGCGCTGGCGTGACGTCGCAGATCGACGTGCAGGCGCGCTACGAGATTCCTGTACTGGCTCACGGTATGTGAGCCTGCCAGCCCGGCGGCGGGGCCGTCAACGGGCGGAATGTTAAGTCCGCGTGAACGGCGGCGCCGCAGGCGGTGGCCGCCCGGTACGGCGCAGGCCCGCCGTGCCCCGTGGGGGGAGGGCACGGCAGGCCTGGTGTTGCGCTTACCCGGAAAATGCGGGTTACGCACAATGGTGGCTCACAATCGACCGCGAAAGAGCCTCACTTGACCACACGGAGCAGTTTGTCGGTCGTTCCCTCGGCCGCGTCGGAGACGGCACCGGCGGTGGCCCCCTTGGTCAGCGCGGTGGTCACCTGGGCGGGCGTGGCCGTCCTGTGGCCGCTCAGGTAGACGGCGGCGGCCCCGGTGACGTGCGGGGAGGCCATGGAGGTGCCGGACATGGTGGCGGTGCCGGTGTCGCTCTTGTTGCTCGCGGAGACGATGTCGACGCCGGGGGCGAAGAGGTCGACGCGCTTGCCGTAGTTGGAGAACTCGGCCTGCTTGTCCTTCTTGTCGGCGGCGGCCACGGTCAGCGCCTCGGGCACCCGGGCGGGCGAGGCGCCGGAGGCGTCCGCGCTCTCGTTGCCGGCCGAGACCGCGTAGGTGACTCCGGAGGTGATGGAGCGCTCGACGGCGGCGTCGAGGGCCTCGTCCTTGTTGCCGCCCAGGCTCATGTTGGCGACGGAGGGGCCCTTGTGGTGCTTGGTGACCCAGTCGACGCCGGCAACGGCCAGCGCGGTGGTGCCCGAGCCCTCGTCGTCCAGCACCCTCACGGCCACGATCTTGGCCTTCTTCGCGACGCCGTACTGCGTGCCTGCGACGGTGCCCGCGACGTGGGTGCCGTGGCCGTTGCCGTCCTGGGCGGTGTTGTCCTCGTCCACGGCGTCGTAGCCGTAGGAGGCGCGGGAGCCGAAGTCCTTGTGGCCGATGCGCACGCCGGTGTCGATGACGTAAGCAGTCACGCCCGCACCCGCCGTCTGCGGGTAGGTGTACTTCTTGTCCGGGGCGTTCGGCTTCTGGTCGATGCGGTCCAGGCCCCAGGAGCGCGGGCTGCGCTGTGTGGTGCTGCCCGTGGTGTGGATGCGCTGGTTCTGGAAGACCTGCGCGACCTGGTCGTCCGCGGCGAGCCTGCGGGCCTCCTCGCCGCTCATGCCGGTGGCGTTGAAGCCGTTGACGGCGGAGTCGTAGGTGCGGCCGAGCTTGCCGCCGTACTCCTCGGCGAGGTGCTTGCCGGCGCTCGCGGCCCGGCCGGCGGCGCTCGTACCGCTCGCGGAGCCGCCGTGCTTGAGGAGCACGATGTAGCTGCCCTTGACTGCGTCCTGGGAGCCGGCGCCGACGACGGTGCTCTCGGCCGGTGCCGCACCCGCGGGGAGGGTGAGGAGGGTGGCGCCGCCCGCGACGGCGACGGCCGCGCCGATCGCGAGGGATATCCGGCGTTTTCTGTTGCGGGCCACGTGAGTTGCCATGGGCGAGCGTGCCTCTCCTGGTGCGGTGTGGGGGATGACGGCCCGCCCTCCAGCGGGGAGGGCGGGCCGTCGCCGACTGGTTCGAAACCCTGTCGGAGCGGCGAACACACCTCAAGTTCTCCAGGTCGGTGTGGTGCACGCAACACCGAGAGACACGGGGTACTGCAGTGCTGTCCGGCTGTCCCGTCCGCCCGGCTACTCGGGGACGCGCAGCAGCCGATTCGGGGTGCCGGCACCGGGGTTGCCGATGGCGTCCTTCGTCGCCGTGTCGGTCAGCGCCTTGGCGACCTGCGCCGGAGTGGCCGTCTTGTGCGCACCCAGGTAGAGCGCGGCGGCACCGGTGACGTGCGGGGTGGCCATGGAGGTGCCGTATCCGGCCATGGAGGCGGTGTCGCTCTTGTTGCTGGCGGAGACGACGTCGATGCCCGGGGCGTAGAGGTCGACGCTCTTGCCGTAGCTGGAGAAGTCCGTCTGCTTGTCCTTCTGGTCGCTGGCGGCCACCGTGATCGCCTCGGGAACGCGGGCCGGGGAGGCCGAGGACGCGTCGTTGCTGTAGTTGCCCGCCGCCACCACGCAGGTGATGCCCGCGTCGACGGCGCGCTCGACGGCCTCGTCCAGCGCGACGTCCTTGAAGCCGCCGATGCTCATGTTGGCGACCGCCGGGCCGCCCTTCGCCGCGTGGTCCTTGATCACCCAGTCGATGCCCGCGACGGCGTCCGCGGTGGTGCCCTTGTTGTCGTCGCCGAGGATGCGGACGGCCACCGGCTTCGCCTTCTTGGCGATGCCGTACTTCGTGCCGGCGACGGTGCCCGCCACGTGGGTGCCGTGGTTGGCGCCGTCCTGCGCGGTCTTGTCGTCGTCCACCACGTCGTAGCCGTTCACGGCGCGGCCGGCGAAGTCCTCGTGGCTGACGCGGATACCGCTGTCGATCACGTACGCCGTGACGCCGGCGCCCGCCCCGGCGGGGTAGGTGTACTTCTTGTCGAGCTTCGTCGCCGCCTGGTCGACACGGTCCTGGCCCCAGGAGGGCGGGTTCGCCTGGGTGGCCTGCGCCTGGATCCGGTGGACCTGCACCACCTCGGCGACCTTGTCGTCCGCGGCCAGCCGCCGGGCGTCCTGGGCGCTGAGGCCTTGCGCGGAGTAGCCCTTGAGGGCGGCGTGGTAGGTGTGGTCCACCGAGCCGCCGTACTCCTTGCTGAGGGACTTCGCCTCGGTGGTGGCCTGGGCACGGGTGGCGCCAGTCCCGCCCTTGAGCAGCACGATGTAGCTGCCCTTGACGGCACCCTGGGCGTCGGCGCCGACGACGGTGCCCTCGTCGGGGGCACCCGCTCCCGCGGGCAGGGTGAGCAGCGTCGCGCCGCCCGCGACCGCGACGGCGGCGCCGAGCGCGAGGGATATCCGGCGTTTTCTGTTGCGGGCCACGTGTGTTGCCATGCCGAGGGAGCCTTTCGCAGGGGTGTGAGCGATCCCGTGTCGGGTCGCTCGCATCCTTGTCCGATTGCCGTGTACGGCTCAAGCGCCGTGGCATTCTGTGACGCACGCAACATCACGGGGTGACGCGCGCCCCACCCCTCTCCCGGCCCGCGGGTGAACGCGGCCAGGCGGCTCCCCCGGCTCTCAGCTCGTCAGCTCGTCAGCTCTGTGAGGCGCTGCACCGTGCGCCAGTTCCGGCCCGTCATGGTGAGCCGGGGCCGGACCCCCTCCAGCGCCGGGCCGAGTTTGCTGCGGCCCATGCCGTTGGGGAAGTGGCAGTAGACGGCGCGGCCGATGTGGCGGAACTCGTCCGGCGCGTAGGCCCCCGTATCCAGGCCCGCGAAGTGGTCGGGGGCCGGCTCCTCCTCCAGGAAGAGCACCAGCAGTTTCGCCGCGTCCAGCTCGGCGACGGGGAAGGGGCAGGCGGCGGCGACGGCACGCAGCTCGGCGTGGGTACGCACGAGGCAGCGCGTCTCGACACCGAACCGGTCGGCCAGGAGCCGCTCCAGGGCCTGGCCCGGGTGCGGCTCCTCGGTGGTGAAGACCGCGTTGCCGCTCTGCAGATACGTGCGGACGTCCGTCCACCCCAGTCCGGTCATGGCCGACCGCAGCTCGGCCATGGGCACCGTGTGGTGCCCCCCGACGTTGACCCCTCGCAAGAGCCCGGCATACCTCGTCATGGCGTACACCGTATGTGCCGAGGCGACTGCGCTACGACACCGGCCGGGAGTCCGTCCAGAAGTGTTCGAACTCCTCCCGGTAGAGCGGGAAGAGCGCACCCTCCCCGTCCCGCCCGGCGCACACATGGCGGCCGGCGCCGCGCAGCACGAGGACGGGGGTCTCCATGCCGCGGGAGTGCCGCAGGTAGGACTGGACGACGGCCAGGCCGTCGGAGCCGTCGCCGTCGACCATGTAGGCCGTGAACCGGGGGGTCTCGTCGAAGACGTGGATCTCGAAGGCGTCCGCGTCCCGCAGCCGGGACCGCACCCGGCGCATGTGCAGGATGTTGGTCTCCACCGAGCGGGCCAGCTCCCCCTTCTTCAACCCGAGTTCACGCTCCCGGCGGCGCAGCGCGCTGCTGGCCGGGTTCATGAACAGCAGTCGCACCCGGCAGCCCGCCTCGGCGAGCCGCACCAGCCGGCGCCCGCTGTAGTTCTGCACCAGCAGGTTGAGGCCGATGCCGATGGCGTCCAGGCGCCGCGCCCCGCCGAACAGGTCCTCGGCGGGCAGGTGCCGTTGCAGCCGTACCCGGTCGGCGTGCACCCCGGCCACGTCGGCGAACCGGTCCCCCACCAGGTGCTCCACGGCGTCCACGGGCAGCCGGTCGGCGGAGGCGGCGCCCTCGGAGGCGGCCCCCAGCAGCTCCAGCAGCCTGCGGCACATCCGTTCGGCCTGCGCCAGCACCGTCTCCGACAGGGCGCGGTTGCGGGCCACCGCGCTGCGGGCCACCTCCAGCTCGTCCAGCGCCAGCTCGACCTCGCGGCGGTCGGCGAAGTACGGCTCGAAGCAGGGCCAGTGCTGCACCATCAGCTCGCGGAGCTGCGGAAGGGTCAGGAACGAGACGAGCGTGTCGTCGGCGGGGTCGAGCAGGTAGCCCTTGCGGCGGCTGACCTCCCGTACGGCGACGGCCCGCTGCACCCACTCCTGGCCCGCGGGGCCGGCTGCGGCGATGACCCACTCCTCGCCGTGCACGGGTTCGTAGATCGGCCGCAGCACGGCGGAGACGACCGCGCGCGTGCGCTGCTCGACCAGGTTCAGCCAGACGTAGGCGCGGCCGGCCCGCTGCGCCCTGGTGCGTACCTCGGCCCAGTCGTCCTCGTCCCAGCCCACGTCCGCGCCGATCTCCATGGGGCGGGCCAGCGGTACCGCCCCCGGCTGGAGCCCGAGCCCGGCCTCGCCCCACCCCCGCCTGGGAGGCACCCCCGGGGCCGGCCCGCCCGCCGGGCCGTCGGCCGTCCCGTCCCGGGCGGCGGCCCCGCCGCCGTCCGGCCCCTCGCCGCCGTCACCTGGGGGGAGTTCAAACCCTCCCGCGCCCAACTGCGCACCGCCTTCCGCACCCCGGTCCGACCCCCGCTGTTCGATCAAGGAAGACTACTGCGGCCGCCGCGAGGCCGCACCCACAACCCCGGCGGACTTCCGGTGCCCGCGCGGCCGGACGGGGAAAGATGCCCTGGGGGCACTCCGCGCACCGAGCGCTGCCGTACCGAAGCGACGAGGGAGAAGAGACACTCCTATGCAGGTCTGGCCGGGGCACGCGTATCCGCTGGGTGCCAACTACGACGGGGCGGGCACGAACTTCGCGGTGTTCTCCGAGGCGGCGGAGCGCGTGGAGGTGTGCCTGCTGCACGAGGACGGTTCGGAGACGGCCGTGGAGCTGCGCGAGTCGGACGGATTCGTGCGCCACGCCTACCTGCCGGGGGTCCTGCCGGGGCAGCGGTACGGTTTCCGCGCCCACGGCCCGTACGCGCCCGAACGGGGGCTGCGCTGCAACAGCGCCAAGCTGCTGCTGGACCCGTACGCGAAGGCCGTCAGCGGCTCCGTCGACTGGGACGAGGCCGTCTTCGGCTACCACTTCGACGACCCCGGGCGGCGCAACGACCTGGACTCGGCGCCGCACACCATGAGCTCCGTGGTGATCAACCCCTACTTCGACTGGGGCGACGATCGTCCGCCGCGCACCGACTACCACCGCACGGTGCTGTACGAGGCGCACGTGAAGGGCCTCACCATGCGCCATCCCGCGCTGCCGGACGAGCTGCGGGGCAGCTACGCGGCGCTGGCGCACCCGGCGGTGATCGAGCATCTGACCGGGCTGGGCGTCACGGCACTGGAGCTGATGCCGGTGCACCAGTTCGTCACCGACCACCGGCTGGCCGAGGCGGGGCTTGCCAACTACTGGGGATACAACACGATCGGGTTCTTCGCCCCGCACAATGCCTACGCCTCCTGGGGGGAGCGCGGCGAGCAGGTGCAGGAGTTCAAGCACGCCGTGCGCGCCCTGCACGAGGCCGGCATCGAGGTCATCCTCGACGTCGTCTACAACCACACGGCGGAAGGCAACCACCTCGGCCCCACGCTCTCCTTCCGGGGACTGGACAATGCCTCGTACTACCGCCTCGCCGAGGATCCGCGCTACTACACGGACACGACCGGCACCGGGAATTCACTGCTGATGCGCAGCCCCCACGTGCTCCAGCTCATCATGGACTCGCTGCGCTACTGGATCACCGAGATGCACGTGGACGGCTTCCGCTTCGACCTGGCCGCCACCCTGGCCCGGCAGTTCCACGAGGTGGACCGGCTCTCCTCGTTCTTCGACCTGGTGCAGCAGGACCCGGTCGTCAGCCAGGTCAAACTGATCGCCGAGCCGTGGGACGTGGGCGAGGGCGGCTACCAGGTGGGCAACTTCCCGCCGCTGTGGACGGAGTGGAACGGGCGCTACCGGGACACGGTGCGCGACCTGTGGCGGGGCGAGCCGCGCGCGATGGCCGAGTTCGGCTCCCGGCTGACCGGCTCCTCCGACCTCTACCAGGACGACGGGCGCCGCCCGCTGGCCTCCATCAACTTCGTCACCTGCCACGACGGCTTCACCCTGCACGACCTGGTCTCCTACAACGACAAGCACAACGAGGCCAACGGCGAGGACAACCGGGACGGGGAGAGTCACAACCGGTCCTTCAACTGCGGGGCCGAGGGGCCCAGCGACGACCCCGCGGTGCGCTCTGTGCGGCGGCGCCAGCAGCGCAACCTCGTCGCCACGCTGCTG
This sequence comes from Streptomyces sp. CNT360, assembly GCF_000424785.1. Lineage (NCBI taxonomy): Bacteria > Bacillati > Actinomycetota > Actinomycetes > Kitasatosporales > Streptomycetaceae > Streptomyces > Streptomyces sp. CNT360. Next base: position 36,757 of record NZ_AUKO01000012.1, on the reverse strand, counting down.
CTCTCGCAAGGCGTGCCGATGCTCAGCCACGGCGACGAGTTCGGCCGCACCCAGCAGGGCAACAACAACGCCTACTGCCAGGACTCCCCGCTCACCTGGGTACGGTGGCCGGGCGAGGAACCGGCCGACGGCCAGGACGACGGCCCCGTCGCGCGGTCGCGGGAGACCGGCGCCCCCGACCGGGCGCTGTGCGACTTCGTCCGGGCCATGGTGTGGCTGCGCCGCGACCATCCGGTCTTCCGGCGGCGCCGCTTCTTCCACGGCCGCCCCGTGGAGGGCACCCGCGACGACCTGTCCGACATCGCCTGGTTCACCCCCGACGGTACGCAGATGACCGAGGACGACTGGCAGGCGGCGCACACCCGCTCCCTGACGGTCTTCCTGAACGGCGGTGCCATCTCCGAGCCGGGCGAACGCGGCGAGCGGATCACGGACGACTCGTTCCTGCTGCTGTTCAACGCCCACCACGAGCCGCTCGACTTCGTGATCCCGCCGCTGGGTCACGGCAGGGAGTGGGAGGTGATCGTGGACACCGCCCAGGAGGAGGTCTCCGCGCGGGACGGCGGCCCCAAGGTCGCGGAGGGAGCGAGCCTGCGGATGACCGACCGCAGCATGGCGGTACTGCAACGGCCCGTGTAGAGGGTGGCCGGCACAACCGGACGCTGTCCGAACCCGGTCGCGCCGGCCACCCCACCACGGACCCCGCCCGCCGTCCGTCCAGCCGCCGAGCGCCCCCCAACCGGGCCGGCGGCGGCAGGGCTGCCACCGCTGAGAGCGACCAGCGGCAGCCGGCCGGGCCGGCCCCTTGCGTCGGCAGCCGTCCCGGGGACGGGACGGCGGGCAGGAGTGGTCCCCCTCCCAGGCCGCGCACCGTGCGGTTCCCCGCCCCCTGTGCGCCGGCCCTCGGCCGACGCTAACCCGCAGGGATCACGCCCCGGCACGGACAGGACGCACGAAATGGGCCCCACCGGGTACGTACGTTCGCATGACACGTCAGGGGGTTCTCCCGCCCGATCCGTCCGATCCGACCGCCCCGGCCGTCTCCGCCGCCGGTGCCCACGCCACGGCTCCGGCCGCCCCCACCGCCACCTACCGGCTGCAGCTCCAGCCGGACTTCCCCTTCGCCGCCGCAGCGCGCGCCGTGCCCCACGTGGCCTCGCTCGGCGTCTCCCACCTGCACCTGTCCCCCGTGCTGACCGCCGTACCCGGCTCCACACACGGCTACGACGTGACCGACCACCGCACCGTGCGCGCGGAGCTCGGCGGCGAGGACGGGCTGCGCGCGCTCGCGGCGAGCGCCCGCGCCCACGGGCTGGGGCTGATCCTGGACGTCGTACCGAACCACATGGCCGTCCCCGACGACCTGCGGCTCAACCGTCCGCTGTGGGAGATGCTGCGCCAGGGGCCCGGCTCCGCGTGGGCACGCTGGTTCGACGTCGACTGGGAAGCGGGCGGCGGGCAGGTCCTGCTGCCGGTGCTCGGCGAACGGCTCCCCGCGGCGCTGCGGCGGATGCGCGTGGAGGACGGCACCCTGCGCTACCACGGCCACGTGCTGCCCCTGCGCCCCGGCACCGAGGGCCTGCCTCTGCCCGAGCTGATCGCGGCCCAGCACTACCGTCCGGCCTGGTGGCGACTGGCCAGGACCCAGCTCAACTACCGTCGCTTCTTCACCATTTCAGGGCTGATCGGGGTGCGGGTGGAGGACCCGGAGGTCTTCGAGGCGACCCACCGCACCGTGCTCCGCCTGCTGCACGAGGGCGTCGCCGACGGACTGCGCGTCGACCACCCCGACGGGCTGAGCGACCCAGGCGGGTACCTGCGGCGGCTGCACGAGGCCTGCGCGGGCCGCTGGACGGTCGTGGAGAAGATCCTCGCGGACGGCGAACCGCTGCCCCGCTCCTGGCCGGTCGCCGGCACCACCGGTTACGACGCGCTCCGCCACGTGGACGGCCTGTTCGTCGATCCGGCCGGGCACGCCCGGCTTGCCGACGCCTACCGGTCGTTCACCGGGGTGGCGGCGGACGAGGGCGGGGCGTGGGAGCCGACCCGCCACCGCGCCGCCCGGTACGTCGTCACGCACGAACTGGCGGCGGAGACCGAGCGGCTGACCCGCGCCGCCGTGCGGGCCACTGCCGCCTGCCCCGATCCGTCACTGCGCGACCACGCGCCCTGGGCGCTGCGCCAGGCCCTGCAAGAGATGCTGGTGCGGCTGCCGGTCTACCGCCCCTACACGGCGCACGGGACACCGCCCTCGTCGCGGGACGCCGCACTGCTGACGCGCGCCGCCGAGGGCGCCCGTACGACGTTCGCGCTGCCCGAGGAGGCGACGGCGGTGGACGCCGTCCTCCGGCTCGCGCTGGGCGCCGTCCCGAGCCCCCCGGACACGGCCGCCCCCGCCTCGGCCACCGCCGTCCAGGAGTTCCCCGCGCGTTTCGCGCAGCTCTCCTCGGCTCTGCGGGCCAAGTCGGTGGAGGACGCGGCGTTCTACCGTTACGTGCCGCTGCTGTCGGCCTGCGAGGTCGGCGGGGACCCGGGCCGCCCGGCGGTCGCCCCGCAGGCCTTCCACGCGTACTGCGCCCGCGTGCAGCGCGAGTGGCCCGTGGCCGGCACCGTGCACTCCACGCACGACACCAAGCGCAGCGGTGACGCGCGGGCCGCGCTGTCCGTGCTCAGCGAGTGCCCCGGGCAGTGGGCGGAGCTGATGGCCGGCGCCGACACCTCCGCCGCCCCCGACCGCCACACCGCATGGGTGCACGCCCAGAACGCGCTCGCTCTCGGTGTCTTCCCCTCGCCCACCCCACGGCTGGCACCCGCGCTGCTGAAGGCCGTACGCGAGGCGGGGCTGCGCACCACCTGGACGGAGAGCGACCCGGCGTACGAGGCCGCCACGGAGGCGTACGTGGCGGCCCGGCGGGAGGACGAGGGCGCCCGCGCCCTGGCCGCCTTCGCGGCGCGGCTCGCCCCGCACGTACGCGCCAACGTGCTCGGTGCCGCGCTGCTGCATCTGACGATGCCCGGCGTGCCCGACCTCTACCAGGGAACCGAACGCACCTACCGGGCACTGGTGGACCCCGACAACCGTGCCCCGGTGCGGTTCGAGGAATTCGAGGAACAGGACGGCCACCGCCAGGACGGGGAGGAGATCCGCCGGGAGCGCACCGGTCCGGACGACTGGGGCCCGCAGGGCGGCGGCCGGGACGGTGACGAGCCGTACAGCAGCGGTCCGGACAGCGATGGTCCGGACGACAGCGGCCTGGCCCGCGAGAAGGCGCAGCTCACCTCCACCGTGCTGCGGCTGCGCGCACGCCACCCGGCGCTCTTCCTGCGCGGCGCCACCTACCGTCCGCTCGCCGCGCGCGGCGAGGCGGCGGAGCACTGCGTGGCCTACGTGCGCACGGACGCGGTGCTGGTGGCGGTCACCCGGCTGTCCTACGGGCTGCAGCGGCGGGGCGGCTGGGGCACCACCGCCCTGACGCTCCCCGCGGGCGGCTGGTCCCCCGCCTGGGGATGCTCCGGCGGCGCACTGTCGGGCACCGTTGCGCTGGCCCGGCTCTTCGCCCGGTCACCGGCGGTGCTGCTGACGCGGCTGCCCGGGCGGGACCTCAGCTCGCCTGGTGCCCGGACTCCCGCAGCAGGCGGATGAAGGCCTCGGCCGCTCCGGTGGGTTCGGAACGGCAGAACGCGGTGAGGGGGCGCCGCCAGGGCGGACCGACGTCGACCAACTGAGCGGTGGGCACGAGGGAGGGGCCGACGCTGGTGGCGATCAGACAGATCCCGGCGCCGGCGGCCGCCATCCGGGCCGCCGTGGTGGGGTGTTCCACCCGGACGGCGGTGCGTGGTACGAAACCGGCCAGCCCGCACACGTGGTCGATGAACCGGCGGCCCTCGACCCACGGTTCCATCCCGCACCGCACCCAGCCGCGGTCGGCCAGCTCCTCCACCTCCACCGGCGGGCCGATGCCCCCGGCCCGCGCGCACAGCGGGTCGTCGGGCGGAACGGCCAGCTTGATGCGCTCCTCACCGATCTCCCAGGACGGGCCGGCCCAGTCGGGGAGCTGGAAGCCGACGGCCAGGTCGGCGATGCCGCGGGCCATCTGCTCGCGCAGCTCGTCCTCGGTGACGTACTCGCGCACCCGCAGCGCGACCTGCGGGTGCCGGCGCCGCATACGGCTGACGGCCTCGGTCAGGACGCCCAGGGCCAGCCCGTGCACCGTCGCGATCTCCAGCTCGCCACCCGTGGACCCGGCGGCGGCACGCGCCCGGCGGCGGGCCTGGCGGGCGCTGCGGACGGCGAGTTCGGCGTCGGGCAGGAAGGCGCGCCCCATCGGCGTGAGCCGTACCCCGCGCGGCAGCCGCTCCAGCAGCGGGCCGCCCACCTCCCGCTCCAGGGCCTTGATCTGGTGGGAGAGCGCCGACTGCGTCACGTGCAGCGCCTCGGCGGCCCGGGTGAAGGACGTCTCCTCGACGACGGTGACCAGGTACTCCATCTGCCGCAGACTCAACCTGCCGCCTCCCGCCCCTGTGACAACGCCGCCATGAGCGCTGTTCATGGCGACCATGGAAGCATTGCGTTGGACGCGCCGGACTGCCGGGGCGGAGGCTGGGCGCATGAGCGGGAACAGCACGGATGTGATCGTCGTCGGCGGCGGAACGGGCGGCTACAGCACGGCCCTGCGCGCCGCACACCTCGGCCTGGACGTCACCCTGATCGAGCGCGACCTGGTCGGCGGGACCTGTCTGCACCGGGGCTGCGTGCCCAGCAAGGCGATGCTGCACGCCGCGGAACTTCTCGACGGGGTGAGCGAGGCACGCGAGAGGTGGGGCGTCAAGGCGACGGTGGACAGCGTCGACTGGGAGGCGCTGGCCGCCACCCGCGACGACATCGTCGCGCGCAACCACCGGGGCGTGGAAGGTCAGCTCTCCGGGGCCGGGGTGGCGGTGGTACGGGGGACCGCCACCCTGGCGGGGCCCCGCCGCGTCGACGTCGCACGCGCGGCCGGGGCAGGCCCGCAGCGGTGGACGGCGCGGCGGGGCGTCGTCCTGGCGACCGGCTCCAGGCCGCGGACCCTGCCGGGCCTGGAGCCGGACGGCCGCACCGTCGTCACCAGCGACGACGCCCTGTTCGCCCCCGGACTGCCGCGCAGCGTCCTGGTGTTGGGCGGCGGGGCGATCGGCGTCGAGTACGCCTCCCTGCACCGCTCCATGGGCGCCGACGTCACGCTGGTGGAGGCGGCGCAGCGGTTGCTGCCGCTGGAGGACGAGGACACCAGCCGCCAGCTGACCCGCGCCCTGAAGAAGCGCGGCATCACCGTGCTGACCGGCGCCCGGCTGCGGGAGGCGCACAGGGCGGGGCCCGGCATCGAGGCCCGCGTCCAGCCCGCCCGGGGCGACGAGACGGTGCTCACCACGGAGCGGTTGCTGGTCGCCGTGGGGAGGGCGCCGGTCACCGACGGACTGGGCCTGGCGGCCGCCGGGCTGGCCACCGACGAGCGCGGACACCTGCCGCCCGCACGGTGGGCGACGCTGGAGACGGCCACCGCCGGGATCCACGTCGTGGGCGACCTGCTGCCGCCGCCGTCCCTCGGGCTGGCGCACGCCTCGTTCGCGGAGGGGCTGGTGGTCGCCGAGGCCCTGGCAGGGCGCGCCACGCGCCCGGTGGACTACGCGGCCGTACCCCGCGTGACGTACTCCTCCCCGCAGACCGCCTCCGTCGGCCTGAGCGAGGCCGAGGCGCGAGCCGCAGGACACGACGTGCGCGCCAACGTGATGCCGCTGACGGCCACCGCCAAGGGCATGGTGCACGGCCAGGGCGGCATGGTGAAGGTGGTCGCCGAACAGGACGCCGAGGGACGGGTGCTGGGCGTCCACCTGGTGGGCCCGCACGTCTCCGAGATGATCGCCGAGTCGCAGCTTGCGGTCGCCTGGGACGCCTCCCCCGCGGACATCGCCCAGCACATCCACCCGCACCCCACGCTGAGCGAGGCGGTCGGCGAAGCCTTCCTCACCCTGGCCGGAAGGGGACTGCACCAGCACGCGTGACCTCACCGGGAGGGGGCCACGGCGGCGACAATGGGCCCATGCTGTTCGACGTATGGGCCCCGGCCGCGCGAACCGTCACCCTGCACCTCGCCCCCGCCACGCACCTGCCGATGGCGCCCTCGCCCACTCATGAGGGCTGGTGGCGGACCGAGGCACCCGCACAGGCAGGCACCCGCTACGGCTTCGCCCTGGACGACGGGCCGGTGCTGCCCGACCCGCGTTCCCGCCGCCAGCCCGACGGGCCCGAGGGCCTCAGCGCCGTCGTGGACCACGGCGCGTACGCCTGGCGGCACCCGTGGCGGGGCCTGCCGCTGCCGGGAGCGGTGCTGTACGAGCTGCACGTGGGCACCTTCACCCGGGAGGGCACGTTCGACGCGGCGGCCCGACACCTGCCCCACCTGGCGGGGTCGGGTATCAGCCACATCGAGCTGATGCCCGTCTGCCCGTTCCCCGGCAGCCACGGCTGGGGGTACGACGGTGTCGCGCTGTGGGCGGTGCACGAGCCCTACGGCGGGCCCGAGGGGCTGAAGCGGTTCGTGGACGCCGCCCACGGGCACGGCCTGGGTGTCGTCCTCGACGTGGTCCACAACCACCTGGGCCCGTCCGGCAACCATCTGCCCGCCTTCGGCCCGTACTTCACCGAGCGGCACCAGACCCCCTGGGGTGCGGCGATCAACCTGGACGCACCCGGCTCCGACGAGGTACGCGCCCATCTGATCGGCAGCGCCCTGGCCTTCCTGCGCGACTACCGGCTCGACGGGCTACGGCTGGACGCCGTGCACGCGCTGGCCGACACCCGCGCCGAGCACTTCCTCGCCCAGCTCTCCGAAGCCGTCGACACCCTTGCCGCGCACACCGGGCGACCGCTGTTCCTGATCGCGGAGTCCGACCGGAACGACCCGCGCACCACCGCGCCGCGCAGCGCGGGCGGGTTCGGGCTGCACGCCCAGTGGAACGACGACTTCCACCACGCCCTGCACGCCGCTTGCACCGGCGAGGCGCACGGCTACTACGCCGACTTCGCCCGCGACCCGCTCGCGGCCCTGGCCAAGACGCTGACCGGGGCCTTCTTCCACGACGGCACCTATTCCAGCTTCCGCGGCCGGCGGCACGGCCGCCCCGTCCACGGCCCCGGCGCCGCCGAGACCCCCGCGCACCGTTTCCTGGCGTACGCGCAGACCCACGACCAGATCGGCAACCGCGCCCGCGGGGACCGTCTCGCCTCGCTGATCTCCCCCGGGCTGCTCGCCTGCGCCGCCGCGCTCGTGGTGCTCGCACCGGGCACTCCGATGCTGTTCATGGGTGAGGAGTGGGGCGCCCGCACGCCCTGGCAGTACTTCACCGACCATCCGGACCCCGAGCTGGCCGAGGCCGTACGCCAGGGCCGCAGACGGGAGTTCGCCGCACACGGCTGGGACGCGCAGGAGATCCCCGACCCGCAGGACCCGGCCACCCGCGAGCGCTCCTGCCTCGACTGGAGCGAGCCCGGACAGCCCGGCCACGCACGGCTGCTGGACTGGTACCGCACCCTGATCGCCCTGCGCCGCGCCCACCCGGTGCTGGCCCACGTCCCCCTGGGCGAGGCGACGGTGCGCCGGGAGGCGGCCGGCGCGCACCGGATGGGGGCGGCGGAGCCGGGGTGGCTGCTGCTGCACAACGGCCCGCTGCACATCGCGGTGAATCTCTCCCCCGACCGCGCGGCAGACATCCCGCTCCCGTCCGCCCACACCGTGCAGCTGGCCGCCTGGGACCCGGCGACACGGCTGACGGAGGGGACGCTGCGGTTGCCGCCGGAGTCGGCGGCGGTGGTGGGCCGGCCGTGACCGCCCGTGGCCTGCGCAACGGGCTCGGGGCCTACGGGACGGGCTCGGGGCGCGGATCGGCGCCCACGCCGGGGTCGCCGACAGAACCGCTGCCGGGACCGCCACGCTGCACCAGGTGCGGGTCGGCGTACGGATCGGCCCGCCCGAGGTCCACGCCGGCCGCCGGGGCCGAGGGCCTGGTCGCGGACGACGGCAGGAAGGCCGCGATCAGCAGACCCAGCAAGGCCGCACCCGCCGCGATGAGGAACGCCGTGCGGAAGCCGCCCAGTTCGGGCACCCGCCCGGCGCCCAGCGGGCTGCTCATCTTCGCGAGTACGACGCCCACGACCGCGCTCGACGTCGACGTACCGATCGACCGCATCAGCGTGTTCAGCCCGTTGGCCGCGCCGGACTCCGAGGGGTCCACGGCGCCGAGGATGAGCGCGGGCATCGCGGAGTAGGCGATCCCGATGCCGACGCCGATCAGCACCGCCAGCAGCACCGTCTGCCAGACCGCTCCCAGCAGCATGGTGCCCAGCAGGTAGGAGCCGGCCAGGATCACCAGCCCGGTCATCAGCGACACCTTCGGCCCGCGGGCCTGGGAGAGCTTCGCCGACAGCGACGAGACGAGCATCATCGCGACGCCCATCGGCGCCACGCACAGCCCGGAGACGAGCATCGACTGCCCCAGCCCGTAGCCGGTGACCGCGGGGAGCTGGAGCACCTGCGGCAGCACCAGCGTGAGCGCGTAGAACGCGAGACCGACCATGATCGAGGCGAGGTTGGTCAGCAGCACCTGGCGGCGCGCCGTGGTACGCAGGTCCACCAGCGGATCCGCGATACGCAGCTCCAGCAGGCCCCACGCCAGGAAGATCAGCACGGAGGTGCCGAGCAGCCCCCACACCCGCGTGCTGTCCCAACCCCAGTCGCCGCCCTTGGAGATGGGCAGCAGCAGTGTCACGAGCCCGGCCGTCAGACCGAGGGTCCCCAGCACGTCGAAGCGGCCCGGCGTGCGCAGCGGAGACTCCGGCACCAGCAGGGCGACCAGCGCCATGGCGGCCACCCCGATGCCGGCCGCGCCGAAGAACAGCACATGCCAGTCGGTGTACTGGGCGATCCAGGCGGCCAGCGGCATCCCGAGCGCACCACCCACGCCGAGCGAGGAGCTCATGAACGCCATGGCGGATCCCAGCCGCTCGGGCGGCAACTCGTCCCGCATGATGCTGATGCCCAGCGGGATGGCGCCCATCGCGAACCCCTGCACGGCACGTCCGGCCACCATCGGCACCAGCGCGGAGGTGAAGCCGCAGATCAGCGAGCCGAGGACCATCATGCCGAGGCTGAGCAGCACGATCCGCCGCTTGCCGTACAGGTCACCGAGCCGCCCCATGATCGGCGTGGCGACGGCACCGGCCAGCAGGGTGGAGGTGATCACCCAGGAGGCGTTGGACGTCGAGGTGTCCAGCAGTGCGGGAAGTCGGGCGACGACCGGGACGATGAGGGTCTGCATGACGGCGACGGAGATCCCGCCGAACGCGAGCACCGGCACCAGCCACCGCCCGCCGCCGCTGCCCCCCACCGGCCCCGTGGCTATGTGAACCTCCGCGCTCTCGGCACTCGTTCGCACGCTCTCCCCCACGCGTCACTCCGCCCTTTCGCTGTTCTGCTGTGTACGTACCGCTGTGCATCACTCACGTGCAGCGTACAAACGAACTGCCGGGCGCCGTCCCGTATTCCCCCTCAAGAGACGAGGCACACAGTGCGCCCCCGCGCACTGTGTGCCCCCGCGCACCGGGCCTCCCTGCTGGCGCGGACGCGCGGGGCAGGCTTCGGGCTTCAGCCACGCGGGACGAGCTTCATCGATACCGAATTGATGCAGTAGCGCTGGTCCGTGGGTGTCGGGTAGCCCTCGCCCTCGAAGACGTGGCCCAGGTGGGAGCCGCAGCGGGCGCAGCGGACCTCCGTGCGGACCATGCCCATGGAGCTGTCGGTCAGCAGCTCCACGGCCTCGGAGCGGGCCGGGTCGTAGAAGCTGGGCCAGCCGCAGTGGGAGGCGAACTTGGTGTCCGAGCGGAACAGCTCGGCCCCGCAGGCCCGGCACTCGTACACGCCGGTCGTCTCGGTGTCGGTGTACTCGCCGGTGAAGGGGCGCTCCGTGCCGGACTCCCGCAGCACGTGGTACTCCTCGGGGCTGAGCTCCGCCCGCCACTGCTCCTCGGTCTTGTCGATCTCGTATGCCATCTCGGCTCGCTCCTCAGCGTCGTGTGCCGGTCCGCCGGCGACGTTCACTCCGCCAGCTCGGCGAGGATCCGCGGGCCCAGCTCGGTGACGTCCCCGGCTCCCATGGTGAGAACGAGATCACCGGGCTCGGCCATTCCCACGACGGCGGCGACCGCGTCCCGGGCGGCCTCCACGGCCCGCACGGCGGCACCGGCGGCCTGCGCGGCGTCGGTGACCAGTGCGCTGGTCACGCCGGGGATCGGGTCCTCACGGGCCGGGTAGACCGGCAGCACGACCGAGCCGTCGGCCAGCGCCAGCGCCTCGCCCATCTCCTTGCCCAGCTCCTGGGTGCGGCTGAAGAGGTGCGGCTGGAAGACGACCAGCACCCGCCCCTCCCCGGCCCCGCCGCGGATGGCCTCCAGGTCGGCGGTCATCTCGGTGGGGTGGTGCGCGTAGGAGTCGATGACCTGCACACCGCCCGTGAGCCCCTTGAGCTGGAGGCGGCGCTTGACGCCCGTGTACGAGGCGAGGGCGCGTGCCAGCTCGGCGGCGGGCACCGCGAGAGCCGCACCGGCCGTGAGGGCGGCGACCGCGTTCAGGGCGTAGTGCCGGCCGGGTACCGAGACGTCGAACGTCAGCTCCTCGCCGTCCATGACGACGGTCACCTTGCTGGTGAGCCCGCGGGGCACGATGCCGGTGACCCGCACGTCGGCGTCCTCGGCCGCACCGTAGGTACGGATGGTCAGCGCCCGGTCGTCCCGCGACCGCAGCCGCCGGGTCAGCTCCCGCGCGCCCTCGTGGTCGGCGGAGATCACCAGTGTGCCGCCGTCCGCGATCCGCCCGGCGAAGATCTCGAACGACTCGTAGATCTCGGCCATGGACGCGTAGTTCGCGTGGTGGTCCAGTTCGACGTTGAGGACGATGGCCACCTCGGGCGCGTACTTGTGGAAGCTGCGGTCGCTCTCGTCCGCCTCGGCCACGAAGATCTCGCCGGTGCCCTGGTGGGCGTTGGAGCCGGGCCCCTCCAGGTCGCCGCCGATCGCGTACGACGGGTCCAGGCCCAGGTCGGCCAGGCTGACGGCGAGCATCGAGGTCGTCGTCGTCTTGCCGTGCGTGCCGGCCACGGCCAGCGGGCGCAGCCCGGCCATCAGCGCGGCCAGCGCGTCGGCCCGGTGCAGCACCGGCAGGTCCCGGCGCCTGGCCTCGGCCATCTCCGGGTTGTCCTCGCGGATGGCGCTGGAGACGACGACGGCCGTGGCGTCGGGCGCCAGGTGGCCGGTGGCGTGCCCGATGTGCACGGTCACGCCGAAACCACGCAGGGCGTCCGCGGTGGCGGACTCCCGGGCGTCGCTGCCCGCGACCCGGGCGCCACGCACCGCGAGGATCTTCGCGATCCCGGACATGCCCGCGCCGCCGATCCCGATGAAGTGCGGCCGCTCCAGGGCGGAGGGGAGGGAGGGGGTGGCAGCAGCGGTCATACGTGCGTCTCCAGGCTGACTCGGCAACGGGCTGAGGGACGGCGCCAAGCCTATGCGGTGTGCCCCGCGCCCCCTTGCAGCCCTCTCCCGGCTTGCAGCCCTCTCCCGCCCGACAGCCCCGTCACGACCGCCTCCCCCGGCCGACACCCCCCGCCACACACCCCTCACTCCTCGTTGTGCGCGAACAACTTCAACACCGGCACTCCCACTTTGTGCCGCGCCCGCGAGGCCCAGTCCCGGTGGAAGAACTCCTCCACCAGGTGGGGGGCGGTCAGCACGATGACCTCGTCGGCCCGGGTCTGGTCGGCGACGGAGCGGAGGACGTCCAGCGGGTGGTCGTCGATGATCTGGCCGACCGCCTCGCTGCCGGCGTCTCTGAGCCGTTTGAGCGAGAGCTCCAGCGCCTGCTCGGCCGGCCCGACGGCCTCGCCGCCCTCGGGTTCCTCTCCCTCGTGCACGACCTGGTCGAGCTCGCCGAGGGCCACGTCGTCCAGCGCGCGCAGCAGCCGGTCCTGGTCGCCGCGCGGTTGCAGCAGGACGACGAAGGAGACCGGCTCCTCACCGTGCAGTGTCGTCACCATCTCCACGTCGGTGGACACCAGCGGCTTCTCGATCATCAGAACTGTCGTGATCACGACGGGCGCCCCTTCTCCGGTCGGAAAGAAACCATCCTGCGCTTGTCAGTCTGCCCAGCAACCGAAAAGCGGAACATCTCATTCCGCCCCGGTCCGCACCCGGTGGTAGCGCGTGAAGAGGAACCCGCCCTCCTCCAGCACTCCTTCGAGCGAGAACGCGTCGGGGTCCGGCAGCACGGGACCGTTCATGATCCGCGGGGCCGACCCCGCGACCACGCGCGGAGCGATCGACAGACACACCTCGTCGAGTACCCCGGCTGCGGCGAACTCCCCGAGCAGCGTCGGACCGCCCTCCGTCAGCTGGCGCCGCAGCCCCCGCCGGGCCAGCAGGCCGGGCACCCGCGCCGGGTCCGCGGCGTGTCCCTCGCCGGCGAAGACGACCTCCGCACCGGCCTCCCGGGCCCGCGCCACCCGGTCCTCGGGGGCGCCCTGGCCGGTCACCAGCAGCGTCGGCACGACGGGCTCGGTGAACAGGGGCGCCGAGAAGTCCAGCTCCAGTCCGGCGCTGAGCACCGCGATCGCCGGCACCGGCGCCTGTCCCTGGGCGGCGCGCCGGTCGGCGAAGCCGGACCGGCGCTTGGCGGGGCGATAGCCCTCCTGCCGTACGGTCTGCGCGCCGACGACCACCACGTCGGCCAGCGCCCGCAGCACCCCGAAGATCCACATGTCGGCCTTGGAGGAGAGCGGCTGGGAGCGGCCGCCGTGGTGGACGGCGCCGTCAAGCGAAGCGACCATGTTGCCGCGCAGCCAGCAGCGGGCGTCGTCGGAGCCCTCGCCCAACGGCGGGTAGGCGTACTCCTCGGCGATCTCCTCCAGGCTCCATTCGGGAGCGGGGGCAGGTGCTGAGCTCGAAGGGAACAGGCGTCGCATAGGGCGCAGTGTGGCACGGCGCACTCCCGGCGAGCGGCGCACCGCCTGGGGCGGGCCGACTAGCATGACAATCGTGTCAACGACCGAAGCGCACATATCCGGAGCCTCCGCCGGCTCCACCGGATCGCCCAGCACCGCCGACGACCGGGCAGCCGCCGGGTCCGCGGACGCGGCCCCGCTCGCGCTCACCGCACGCGCGCCGCACGTCCCCGCCGAGCAGCTCGTCGCCGAGATGGTGCCGCCTCCGCGGTTCGACTCGGTGCGCTTCGCCACGTACATCCCGGACCCGGCGCAGCCGAGCCAGACCGAGGCCGTCGCGGTGCTCGGCTCCTTCGCCGAGCGCCTCGGCGCCGCGGACCGCTCCGGCACCGGGGAGGGCGGCGGCCTGAAGCGCTGGTTCCGGCGCGGGGCGAAGCCGGCGTCCGGCGGCGGCCCGCGCGGGGTCTATCTGGACGGCGGGTACGGCGTCGGCAAGACGCACCTGCTCGCGTCCCTGTGGCACGCCGCTCCGGCCGCGCCCGAGCGGAAGGCCTTCGGCACCTTCGTCGAGCTGACCAACCTGGTGGGAGCGCTCGGATTCCAGCAGACGGTCCGCACACTGTCCGGCCACCAGCTGCTGTGCATCGACGAGTTCGAGCTGGACGATCCCGGCGACACCGTGCTGGTCTCCAGCCTGCTGGCGAGGCTCGTGGAGCACGGCGTGGCCCTCGCGGCGACGTCGAACACGCTGCCGGGCAAGCTGGGCGAGGGGCGGTTCGCCGCCGCCGACTTCCTGCGCGAGATCCAGGGCCTGTCCGCCCGTTTCCGCACGCTGCGCATCGACGGCGAGGACTACCGCCACCGGGGGCTGCCCGAGGCCCCGCGCCCCGCCGCCGACGAGGAGGTGACCGCCGCCGCGCACCGCACACCCGGTGCCTCCCTGGACGCGTTCCCCGCGCTGCTGGACCACCTCTCCCGCGTCCACCCGAGCCGGTACGGGGCGCTGGTCGAGGGGGTCGGTGCGGTCTGCCTCACCAGCGTGACGCCCGTGCCGGACCAGTCGACGGCGCTGCGCCTGGTGGTGCTCGCCGACCGGCTCTACGACCGTGAAATACCCCTCGTCGCCTCGGGGGTGCCCTTCGACGCGTTGTTCAGCAAGGACATGCTGGAGGGCGGGTACCGCAAGAAGTACTTCCGGGCCATCTCCCGGCTGACCGCGCTCGCCCGGGACGGCGAGGAGCTTCCCCGGGCCTGAGTTGCGTCACGGACGGTGTGCGGGCGCGGGTGCGCGTGGTACACACGCTCGGGTCACCTGTCCGCCAACAGGGGAGAGTGCCCGATGCCCACGACACGACGTCAAGCGCTGGCAAGAACCGGAGCCGTTGGGGCGGCAGTCGCCTTCAGCGGCGCGCTCTCGGAATTGTTCACAGGGACCGCCGCGGCCCAGGCCACCGGCGGCAGCGCGGGCTACGGCCCGCTCGTCCCCGATCCCGACGGACTGCTCGACCTGCCCAAGGGCTTCCGCTACAAGGTCCTCTCCCGCGAGGGCGACCAGCTCCGCTCCGGCGAGGGCAAGGTGCCCAGCAACTGCGACGGCATGTCCGCCTTCCCCTACTCGCCGAAGGGCGGACGCGCCCACGGCGGCGGCAGCGGGAACAGCCACGGCGGCCACAGGAAGGACCGCATCTGGCTGATCCGCAACCACGAGAACCGCAAGGACTCCCGGGTGCCCGTCCCCACCGTCGAGGGGCTGACCTACGACCCCGAGGGCGAGGGCGGCTGCACCGTCCTGGAGCTGGACGGCGACAACGGCTACAACGCCGACAACGCCAACAACGCCAACAACGCCGTCCGCAGCGAACGGGTCGGCATCGCGGGGACCTCCACCAACTGCGCGGGCGGGCCCAGCCTCTGGAACACCTGGCTGACCTGCGAGGAGACCGAGTTCAGGGCGGGCGAGGAGGGCTACACCAAGGACCACGGCTTCATCTTCGAGGTCGGCTTCGACCCCCGCCGCCCCACCTCGGTGGAGCCGCTGACGGACATGGGCCGCTTCCAGCACGAGGCTGTCGCCTTCGACCCGCACACCGGCGTCGTCTACGAGACCGAGGACGCCTTCGAGAAGCCGTTCGGCCTCTTCTACCGCTTCCTGCCCCGCAAGCCCCTGGGCGGGTACGGCTCCCTGCACGCGGGCGGCACGCTGCAGGCCATGCGGGTGCCGGGCGTGGCCGACCTCTCGTCCGTCACCGAGACCGGCACCACGTTCGAGGGCATCGAGTGGGTCGACGTACCCGACCCGCTGGCCGCGCAGACCCCCGTCCGGTTCCAGGACTTCGGCAAGGGCGGCATCACCCACGCGCAGAAGCTGGAGGGCTGCTACTGGGGCGGCTCCTGCGTGTACTTCGTCTCCAGCTACGCGCGCAGCGCCGAGGGGTCGCAGCGCGACCACTTCGGGCAGATCTGGCGGTACGACCCCAAGCGGCGCCGCCTGACCCTCGTCATCCTCTTCGGCCCGGACACCGATGTGCAGCTTCCCGGCGAGGAGCCCGACAACATCTGCCTCGCCCCCAGCGGCGGGCTGATGGTCTGCGAGGACGGCGCGGGCGCCCAGCATGTCTTCGGTCTCACCCGGGGCGGCACCGTCTACCCCGTGGCGCGGGGCGCCCAGAACATCGGCACCCCCGAGGAGCCGGAGTGGGGGGAGTTCGCGGGCGTCACCTTCACCCCGGACGGCCGCACCATGTTCGTCAACTGCTACACCCCGGGCACCACGTTCGCCGTGACGGGACCCTGGCGGCACTGACACCCGGCCGGGGCGGGCGACTCCCCGCTCCGGCCCTTCCGGCCCCTTCCGCCCCCGGTTGAGCCCCCGGTCCGCCGGACGGGCGGGCCCCCTCACGGGCGGCGGGCCGCCACGGTGCAGGCCGCGCAGGCGGCGAGCCCCGCGATTAGGACGGCACCCAGCAGGGGCGTCCAGGGGACGTGCGGGGCACCGTGGGCGGAGGCGTGCACCAGGTCGGTGACGGCCGCGTTGGCCGGTGAGACCCCCACCACGAGGGCCGCTACGGCTCCCAGCACGGTCGCCACCACGGTGTAGCCGCGCGCCCGGATCAGCGGGCGGTTGCACAGGGCGCCGACCGCAGCACCGACCAGGGTGCACGTCAGCACCGAGCAGAGTCCTGCTGCGAGGGCGGGGCCGGTCGGCACGGCTGTGCCGCTGCCGGTCCGCGGCGCGCTCGCCCACGTCACCACGGCCACGGCGGCGCAGCCGAACACCAGCGCGGTCGCCGCCCCGGCGGCGACCTGCGCGAGGTGGACGCGGGCGGCGCCCACGGCGGCCACCGCGCAGTGCCGGGCCGCCTCGGGCTCGCCGGTCACCCCGATCCGTACCAGCCAGGCGGCGGTCGGCAGCAGCACGGCGGCTGCCAGGCCCAGGGAGTCGAGCACCGGCTGCCCCGCGTCGACGCCGACCGCCAGCAGCCCCGCGTACAGCAGCAGCGGCGCCGACCAGCGCTGGGACCGTGCCAGGACGGCGAGCTGATAGCGCGTCAGCGCGAGCATCGCTCTCATGGGGCCCTCTCCCCCCCCGGGACACGGAACGCGGATGCCTCTTCTCCCGCAGGTTCTCCCGCAGGTTCTCCCGCAGGTTCTCCCGCAGGGGCGGCGCACCGCCGTCCTCGGGGAGGGCCGGCGTGCAGACGTCCTCCCGGGCGGGAGCCGTTTCACGGTCCTCCCGCAGCGAGCGCACGTGCCAGCCGGGGCGGGCCGCCAGCAGCACGCGCAGGGCGGCGTCCGAGGCGGCGGCGGGAACGGTCATCGTGAGGGTCCCGTCCGCAGTCACCCGGCAGTGGGCCTCCCCGGGCAGCCCGGCGGGTGGGCCGGCGCCCGGCGTGCCCCGCGCCTCGATACGGGCCGTCGGGGGACGCGGGGCCGCGCGGGCGGGGGACGACGCCACCGGGGCAGGCGTCACGGTGCCGTCCGCCGCGACGTGTACGGCCGCGTCGGGTTCCCCCGCCAGCCGTGCCGGATCGTGGTCGACGAAGACGACGGAGCCGCCGGTGGCGACCCGCTGCCGTACGACGTCGTCGAGGACCGCACGCGCGGCCCGGTCGAGTCCGGTCCACGCCTCGTCGAGCACCAGCAGAGCGGGGTGTCCGACGAGGGCCTGGGCGACGGCCACCTTCTGGCTGCTGCCCTTGGACAGTTCCCGCATCCGCGTACGGGCGTACGGTCCCGCGCCGAGACGCTCCAGCCAGTGCGCTCCCTCGCCCGCGGCCGCCCGCCGCCGCAGGCCGCGTACGCGCCCGAGATGGGTCAGGTAGGCGAGGGCGGTCAGCGGCAGGGCGGCGGGGAAGCGTTCGGGAACGTATCCGCGCGTCGGGGGGAGGCCGCGCACCCGGCCGGCGGCCGGGGTGTCGACCCCGGCGAGCAGCCGCAGCAGGGTGGACTTTCCGCTGCCGTTGCCGCCCTCCACCCGCAGCAGAGTGCCCGCCCGTACCTCCAGGTCGACGTCGCGCAGCACCCAGGGGCCGCCCGCGCGGTAGCGGCACCCCACGCCCTCCAGCTCCACAGCCCAGCTCATGGGGGTGACGGTAGCCGCTGGCAGACTGAACGGGTGACTGTTCCCGCCGCCGACCCCGCCACCTCCCCCTCCGCGGTCTCCGCCGCCGCCTCGCAGCCCGACCCGGCGACCGGGCCGCAGGCCGAGCGGGGCGAGTCCGGGCCCGCACGCCATGTGCTGCCGCTCGTCGTCCGTATCGAGCGGGCCGACCCGCCCTCCCGCACCGACGCGCTGGAAACGGCCGCCCGTGCCGTGCTGCTGATGCTGTCCGACCCGCGCACGGTGGACGAGGGCGGCGCGTGGCACAGGCGGGTGCGGCTGTGGGAGGACTCGCAGATCCGCAAGGTGGTACGGCGGGCGCGCGGCGCCGAATGGCGGCGCACCCAGCCGCTGGAGGGTCTCACGGTGACGGGGGACGGCGCCGAGGTGCGCGTCTTCCCGCCCGTCCCGCTGGACAGTTGGCCCAAGGAGCTGGCGCGGCTCCAGGTCTCGGGCACCGATCTGGCCGAGACCGCGCCCGTGGCCGCGCCGGCCCCGGGGACGCCTGTGCTGTGGCTGAACCCCGGGTTGGGGATGTCGGCGGGCAAGGCGATGGCGCAGGCCGGACACGGGGCGCAGCTCGCCTGGTGGGAGCTGGACGATGCCGCCCGCACCGCATGGCGCGACGCGGGCTTCCCGCTCGCGGTCCGTCCGGCACGGGACGCCGCGCACTGGGCGGAGCTGACCGGCGGCGGGCTGCCCGTCGTCCACGACGCGGGCTACACGGAGATCGCCCCCGGTGCGACCGTCGCCGTGGAGTGGCGACCGCCCGCGGGCCGAGCTCCCGGCGAGGCGCGCTGACCGCCGCGGACGGGGTGCGGCGGGCGCCCCGCGGTGGTGCGGTCCCCGCGTGACACCCGGGACGACGGGCAGGCCGTCATGGTCCACGACGCGGTGCTGACGGCGGCCCGCCGGGGGAATGGCCGCGCAGTGGGGCGGCGAGGTGACCGGCGAGTCCGTGAGCCGGACGTTCCGCACGATGAACCTGGAGGGGCGGGTGCCCGGCGGGAGCGGCTTCCTCTCGTTCCGCAACAGCGGGGACCCGCGCAACAAGGCGGTGCCGATCCTCAGGCTCACCGAGAAGAAACGCGCCGAGTTCGTGGAGGTCTCCGCCCCCAGCGGCTCCCCGCCGGGTGACGCCGGGGCGGGCAGGAAGAACGACTGAGCCGCGCGCCCGGCGGGGAGTGCGGAGCGCGCAGTCGGCGGGAACCTCAAGTTTCGCTCTGAACGAGCGGACCGGACGCATGGCAGCCCGTGGTGCGGAGCAGGAGTTGCTTGCGGCCGCACGGGGGCCGCAGGGGGTCACCGAAGGGGCGGAAGGCGGAAGATGGACTGGCTGGGCACCGGCATCGGCTGGCGACCCGAGATCGCCGACGGCATCGAGGAGCTGCCGGGCATCGACTGGGTCGAGGTCGTGGCCGAGAACCTCTGTCCTGACCACCTCCCCGACTCCCTGGAGCGGCTGCGGGCGCGCGGCACCGTGGTGGTGCCGCACGGGGTGGCGCTCGGCCTCGGGGGTGCCGGGCGTCCCGACCCCGAGCGGCTCGCCGCCCTCGCCGCGCGCGCCGAGGCGCTGGGGTCACCGCTGGTGACCGAGCACATCGCGTTCGTCCGCGCGGGCGGCGCCGGCACGGGATATCCGCCGATGGAGGCCGGGCACCTGCTGCCGGTGCCCCGGACGCGGGACGCCCTGGACGTGCTGTGCGAGAACGTCCGCATCGCGCAGGAGAGCCTGCCGGTACCGCTGGCCGTGGAGAACATCGCGGCGCTGCTGAGCTGGCCCGGCGAGGAGATGAGCGAGGGCGAGTTCCTGGCCGAGCTGGTCGAGCGCACCGGCGTACGGCTGCTGATCGACGTCGCCAACCTGCACACCAACCACGTCAACCGCGGCGAGGACCCCGCCGCCGCGCTGGACCGGCTGCCGCTGGAGGCCCTCGCGTACGTGCACGTGGCGGGCGGCGTCGAGCGGGACGGGGTCTGGCACGACAGCCACGGACATCCGGTGACCCGCCCGGTGCTGGAGGTGCTGGCACAGCTCTGCGCCAGGACCGTTCCGCCGGGCGTCCTGCTGGAGCGGGACGAGAACTTCCCACCCGTCGCGGAGCTGGCGGCCGAGCTGGCAGCCGTGCGCAGCGTACGGGAGGGGGCGCGTGTCTGAGGCGGCGCGGGAGCGTGTGGGGCTGGCCCAGGCCGAGCTGCTCGCGTCCCTGGTGGCCGGGGCTCCGGTGCCGCCCGGCTTCGACACCGAGCGCATCGCGATCCAGGCCAGGGCGCTGCGGGCCAAGCGGGCCGGAGTCGTGGCGAAGGTGGCGCCGGAGCTCGTGGAGATCCTCGGCGAGGAGGCGTACCACCGCCTGTTCGCGGCGTACGCGGCAGGCCGCCCGCAGGACGGCAACCACCGGTGGGACGCCCTCCACTTCGCCGCGTTCGCCCTGGAGCAGGGCGGCCTGGGACGGTCTCGCCGCCGGAGCCTCAAGCGCTGGCACCGCCACCGGACGGGGCCCGCACCGCGCTGAGTCCGGGCCCCTGCCCGCCGCCGAGTGACGCGCTGAGGCCGTACGAGGGGCGCTGCGCGACACCCCGGGGTGCTGCTTTACATCGACGTATGAGCGGTTGAGCATCCGATATGAACAGCGGTGCGCAGCGGCACGGCTGACGGGGTGACAGCGACGAGTGCCAGGGAGCCCACAGTGCGTGCAGCGGTGATGACGGCGACGGTCGGGGCTCTGGCTCTCACGGCGGCGGTGGCGGCCCCGGTGGCGGCGTCCTCCGCCCCGCAGCCGCCCGGCGGGACGCCGCAGGCGGCCGGGGTGGCCAGGGCGGCGGCGCAGGCCCGGGCGGCGGGCATCCGGTGGCACAAGTGCCCCGCCGAGGAGCAGCTGCCCGACCCGATCGAGTGCGGCACGGTACGGGTACCCGTCGACTACGCGGAGCCGGAGGGCGAGCGCATCTCCCTCACCGTCAGCAGGGCCCGCGCCACCGGCGAGCCCGGCGAGAGGCGGGGCCCGCTGCTCTACAACCCCGGCGGTCCCGGCGGCAGCGGGATGAGCTTCCCCCGCTACCCGAAGCTGGGCGGGGTGTGGAAGCGCCTGGCCGGCCACTTCGACTTCGTCGGCTACGCACCGCGCGGCGTCGGCCGCTCCGACCCGCTCTCGTGCCAGGACCCGAAGGAGTTCGGCAAGGGGCCCAACCCCTCGCCCCGGCACCCCTCCCCCGCGTTCAAGCAGACGATGAGGCAGCGGGCCGCGGCCTACGCGCAGGGCTGTGCCCGGGCGCAGCCGGAGAAGCTGGAGCACTACACGACGCCGAACAACGCCCGGGACCTCGACGTGCTGCGGGCCGCGCTGGGGCAGCGCAAGGTGAACTACCTGGGTGTCTCGTACGGGACGTACATCGGTTCGGTCTATGCGACGCTCTTCCCCGGCCACGTCGGCAGGCTGGTGCTGGACAGCGTGGTCGACCCCTCGCCCGGCAGCGTGTGGTACCAGGCCAACCTCGACCAGAACCGGAGCTTCGAGCAGCGTTGGGGCGACTGGAAGCGGTGGGTGGCCGCCCACGACGACACCTACCACCTGGGGCGCGACGCCAGGCAGGTGCAGGACTCCTTCGACCGGGCACGGGCGGCGGTACGCCAACGCCCGGCGGGCGGCACGGTCGGCCCCAAGGAGTTGGGCGCCGCTTTCCTGGACACCGGGTACGCGGACGCGCTCTGGGCACCGTACGCGCAGGTGCTCTCCGCGTACCTGGCGGGCGACCCGGAGCTGCTGGTGAAGGTGGCCGCGCCGGACAAGGCGGCGGCCAAGAGCGAGGAGAACGGGAACGCCGTCTACAACGCGGTCGAGTGCCAGGACGCGCCGTGGCCGCGCGACTGGGGCCGCTGGGACGTGGACAACACCGCCTCCGCCGCCGTCGCCCCCTTCAACACCTGGGACAACGCGTGGATGAACCTGCCGTGCGCCTACTGGAAGAGCGCACCCTCCCGGCCGCTGGAGGTCGGCACCCGGCCGGGGGAGCTGCCCCCGACGCTGCTGGTGGCCGCCACCCGCGACGCGGCCACCCCGTACCAGGGAGCGGTGGAGACCCGGCGCAGGCTGGCCGGGTCGTCGCTGGTGACCGAGCGCGGCGCGGGCAACCACGGGGTGAGCGGCGGCAACCCCTGCGTGGACGCGCACCTGGAGCGGTACCTGCTCCAGGGCAGGACGCCCGGCTCCCACGCCGAGTGCGCCGCCCGCCCGGAGCCGGACCCGGACGGGCGGCACCGGGCGGGAACCAGGCCGGTCTCCAACACGCGGGCCGCCCGCTGAGCGGGATCGGAGTTGCTGTGCGGGGCCGAGGGCTACGCCAGCCCGGCCACCAGTTCAAAGAGCGGCTTGCGGCGGCCGGTGAAGAAGGGGATCTCCTCCCGCACGTGACGCCGCGCCTCGGAGCCCCGCAGGTGCCGCATCAGGTCGACGATGCGGTACAGCTCGTCCGCCTCGAAGGCGAGGATCCACTCGTAGTCGCCCAGTGAGAACGCGGGCACGGTGTTGGCCCGCACGTCGGGGAAGCCGCGGGCCATCTTGCCGTGGTCGGCGAGCATCCGGCGGCGGTCCTCGTCGGGCAGCAGGTACCACTCGTAGGAGCGGACGAAGGGGTAGACGCTCACGTAGGCGCGCGGCTCCTCGTCGGCGAGGAAGGCCGGGATGTGGGACTTGTTGAACTCGGCGGGACGGTGCAGCGCCATGTTCGACCAGACCGGCTCCAGCGCACGGCCCAGCTTGGTGCGGCGGAAGCGGTTGTAGGCGTCCTGGAGGGCGTCGGACTCCTCCGCGTGCCACCAGATCATGACGTCCGCGTCGGCGCGCAGCCCCGAGACGTCGTAGGTGCCGCGGACCACGACGTCCTTGGCGGCGAGCTGGTCGAACAGCTCCGCCACCTCGTCCGCGTACCCGGCGCGGTCCTCGGGCAGCACGTCGCGCAGCTTGAAGACGGACCAGAGGGTGTAGCGGATGACCTCGTTGAGATCCTTCGCCTTCTTGCCCGCGTTGGGGGCCTTGTGCGGTGCGTCGTCGGTCATGGCTTCTCTTCTCACCGTTCTCGTTCGCTGTTCTCCCCCGGCCCGGGGAAGAGGGTCTGCTCCAGGAGGCTTCGGGCGGCCCGCCGTCCACTCGCGACACAGGCGGGGATGCCCACGCCCTCGTACACGGCCCCGGCCACGGCCAGGCCGGGCACCGCTGCGACGGCCTCCCGGGTGGCGGCGACCCGTTCGAGGTGACCGACCGGGTACTGCGGCAGCCCGGAGTACCAGCGGGTGACGAGAGTGTCGACGGGACGCGCGTCCACTCCGGTGGCGGCGCGCAGGTCGCGCAGCGACAGCTCGACCAGTGCGGCGTCGTCCCGCTCCAGCACCTGCTCCTCACCGAAGCGGCCGAGCGAGGTGCGCAGGACGCACAGGGACGGGTCCTGCCCAGCGACCCAGCCCCATTTGCGGGAGGAGAAGGTGGCGGCCTTGATGGCGCGCCCGTCCACCGGGGGCACCAGGAAGCCGCTGCCGTCCGGCAGCCCGCTCGCGTCCGCGCTGCGGAAGGCGAGCGTGACCAGCGCCATCGACGCGTGGTCCACCCGATCCAGCCGACCGGCGGCGGCCGGCGCGTGCGGGGCGAGCAGGGGCGCGGCGGCCGGCGCGGGTACGGCCACCACCACCGCCTCGGCGTGCACGGCCTCCTGGTCGGTGACGGCCGTCCAGGACCGGCAGCCGTCCTCGTCCGCGGTACGGCGCAGCTCGCGCACGGGGGTGTTCAGCCGGATGGCGGCGCCCTTGGCCGTGCACGCGTCGGCCACGGCACCGGGCAGCCGGCCGATACCGCCTTCGATGCCCAGGAAGACCGGCCCGTCGCGTTGCGGCGCGGCAGCGGCCCGCTCCTGCGCGGCGCGCACCCCGGCCAGCAGCGAGCGCTCGCCGCGTGCCGCCTCGTAGAGCTGCGGCACCGCTGCGCGCATCGAGATGCGGTACGCGTCACCGGCGTACACCCCGCCCAGCAGCGGCTCCACGAGCCGGTCGACGACCTCGCGGCCGAGCCGCCGGGCGACGTACTCGCCCACGGCCACGTCTGCACCGATCTCGGTACGGGGCAGCGTCTCGTCCTGCGCGATCCTCGCCAGCCCCTCGTCGGAGAGCACCCCCGCCAGAGCTGCGGGATCGCCGGGCACGCCCATCATGTGGCCCTTGGGCATGGGGCGCACGGCACCACGGGTCCACAGCGCACCGCCTGCCACGGACGGCGGCCCGAGCTGTTCGCCGAGCCCCACGGCACGCGCCAGCTCCACCGCCTCGGGGCGGCGCGCCAGCATCGACTCGGCACCCAGATCCACCTGGACCGCACCCGCGATACTGCCCACACGCAGCTTGCCGCCGAGCCGGTCCGAGGCCTCCAGCACGGTGACCCGCGCGCCGCCCTCCAGCAGGTGGTGCGCGGCAGCCAGCCCGGAGATGCCGCCTCCGATGACAAGTACGTGCATATCGCCAGTCTCGCAGAGCCGTTGGAGGTGCATGACGTCGGGCCTGGTGGCGGGTCGGAAGGAGAGAAAGGAGACAGGAGTCGGCGACGGCCCCGGTGGTAACCGACACGGGCAGCGGCACACGACAGCGACACGGAACAGCGGCGCAGGCAGTGACAGAGCCGCGGCGTACCGAGGGCAGCGAACGCGGGTACGGATGCGGAAGCGGAACGGCGAAGGGAGCGCGGCCATGGCGGCGGCGGAACGGATGGTGGTCATCGGCGGCGATGCGACGGGCATGTCCGCCGCCTCACAGGCACGCCGACTCAGGACACCGGAACAGCTGGAGATCGTCGCCTTCGAGCGGGGCCGCTTCTCCTCCTACTCGGCCTGCGGCATCCCCTACTGGGTGGGCGGCGACGTCCACGAGCGGGACGATCTGGTCGCCCGCTCCCCCCAGGAGCACCGCTCACGCGGCCTCGACCTGCGGATGCGCACCGAGGCGGTCGAGCTGGACGTCGACGGCGCGCGGGTGCGGGTGCGGGACGAGTCGGGCACCGAACGCTGGGAGGGCTACGACCACCTGGTGCTGGCCACCGGCGCCGTCCCGACACGCCCTCCGCTGCCCGGCATCGACGCCGAGGGGGTGCACGGGGTGCAGACGCTGGAGGACGGCCAACGGCTGCTCGACGCGCTGGAGCAGCGGATCGAGCGGGGCGGCGGGCGAGGAGGTGACGGGGCACGCCGAGCCGTGGTCGTGGGCGCGGGCTACATCGGTGTGGAGATGGCGGAGGCCTTCGTCAAACGCGGCTACGGGGTGACCGTACTGGAGAAGGCCGAGCAGCCGATGTCCACTCTCGACCCCGACATGGGCGAGCTCGTGCACGAGGCGATGTGTTCCCTGGGCATCGAGACGGTGCTGCGCGCCGGCGTCACCGAGGTGCTGACGGACGAGAGCGGGCGGGCCCGCGGTGTGGCCACCGAGGACGCCGAGTACCCGGCGGACGTGGTCGTGCTCGGCCTGGGAGTGCGCCCCGCCACGGAGCTGGCCCGGGAGGCGGGGCTGCCGCTGGGTGAGTCGGGCGGGCTGCTGACCGACCTGGCGATGCGGGTGCGGGGCCACCAGAACATCTGGTCGGGCGGCGACTGCGTGGAGGTCCTCAACCTGGTCTCCGGCCGTGCCCAGCACGTGCCGCTGGGCACGCACGCCAACAAGCACGGCCAGGTCATCGGCCGGAACATCGGCGGCGACTACGCCACCTTCCCCGGCGTGGTGGGCACGGCCGTCAGCAAGGTGTGCGACCTGGAGATCGCCAGGACGGGCCTGCTGGAGGCGCAGGCGACGGCGGTCGGGCTGCGCTTCGAGAGCGTGCTGATCGAGTCCACGACCAGGGCGGGCTACTACCCGGGAACCCGCCCCATGCACGTCAAGATGATCGCCGAGCGCCGCTCGGGACGGCTGCTCGGCGTCCAGATCGTCGGCCGCGAGAACGCGGGCAAGCGGGTGGACATCGCGGCGGTCGCGCTCCACGCGGGCATGACGGTGGAGCAGATGACCTCCCTCGACCTGGGCTACGCCCCGCCGTTCAGCCCGGTGTGGGACCCGGTCCTGGTCGCCGCCCGAAAGGCGACCGCAGCCGTCCGGTGATCCCGGTGGGCGCGGGCCCCGGTGGGCACGCGCCGGCACGGACCAACTGGCTTGCCCGGCACGCCGGTTCCCCCCGGCCCCACCTGACCGAGCCGGCCTGCCCCGCGGTCGGACGAGACCGTCGAGCCCATCGGTCGAGCGGACAGGCAGGCGCTCAGCGGCGAGCGCTCCGCTCGTGCACGTAGGCCACCAGGTCCGTCAGGGCCGCGGGGTCGGTGTCGGGCAGCACTCCGTGGCCCAGGTTGAAAATGTGCCCGTCCAGCCCGCGCGCGGCCTCAAGGATGTGCGCCGCCTGGCTGTGCACGGCCTCCCGGGGACCGAACAGCACCGCCGGGTCGAGGTTGCCCTGGATCGCCTTGCCGGGGCCGACCCGGCGGGCCGCCTCGTCCACCGGCACCCGCCAATCGGCGCCCACGACGTCGGCGCCCGCCTCGCCCATCAGGCGCAGGAGCTCGCCGGTGCCGACGCCGAAGTGGATGCGGGGCACTCCGTAGGGGGCGACGGCCTCGAACACCTTCGCCGAGGCGGGCAGGACGCTGCGCCGGTAGTCCTCGGGGGCCAGCGCGCCGACCCACGAGTCGAAGAGCTGTACCGCGCCGGCCCCGGCCTCGATCTGGACCTTGAGAAAGGCGGCGGTGATGTCGGCGAGCCGGTCCACCAGGTCGGCCCAGAGCTCGGGGTCCCCGTACATGAGGGCCTTGGTCCGCTCGTGGTTCTTGGAGGGTCCGCCCTCGACCAGGTAGCTGGCCAGGGTGAAGGGCGCACCGGCGAAGCCGATCAGCGGGGTGCTGCCCAGTTCGCGGGTGAGGATGCCGATGGCCTCGGTCACGTAGCCGACGTCCTCGGGCTCCAGCGTCCGGAGCCGTTCGAGGTCGGCGCGGCTGCGGATCGGCTTCTCCACCACCGGGCCGACGCCGGGTTTGATGTCGAGGTCGACGCCGATGGCCTTGAGGGGGACGACGATGTCGCTGTAGTAGATCGCCGCGTCCACCTTGTGCCGCCGTACGGGCTGGAGGGTGATCTCGGCGACGAGTTCGGGCCGCGTGCACGAGTCCAGCATGGCGATGCCCTCGCGCACCTTGCGGTACTCGGGCAGGGAACGGCCCGCCTGCCGCATGAACCACACCGGCGTGTGCGACACCGGCTCCCGGCGGCACGCGCGCAGGAACGCCGAGTCCCGCGCGGCTCCCCGGCCGGGAGCGGCCGGGGCGTTCGGTGTCTGCGTCGGTTGGCCCACAGGGCGGTCGTCTCCACTCACGTCAGGAAGTCTCCCACGGCCGAACGGGGTGTCCCTACCGGCATGAGGCGTGGCCGCGGCCTACTCTTCGGACCCATGACGTCGGGTCGGGCAGCGAGGACGGGAGGCTTCGGCGGAGTGGAAGACACCGGCGGGACGGGCGGCGTGGACGGTGGCGGCGGGGAGTCCTTCCCGTCACCCTTCCGGGCGGCCGTCACCGCGCTGAGCGAGACGCGACCGCGCCCCGAGGTACGGATCTCCCCGTTGCCGCCGCCCAAGCGGCTGGCACCGTACGCGTTCGCGCTGGAGGCGGCGGTGACCGCACCGGAGGACGCGGGCGTCGAGCTGGCGGACGGGCGGTTCGTGCTGCTGCATGACCCGCAAGGGCAGGAGGGCTGGCGGGGCACCTTCCGGGTGGTCACCCTGGGCCGGGCCGAGCTGGAGCCGGAGATCGCCGGCGACCCGCTGCTTCCGGAGGTGACCTGGTCGTGGCTGAGCGGGGCCCTGGAGGCGCGGGGTGCCGGGTACACGGAACCGAGCGGGACGGTGACGCGCTCCAGCTCGGCGTTCTTCGGCGGGCTCGCGGACCGCCCCGCCGAGGAGGTGCTGGAGATCCGCGCGAGCTGGACACCCGAGGGCACCACCCCGGACACCTCAGCGCATCTGACGGCCTGGTGCGAACTGCTCTGCCAATGCGCCGGGTTGCCGCCCGAGACCGGCGAGAACACTTCCGTGGTGCAGCTCCCGCAGCGCAGAGGACCGCACTGACACACGGCCCCCATCGTTTCCCGGCGCCGCGCCGACGAGAGCCCTCTCGTCGGCGCGGCGCTTTGTGTGTCCGCTCCCCCGCAGCCCCACGGCCCCCGGAGCCCCTACGGCTCCGCGGGGTGAGGACAGTACGGCGTTTTGTCTACAAAGAACCTTCGTGAATTGCCACGGCACTCTCTGCGGTCTCTGTGTAGACAAAGGAATGTTTTCGCCGGGAGAAATGAAGCCGGAAAGAGGAGGGAGAAATTCAGGTCACTAATTCGTGATCTTTCTCTAAAGAGGTGAGGAGAAGGTGCCGAAGGAGTCTGTGACCCTTCACACGGAATATCCGACTCGTCGGTTCCGTCCCCCACAGCCACTCCTCCAGGAGGCCCGGTGTCTGTTCTTCTTGAGCACCCCACAAGCCTGGTCGCCTACCGCCCGAACAAGCCGACGGCCATGGTCGTCGTGGCCGACCCCCGTGTCCGCTCCACCGTGACCCGCCATCTGTGGGCTCTCGGGGTGCGGGACGTGATCGAGGCGTCGTCCATCGCGGAGGCCCGTCCCCGTGTCGGAAATCCACGCGACATCTGCGTGGCCGACGTGCACCTGCCCGACGGCTCCGGCCTGAGCCTGCTGTCGGAAACCAGAGCCGCAGGCTGGCCCAACGGGCTGGCGTTGTCCGCGGCCGACGACATCGGCGCCGTACGCAACGCGCTGGCCGGCGGCGTCAAGGGCTATGTCGTCACCGGTACCCGTACCAACCTTGGCGGTGCCATGCCGACCCGGCACGGCGCGGCCCCCATCGGTGCGGCGGCTGCCGCACGGATGCACCGCAGGCCCGGCGGCGGACCCGGCGGTCCCGGACACCCCGGCGGCTACCGGGAACTGTCCGGCCGCGAGGTCGAGGTGCTGCGCCTGGTCGCCGAGGGGCAGTCGAACAAGGCCATCGGCGTCTCGATGGGCCTCTCGGCACTCACCGTCAAGAGCCACCTCGCCCGCATCGCACGCAAGCTGGGCACCGGCGACCGCGCGGGCATGGTCGCCGTCGCACTGCGGACCGGCATCATCCACTGACCCCTCTCCCCTGTCTCCCCCACCGTTCGGCTTTCCGGGCGCCCTCGACGTAACGTTCCGTCGGCGGGCGCCCGGCCGCGTGTGCACGCGGCTACCCTTGACTGGTGACCGACGCCCAAGAGACCGCAGCAGCCCCCGCAGCTCAGGCCCCCGTCCAGGACTCCGCCCCGGCGCCGGTCCCGCTCCTGGAACCCCGCGAGGGCATCCCGCCCGTGACCGCCTCGGCCGAGGAGCTGGCCCGGGTGACGGAGGCCTTCGCGGGCGGCACCGGACCGGTGGCCGTCGATGCGGAACGGGCGTCCGGCTACCGGTACGGGCAGCGGGCCTACCTGGTGCAGTTGCGCCGCGCGGGCGCCGGCACCGCTTTGATCGACCCCGTGGCCTGCCCCGACCTGTCGGGCCTGGACGCGGCACTGGCGGGCAGCGAGTGGGTGCTGCACGCCGCCACGCAGGACCTGCCGTGTCTGCGGGAAATAGGCATGCGGCCGACGAGGCTCTTCGACACCGAGCTGGCGGGGCGGCTCGCCGGTTTCGCCCGGGTGGGGCTGGGCGCGATGGTGGAGAACGTGCTCGGTTACGCCCTGGAGAAGGGGCACTCCGCCGTGGACTGGTCCACCCGCCCGCTGCCCGATCCGTGGCTGCGGTACGCGGCGCTGGACGTGGAGCTGCTGGTGGACCTGCGGGACGCCCTGGAGGACGAGCTGTCCCGGCAGGGCAAGCTGGAGTGGGCGCAGGAGGAGTTCGCGGCCATCGCCGCCGCCCCCGCCCCGCCGCCCCGCAAGGATCCGTGGCGTCGGACGTCGGGCATGCACAAGGTGCGGCGGCGCCGGCAGATGGCGGCCGTACGGGAGCTGTGGCTCAAGCGGGACGCGGTGGCCCGCAAGCGGGACGTCTCGCCGGGCAAGGTGCTGACCGACGCGGCGATCGTGGAGGCCGCACTGGCGATGCCGACCAGCGCGCGGGCGCTGTCGGCGCTGCCCGGGTACGGCCAGCGGATGGGACGCAAGCAGCTCGACCAGTGGCAGGCCGCTGTCGAGCGGGCCCGCGGGCTGCCCGAGGCGGAGCTGCCGCAGCAGAGCCAGGCCACCAACGGTCCGCCGCCACCCCGCTCCTGGGCCGACAAGGACCCGGCGGCCGCGGCCCGGCTGTCGGCAGCCCGTGCCGCGGTCACCCAGCACGCGGAGGAGCTGAACCTGCCGCAGGAGAACCTGCTGACCCCCGACACGGTGCGCCGCCTGTGCTGGGAGCCCCCGGCGGTGATCTGTGCCGACTCGGTGGCGGGTGCGCTGCGCGAGCTGGGGGCCCGCGAGTGGCAGATCGCCGAGACGGTGGAGCTGCTGTGTGCCGCGCTGAGTGCCCCGCAGGAGTGAGGACGCACCTCTCTTCGGAGCCGGCTTGTCATCGGAAGTCCGCCCGTGCCGGGTGAGCCGGCAGTCGGAGCGGCCCTGTCGGCGCCGCGTGCGGGGTCCGGTGCGCGCGGGGTCCGCGTACCGCCCGATGTGACGTGTGCCCCTCCCACCGGGCGCCCCTTGCCAGTCGGTTACCGACAAGTAGCATGGGGGTCGACCGACCCCTGGCCGCACCTGGAGGAGAGCCAACGTGCCTCGTACCGCAAGGGACGTCGTCTTCGTCGACGGCGTACGCACCCCGTTCGGCAAGGCGGGCCCCAAGGGCATCTATCACGAGACCCGCGCCGACGACCTGGTCGTCAAGTGCATCCGTGAGCTGCTGCGCCGCAACCCCGACCTGCCTCCGGAGCGCATCGACGAGGTCGCCGTCGCGGCGACCACCCAGATCGGCGACCAGGGGCTCACCCTGGGCCGCACCGCCGGCATCCTCGCAGGGCTGCCCAAGACCGTCCCTGGCTTCTCCATCGACCGGATGTGCGCGGGCGCCATGACGGCGGTGACGACGACCTCCGGCTCGATCGCCTTCGGCGCCTACGACCTGGTCGTGGCCGGCGGCGTCGAGCACATGGGGCGGCACCCGATGGGCGAGGGTGTGGACCCCAACCCGCGCTTCGTCTCGGAGAAGCTGGTCGACGAGTCGGCCATGTTCATGGGCATGACCGCCGAGAACCTGCACGACCGCTTCCCGCACCTGACCAAGGAGCGCGCGGACAGGTTCGCCGTGGCCAGCCAGGACAAGGCTGCCAAGGCGTACGCCAACGACAGGATCCAGCCCGACCTGGTGCCGGTCTCCATCCGCCGCACCTCGCCCGAGGGCGGGGAGACTGGCTGGGGCCTGGCCACCGCCGACGAGCCGATGCGCCCGGGCACCACGCTGGAGGGGCTGGCCGGCCTCAAGACGCCGTTCCGCGCGCACGGCCGGGTCACTCCCGGCAACTCCGCCGGCCTCAACGACGGTGCGACCGCCTCGCTGCTGGCGGCCGAGGACGTGGCCCGCGAACTGGGGCTGCCGGTCAAGATGCGGCTGGTCTCCTACGCGTTCGCCGGGGTCGAGCCGGAGGTCATGGGCGTCGGCCCGGTGCCGGCCACCGAGAAGGCACTGGCGAAGGCCGGGCTGTCCATCGACGAGATCGGCCTGTTCGAGATCAACGAGGCCTTCGCCGTCCAGGTGCTCGCCCTGCTGGACCACTACGGCATCGCCGACGACGACCCGCGCGTCAACCAGTACGGCGGCGCCATCGCCTTCGGCCACCCGCTGGCCTCCTCCGGTGTCCGGCTGATGAACCAGCTCGCCCGCCAGTTCGAGGAGCAGCCGCACGTCCGCTACGGCCTGACCACCATGTGTGTCGGCTTCGGCATGGGCGGGACCGTCATCTGGGAGAACCCCCACTGGGAGGGCAACAAGTGAGCAGCACAGCAGAACTCCTCAAGGGTGCGGCCGAGCTGTTCCCTGACGAGGTCGTCACCCAGGCGCACGTGCGCCACCTCGACCTGCCCGGCGGGGCGGGCCGGTTCGCCCTCATCACGCTGGACAACGGCCTGGACCACACCAAGCCGACCACCATCGGCCCGCAGTCGCTGGCCAACCTCGACGCCGCGCTCGACCAGGTCGAGAAGGAAGCGGCGGACGGTGAGATCAAGGGCGTCGGCGTCACCGGCAAGCCGTTCATCTTCGCCGTCGGCGCGGACCTCAAGGGCGTGGAGCTGCTGAAGCGGCACGAGGACGCGGCCGCCATCGGCAAGGGCGGCCACGACGTCTTCGTACGGCTGGCGAACCTGGCCGTACCCACGTTCGCGTACTACAACGGCGCCTCCATGGGCGGCGGCGTGGAGATCGGGCTGCACTGCACCTACCGCACCGTCTCCGCCGCGCTGCCTGCCTTCTCGCTGCCGGAGGTCTTCCTCGGGCTGGTACCGGGCTGGGGCGGCTGTGCACTGCTGCCGAACCTGATCGGCGCCGAGCGGGCCGTCAGCGTCATCATCGAGAACTCGCTCAACCAGAACCGCCAGCTCAAGGGTGCGCAGGTCTACGAACTCGGCATCGCCGACGCGCTGTTCGAGGGCGCCGACTTCCTGGAGGAGTCGCTGCGCTGGACCGCGGCCGTCCTCAAGGGCGAGATCGAGGTCGTACGGCCCGAGGTCGACCGCGGCGAGGCGTGGGACGCCGCCGTCGAGCGCGGCCGGGCGGTCGCCGACAGCAAGGTCCACGGTGCGGCACCGGCCGCCTACCGGGCGCTGGACATCATCGCCGCCGCGAAGAGCGGCGATCTGCGGCAGGGTTTCGAGGCCGAGACGCAGGCGCTGGCCGACCTGATCATGAGCGGCGAACTGCGCAGCGGCATCTACGCCTTCAACCTGGTGCAGCGGCGCGCCAAGCGTCCGGCGGGCGCACCGTCCAAGGACCTGGCGCGGCCGGTCACCAAGGTCGGTGTCGTCGGTGCGGGCCTGATGGCCTCGCAGCTGGGTCTGCTGTTCGCCCGGCGTCTCGAAGTGCCGGTCGTGCTGACCGACATCGACCAGGAGCGGGTCGACAAGGGAGTGGCCTACTGCCACGAGGAGATCGACAAGCTGCTGCTCAAGGGCCGCGTCAACCAGGACAAGGCCAACCGCCTCAAGGCCCTGGTGACCGGTGCGCTGGACAAGGCGACCGCCTTCGCCGACGCCGACTTCGTCATCGAGGCCGTCTTCGAGGAGATGGGCGTCAAGCAGCAGGTGTTCGCCGAGGTCGAGGCGGCCGTGCCCGAGCACGCCATCCTCGCCACCAACACCTCCTCGCTGTCGGTCAGCGAGATGGCCTCGCAGCTGAAGCACCCCGAGCGCGTCGTGGGCTTCCACTTCTTCAACCCCGTCGCGATCCTGCCGCTGCTGGAGATCGTGCGCGGTGCGGAGACCGACGACGCGGCGCTGGCCACGGCGTTCGGCGTGGCGAAGAAGCTGAAGAAGAGCGCGGTACTGGTCAAGGACGCGCCGGCCTTCGTCGTCAACCGGGTGCTGACCCGGTTCCTGGGCGAGGTGCTGCGCTCCATCGACGAGGGCACCCCGGTGGAGGTCGCCGACCGCGCCCTGGCACCGCTCGGGCTGCCGATGTCGCCGATCCAGCTGTTGGAGCTGGTCGGCCCGGCCGTCGCCCACCATGTGGCAGGCACCCTGCACGCGGCCTTCCCTGAGCGGTTCGGCGTCTCGGAGAACCTGGGCCGCGTCGTCGAGGCCGGCAAGCGGAACCTGTACGTGCCGGGCACGACGGAGCTGGACCCGGAGGTCGCCGAGCTCTTCCAGGTCGGGCAGAGCGCACTGACCGAGGAGCAGGTGCGGGAGCGGGCGCTGGCCGCCGTCGCGGAGGAGATCCGGCTGATGCTGGACGACGACGTGGTGGCCGAGGCGCAGGACGTCGACCTGTGCCTGATCACCGGCGCCGGATGGCCGTTCCACCTCGGCGGAATCACGCCCTACCTCGACCGCGAGGGCGTCAGCGAACGCGTCGCGGGCCGCCGCTTCCTGGAGGCGGGGGTCGCGAGCGTCCCGGCCTGACAGGCGGCTTTGGGAACGGTCCCGGCGAGCGCCGGGCGGGCCGCTGTTGCGGTGGCCCGCCCGGCGCTCGCGGCGTTCTCACCGGGTGGCAGGGGCCCGCCCGGCGGCCGCGTCACGGGGGTCCGGGTCGGTCCGCAGGTAGAACTCGGAGCCGTCGATGGTCGCGACCTTCTCGTAGTGGCGGCCCAGGTGGCGGCGGAGCGTGGGGATGCGCTGTACGCCGTACTTCTTGCCCCGCGAGTCGTCGACGACCAGTTCCGGCTTGCGCCGTCGCAGATCCCGCTCGAAGTGCGACCAGGCGCCGTCCATCGCGTACCGCTCCCCCACCCGTGTCTCGCCGCGGCCACCGCTGAAGTTGGTGAGGAACCCGGCGGTCAGGTAGCGGGAGGCGGGCAGGCGCCGGGAGAGCCAGTAGCCCTCGGGGTGCATGCCCCACAGCAGCACCCGGTCCCCGCGCTGGGTGTAGGCGCGCACCGTGTCGGCCACCCGGCGGGCGTGGTCCAGCTCGGTGCGGCTCGCCGTGAAGCCCCAGCCGACGTACCCGCACGCCAGGACCGCCGTGGCGGTCAGCGCCGCCGTCGCCGCCCGCGCCGACAGCTCGTGCAGCGCGGCGGCGCCCAGCAGGGCGAGGGGCGGGACGAGCTGGAGGAAGTAGTGGCCGAAGAACTGCAGGCCGACGGTGGTGGCGGCGAACGAGGCAGCGAGCCAGACCCACATGTCGAAGGTGCCGGCCAGCGGCGTTCGGAAGCCGGCCGCGTCGTCCGGCCCGGCGCGCGGCCGGTCACCGCCACCCGGACCGGCGCCGTCGCCGGGACCGGCAGCGGCGGAGCCCGGGATGACGGTGCGCTGCCGTACGACGTGGACGAGGGCCACCACGAGCGGAAGGGCCGCCAGGAGCAGCAGGCCGAGGAAGCCGAGGGCGCGCAGCAGGGGCTTGAGGCCCGCGCCGTCGGCGGAGAGGTAGGCGCCGGAACCGGTGGCGATCCAGTACAGGAACCGGGCGGGACCGAAGGCGCAGGCGATGCCCGCGATCGGCAGCGCCGCCCCCACTCCGAGCCGCACCAGCGCCGTCCACCCCGCACGGTGCTGCCACAGCACGGCGAGCACCGGCAGCAGCACGGCGCCGCCGGTCTGTTTCGAGAGCACCGCGCCGGCGGTGGCGAGCCCCGCCCCCAGCCAGCGTGACCGCTGCGCGCACCACACGGCCGCCACCGTCCAGGGCAGCATGAAGACCTCGAAGGTCGCCGCCTGGGTGTCCTCCGGGTTCAGGCCGACGGACAGCAAGACGTAGCAGACGCCCGCCACCCCGGCCGCCCGCTCGCCCCAGCGGCGCGCCGCGATGGACGCGGTCAGAGCGGCACCCACCAGCACCGCGGCGATCGCCGCGAGCCGCAGCGGCCACAGCGAGTCGTCCCCGAACAGGGCGAACGCGGCACGGTAGAGCCAGGGCACCAGCGGGGGCTTGCGATCGACCACCGTGTCGTAGAGGACGCCGCCGTGGGCCAGTTGGCGCGCCTGCGTCGCCAGGAAGCCCTCGTCGGGGTTCCACGGGGTGCGGGCGAAGGAGGGCAGCCGGGTGAGGACCGTGAGCACCGCCAGGGTGACGAGCAGCCGCGTCCGGTACGCCGTGGGGGGCTGCGTCTCGGAGCGTCGTCGCGGGGCGCGGACGGTGCGGGACAGCGGCATGCGCCCAATGTAGCGAGAGACGCCCCGGCCGGTACCCCTGCCCCGGCACACCCCGGCACACGGCCGTGCCCTCCGTTTCCGGAAGGGGCGGAGGGGCACGGTGTGCCGGGAGTGGCGGCCCGCAGGGGTCCGCCGCGCGGCCGTTACGAGGGGGTGGCGCCTTCCCAGGCACCGACCTGCGGGCCGCTCGGGTCGGCGCCGCGGCCGTCCAGCTTGGCGACGAGACCGGTGACCTGACGGGCGATGGCGGGCGCGGTGAGCCCGATCTCCGCCATGATCTCCTTGCGGGTGCCGTGGTCCAGGAACTGCTCCGGGATGCCGAAGTCGCGCAGCGGCACGTCGACGCCCGCGTCCCGCAGCGCCTGCGCGACGGCGGAGCCGACGCCGCCCGCCCGGCTGTTGTCCTCGACGGTGACGACCACGCGGTGCTGCTCGGCCAGCGGCGGCAGGGCCGCGTCGACCGGCTTGACCCAACGGGGGTCGACCACGGTCGTGGTGATGCCCTGCTTGTCGAGCAGGTCGGCGATCTCCAGGCACATGGGGGCGAGGGCACCCACCGAGACCAGCAGGACGTCGGCGGTGCCGGCGACCGCGGGCTCGCGGAGCACGTCCATGCCACCGACCCGGCGCACGGCCGGGACCGCGGGGCCGACGGCGCCCTTGGAGTAGCGCACCACGGTGGGCGCGTCGTCGACCTCGACGGCCTCCCGCAACTGGGCGCGCACCTGCTCGGCGTCGCGCGGCGCGGCAAGCCGCAGTCCGGGCACGCACTGGAGGACGGACATGTCCCACATGCCGTTGTGGGAGGCGCCGTCGGAGCCGGTGATCCCGGCGCGGTCCAGGACGAAGGTGACGCCGCACCGGTGCAGGGCCACGTCCATCAGCAACTGGTCGAAGGCGCGGTTGAGGAAGGTGGCGTAGACCGCGAAGACGGGGTGGAGGCCGCCGGTGGCGAGCCCGGCGGCGGAGACCGCGCCGTGCTGTTCGGCGATGCCCACGTCGTAGACCCGCTGGGGGAACTCCTGGGCGAAGGCGTGGAGCCCGACGGGCCGCATCATCGCTGCGGTGATGGCGACGATGTCCTCGCGCTCGCGGCCGAGCCGGACCATCTCGTCGCTGAACACGGAGGTCCAGTCGGCGCCGGAGGACTTGACCGGCAGTCCGGTGTCGGGGTGGATGACGCCGACCGCGTGGAACTGGTCCGCCTCGTCCTGGCGGGCCGGCTGATAGCCGCGGCCCTTCTCGGTGAGGCAGTGCACCAGCACCGGGCCGCCGAACCGCTTGGCCCGCTGCAGGGCGGACTCGACGGCGG
Organism: Streptomyces sp. CNT360; assembly: GCF_000424785.1. Taxonomy (NCBI): domain Bacteria; kingdom Bacillati; phylum Actinomycetota; class Actinomycetes; order Kitasatosporales; family Streptomycetaceae; genus Streptomyces; species Streptomyces sp. CNT360. The sequence goes on along the minus strand of NZ_AUKO01000012.1, from coordinate 13 downwards.
CGATGTCGTGCCC